>NZ_QBUF01000004.1:0-461306 GCF_003058185.1 Pseudomonas sp. GV105
TGCTGATAATCTTGTTGACTATCAGTCTGACTCCACAAGCACCCACACGAATTGCTTGATTCAGTTGTTAAAGAGCGGTTGGTTAAGATCTTTCGCCTCAACCGAGGAGCGCACTCTACAGCACACTCTTCGAAGTAGCAACCCTAAAAGTTTTTAATTTTATCAACAAAATCAATTACTTAAGCCAGACTAGCAGCGAACTGCTCGTTAGCGGGAGGCAAATAATACAGGATTAAATTACGTGGTCAACCCCCGCCTGAAAATTCTTTTCCCTACTCAGGCTCGGGAGTCTGAGTAGGGCAAGTAGCTGTCCAGCGGCGCGGCCCCAAGCCTAGCCTGGCTGATCGGCCGTCATGCGGCCCGCGCCCGACGCTGCTGCGCCGTAGAGTTCATGCGCCTTGTACCAGAGGTCATAAAGGTCGTCTGCCATGCGCTCTGCCGCTTGCGCTCGCGTCCCCGATGCAAGCAGTGTCATCAGGTGCTCGTCGCTGGGGTGTTTCATATTGAGTTCGGTGGTGAAGCGCCAGAGCAAGCCATTTTCGCTGACGCCATCGTTCTCCAACAACAGCGTCAACATTTCCAGTTGCCCGAAATCGCGAGGATGGGATTCGGCATCGCAGCAATAGCCACAATAGAAGCGATGATTGAGCTCGATGTAGACCGAGCCCGCCATAAAGCCCAGCTCGTAGTGAAGGCCGTAATAACGGTTATCCCTGGCCGCGCTGTAGTAACGGTCGATAACCGCCGCAGTGGGCGCTTCAGAGGGCTTGGGCAGCGTGGGGTATTTATCTTCGACGCACTTGGCAACGGCTTGCCAGAGTTCCAGTTGCAGGTCTTTGAGCGTCTCGGTGAAGGCTCTCTGCAGGTCCTTGACCACGAGCAGGTTGTTGTCCTGGCGTAACGTCTGCTTGAGCGCGTCCATGTAGGCGTGTCCTTGGTTCTGGAAAGTCAGTTTTGCGATGAGGTCGATGTACTGCAGCAGGCTTTCTCGCACGCCCGCTTCGCGGATCACCCAAGGTTGGCATTGCGCAAGCCAAGGCAGGATGTCGGCGGCGTAGCTGATGCGTTGGTAGTCGATGCCCAGGCAACTGCGCGTGTCGGCATCGCGCCCGTCCAGGGTGAGGTACAACGGCGGGAACGTCTGGTAGCCCTCGCCCTGGAGCGCTTCCAGGTAACGGTGCAACTGGGCGTCCTGGTCCTCGGCGTTGAGCTTGTTCTCAATGATGATCGCCTGGCGCTTGCCGTTGCGGATCAGGATGTCGACATTGCGGTACTCGACATCCACCGTGACAGCGCGACAATCGAAGCCTTCTATATTCAACGCCGCGAGCCACAGCTCCAGCAGTTTCCCGCCCGCGGCGTGGGCGCCCTTGGGGTTGAGCAAAAAAGCCAGGTAGCGAGAGTGCAGGCGGACCTCGTCCGAAGCACTGCGCAACAGCGTGAACAGGTTGAAGGGTTCAGGGCGATGAAGCGTGGCCCTGAGTGAGGCGGCGCGAGTGATCAATAGGTGCAAGGCTCATCTCCTTGTGCTTGCGATGCCTGAGAATGAGGCATTGTGCCACTATTTTATGACACCGCACCGTCAAAATCGGGCCCATTGTTTTTAGCTGATATCATTCGAGAATTGACCAGGTGGGTGAGACCAACATGAACCGTCGTAAAAAGATCAATCAGCTATTAAAGGCCAACGCGAAAAAGGCCAGTGCCAAATTGGCGCCGAAAACCAAGGACAAGTACATCAGCAAGGCTGACCGATTGAAACTCGAAGTAGAGTCCAGTCAGGACACAAACTAGACCGGCTTACACCCGGCGGCCTATTCAGCTCAGGCGGAAACGTGCGGTGTTGTCACTCAGCGCACGGCTGCCCTTGCTCAACGTATCCGCTGCCTGATTCACCGCCCGCGCGCCATCGAGCAAGCGCCCTGCCGCCTGATCCACTTGCTGGATATTGCCGCTCACCTCGTCCGCCGTCGTCGCTTGTTCTTCCACCGCCGCCGCGATATGCGCCAGGGTGTCGGTGACGTTCTGCACGGCTCCGGCGATCTCGCCCAGCCGCGCGCCCAGCCCGGTAACGGATTCGGCGTCGGTCAGCGCCTGGGCACAGGCGACGCTCATCAGTGTGACGGCCTGGCTGACCGTGGCGCGCAGGCTGTCGACGGTGCCGGCGATTTGCGCGGTGGAGGCCTGGGTGCGTTGCGACAGGCTGCGCACTTCATCGGCGACCACGGCAAACCCCCTGCCCTGTTCGCCGGCCCGCGCGGCTTCGATGGCGGCGTTGAGTGCCAACAGGTTGGTTTGCTCGGCAATGCCTCGAATGGTGTCGACCACCGACTGAATCTGCTGGCCCTGTTGACTCACTTGCTCCAGGGCGTTGGCGGTGTCGGTCAGGCGCTGGTTGAGTTGCTGGATGCTCGCCGTAGTGCGCTGGCTGTCGCGGCTGCTGTCTTCAGCGATGCGGCGGGTGTGTTGGGCACTGCCGGAGGCTTGCTCACAACTTTTGGCGACGCCCATGGAGGTGGCGGCCAATTGCGTCGCCGCCGCAGCGATCTGGCTGATCTGGTGTTGCTGGTCTTCGACGTCGCTGAGGGTACTGCCCGACTGCGAATTGAGCGTAAGCACCGCCGACCCGAGTTGCTGAGTCTCGTGATTGACCCCCAGCAGGCTGGTACGCAGTTGCACCACCGCCACGTTGAGCGCCGCGCTGATCGCCGCCAGCTCATCGCGACCGTCCACCGCCACTTCCACACACAGGTTGCCGTCGCGCAACGACTCAGCCAGCGTGGTGATACCGCTGGCACTGCGGCGGATCGAGGCTTGCAGGCACATGAACAGGTACAGCGCCGCCAGGGCCAGCAGGCTGAAAATGGCCGCTACGGGGATGAATTGCTGCAAGGAGCGGTCGTGGTAATGGGTCAGGCGCGCATCCAGCGAGCCGAGCGATTGCTTGCGCAACGCGCCCAGGCTGCCGAGCATGGTGTCGACACTGCGCTCGAAACTGGCAGGGTCAAGCTTGATGGTGCCGCCAAACACGCCGTCGTCGAGCACTTTGAGCTCGCTGTCCAGTTGTTGCAGGCTGTTGTCGTACTGCGCGGTCCAGGGTTCCAGGCCGGCATATGGCTTGGCCTTGAGCGATGCCGCAGCCTTGATCAACTGGTCCCGCGCATCGCCGATACGGCCGCGCAGGTCGCGCATCTGCAAGCGGCTTTGCAAGGTGAACTGGCCCGAGGCGATGGACGACTGACCAATACTGGCCATGCGCCCGATACGCTCGATCAGGTCCGGCGTGTGCTGGCTGGAAATCTGCATCAGCAGGTAAGTCTCCAGCCAGGGGTCGAGGATCAGGCCGGCGTCGAGGGTGATCTGTTCACGCAGGGTTTGCATGGCGCTCAGCGCCGAGGTGAAGCGGTCGTAGCCGTCTGGCCACCAGCCGACGGTGCGCAGGGATTGCACATCCATCCCCTTGACCGCTGCCTGCAACGCATCGAAGCGGGCCAGGGTATCGGCGCTCGCGCCCTGTTTCTTGAGCGCGTCGCCCAGGGCTTGCAGGCTTTGCAGGATGAGCGGGTTGTTCGCATCCACCTGGTCCATCGCCGCCTTGGCTGCAGGAGTCGGTTCACGCAGCAGGTCCAGCGCTTTCCAGCGCGACGCCAGGTTGCGTTGGGCCGTTAATTGGCCATCTAGCGCGTCCAGGGTCAGCAGTTGAGAAACGCCGGACTTTTCGCTGGAAATCACCGCGAGTTTGTCGCGATAGTCCAGCCCGATCATCCAGAGGCTCCCGGCCAAGGGCAGAATGAACAGAATGAACAGAATCTGGAATTTGCGTGCGAAGCCGAAACGTCCGAGCAGGCGGATACCGGGTGACAAAAGACTGTGCATGGCCGACTACTCCCTAAAACCACCCACACGCGGCAACGATGGGTGACGCCTTGAAATGACTAACGGCAAAGTGCCATGTCATTGATTGGGAAGGCTCAAGCAAGATACGGGCCGCAGAGAGCGGCCCCCTGAACAGGCGGTGCGACACCCGAAAAATCGTGTGCCGTGCGCGAAGATGGGGCGAAAGCACTCAGCGTCGGGAACGACCGCGTAGCGAGTGGGTTCGATCAACCCGCTGCGGTCACGCCAGCAACGCGGTGATCCACTGCACTTGCTGGGCGACCTCTTGCACCTTGGCCGGCGGTAACGCCTGGCGGGCCTGTTCGAAACCGGCCAGGGTTTTCTGCTTTTGCCGCAGCAGGCGTTGCCACTTGGCCAGGAAGTCCGGGCTGCGGGCCTGCAGGTGCAGCGGGCCGAAGTACAACTCCTCGGCACTGTACACCCGCGGTTCGGCGCGCTCGGCGACGATGATCTCGTAGTAGAAGCGGTTTTCCCGCAACAACTCTTCGACCAGGATGCGGTAACCGTTGTCCATCAGCCATTGGCGCAACGGTTGTTCACCGCCGTTGGGTTGCAGGATCAGGCGCTCCTGGCCGGTGAGATAGGCCTTGCCGCTGTCGAGGATGTCGCGGATGGTCTCGCCGCCCATGCCGCAGACGCTGATCGCACTGATCGCGTCGCCGGGTTCGATGGCTGCCAGGCCATCGGCCAGGCGCACGCTGACATGTCGCTCCAGGCCATTTTCACGCACGGTGCGTTCGGCGGCCTGGAATGGCGTCGCGGCCACCTCCCCCGCCACCGCCGCCGCGATCAGGCCGCGGCGCAACAACGCCACCGGCAGGTAGCCATGGTCGGAGCCGATATCCGCCAACCGCGCGCCGGCCGGCACATGCGCCGCCACGCGTTCCAGGCGCATGGACAATGTGTGTTCGTTCAACTGGGGCCCCTTCTTCACCACGAGTGTCAGTGCGAGGGCTATTGACGCACAAACTCCACCACCCGCTCCAGCATTCGATCACAGGCATCCAGTTGTTGCAGGCTGATGAATTCATCCGCCTTGTGCCCCTGCTCCATGCTGCCCGGCCCGCACACCACGGTGGGAATCCCCGCCTGATCGAACAACCCGCCTTCGCTGCCGAAGGCGACGGTACCGAAGTCCCGCGAACCGCAAAACTGCGCGACCCACTCAGCGGCCTGGCTTTGCGACGAAGTCGCCAACCCCGGATAGCTGGACAACTCACTGAAACCGATCGCGCACTGCGCACTCACCGCCTGCATCGCCGGTAGCAGGGTGTGCTCGGCATACAACCGTAACTGGTGCGCCACCTGCCACGGGTCCTGGGCCGGCAGCGAGCGTACTTCGAAATCGAAGCTGCACTGCTGCGGCACGATATTCAGCGCCTTGCCGCCGCTCATCACCCCGGTTTGCACCGTGGAAAACGGCGGATCGAACGCCGCGTTCAGGTGTTGCGGCGCCTTGAGTTCTTCACCGAGCCGCACCAGTTCCCGGATCAAGCAGGCCGCGTATTCGATGGCGTTGACGCCCGACGGCGCATAGGCCGAATGACACGCCGCGCCATGCACATCGCAACGCATGGCCAATTTGCCTTTGTGCCCCAGCACCGGCTTGAGCTCGGTGGGCTCGCCGATCACGCACAACAGCGGCTTGACCGGCTGCGCGCGAAACCGTTCGATCAATGAACGCACGCCCAGGCACCCCACCTCCTCGTCATAGGACAGCGCGATGTGCACCGGCATGCGCAACGACGCCCGCACCAGCGCCGGCACACAGGCCAACACACAGGCGATATAGCCCTTCATGTCGGCGGTGCCACGCCCGTACAACTTGCCGTCTTGTTCGGTGAGGTCGAACGGCGCCACGCTCCAGCGCTGGCCGTCCACCGGCACCCCATCGGTATGCCCGGACAACACGATGCCGGGCACATCCGCCGGGCCGATGGTCGCCAGCAGGTTGGCCTTGTTCTTGTGTTCGTTGAACACCAGTTCACAGGCGACGCCGTGGCCCTGCAAATAAGTACGCACGAAGTCGATCAACGCGAGGTTGGATTCGCGGCTGGTGGTGTCAAAGCGCACCAGTTGCGCCAGCAGGTCACGGCTGTGGCTCATCGGTCATCTCCCGGCACCGCATAGCCCGGCGCGATGTGCGGGTGGAGGGCGCGGTCGAGGTAGTCTTGCAGTTGCCCGCGATAGGCCTGCCACAACTGATCGAGGGCGCCGATCGGCTCGGCATCGACCCAGTCCACGCGCAGATTGACGATGGGCCAGAGCAGATCGTCGACCACCATCAGGGCCGCCGAATGCACCGGCCCCGCTTCGCCGCCGAGGGCCTGGCCTGCGTGCATCGCGGCGAGCAGCCGGTCAGCCAGATGCCCCGAGGCGTTTTCGAACGCGCCGACCATCGCGGCGATCACACCGGGATTGGCCAGCATGTTCCCGGCCGCGACGCATTGCTCGCCGCTCTGCGCGGCATGCAGGCCGAGAGTCTGCGCGCCGCTGAAGTGCGCTGTGCGGCCCAGCCGATCGATCACCGTCACCTGCCGATAGTCGCGGTGGTCCTGCCCGGCGAACACTGCCGCCACGGCCTCACTCGGCGTCATGCCCTGCTCCAGCAGGTCGAGAATCTGCGGGCCCAGGCTCGGCAAAGTGATGTTCTGCGATGCCACCGCGCCCACACCGGGGCGCAGCCACGGGCAACGCGCGCCCACGGCGATGCTCGACGAACTGATGGCGATCCCCAACTGGCCCGTCTCGGCACAGCGGGCAACAACGGAAAAGGTCATAGCGCTTCCTCAGTCGAGCACCGACGCATCGGCATCGATCATCATTTGCTTCATTTCTTCAAAATGCTGGCGCGAGAAATCGGTAATGCCTTCCCAGCCCCGCGCGGTTTTTTCCGCCACTTCATCGGACAACACCCGCAGCGGCTGCCCGGTGGACCACGCCGTGACGAGGATCTGGCAGGCGCGCTCCAGGGTCCAGATATCGTCGAACGCTTCACCGATGGACGAAGCGGTCACCATCACGCCGTGGTTGCCCATCAATAGGCGGCTCTTGCCGTCGAGCAGGCCGACCAGGCGCGCGCCTTCGGCTTCGGTATCGGCCATGCCGCCGTAGAGCTCGTCCACCGCCACGCGGTTGAAATAGCGCGCGGTGTTCTGGTCGATCGCCGGGATGTGCGGCTTGGCCAGGCACGCCACCGCCGTGGTGTAGACCGGGTGCAGGTGCAGCACGGCGCGGGTGTGCGGCAGCAGTCGGTGGATCTGCCCGTGGATCGACCAGGCGGTGGCGTCCACGTTCGGGTGGTCGGCACAGCTGGGGTCATCGGCGTTCAATAGCAGCAGGTCGCTGGCGCGAATGCGCGAGAAGTGCTTCCACCTCGGGTTGAGCAAAAACTGTTTGCCATCGGCCGACACGGCAGCGCTGAAGTGGTTGGCCACCGCTTCGTGCATACCCAGGTGG
Source organism: Pseudomonas sp. GV105 (assembly GCF_003058185.1). Lineage (NCBI taxonomy): Bacteria > Pseudomonadati > Pseudomonadota > Gammaproteobacteria > Pseudomonadales > Pseudomonadaceae > Pseudomonas > Pseudomonas sp. GV105. The sequence goes on from NZ_QBUF01000004.1 coordinate 7,357, forward strand.
GCGACGATGCGAAAGGTCGCTGCCAGGTCAATGCGCGTCTGTTCTTCGAGGGATAACGCCATGGATCGGTCTCCGCAGGGCGCGACCGCAAGACGGCGGCCGCGCAATAGGCTTACTTGGGCATCAGCGCCGCAAGGTCGGCATCGGTGGGGGCCTCGAAGTTGTACTTCTTGAGCAAGGCCGCGTATTCCGGCGTGGCGCGGTACTTCTCCAGGCCGTCGAGCAAGGCTTTTTTCACCGTGTCATTGCCCTTCTTCACGCCGAAGCCGTTCAGCACCGGGTAGATCAAGGCGTCGGAGGAAATCACCACGCGGCTGCCCAGCTTGTCGATCACGCCACGGGCCACGGCCGCGTCGGTGATCTGCGCTTCGACCGCATGGGCCAGCAACGCCTGGGTGGTTTGCGGGTCGGTGCTGTACTCGCTGATCTGGATCGGCTTCAAGCCCTTGGCCACGCAGTACTCGGCCGACAGTTTGTTCATCTGCGCGAGCCAGGACGTAGCGCCCATGGAACCGATCTTGTGGCCGCAGAATTCTTCCGGGGTCTTGGGTTGGAAAGCACTATCCTTGAGGGTCAGGATCGACTCACCGCTTTTCAGGTAGGGGATCATGTCGATGACCTTGACCCGCTCGGCGGTGATGTACATCGACGAGTTGGTCACATCGAAACGCCCGGCCTGCAGGCCGGTGATCAGGTTGGGGAAACGCGTGTCGAGGGTCTCGACCTTGCGCCCCATGACCTTGCCCAGGCCGTCCATGAACTCGATATCGAAGCCCGCTGGCTTGTTGTTATCCATGTACTCATAGGGGAAGAACGTCACATCGGAACCGGCGATGATCTTGCCGTCCTGCTGGAACGCCGAAGCCGCCAACGAGGTCATCGCAACCGCTGCGCCCAGCAGGCACACGGCAAGGGGACGAACACTTTTACGAAACGCTGTCATGGTCAATACCTGCAAGGGGGTTGGGAGGTTAGGCAGTGGCAGAATCTTGTCCGGCCTGTTGCACGAAGAAAGACGCGCCACGGGGTTTCTGCGGCAAGCGCAGTTGGTTGTCCGTGGAACGTATCAAGCCACTTTCTTCACCGGCCACCAGCAGGCCGGCATGTGCGCTGGGCAGAGGGTTTTCGCCGAATGGCAGCGCGTCTTCAGCGGCGTAGACGCTGATAAACAGGGTGCGCGGCAGTTCGGTCTCGTTAGGGCTGGAGGCATGCAAAAGCCGGGTGTGCATGAAGCACACGGAGCCGGCCGGGCCGTAGCAGGCGACCGGTTGCCGACAGTGTTGCGCGACCACGGCATCGTCCACCGCGCCGGTGAAACGCTGGTTCTGCCAGTGCGACCACAACGGGCCTTTATGGCTGCCGGGGATCACATTCAGCGGGCCGTTTTGCGGGGTCACTTCGCTGACCATCAGCAAGGCGGTGATGATGTCGTCGTTGCTGTGGGGCGTGAATAAAAAGTCCTGGTGCCACTTCACCTGGGTCGCGGTGCGGGGCAGCTTCGAGTTGATCTTGCTGTGGTGAAAGCGCGTGCCACTGGCGCCGATCAACTGCGCGGAAATCGCCGCCATGCGTGAATGCAACGCCACGCGCTCATACACCGGGGAAATCTCGGTGGGCGAACTGACCCGCCGCAGCGACGGGTGATCGGCGCGATGGTCGCCCTCCAGATCGAAGCGTGCGCGGCCATCCACGGTGGTGCCCCAGCCCTGGTCATGGCGGCGACTTTCTTCTACCCATTGGTCGAAGTCGTGCTGCAACGCGGCCACTTCGTCCATCGACAACACGCCTTCCACCACCAGGTAGCCGTCGCGCTGGAACTGCTCGATTTGATGTTGCTCGATCATTTTGTTTTTCCTGAACGTTAGAGGGTCACGCCAGCGAGACGTCCTTGAGGAACGCCTCCACGCGTGGGTTCTGGCCGCTGCGCAATACCGCAGGCGTGTCGTCGCAGACCACACGCCCCTTCTCCATGAACACGATCCGATCGGAGACCTTGAACGCGAAATTCATCTCGTGGGTGACGATCACCATGGTGATGCCCTCCTCGGCCAAGGCTTCGATGACTTGCAGCACTTCGTTGACTTTCTCCGGGTCGAGCGCCGAGGTGGGCTCGTCGAACAGCATGATTTGCGGGCGCATCATCAACGCGCGGGCGATCGCCACGCGTTGTTGCTGGCCGCCGGAGAGTTGGTGCGGGTACTTCCAGGCGTGGTCGAGCATGCCAACCTTGTGCAGCAGCGCGTAGGCCTGTTGCTTGAGCGCGTCGGTACGCCCCAGGCCGTGGTATTTCGGCGCCATCAGCAGGTTGTCGAGCACGCTCAAATGCGGGAACAGGTTGAAGCTCTGGAACACCATGCCGATGTTCAGGCGATGCTCGGCGTGTTCGACGTACTGCGGTTTCTGCGCGCCGGTTTTGTTCAGGTGGATGAACGGCTGACCATTGATCTTGATCTCGCCGTTGTCCAGTTGCTCCAGGCCGTTGAGCAGGCGAATCAAGGTGGTTTTGCCCGACCCCGACGGCCCGATCACCGACACCACTTCACCGGACTGGACCTGCAGGTTGACCGAGCCCAGCACCTCGATGTCGTTGTAGGCCTTGTGCAGCCGCGTGGCTTGCAGCGCCGGGGCCCCGGTGGTTGCCGGGCGTTGCAGCGCAACCCGTTGTTGCGTGGCCAGCGCCAGCACCGCCGCATCGGGAACCCGCGACACATTGCGTTGGTTGACGTCGAGAAAGCGCTCCAGGCGTTTGAGCAGGAAGTCGAACACGGTGACGATAAACACGTAGAAAAACGCCACCGCCGCCATGGTTTCGATCACCAGGAAGTTCTGCGAATACAGGCGCTGGCCGACCATCAGGATTTCCGTCAGCGAGATCACCGACACCAGCGAGGTGAGCTTGACGATGGAGATGTATTCGTTGGCCAGGGACGGCAGCGCCACCCGCACAGCCTGGGGGATCACCACGCGCCATTGGGTGCCGAAAAACTTCAAGCCCAACGCCCGCGCTGCCTCGCCCTGGCCTTTGGGGATCGAGAGCAGACCGCCGCGATGGATCTCGGCCACATACGCCGTTTCGCAGATCACCAGGGCCAACAGGCCGGACCAGAACGGGTCGGCCAGAATCGCCGACGTGCCGGGCAGCGCTTGCGGCAGGTTGTAGATAAAGATCAACAGCACCAACAACGGCAGGCTGCGGAACAGCCAGATATAGCCACGCGCAGGAACGCTGAGCAGCCCATGTCTGGATTGCTTGGCCAGCGCCAGCAGAAAGCCCAGACCGATACTCAAGACCCAGGTCAGGGTGCTGAGCTTGATCACCGTCCACGTTGCGCGCCAGAACTCGGCGTCACCCAGCAGACCCAACATATAATTCCAGTCGAATGTCATCGTCGCGCTGCCCTGCCCCAAAAAAGAAGTTGATCTGCGTCAATGAATTCAGAGTCGTGGCGGGAGGCACTTGGGGTCAATTCGTAAAACCCGGTCCACTAGGTAGGCAGAACCTACGCAGCCCCCCGCCACCCTCGAAACCACCAAAAATCAATGTGGGAGGGGGCTTGCCCCCGATAGCGGCGCATCAGCAACACATCAGCAAGCTGACCCACTGCAATCGGGGGCAAGCCCCCTCCCACATTGGATAGGCTGTAGGCCCTGACCGAAAGGGTGCGCGCCTGAACTCACCGCGCCGAACACGCCACCTTTTGGTGCAAATTCAGCTCACACTGCTGAGCGAGCGCACCGCATGCGGGTCAAAAAAGCTCGGCGGGGCCATGCCGGGGATGTACTGGTCGGACACAAACATGCGGCAGCGCTCGGCAAACGCCGACACCACACGCGACAGCTGGGTGTTGCTCGCCGTGGCGTAGCCCAGCTTCATCGGCCGGTGCGCGCCCGCCAGGCGCAGGCGGATCACGCGTTTGCCGTCCTGGGACAGGTTCGATTTGGGCCGCGCATTCGCGAAGGAATAACCGATCCCGTTGCCGACCATGGCGCGCACCGTTTCGAGGTTGGTGGAGCGCATGATGATGTTCGGCGTGGTGCCTGCCTGCATAAACAGGCTGAGAAAATAGTCGCGGCTCCAGGGCGTGTCGAGCAGCACCACCGGGTACGCCTCCAGGTCCTGCATGCTGACTGCCGACAGACTCGCCAGCGGGTGGTACTCGCCGACCATCACATACGGCGGCAGGTGCGCCAGGGGTTGGAAATCGATGTCGGGGCTGGTCACCAGGTCGTAGGTCAGGGCGATGTCCAGCTCGCCACTGCGCAGTTTTTCCAGCAGTTCCTCGTGGTTGCCTTCGGCCTGGGTCAGGCGCACGCCGGGAAACGCACGACCGAAACCAAACACCAGCTCGGGGGTGATCATCGGCGCCAGCGACTCCAGGCAACCCACGCGCAGCGGCCCGCGCACGGTGTTCAACGACTCCGAGGCGATGGTGTAGAGGTTGCTCACCTGCTCCAGGATCTGTTTGGCTTCTTGCATCACCAGGCGCCCCACGGCCGTCAGCGAAATGCCCTGGGCGTGATGCCGGATAAACAGCTGGATGCCCAGCTCGGCCTCCATGTGAGTGATCGCCGCCGAGATCGACGGCGACGAGACATGGATGCGTTCAGCCGCGGCACTGATGCTGCCGGCCTCGCCCGACGCGACGAAATATTCCAGTTGGCGCTGAGTGATACGACTGAGCATCAGGCCTGTACCTCGGTAATGACTGTATGCCCAGCGCGTTGCAGGGTTCATGCCGGGATAGGCGCGGGCCCTGCGCAGGGCGATGACCTGCACGGGCTTCGGTTTTTCCTAAGCACTACCCCGCACAAATGCTGGTTTCGTCCGGCGACCGGCGATGTGAAGCTGATTGCATCCCGCTGCCGACGAGTCGCTCGCCATGCCCACCCATACCCGTATCCGCATGTTCAATACCAAACAGACCTATCCCAACCAGGCGCTGGACAACGACCTGTGCCAGGCCGTGCGCGCCGGCAACACCATCTATGTGCGCGGCCAGATCGGCACCGATTTCGACGGCAACCTGGTCGGCCTCGGCGACCCGCGTGCCCAGGCCGAACAGGCCATGAAAAACGTCAAGCAACTGCTTGAGGAGGCGGGTTCCGACCTGTCCCATATCGTCAAGACCACCACCTATCTGATCGACCCGCGCTACCGCGAGCCGGTGTACCAGGAGGTCGGCAAATGGCTCAAGGGCGTGTTCCCGATTTCCACCGGGCTGGTGATTTCCGGCCTCGGTCAACCGGAGTGGTTGATGGAGATCGATGTGATCGCCGTGGTGCCGGACGACTGGAGCGTATGAAGGCGGCCGACGCCCACCTCGTGCTGCACCTCGCCGAATAAGCCGGAGAACCTCATGCCCCACACCGTGTACTTCCTCAATGGCCCCAACGCTAACCTCTATGGGCTGGGCAAGGACGGCACCTACGGCAGTGCCAGCTTCGCCAGCATCGAAGCGCGTTGCCAGGGCCACGCCGCGGAGTTGGGCCTGACCCTGGACTTTCGCCAGAGCAACCATGAAGGCGTGCTGGTGGACTGGATTCAAGAGGCCCGCCTGAACGCCGACGCCATCGTGATCAACGCCGCCGGGCTGAGCTACAGCTCGGTGCCGATCCTCGATGCGCTGCTGGCGTTCGACGGCCCGATCATCGAAGCGCACATGAGCAATATCTGGAAGCGCGAAAGCTTCCGGCATCACTCCTACGTGTCCAAAGCCGCCACCGGCGTGGTCGCCGGGTTGGGCGCGCTGGGTTACCAACTGGCACTCACGGCGGTGGCCGAACTGCTCGCAGAGCCGCCGCAGTGAACGGTATCACCCACGCGTCCACATTGGCGGTCCACCGCGACCGCGCCCGTTCTTTTCAGACAGACTTCTTACTATTCAGGCCCTTCCTATGTCAGTAGAAACCATCAACACCCTGGTAGTCGGCGCTGGCCAGGCCGGCGTCGCCATGAGCGAACACCTGTCCCTGATGGGCGTGCCGCATATCGTGCTGGAGCGCAGCCGCATCGCCGAGCGCTGGCGTTCGGAGCGCTGGGACTCGCTGGTCGCCAACGGCCCGGCCTGGCACGACCGCTTCCCCGGCCTGAAATTCGACGGCATCTCCCCCGAAGCCTTCCCGCCCAAGGAGCGCATGGCCGACTACTTCCAAGCCTATGTCGAAATGCTCAACGCCCCGGTGCGTACCGGCGTCGAAGTGCAGCAAGTGGAGCGCCATGTCGGGCGCCCCGGCTTCAAGGTGACCACCTCGGCGGGCGTGATCGAGGCCGCTAACGTGGTGGCCGCCACCGGCCCGTTCCAACGCCCCTCGATCCCGGACATCGTCCCCGCCACCGCGCCGCTGCATCAGTTGCATTCCTGCGCCTACAAGAACCCCGGCCAACTGCCCGAAGGCGCCGTGCTGGTGGTCGGCGCCGGGGCCTCCGGCGCGCAAATCGCCGAAGAACTGCAAAAGGCCGGCAAAACCGTGTACCTCTCGGTCGGCGAACACTACCGCCCTCCCCGCGCCTACCGCGGCCGCGACTACTGCTGGTGGCTCGGCGCCCTGGGCCTGTGGGACGAAGTCAAAATCCAGCCGAAGAAAAAACACGTGGCCTTTGCCGTCAGCGGCTACGAAGGCGGCAAGACCGTCGACTTCCGCCGCCTCGCGCATCAAGGGATCAACCTGGTGGGCGTCACCGAACAGTGGAACGCTGGCGTCATGACCTTCGCCCCCGGCCTGGCCGCCAACGTGGCGCAGGGCGATCGGGCGTACTTCGACGTACTGCGCGACGCCGATGCGTACATCGAGGCAAACGGCTTGCCGTTCCCCGAAGAACCGCAAGCCTGGGAACTGCTGCCCGACCCGCAATGCCTGCTGAACCCGACCCTCAGCCTGGACCTGGCCGAAGCCGGCGTGACCACGATCCTATGGGCCACCGGCTTCAAGTTCGACTTCAGTTGGTTGAAGGTGGATGCGTTCGACGAGAACGGCGAACCGTTCCACAAACGCGGGATTTCGGCGCAGAGCGGGATCTATTTCCTGGGCCTGCCAAACCTGGTGAACCGGGCGTCGTCGTTTATCTATGGGGTTTGGCATGATGCGAAGTACGTGGCGGATCACATCGTGTTGCAGAACGAGTACATGGCGTATGGCAAGGCTTAGCGCCTTGTTCCCAGCGACATTTCAACGCTCGAACCGTTACAATCGCCGCTTTGGACATTCGCCAAGGAGGCAACCATGAGCGTTCGTGGTCAAGATCGACAGATCGACAATATCGAGTTCAATGTCAGCGACATTGCCCGCAGCAAAGCCTTCTACGGCAACGCCTTCGGCTGGACGTTCGTCGACTACGGCCCGACCTATACCGAGTTCAGCGATGGCCGGCTGACCGGTGGTTTCACCACCGGGGAGCCGGTTCGACCGGGCGGCCCTTTAATCATCTTGTATTCGGACAATCTGGCAGACGCGCAACAGCGGCTCAAGGCTCTGGGCGCGGTGATCTCCCGCGAAACCTTTGCGTTCCCCGGTGGAAGCAGGTTCCACTTCATTGATCCCGACGGCTATGAACTGGCCGTGTGGACCGCGCAACCGTAGATCCAGTTGGAATACCAGCGGCTTCGACACTTTATGTTTGCCGACCTTGAGTTCAATGGCGCCCGCGACCAAAAGACAATTGCGCGCGCAAAGTATATTGGCCTCAATCAATGGGAAATCTGGCTGGAAGGTGTCAAGACCGGTGAAGTTGTCAGTCAACGCCTACACTGATCCGCGATAAAGGGGGCACACTTATTCGCCAGTTAAATGGCGGCAATAAATTGTCCTGTTCACTTTGTCGCACCCCCTCTGTTACTGCTCCAGCCCCCGCCATATCGGCCGATAACTTGATTAACCGCAAGCCCAACGCATGCGCCCCTCACTGGATCGAGCCCGCCGCCATGAACCCACTCAACCTTCTAAAAAAAGCCCGGGCCGATCGACAAGGCACCGCCACCCTCACCTGCACCGCCAATGAACTGGAATCCTCATTGGCCAACCTGCGCATCACGCCCGTGCTGATCACCGGTTTCATCTCTCCGCACCTGGACATCGACCAGATTGCCGCCAAGCTCAAGCGTCGCTTTCCCCACACCAGCATCAGCCTGTGTACCACCGCTGGCGAGTTGTGCAACGCGGCGAATTCGCTGTATTGCACCACCGGCGAGCGCTGGGACCGGATTGTCCTGCAGTTGTTCGACGACAGCCTGATCGCTTCGGCCGAGGTGGTGATGGTGCCGCTGGAGTGTGAGGACATCCGCAGCGGCGGCAAGCGCATGGGGATGAAGGAGCGGATTGCCAAGCTGACGAGCAATATCAAGCGGGTACAGGCACACACGCCGATCGACCATCGCGACACCCTGGCCTATGTGGTGTTCGATGGGCTGTCCGCGTCGGAGTCGTTTTTCATGGAGGCGCTGTATGAGTCGGGGCGCTTCCCCTGCCTGTTTGTCGGCGGTTCGGCCGGGGGTAAGTTGGATTTCCAGAAAACCCTGATCCATGACGGCCAGCGCAGTTATCAGAACCACGCACAGATCGTGTTCCTGAAAACCGCCGCGAATGTGCGTTTTGGCGTATTTAAAAGCCAGAATTTCAAACCGGCTGACTTGACCTTCAGCGTGCTGACCGCCTCCGAAGAAGACCGCACGATTGACCAGGTGATCGACAGCGCGGGCAATATCAAGAGCATGGTGCAGGCGCTGTGTGACGCGTTCAGTTGCGCGCCCCAGGCGCTGGAAGCGAAGTTGGCGGATTTCTCGTTTGCCATCCGCGTGGGCAATGAATTGTTCGTGCGCTCCATCGCACGGATCGACTATGAACAGCAGATCGTCCAGCTGTATTGCGACGTGGCCCCCGGCGAGGAGCTGGTGATGGTGCGGCGCACGCCGTTGCGTGAGGCCACCCGCACGGACTACGCGCAGTTCCTGCGCGGCAAGGGCGGCCAGCCGGTGGCGGGCATTCTCAATGACTGCATTTTGCGCAGGCTGAACAACCCCAGCGAATTGGGCAGCATGGCCGGGACGTTTGGCGATGTGCCGCTGGCGGGGCTGTCGACCTTCGGTGAAATCCTTGGCCTGAACCTGAACCAGACCCTGACCGCGATTTTCTTCTTTCGAGTGGCCAAGGGCGCCAGCTACAGCGACGAATACCTGGACAACTTCATTGCGCACTACGGCGAGTTCAAAGCCTTCTTCCTACGCCGCCAGGTAAATAAGCTGGCCGGATTGAACCATGTGGTGGTCAAGCAGATTGCCGCGTTCAAAAACAATGACTTCAGCGGCGCCCTGAATACCCGCGGGCTGGACAGCAATATCCTGCCGGTGTTCGAGGGCCTGGCAGACCTCGGCCAAGTGCTGGCCCAGGCCGAACGTCAACAGGCGGAAATCGCCTCGCAGATCAAGCATTACTCCGGCGAATTGCACGCCTCGATGGACGAACTGGTGGGCACCATCGACCAGCAGAACAGCGTGTCTGCAAAGGCCGGGGCGACGGTCGAGGGCTTGTCCAGCCAGGCGGATGATGCCGTGGTCGGCGCGCGGACCCTGGCCGGTTCGAGTTTGCGTATCCAGTCGATTGTGCAGGTGATTCAGCAAATCGCCGGCCAGACCAACCTGCTGGCGCTCAACGCCGCCATCGAAGCCGCGCGCGCAGGCGACCTGGGCCGCGGTTTTGCGGTAGTGGCGGATGAGGTGCGCAAGCTGGCGGAAATCACCCGCAAGAATGCGGCGGAAATCGGTGTGGATATCGACCTGCTGTCCGGCGAAATCCAGCGTGTTGCCCAGCAGATTGAAGACCAGTCCAGCGGCGTCGGCGCCTTGCGCGAAATGCTCGATGCGCTGGAGGCGTCAAGCCGCGCCACCGAGGGGACCGCGCAACGGACCAAGACGATTGCGGATACGCTGACTGGGCTTACGCATGCGTAGGTCCCCACGGGGTCGATGTCGGATGTTCGAGTAGCGGGAACAGAGTGTTCAGCCAGAGGGCGCGCGTGTTGGGCCGCTCGCGAGTATCTGGCTGGGCCGCCTTTCAGGCTATGATGCGGCGCTCACATCAAGGACGATAGAAACCGTGAAAACCGCCCTCGCCGCTCTGCTCCTGATCTGCCTGACCACGCCCGCGCTCGCGGTCGACAACGCCATCGGCTTCCAAACCGCTACGCTGGCCGATGCTCACCATGAGCGTCCGCTAGAGATGGTCGTCTGGTACCCCGCCACCACCACCGCAACCGCCGAACCGATCGCCGACAGCGTGGCTTTTATCGGCGCCCTCGCGGTGCCCAACGCGCCGCCGGCGAGCGGCGAGCATCCGCTGGTTGTGCTCTCCCACGGTTACGGCGGTAATTGGGGCAATCAGGCGTGGCTGGCCAGTGCATTGGCGCACCGGGGTTACATCGTCGCAGCGGTCAATCACCCGGGCACCACCACCAGGGATCGCAGCCCGCAAGCCGCCGCGCAGTTATGGCAACGGCCCAAAGACGTGAGCCGGGCCATCGATGCGGTGCTGGCGCAGCCGAAGCAATTTGGCGCGGTCGCCAAAAACCGGATCGCTGCGGCGGGCCATTCCCTCGGTGGCTGGACCGTGATGGAACTCGCCGGGGCGCGGTTCGACCCCGACCTTTTCGCCCAGGACTGCGACGCACACCCGAAGTTGGGCGGTTGCATCGTCTACCACCAGATCAACCCCGCCAACACGCCAGCCGCAAAGGCCCAACTGGCCGCGGACCTGCGCGACAAGCGCGTCAGCGCCGTGGTGTCATTGGACCTGGGCCTGTCACGCGGTATGACCGACGCCAGCCTGGCCGCATTGTCAGTGCCGACGCTGGTGATCGCGGGAGCGGTGCCCTCGGAGGATATGCCCGCCGAGTTGGAGTCCGCCGACTTGGCCAGGCGCCTACCAACAGCCTCGACGCGCTACGTAGCGATCAGCGACGCCACCCACTTCAGCTTTATGTCGAGCTGCAAGCCCGGCGCGGTGGCGTTGATTGAGGAAGATTCGCCAGGCGATGGCGTGATCTGCCGGGATGGCGACGGCGCGCGGCCACGGCAGGTGATCCAGCAGCAGGTCGTTGCGCTGATCACACAGTTTCTGCAGCCGACACCCCACAATTAAAACAAAGGGCGGCTCAAGACAAAGCGCATCGGGGCAGCATGTGTGCGGGCATTCTCAGCACCCGCTCAACGCCACCTGCGGCCGCTCGCCGGCAAAGAAGAACGGGCGCAACCGCACGCCGACGCTGTTGCCGATGAACGCCGCCACCAGCCACACCCAGCCATGCAGGCTGCCGGAGGCGATGCCGCTGAAGTACGCGCCGATGTTGCAACCGTAGGCCAGGCGCGAGCCGTAACCGAGCAGCAGGCCACCGATCACCGCCGCCATCAGCGAGCGCGCAGGAATGTTCAGGTTGGGGGCGAAACGCCCGGCCAGGCCGGCGGCCAGGAGCGCACCGAGGACGATGCCGATGTCCATCACGCTGGTGATGTCTTCCCACACCGGCGCGGCCAGGGCCTTGGCGTTGCCCGGCATTTGCCAGAACGCCCAACTGCCCACCTCCACACCCAGGCCACTCGCCACCTTGGCGCCCCACAGCGCGAACGCCGAGGTGATGCCCCACGGTCGCCCGGCCAGGGCCAGGGTTGCGTAATTGAGCAGGGCCAGGCCAATCGCGCCCCACACCAAGGGCCAGGGGCCACGCAGGAAGCGGCGCAAGCCTTGATGCTCGCTGGTCACGCCGGCTTCCAGTTGACCATGACGGGCCTTTTCCAGGCGCACGCTGACGGCTGCGATAAGGCCGAACACTGCCAGGTTCAGAAGCAGCGCCGGCATGACGCCGACACTTTTGACGATCGACGTCGCCGGGAACGCCGGCAGTGCAAACCACCAGCCCACATGGTGCGTGGCGATCAACGAACCACAGATAAAGAAGAACAGCGTCACCAACATGCGCGCATTACCGCCGCCCACAGTGAACAGGGTGCCCGACGCACAGCCGCCGCCCAACTGCATGCCGATGCCGAAAATAAATGCGCCGAACACCACCGATACCCCGGCCGGCGCTACCAGCCCGACCACCGGCTGGCCGAACAACGTGCCCGCCCCCAGCGCCGGGAAGAACAGCAATACCGCTATCGCCAGCATCACCATTTGCGCACGTAAACCGGCGCCGCGCCGGTCATTGATAAACACGCGCCAGGCCGAGGTGAAACCGAAGGCGGCGTGGTACAGGGTCAAGCCCAGCGCCGCGCCGACGACCAGCAACAGCACCTGGCGCATGCCGACAAGGTTGTGCAGGAACACGGCGCCCAGCACCAGGAGCACAAAGGCCACCAGGGGCGCGACAGGCTTGCGCGCAGAGGTTGTTGAAAGAGAGGTGCTCATGAGGTATCTCAATTCATTTGAAGGGGGTTGATGACCAGACCGTCGAGTATAAACCGAGAGGGTCTGTCTCTCGGCGGAAGATTGCATAGGGGGGCGGGGTATGCCATGCTCCGCGCCTCATAGGTAGGGGGGGTATATTTTGAGCCATATAGCGGCCAATAAAGACAGTCTGATCAAGCGCGTCAAGCGCATTGCCGGTCAGATTCAAGCGGTGGAAAGAGCGTTGGAATCGGACAGCGATTGCGCCAAGACCCTGCACCTGGTCGCCGCCACACGCGGCGCCATCAACGGCTTGATGGAAGAAATCATCGAAGAACATGCCCGGGCGCATGTGGCGGACCCATCCCTCAGCGAGGAAGAACGCAACCAGGGCGTCGAAGAGTTGCTTGAAGCCATTCGGCGGTACTCCAAATGAGCCTTGATCATACCCACGAGCATGTCTTCCTCGGCTCGGCCCACGAAGAAAACGCCAAGCGCACCTTATGGGTGGTGATGTTGACGGTGGTGATGATGGTCGCGGAAATCGCCGCCGGCGCCCTCACCGGTTCGATGGCCCTGCTGGCCGACGGTTTTCATATGGCCACCCACGCGGGTGCGTTGGGCATCGCCGCCGCGGCCTACGCCTATGCCCGACGCCATGCGTCGAGCCCGCGTTTCAGCTTCGGCACCGGCAAGGTCGGTGATCTGGGCGGCTTTGCCTCGGCGCTGATCCTGGCGCTGGTGTCCCTGGGCATTGGCATCGAGTCGGTCATGCGCCTGTTGCAACCGACCGACGTGCAGTTCGGCACCGCGACGTTGATTGCCGTGGTGGGGCTGGTGGTCAATATCGTCAGTGCGCTGTTGCTCGGCCACGGTCATAGCCACGGGCATGACCACGAACACGAACATGCCCACGGCCACCATGGCCACGATAACAACCTGAGATCCGCCTATGTGCATGTGCTCGCCGATGCACTGACCTCGGTGCTGGCAATCGCTGCGCTGCTCGCGGGGCGGTACCTGGGTTGGGTCTGGCTCGACCCGTTGATGGGTATCGTCGGCGCCATCGTGATCGCACGCTGGGCCTGGAGCTTGATGGGCGTGACTGCCGGCGTACTACTCGATCAGACCCATGAGCATGTTGCTGCGGAGATCCGGGAGCTGGTGGAACAACCGGGCGACGCGACGATTACCGACTTGCACGTCTGGCAGGTAGGGCCCGGTGTGCATGCGGCAATCGTGAGCGTTGTCGGCCGCTCCACAGCGGATGCCGACAGCATTCGCGAGCGCCTCAAACCGGTGCATGAAGTGAGTCACCTCACCGTCGAGTTTCGCACGCTCGATGTGGCGTAGCGCGACGCTGGGTGACTCCCCCTCTTACGTGCGCCCTACTGACCCGGAGACCGGAAGATTACCGAGCAACTTCAGCCCGGTACTCTTCACGAACGCGTCATAGTCCATTGGCCGCTGGATGCGCGTCTGCGCGTTGGGCAGCACGTAAGCCCAGGCGCGTTTCGACGAAGCGTCGTACACCAGCTTGAACAGGCGCGTCGGCACCCAGACCTGGTTGTCGCCGATGGTGCCGTAGCCGGGGTCAAACAACGGGCCGGTGAACACAAACACATCACCGCCAGCGCGCTTGGCGAACTTGCGCACATCCGCCTCGACCTTGCTCCAGATCTTACGGTTGTTGGTAGGGTCTTGCGGCACCATGTTCGACAGTGCAAACGACTGCGCCATGGCATGGGCGTTCGGTGCGTCGGCGGCCGGCGACTGGTGGCCACGGTCGACGGCCGGATGCTGGCTGTGGTAGTCACTCAACTCTGCACGGCCATCCTTGGGGATGCGCGGGTCGGGGTAGAACAGGTTGGTGCGCTCCTCGCCTTTGGCATCCTGCAATTGCTCGGCGTTCAGGCGCTCGACCACCACCAGCGGCGTCTTGCTGGTCTGCGAATAGAGCACCGCAAAATTGTCCGAACACAGGGCCAGGGGCCGCATGCTGGCGGGCACGGTGGCAGTGTTGATGGGTTTGGCGGCGGGGAAAAGATCGGCACAGCCATCAAAGGAGGCACGTTGTTCGGTGGCCGTGTAGAGGTCAGGCAGACTGCGGGCATGGGCCGCGGTCGAGAGTAAAACAAGGGCCGACAGCCCGACTGCAATGTTGCGTAGGTACATGTTCTAGATCTTTTGGCTGAGGATAAACCGACAACCATCAACGATGGTGCGGGGGCTGTTGACCGTGAAAAACCAGGTTAGTGCCGCAGGGCCGCGCCTGCTCTAGCCCCGGCATTACAGCAGAAAATTCCCACACCCCGCAGCGCTACGTCCGACCTCCGGGTTTGGTCAGTTGTAGGTCATGGTAAACGTCGCGGTGCTGTTGGCCTGGCCGGCGGTAACGTTGGCATCGGTCTGGTAGTAACGTGCCACCAACGGGATTGCATAGGGGCCGTCGCTGACCGTAGTGCCCGCGGCAATCGGCGTTCTAAGCGTGACGGGGGTATTGTTGTAGTAGAGCCTTACGCCAACCCCGGTTGCGGCGGTAGGAGACGCATTCAGTGCCAGCACCCCAGCAATCCCGGAGCTGTGGGCGTTGCCATCCAGGGCAACTTTGACCCGTGTATTGGCATCGCAATCGAGCGGGATGGAAAAGTTGATTTCATCTCCCGCGCTTCCCGGGCCGGTGAACTGGCTTCGCGGCACATTGCCCATGGGCACAGGGATGGACGTATTGGAGACCGAACAAGCGACGGGAATGATGGTATTGCTGCCGGACAGGCTGGCGTAAGCAGCATAAAAATAATTAACGATACTGCCTGAGGCGAGTCTTCCATTCGTCAGAACACCGGCCCCAACTGCCCCCGAAGTGGTTTTTACCAACTGCACGGTAATTCCGGGTTCAGGCAGCGCAACAGTGCTGGGCCCGTTGAAGTTGACATCGTAAGGCATAGCGCCGCCGAAGAATAATACACGAATCCCCACACCCGCTATATTGGTGTTGTATACGTTATTCCCATATGCACTGATGACTCTGAACTGTTCCATTGCAAAGCGATGCACATAATTCACACTGCAGCCGTAAAAATACCGGCCACCATTGTAGGCGCCGGTATTGGCGGTTGCCAAAACCGTGCCGATGGGAGTATCACGCTGGACAATCAACGTTCCAAAATTTACCGTTCGCGTCAACGCCGACGACACGCCATTGTAAAAACGGCACGATGCCAATGCGTTATTCGATAACACCGTTAAAACCCATGCCGCACTGCCAAAACAGAACAACCTAATCAGCGTCCGTTGTACACCCAGCATAAAAAGCCCTCGATTAATTGCATGACACCGATAACGTCCTGATGATTGAAAACGGCTGCGACCCTTCAATGGATATCGGTAAAACAAAAGCTGCCGTGCATTGTTGGTCCGCTTGCTCGCCCCACTGAACCTTCACTTCACCCTGTTCCGGCATGCCGCTTAGATAAACCTCCCCTTCCAGGCCGACAATGCCGCTGCTGGCAAACGTCGTCGACTCTTGCACCAGCGTTGCGCTGGCGCCGAACGTGACGGGTTTTCCCTGATATGTGAGGGCCATCAGTACCCGGCTGCCGACGCGGGTCTGGAAATCCGCGAGCACCAAGGCGCCACGGGTCGGGATGACCGATTGGGTATTGGCCTCGATGTCGATGTCATCGGCCAGTGTTTCGGTGCTCAACGCAATGCGGTTGCGACGATAGGTACTGACATGAGGAACCAGCGCATAACCGCGCCAATCGGTATTGACCCCGGTGTTGTTTTGCACTTTGACCCCGGCAGCACCAGGCGCGCGCACCAGCGCCATGGTTTCGCCCTGGGGTTGGGAGAAAGTAATGCCGAACGGGTGCGCAACGACGCCACCCTGTGCGCCATAGTTGAGTTGTCGGGAGTGTCGCTCGTAGTTGTAACCGAGCTTGGTTTCCGCGTAAGAGCCTTTATAAGTCGCGTGAGCATTGCCGCTGTTGCCTTGCCCTGGGCTGGCATAACCCTGGCTGACGCTGTAGATCAGATTATCGTCCGGCAGCGTCGCGCCACTGAGCCCCAGTTCGTGGGCGGTCTTTCCCTGTGCATCGGTATTCAGGTTGTAATTCACCCAGCTATTACGCAGAGCACTCCCCAACGGCAACTGGATATTGAATGCCAGTTGCTGGTCATTGCGCTTGCGCCCGTTATACGCGGGGGTCTGCGTGTAGGCATAACTCAAACCGTAGGTCACGCCGCCCCGGCTCAGGTTATAACCGGCACTCAGGCTCCGTTCGTAACCGGTTTGTCGCCAGAAGTCCTGCTGATAACCATTGATATAAAAGTTGCCGTATTCGCCCAGGGACTGATTGATATTGAGTTGCGCACGGCTGCGCCGGTTATACAGGCGTCGCCAGTCATTGAAGTTGCCGGGGTCGATCTCATTGGCTTCCTGGAAATCGTAATAACCGCTGGTGGAATAACGGTAACCGGCCAGGGTGAACGTGGTGTTGGTGGCCGCGATATCCTTCGCATATTGAAAGCGCACCGACTGACCATCGTGCCGGGAACCCTGGCGCAACTCGGTGCGGGCCTGGCTCACATCCATGGAAAGCGAGCCCCATTCGCCAAACCCGTGGCCGACACCCAAGGACGTCGCCGAATACTTCGCCGAGGCAAGGACACCCGCGTACACGGTGGTGTCGCCGGGCAACCCGTAAATCAGCGTACCCTGGGCAAATGCGGGGGTGCTGCTCTTGCTCGCCGTCGAACGGTATTCGCCCGCGACCAGCGAATACTTGAAGCGCCCTTCCCGGACCATCACCGGCACCGCCGAAAAAGGCTGAATCGAGCTGCGCACGCTGCCATCGGCCTCGGTGATGGTGACTTCCATATCGCCGCTGGAAGACGTGGGGTACAAATCCGTGATTTCGAATGCGCCGGCGGGCACATAAGTCTGATAGATGATGTAGCCGTTCTGGCGCACCGTCACCTGGGCGTTGCTGCGGGCGATGCCTCTCACCACCGGGGCGAACCCACGCAGGCTGTCGGGGTACATGTTGTCGTCCGAGGCCAATTGAATGCCCTGATACTGCACGCTGTTGAACAACTCCCCCGGCGTGAAGCTGTCCCCCACGACCAACTGGCTCTTCAACGAATGCACATCACGCTGAAGGTACGTATTGAGGCTGGCCCATTGGGCTCGGCGGTCACCCTGGGTGTAAGTCGAGTAGTTACGTAGCCGCCAGGCGCCCAGGTTCAACCCGCTGCGCAGGTTCAGGTAGTAATTGTCATCGCTGCCGGAACGCCCTTCGCGCCGAGTGTTCGCGCCGCTGAAACTGTAATTGAGCAGCGCGGCCGGCAGGCCTTGGTCCCACTGTTCAGGATCAATCTGCCCGCGTGCTTCACGGGTGAGCGCCGCTTGGGGAATGCTGATGTCCAGACGGCGCTGATGAAAGTTGAACACGCTGCCCGCATCTGGAATATATGCCTGCAGGTTGCTGATGGGGGTTTCCTGGGGCAGTTCGCGCAACGCAGGAAACGCCTGCAACTTGACGCCCATCTCCTGTAATTGTCGTGGGGTAAGTTCAGGTTGCAACAGACCGTCCAGCGCAACGAAGTTAATATCGCGACTGGCTATTCGTCGGTCGTTCAAGTAGAGGTCCACTGAATAACTTCCAGGCAACTGCCCGCCCTGATTGGAGAATGCGTCGAGGTCGACCCACGTTTGTTCTGCATTGTCGATCTCCAAGGCACTGGCATTGAAATACTCGCGCGCCAGCGCATTGGACGCACACAGCGTAATGCCTATCATGCATTTGAGTGCATGCGCGGCCAGCACCTTTAGTTTCAGGCGTAGCATTCCATTATTTATAGCGTTCATATAAGAAGCCCCGCAATCCGGGCAACACAGTGCCCGCCACCCCAACACCAAAGGGCGGTTGATCCAACGCATTAACGAAACAGGAAGCCGTTAAAATAACAGCCCTTATGAATTAGAGTGGCGCACTGGCCTGCGGCGTAATACCGCCATAATCATTGATGGCTTGCCAACTGACGGCTCCACTTGCACCTTCCGGCATCGGCCAGGCCAATGTACTTTTGGGAGCAACCATACCGGCATCGTTAATAACCTGGTCACCCACGCTCACGCGAAAAAAAGACACGTGATACGCCGTAGGGTTGTTGACCTGCAACGCTTTACCTACCCGCGTAAAGACCAGTGCCTTATAAGCATTCAGCGACTCTCCTGGCATTCCCGGCGGGCGATAGAAGAGCTTTATCCGACTCTTCACAGAAATCAGCAGTTGGTTTTCTTCGGTTTTTTCCGAGGCGGGAATCGACTTGATATTCACCCAGAACACCGACTCTCTGTCCTGCGGAAAATCCCCTCCGGTGCGAATGATGCGCAGTACATTCTCCTGCTCGGCATCCAGCCGAAACAGCGGCGGCGTCATGATAAACGGCGCCTTGCCAAGTGCAGTCTGCGCCCCGTCATCGACCCATGACTGAATCAGATACGGCTTGGTCTTCTCGGTGTTTTTCACCGAAATCGAGGCTTCTTTCCTTGAGCCGTCGTACACCACCCGCGTGCCCCCCACCACCACACCCGCAATAGCTGTATGCACCGTACCGACCAGCAGGCCGGCGGTTAACATGTATTTCAGCCACCCCATCGACGTATCTCCTACCGACGCTTTGCTCAAGCCTGCACGTGAGCAAACCCACTTGTTGAGAAGGCCGAGCAGCGTGCCCGGCCTGTCTTAGTGATCAGTTATAAATAACTGTGAAATCACTGACGGCGTTGCCGGAACCGGCCACCACTGGAGCGGTTGCCACATATTTGGCGAAGAAGTTGAAGGTGGTGTCGGCTACCGGAGAAAGAGGCTTGCTGACGGACGGGGAGCCCACGGGAATCAACGTAGCGGCATCCCCCTCATACACACCGATCGCCACACCCTCGGCGGTTCCAGCCCCACTCGTCAGGGCAATCAAACTGCTGTTATTCCCGTCGGTCGGGCCATCAAACTTTACGACCGCGCTGGTGGCCGTGGCCGGGCAGTTAGTCAGGACGATATCGAACCGAGTCGGGGCCGCGGTATCGCCGACATTGGCCAATGCCGTTGAACTGACCGTCCCCATTGTCACCGTCTGATTGGCAGTACCGGGTGTAACAGTACACGCGGCATCGGTGATCGTACCGGTGAAGTTAATAGTGCCGTCCGCCGCATGGCTGAGCGCCGAAAATGCAGAGCACGCCAACAATGTGCATACGATTAATTTTTTATTCACACGACTATTCCTTATCACGTCAAGTTATGCAGGCATTCAACTAACTACTGGGGAGCAAGTCTCAATGCCAACCTTTTTCTAGAGCAAACAACTCCACAGGCGGATGACTGTCAGCCAGCTCGTCTTTGCTTTTCAGATTTGCCCTCTTGTTGTGAGAGAGCGGCGTCGATGATCAAGGCTTTTTAAAGAAATACCTACGTCGAAAAATCGGCGTGTGCTGTGGGGCTTTTCTCTGTTTTCCAATTATTTGAATTGCAGCACGCTCGACGATGTGATCCGCAGGGCAAAAACCAGCCAAACAGGCTGTTCACTTGGGTTATGGATTACTGCCCTCTTCCGACAGAACACTCCTCTATCAGGACGGTAAAAATTACCGTTTGATTGATATGACCCCATTGGCGATTCTGAACATCGGTCTAAACTGCAAAACCCAGTCATGCTCCGCAAGGGAGTCAGCGTGCCATGCAGCCCACCCTCAAATTGCTCGATCAACCCACCCGATATATGTTCTTCACCGGCAAGGGCGGTGTCGGCAAAACGTCGGTCTCAACCGCGGTATCACTCGCACTGGCCGAGGCCGGCAAGAAGGTACTGCTGGTCAGCACGGACGCCGCCTCGAACCTTGACGAGATGCTCGGCGTCGAGCTGAGCAATCAGCCTGTCGCGGTGCCGCACGTGCCTGGAATGTTCGTGCTCAATATCGACCCAGGGACCGCAGCAATTGACTATCGGGCCCGGGTAATCGAGCAAATGGGCGACCAGGCCCGCGATGAAGACATCGCCTTGGTGCGTGAGCAACTCTCCGGGGCATGCACGACCGAAATCGCAACCTTCGACGAGTTCTCCCACCTGCTGTCGCAGGGCAGCGCGGCGTATGACCACATCGTGTTCGATACCGCGCCCACGGGGCACACGCTCAGATTGTTGAGCCTGCCAAAAGCGTGGAGCGGTTTTCTAAAAGGCAACGATCGTGGCGCATCATGCCTGGGGCCGCATTCGGGCTTGAAAATGCAGGAGCAGTTGTTCAATCAGGCATTGGTGGCGCTCAATGATCCAGCCCTGACTACCGTTGTTCTGGTGACGCGCCCTGATAAAGGCGCCCTCAGCGAGGCTGCACGCTCCAGCGACGAACTCCGTGAACTGGGCTTGAACCACCAGCGCCTGGTGGTCAATGCTGTATTTAAACGCAGCGACTTGAATGACCCGATCGCCGCCGCGATCGAAGCTATGGGCCAGCAGGCGCTCGACGAGATGCCCGCGTCACTGCGCCAGCTTTCAGCCGACTACATCCCACTCAAGGCCGTGGATTCGGTTGGCTTGCCCGCGCTTCGCGCACTGCTGACACCCGAGCTTGCTGTCCCAGCCAGCATTACAAGCCCAGTACCGTCGCGCCTGGAATATCACGCACTCGCGGAATTGGTCGCCGAGTTAGCCCACGACCAGCGCGGCCTGATCATGGTCATGGGCAAAGGCGGCGTGGGCAAAACCACCATTGCCGCCGCCATCGCCCTGGGACTGGTACAGCATGGCAAGTCCGTACACCTGAGTACGACAGATCCTGCGGCGCATCTGGCGGTAACCCTCAATGCCGACGTGCAGGGACTCAGCGTCGGCCGCATCGACCCTAAGGTCGAGACCCAAAAATACGTGGACAAGATCGTCGCCTCCCGCGCGCCAAGCCTGACGGAAGACGAAACCGCCTTGCTCATCGAGGATCTGCAATCCCCGTGTACCGAAGAGGTCGCGGTGTTCCACGCATTTTCCCGTGTGGTTGCGCAAGCCAGAAGTGCATTCGTGGTACTCGACACGGCCCCCACAGGTCACTCCCTGCTCCTGATGGACGCCACAGGCGCCTATCACCGCCAGATGGTTCGCGAATTCAAAGGCAAAGCCTCGGACCACATCGTCACGCCGTTGATGCGCCTGCAAGATGCGGACTACACCAAGATCATCCTCGTCACGCTGCCCGAAGCCACCCCGGTGTCGCAGGCGGCAGCGCTGCAGGATGACTTGCGCAGGGCCGACATCGAACCGTTTGCCTGGGTGGTCAATAAGTCGTTGCTGGCCACCGATACGACAGACCCGCTGCTACGAGCGCGCCTGGATAGCGAGCGCAAACAAATGGCGAGAGTGGCCGAAGAAACCAACCATGCTGTCATCGTAGTGCCGTGGACAGTGGAGCCGCCGGTTGGCGTCGCCGGGTTGAAGCGCTTGCTGGATTGAAGTGTCGCTCGGCTTGCTCACACCGTGCGCCTGGATGACTGGAACGACACCAGCAAAAAAGCCTGCATGGCTGCAGGCTTTTCTCTATCTGGCACGACCTGGCTGCGCTCAGCCAAGCGTACTGTCGATCAGAGCCGTGACTGCCTATCAGTCTTCAGACCCTGCTCTCAGCACCGAGACAAAGCGTTCCAATGAAGGATCTTGCTCAGCGTGCCGCTTAATCCGGCCGATGAACATCCACTCATATTCCGCCCAAAAAACCCGAGCAGTCTTGGGGGCTTTGCAGTCGAATACAACTTGATGGATCCCTGTTTCTCGCTGCCGAACGACGACACATTGCTCAAGGCCAACCAACAGTCGTTGCCCTGGCTCCAGGGGCGGAGCATTCAGCGCAAGGCGTTTCTCAATTGCTGTTTTGCGCATGATGACTGTCGTCCTTAAAATTCAGAAACCTTATGCATTGAATCAAAAGCAAAGCCAGCCGCATGGCGGTGTGCCTTGAACGCCAGGGCATCGGGCGGACCCGCGTGGCTCAGGCGCTTCGACAGCTCTGCACACGACTATCCTCCACTGGATCATATGTGCATAATATTATCATGCAGTGATAATAGAAAGGCAATCGACGTCGCCCTGGCCTCAGGCCCGGACGAGGTCTTTTGATTGATTGCCAGGAGGCAGAGACATGCATGAAAGCAGCACTACGTGAGCGCTTGGAGACCCGTATGAAACGTGAAGACGTAAAAACCAAATACGCTGAAGGCATTCAGTTTGATACCCATTTGATTGCCAACCCGGCCAACACCCAGGAGTGGATCGTCTTCTTTAAAAAGGATGCCGGAAGAAGCTTCTTCCTAGTCAATGACAACGAAGAAATCGAACCTTTTCGGTACCTTGATGATTTGATTCATGAGCTGCGCGAAATCGGTATCAAGGTAGCTGAAATTCATTTCTGAATTGTTTCCTTGGCACCTCGCGCATCTACAAGTGCGATCGCAGCAAATAATGATGTTGGATTAACGTCTATTAACGCCAACGTTACGGCAACAAAAGACTGCTGGAGGACTCGAGTATCGGAAGGTTTTCCAGCCAGCGGCCCTACGGGCAGGTCCGCGTGGAGCACACGTAGAAAGTCGCCAGCTCGCAGTGAGCTGGCGCGCGTTTCCTGACGCTCTACTCAGGCACGCAAGTAGGCCACCAAGGCATCGGCGAAGGACTCAGTGGTACCGGCCCCGCCCATATCGGGTGTCACTTGGTCACGGGAGTTTTCCAGAACAACGCGGATAGCAGTACGAATGCGCGTGCCCTTGTCCACCATGCCCAGGTAATCAAGCATGTCTGCGGCGGCCAATAACAATGCACACGGGTTCGCGATGTTCTTGCCGGCGATGTCCGGTGCCGAACCGTGGACCGCTTCGAAGATGGCTGCATCGGCACCGATGTTGGACCCCGGCGCCAAGCCCAACCCACCGACCAGGCCTGCGCACAGGTCTGAAAGGATGTCGCCAAACAGGTTGGTGGTGACGATGACATCGAATTGATGGGGATTCATCACCAACTGCATACAGGCATTGTCGACGATCATCTCGTGGAATTCGATTTCCGGATAATCCTCGGCGACCTCACGCGCCACGTCAAGGAACAGCCCGGAACACGACTTGATGATGTTGGCCTTGTGTACCGCGGTCACTTTTTTGCGGCCTTTGCTACGAGCCAGCTCGAACGCGTAGCGCACGATGCGTTCGGAGGCTGTGCGTGTTACGCGAATGCTTGCCAGAGCGACTTCGCCGTCTTCCGAAATACTTTGCCCTTCTGGCAGGTACGCCCCTTCGGTATTTTCACGCACCGTGATGATATCGATACCTTCAAAGCGCGAACGAGTGCCGGGGAAACTGATCGCCGGTCGGACGTTGGCGTAGAGATCGAAGTGGCGGCGAAGGTGGACGTTGATCGAGGAGAAGCCGCGGCCAATCGGCGTGGTCAGAGGGCCTTTGAGTGCGACGCCGTGTTTGGCGATCGTATCGATGGACGCGGGCGGCATCAGTTGCCCATGCTGCTGCAAGGCCTCCAAGCCGGCCTCAACGAAGTCGTACTGAAGATTGCAGTCAAGGGCATCGAGTACGCGTAGCGTCGCTTGCATGATCTCAGGGCCGATGCCGTCACCCTTGATGATTGCGATGGTTTTGCTCATGGTCTCTTCCTTAACAGCGCTGTGTCAGCCTGCTGTATTGATGGGGTCACTGAGACTGGTGTCACGAGTCTGCTGATAGGCATTGACTGTCTGACGGCTTTCACCGCGGCAGAGTGCTATGTTTCATCCTCCGCGCCGTGACCGCGCAGGTCATTGCGGATCAATTGACGAGCGACCTGAACGGGTGTCAGCTCTCGCTATGGATGCGGCGGTTACAGGTGAGCGCCCGGATCAAGCGTGCAGTCATTTGCTCCATCGATGACGCGCATAACATTAACATACAATGCTAATTCCACGTGGTAGAAAGCAGCGTTTTCCGGATGATACCAAGGTCTTAGAACGCCTGTGCGTGACAGGGTGAGGTCGCTTTTAGGCAGGCATAAAAGGAAGACGGGTTGTGGCTCGGATCATTCAAGAACGGATGATCTTGCAAATGGCGGGCTGTCGATGTTCAGGAGCTGCGGCGGCCGGATGTCCGCCGAGTGCGACAGCTGCCAACCGTGCAAAAGGTCGTGCAACTGCCGCACATCAGCCTGATTGACCTCCGCTTACAGCGGGTAGTGCGCCGGGTAATGCAGCTTCGCAACACCGGTGTCGATAGCGGCCTTGGCCACTGCGCCGGCGATTGCACCGAGCAGGCGAGCATCGAGCGCTTTGGGGAGAATGTAATCGCGCCCAAACTCAAGCTTGTCGACGTTGAACGCTCGCAGCACTTCCACAGGGGTTGGCTCTTTGGCCAATTGGCGCAGTGCTTCCACTGCCGCAATTTTCATCGCTTCGTTGATCCGGGTTGCCCGAACATCCAGGGTTCCGCGGAAGATGAACGGAAAGCCCAGAACGTTATTGACCTGGTTCGGGTAGTCGGAGCGACCGGTCGCCATGATCAAGTCATCACGCGTGGCCATGGCCAACTCGTAGCTGATTTCAGGATCGGGGTTCGAGCAGGCAAACACGATCGGCTTGGGAGCCATCGCCGCCAACGCTTCAGCCGGAAGCAGATTGGCGCCAGACAACCCCACGAACACATCGGCACCGTTCATGGCTTCCATCAACGTGCGCGGGCCACCGTCGTTAACGAATTGTGCTTTGTATTGGTTGAGGTCTTTGCGCGCCGAGTGGATGACACCGGTACGATCGACCATGTACAGATTGCTTTTTTGCGCGCCAAGGCTGAGCAGCAGGCGCATGCACGCCGTGGCTGCGGCACCGGCGCCGAGGCAGACGATTCTCGCGTTCTCCAGCGTTTTGCCCTGAATCTCCAGCGCATTGAGCATGCCGGCCGCGGTGACGATGGCGGTGCCGTGCTGGTCGTCATGGAAGACCGGGATGTTGCACTGTTCGATCAGTGCGTCCTCGATTTCAAAGCACTCAGGGGCTTTGATGTCTTCCAGATTGATCCCACCAAAGGTGTCGGCGATACGCACGACGGTGTCGATAAAAGCCTGGGAACTCTCGGCATTGACTTCGATATCGATCGAGTCGATACCGGCAAAACGCTTGAACAGCAACGCTTTGCCTTCCATCACCGGCTTACTGGCCAAGGGGCCCAGATCGCCGAGGCCCAAAATGGCCGTACCGTTTGTGATCACGGCCACCAGATTGCCTTTTCCGGTAAAGCGATAGACGTTCTCCGGGTCCTTCGCGATTTCGCGAACGGGCTCGGCTACGCCAGGGCTGTACGCCAGTGCGAGTTGGGCGGCGGTATCGGCAGGCTTGGTCAGCGCAATGCCGATTTTTCCTGGGGTCGGGAATTCATGGTAATCCAGTGCAGCCTTCTTGAAGTCGGTAGTCATGCGAGCCCCTAATTAGACGTTGATTACAATATTATGTTAACACTATTATAATACAAGGCAACGAGGTCCTGAGCCACAGACCAGGATCGAGTTGCCGGCTTGAATGCTGCTGACGAAGGGGTTTGTCAGCCAGCAGACCAACGCTATTGGCCCTAAGACTTCAGGGCGGGCCTGTATTTTTTGGCCAATAGAGCCCTCCTATGCTTGAACCCGTTTAGGCCACCTTGCGTGGCCTTTTTTTTGCGCGCTCGAAAGCCCGGCGCGCCATGCACCAAGCACGACACACTAGGACTCGGGGTTTGCTTATCGCGTCTTGGAGCCGCCCTACGCACTTCGACAATCGCGTAAGGGCGTCGACGCGGCTCATGGGGCCGGATCAGCGTTGATCCGTGTCAGGCGATCGCGGAAAAGGATGGGGGGCGTCGATTCTTTCTTTAACAGAACTCAATCTTTACTGACCTGCTCAACCTTTCTGAGGGTGGCTGTCAGAAATGCACTTCGGCAGATTTGATACCCAGCTCGCGAAGCTCATGGATCAGATCATCGAGGCGTCCAAATGACTCCACTTCCTCGTTGTCATTGACCAGAAAATAGCTTCTCCCGGCATCCTTTTTGAAAAGAATGATCCACTCGTGCGTGTTGGCCGGGTTGGCTATCACATGCGTGTCGAAGTGCATGCCTTCCCCGTGTTTGGTTTTGACATCTTCGCGTTTCATGCGCGGTCTCCGAGCATAGGGCTCAGCTCTCTGAGCACTGAATCTAGAGCGTCGCCGGTGTTGTACCGAGGCTAGGCCAATTGCTTTGCTATTATCATAACGTGTGAATAGTATGCACATGCCACCAGAACGAGGCTAGTCATGATTGCGATACGAGAAGCTTGGAAAGCGGGCTTGTTAGGGCGCGAGCATTGGCTTGGAAATATCGTCTCAGGGATCATCGTCGGCGTCGTGGCGCTGCCCTTGGCCATGGCATTTGCCATCGCCTCCGGCGTCAAGCCGGAACAGGGGATCTACACGGCCATTGTGGGTGGTTTGCTGGTTTCGCTGTTCGGCGGAAGCCGGCTGCAGATTGCGGGCCCCACAGGCGCATTCATCGTCATTCTGGCCAGCGTGACAGCCAAGTACGGCGTTGATGGCTTGCAGGTCGCGACAATGATGGCCGGGGCAATTTTGTTGCTGCTCGGCATCACCAAACTTGGCGCACTCATCAAGTTCATCCCTGACCCGGTGATTGTGGGATTCACCGCCGGCATCGGGGTGATCATTTGGGTCGGGCAATGGAAAGACTTTCTGGGCTTGCCGAAAATCAGTGGCGAGCACTTCCACCAGCGGCTGTGGCACCTCATCCAGGCATTCCCCAACCTTCATGTACCCACGACACTGTTGGCCCTGCTGAGCCTGGCACTGGTGATCCTCGCGCCTAAACTGCCGGGTTTAAAGCGTGTTCCCGGCCCGCTGATCGCGATGGTCGTGGTGACGGCGTTGCATGCCTATTTTCAGTTCGACGGCGTGGCCACGATCGGCAGTGCATTTGGGGGCATTCCTCAAGGCCTTCCCCAAATCGGCCTTCCAGCAATAACGCTGCCCCAGGTCATTGAGTTGATTGGCCCTGCGTTTGCAATCGCGATGCTTGGGGCTATCGAGTCACTGTTGTCGGCGATTGTCGCCGACGGGATGGCCGGCACCAAACATGACTCCAATCAGGAGTTGATCGGACAAGGCATTGCCAACCTGGTCACCCCTCTGTTCGGTGGCTTCGCTGCGACAGGGGCGATCGCTCGAACGGCCACCAACATCCGCAATGGCGGCAATAGCCCAATCGCGGGCATTGCCCACTCCCTCACGTTGATTTTGCTGATCTTCTTTCTGGCGCCGCTGGCTTCGGATATCCCGCTTTGCGCATTGGCGGCGATCTTGTTCGTGGTCGCTTACAACATGAGCGAACTGAAGCACTTCAAGCGCATGGTCAAACGCGCGCCCAAAGCCGACGTTGCCATCTTGCTAATCACCTTCGGCCTGACCGTATTCAGTGACCTGACGATCGCCGTGAACATTGGGGTGATTCTTGCCATGCTGCAATTCATGCGTCGCATGGCGTCCTCTGTCGAGGTACAGCTAATGGTCGAAGATGAGCTGGAGGCAGAGTTGCGTACAAATGGACATGCACATCTTCCTCCCGGTGTTTTGGTCTACACCATCGAGGGGCCTCTGTTCTTTGGCGCCGCAGAAACCTTTGAACGTGTTTTGGCGCAAACGCAC
This sequence comes from Pseudomonas sp. GV105, assembly GCF_003058185.1. Lineage (NCBI taxonomy): Bacteria > Pseudomonadati > Pseudomonadota > Gammaproteobacteria > Pseudomonadales > Pseudomonadaceae > Pseudomonas > Pseudomonas sp. GV105. Next base: position 35,472 of record NZ_QBUF01000004.1, read on the forward strand.
ACCGATCCCAGAACGTTGATTATTCGCCTGAAGCGCGTGCCGTTCATGGACATCACGGGCTTGCAAACGCTGCTCGAAGTCATTGAGCAACTGCACAAGCGCGGCATTGTCGTAAAGCTGTGTGAAGCCAATGAGAAAGTGCTTGGCAAACTCGACCGGGCCGGGATTCTTCAGGTGCTCGGTTCACCGCATTATCATGCCGACTTCAATGGCGCACTGGTCAGTCATACCCAGATCAACGAGAGTCAGGGCGAGACGTAGGAGACAGTGAATGACGCGCGATGAGCAGGCACTTGTCGTGCCCGCTCATACAGGGATGAATTACTTGGCATTGGCCGCAATTTTGCTTTTGGTCGCGTAGGACACGCCATGCGTCTCGAGGTAGTCCCGAATCAGCTGACGAACGACCTGAGAAGGTGTCAGGTCCTGAGACGCGCAAAGCTCCTCAAGGGCTTTTTTCTTGACGGGATCAATGAGCACAGTCAGTCGTGCAGTCTTGTTTTCCATGGAATTGCCTGTCGCCTAAATCGATCAATGATAATCAAATTATAATAGCAGGGCATTCATTTGTCACCGCTTAGGTTCGCCGCTGCACTGTTCGATCCGAAAGCCCGAGCACCTTCGAAAACACATGGTGGTCACGTAGCGGGGGCGATTACCAACTCCGACGGAAATCCTTTCTCCATCATCGAATGAAGCTCAAATGCGCTGGTGATCTTGAGTTTCGTGCCTTCACCAAACAGCAGCGGTAAAGGCCTGGCCGGATCGTATGCTGTTGCTTGTAGGGTTTTGCTCGCCGGAATCATGCCCTCCCTCCTCCGCCATATGGCTAAAAAAAACGCCAACAGCAAAGAAAGCCATCCGACGATGGGCAGCCAGATCACACGAACCCTAAAAAACCGCGAGGCCGAATGGGTGACAGGCTGCGCAAGGTTTTGGGCGAGTCGTATCATGAAAGGACTAGGCTGACATCCGGCTTGCCAACTCTCGCGGCAGAGAAGGTGAGCCGAGGAACGTCGCACGAGCGGCGCTCAATCTTGAGAGCGCAAAAGACCTCAAGACAATCGCCTTCAGGCCTCCCGCCGACCGCCCCACAACAATCAATAAAACAACCGCGGCTCCGGCGCAGCCAGCAGGCTGACCAACTTGGTCAACGCAAACCCCAACTCCGCGCGGCTAGGGCCCATCAGGGCGATGCGTACCCCACGGGTGCTGGCGCTGCGCTGGGCCAGGAACTGGCTGCCACTGACCACGATCACGCCGTTGGCGCGCGCGAGGTTGGCGAACTCGTCGCTGGTCCAGGGCTCGGGCAATTCGAGCCACACATGGAAGCTGTTGGGTTGGGTGCGAATGTCGTACGAGCCCAGTAGCTGCCGCGCCAGGCGCTGGCGCTCCGCAGCTTCCTCCTGTTGCACCCGCACCAATTGCGCCCCACGGCCACTGGTGATCAGGTTGCTGGCCAATTGAGCCATCAACGGCGACGGCATCCACACACTGCTGCGCACCATGGACGACAGCCGCGATAGGGTTTGCGGCGGCGCGTACAGGTAACCGATGCGCAGGGCCGGTAACAAGCTCTTGGACAGGCTGGTCAGGTATACCGAGCGCTCCGGGGCATAGGCCGACAACGGCTTGTGCGCGGGGCGTGTCTCAAGAAAGCCGTAGATATCATCATCGATGATGTACAGGTCAAACTCGCGGGCGATCTCGGCGATTTCCAGGCGACGCGATTCGGGCATGATCGAGTTGGTGGGGTTCTGGTGCGTGGCCACCGTCACCAGCAGCGTGGGCCGGTGCTCGATGCACGCGGCCCGCAGCGCCGCCGGTACCAGGCCGTACTCATCGACCTGCACCCCGTGCAGGCGACGGCCTAGGCTGTGGGCCAGGGAGATGATCCCCGGATAGCAATATTCCTCACACAGAATCATATCGCCGACGCTGGACAGGCCGCCGATGGCCACCAGCAAGCCGTGTTGGGCACCAGCCGTCAACACGATCTGTTGGGCATTGGCGTCCGGCAGGCAGCGCTGCACCCACAACGCGCCGGCCTCCTTATGCACGGAATGGCCGCCGTCGGTGACGTAATCCAGGATCGATCCCAACTCCGGCGCCTGCGCCAACTCCTCGATTGCTCCTCGCAGCCAGTCGCTCATGCAGGCGTCGCAGGGCTTGATGATCGACAGGTCTATCTGCCCGGTATCTACCTTGGAGGCAACGCCGAGTCTGGCCACCGGCGCCAAGACAGCGCGGGTCGGCAGCACGAATGTGCCTCGTCCCACTTCCCCGATCACCAGGCCGCGCTTGGCCGCCTCGTCGTAGGAGCGGCCGATGGTGCCCGGCGTCACTTTCAACGCCTCAGCCAGCTCCTTGAGGGTGGGCAGGCGCTCGCCCGCGGCCAAGTGCCCGGAAGCGATGTCACGCGCCAGTGCGTCGGCGATCATCAAGTAAACCGGCTGGCCATGGCCGCTGTATTCAGGAACCCACATAGGAACGACACCAGAAACAACTGAAGCGCGAAATCCTACCATGAAATTTTTCATAAGCGTAATCGCACAACAATCGACTCAATATTAGTCGATTCAAAACATTACACCGATCAAATACATGTCATTAATTTTCTACCGAAACACAAGACTTCAGCCGTCACCGCAAGGCAACGCGACCGAATTTTGCACGGAGCATCTGCGCCATAGCGGAGGGAAAGTGCAGTCCGGCAGCAGCTGCTGCAGATTTTATTTCCAATTAAAATCAATAAAATCATTAGGTTATGATCAGTCAAGCGAAACAATGTCAATTTAGGTATCAAAAACATATTGAGTCGATTTATTTCAAGGAATTAGAATGATTACATCGATTCAATATTTTTTACCCATCCACATCAAAATATGGAACTTCACCTGAAATGGAAAGCGCAAACCTCAAGACCGCAGTCGACGCCGCCACAGCCGCGCCGACCACCTTTACGAAGTCCTTTCCTGATCGCCACATTGACTAAACAGGTACCACCATGGAATTACTCGGATCGTTCTGGGCCCAGCACTGGATACTGGCCATCATGCTGCTGGGCACAATCGCTTTTGTCGCCGGCTTCGTAGACAGCATTGCCGGGGGGGGGCGGGCTGTTCCTAGTGCCTGGTTTCCTGCTGGTGGGGCTGCCGCCGCAGGTAGCGCTGGGCCAGGAAAAGCTGGTCAGCACCCTAGGCACTCTGGCCGCCATCCGCAACTTCTTCGCCAACAGCAAGATGGTGTGGAAAGTGGCGCTGGTGGGCGTGCCGTTCGCGCTGCTGGGCGCTTACATGGGCGCCCACCTGATCGTGTCGATTTCCCCGGAAACCGTGGGCAAGATCATCCTGGCGCTTATCCCTCTTGGCATCTTGATCTTTCTCACGCCCAAGGATCGGCCGGTACAAGAGCACACACTCAGCAACCGCATGCTCTTCACCGTAGTGCCCCTGACCTGCTTGGTCATCGGTTTCTACGACGGCTTTTTCGGGCCGGGCACTGGCAGCATGTTCATCATCGCCTTCCACTACCTGCTGAAGATGGACCTGGTGTCCAGCTCGGCCAACTCGAAAAGCTTCAACTTCGCCTCCAACATTGGCGCGCTGGTCGCCTTCATTGTGGCCGGCAAGGTGGTGTACCTGCTGGCCCTGCCACTAGTGGCCTGCAACATCCTGGGCAACCACATAGGCAGCGCCCTGGCCATCCGTAAAGGCAACGATGTTGTGCGCAAGGTGCTGGTGCTTTCGATGCTTTGCCTGTTCGCCAGCCTTGGCGTGAAGTACCTGGCTTGATTCAACCCTCAAGGAGAACCTGATGAAAACTGCATTTGTGACCGGCGCTTCGGCTGGCTTCGGCAAGGCCATCTGCCGCGCATTGATCGCTGACAATTACCGCGTGATCGGCGGCGCCCGCCGCGCAGATAAATTGGCGGAACTGAAGCGCGAACTGGGCGAGCACTTCATTGCCCTGCCCCTGGACGTGACAGACGCCGCCTCGCTGGACGCGGCTTGCGAATCGATTCGCGACTCGTCGCTGCACATCGACCTGCTGGTGAACAACGCCGGCCTGGCACTGGGTATCGACCGCGCCCAGAGCGCCGATGCCAAGAACTGGGAACGCATGATCGCCACGAACGTCACCGGCCTGGCCATGGTCACCCACAAGCTGCTGCCGGCCATGGTGGAAGCTAACAACGGGCTGATCATCAACATCGGCTCCATTGCCGGCACGTATCCCTACCCGGGCGGCAACGTATATGGCGCCAGCAAGGCCTTCGTTAAACAGTTCAGCCTGAACCTGCGCGCAGACCTCGCAGGCACCAGGGTACGGGTCAGCAACATCGAGCCGGGGCTGTGCTCGGGCACGGAATTTTCACTGGTACGCCTGGCCGGTGACCAGGACGCGGTGAACGCGCTGTACCGCGACGTGGAGGCAATCCGCCCTGAGGATCTGGCCAACACAGTAGTGTGGATCGCAGGCCAGCCGCCGCACGTGAACATCAACTCGGTGGAAATCATGCCGGTAGCCCAGAGTTACGCCGCGCTGAACATCGCCCGCAACCTGTAGCCCGGGCATGCCGGTGGCTGGCACCAGGGCAGGGATTTATGCCGGGCCAAGCGTTCCAAGCGTTGCTATAACGCGCCACTACCCATGAAGGAGTCTTATGGATACCGCGCGACACCGCCAATACCCTGCTCGCTTTCCGGTAGTCGCCCGTGAATGCAGCTTTACCTAGGCCGTGGCTAAGTGAAACGACTGCAGTGACTTTCATGGGGCTTACCTCTGAATCGAAGGATCAGAGACGCATTCATGCTGTTCACGCTGTGCGCTTTGATCGCCCTGGCGAAATCCAAGGCAAAAAAAGCCTGCATCGCTGCAGGCTTTTCTCTATCTGGCTCCACGACCTGGACTCGAACAGAAAAATAAACATTTGTTCTACAATGAAATTATTCTGTTTTTTAGTCTATACATCCCTACGATCATCCTGATCCAGCCCGTATTTTATTGGAGTTCTTTCGATATCCCTGGATCAGAAAAAAACATTCGAGTTTCCGCTCTTTTTGAGACAACGCGAGCATCTGAGTCATCTCGCTGCCAACCGCCGCCCAATGCTTTGAACGTGGCCACTGCAGCGCGAGCCGATTCAGTTTGTGCCTGGGCTCTGCCATCAGATGCCGCTAGGAGATGCTCATCGGCATCCAGCACTTCGATCAAGCTGACCACGCCTTTTTCATAGGCGGCAAACGATGTCGCTCTGGCTTTCGCATACGCCGACTCGCCCTGGGCGAGCTGGGTCGATTGTTGCTCGCGGTTGATCCGTGCCGAAACAGCGCTTTCCACATCTTCGCAGGCCCGCAGAACGGACTGGCGGTAAGCGGCCAAGGCTTCGGCTTCCTGGCCCTTTGCCAAATCAATCTGGGCGTTGATGCGGCCAAAATCGAACAGCCGCCAGCGTAATCCCTGTGCCGCCGAAGCCTGACTGGCGCCGTTGCTGAACAGGTTCGCGCTGGATACCGATGTAGCACTGCCGAGCAGCGCAGCCACAGACAGTTTGGGGTAGTACTCGGACATGGCTTCGCCGATACGCGCGCTGGATGCCGCAAGACGGCGCTCCGCGACGATCAAGTCTGGACGCCGACGCAGCAGGTCGGCAGGAGCGCCCATGTCCGAGAGGCCTGGCACCTCAGGGATGGGCGCCAGCTTAGTCAACTGCGCGCTGTAAGTGCCGGGCGCCTTGCCCAACATGACATCCAGCGCATTCATTGCCGTGTCAATGCCTGCTTGCAGTACCGGCACGGTGGCCTGCGCTTGGTTCAGCGCGCCTTGGGCCTGGTTCAACTGCAGTTCAGCCGCCAGGCCTTTTGCGTAAAGATGTTCGATGGTGGTGAGCAGTTGTTGTCGTGTGTCGACTTGCCGCCGGGCAATTTCCAGGCGTGCTTGCAGGCCACGGATGCTGATGTAAAGGTCGGCTGTTTGCGCGACCACTGCCAGGCGTGTGGCAATCGCTCCGGCTTGCGAGGCCTGATAATCGGCGAAGGCCGCTTCTTTACCTCGGCGCAGCCCGCCAAACACATCCAGCTCCCAGCCGGCATTCACGTTCGCCTCATAAGCACTGCCGTAGCGATTATAGGAAGGGTCTGAATTCAGCACTTGGCCCAACGGCGTCTCCAATGACTGACGGGCTCGGGCCGCTTGACCGTTGACGGTAGCCGACGGCAGGAGGGCTGCGTTAGCTGCGCCCAAACCGGCGCGAGCCTGCTCGATCCTTGCGCTTGCCTGGGCTAAATCGAGGTTCTGTTCAAGTGCTCGATTTATCAGCTGACTGAGTATCGGGTCATTAAATGCATTCCACCAAGCAGCGAGATCGGCATTTGCGGCGTCCACTTGTCGTGCCTTGGACGTTTGCGCCGAGAAATGCTCGGGCAATTCCACACTGGGTTTTGAGTAGTCGGGGCCCACTGCGCAACCTGCAACCATACCCAAACACAGTAAGACGGCGAAACGAAGAGGAGGATGCATGGGGTACCTGCGAAAGGGTCGACTTGTGACGATATTACAATTTAGTCACAAGTTGTCAACCACCGTTGGGATGAGTAAGCTGCTCGCATGAATCAGCCATCAGTTTCTTCGCCCAGCGCCCGTGGCCCAGCCGATCACGACATTCGAGACCAGATTGTTGCGGCGGCCAACGAACATTTCAGTCAATACGGTTATGGCAAAACAACGGTTTCTGACCTAGCCAAGGCCATCGGCTTTTCCAAGGCTTACATCTACAAATTCTTTGAATCCAAGCAGGCGATTGGTGAAGCAATCTGTACAAATTGCCTGACTGAAATCGTTACGGCAGTGGAGCAAGCCATCAATGTAGACGGCATCTCGCCGACCGAACGTTTTCGGCGCCTGGTCAAAACCTTAATCGCTACAGGTGTGAGCCTGTTCTTTAACGACCGTAAACTCTACGATATCGCAGCGTTCTCCGCGTCGGAGCGATGGCCCAGCTCACAAGTCTATGACGCTCGGATCAAGAGCTTCGTGTTGCAAATCGTGCGTGAGGGGCGAGTGCTCGGCGAGTTTGAACGCAAGACTCCGCTGGACGAGACGGTAGAGGCGATTCATCTCGCTCTGCGGCCCTTCATCAATCCTCTGCTACTGCAGTACAACCTCGATTTTGTTGAAGAAGCCCCTTCTCTCATCTCCAATCTGGTTCTGCGCAGCCTGATGCCTTAAACCTCTGCTGACGGATGCGCTGCGCATCCGTATCAGCGTGTGCGCCTGAAAAAACTAGCTATCGAGCCTCTTTGCTTTGCTCTGATCAAGTGGGCGACGTTCATTCATCTCGGTAGTGACTATTGACAGAAATGGTCACTTGAATAAGCATGGTGCATCCGCTACCGAGAGGTCTTTATGATCCAGCGCCACCGCATGTCACTCATTTTCATTGTCTTGTTGCCGTTTGCCCTAGCGGCCTGCAACGAGGCCACGCCCGCCGATCCTCGCCTTCAAGTGCCCTTGGTACGCATCGGCGTGGTTCAACCCTCCGCGCCTGCAGCACGGGTATTCACCGGTATCGTCGCGGCTCGAGTTCAGAGCGATCTCGGTTTTCGGGTGCCAGGGAAAGTCTTGGAGCGCTTGGTGGACTCTGGGCAGAGTGTCAAACGTGGGCAGCCACTCATGCGTATCGATGCCAACGACCTGACGCTGACCGCGAGGGCGCAGCAGGAAGCGGTGCTGGCCGCTATGGCTCGAGCCCGGCAGGCCTCCGATGATGAGCTTCGCTACCGTGATTTGGTGTCCGTCGGTGCGGTATCTGCCTCAGCTTACGCAGGGATCAAAGCGGCTGCCGACTCGGCGAAAGCTCAGCTAAACGCTGCCCAGGCTCAGGCTGATGTGGCGAAAAACGCGACCGGTTATTCGACGTTGGTGGCGGATGCTGACGGGGTGGTAGTGGATACCTTGGCGGAGCCGGGACAGGTAGTTGGCGCAGGACAGAGGGTGGTACGCGTTGCCCATTCAGGGCAGCGCGAGGCCGTGATCCAGTTACCCGAGACGCTACGTCCTGCGCTGGGCTCGGCGGCGACGGTTGAGCTCTACGGGCAGAACCAGCGTGCAGGCAGCGCCCATTTACGTCAGCTGTCCGACTCTGCGGACCAACAGACCCGAACGTATGAAGCGCGTTATGTGCTGGAGGGGGCGCTCTCCAACGCCACCCTGGGTTCGACTATCTCAGTGTCTATCGCTGACACGGATGTTGCTGATGCCAAGGAATTACAGGTGCCCATGGGGGCCCTCTACGACGCGGGTAAAGGCCCGGGTGTCTGGCTGGTTGAGGGAGAACCGGAGCATGTGGTGTGGCGCCCGATCAAGGTTCGCAGCTTGAATAACGAGGCCAGTGTGCGCGTGACGGGTGATCTCCAGGTGGGTGATCGTGTCGTCGCATTGGGTGCACACCTATTGAATGAGGGAGAGAAGGTCAGGACTGAACTTGCCGGTGCCACGCAAAAAACGGTGGTTGAGGTGAGTCGATGAGCGGCTTCAATCTTTCGGCGCTGGCAGTACGCGAGCGCTCAATCACCCTGTTTTTGATCCTGCTGATTTCTGTGGGTGGGTTGTACGCCTTCTTCAAACTGGGGCGTGCGGAAGACCCGGCATTCACCATTAAACAAATGACGGTGGTCACAGCCTGGCCTGGAGCGACGGCCCAGGAGATGCAGGACCAGGTGGTAGAAAAGCTGGAAAAACGCATGCAGGAACTGCGTTGGTACGATAGGACCGAGACCTTTACCCGGCCCGGCTTGGCATTCACCACGGTTTATCTGCTCGATAGCACGCCACCCTCAGCCGTCCAGGAGGAGTTTTACCAGGCGCGCAAGAAAGTCCTGGATGAGCAGAAGGGGTTGCCGTCTGGGGTGATCGGCCCGATGGTCAATGATGAGTATTCCGATGTCACCTTCGCGCTCTATGCGCTCAAGGCCAAGGGCGAGCCGCAACGTCTGTTGGTGCGCGAAGCCGAGAGCTTGCGTCAGCGTTTGCTGCATGTAGCGGGTGTGAAGAAGGTCAACATCATCGGTGAACAGGCCGAGCGCGTTTTTGTCGAGCTGTCCTACGAGCGCCTGGCGACGCTGGGCATTTCTGCACGAGACATCTTCAGTGCGTTGAACACGCAAAACATGATAACGCCGGCCGGTTCGGTAGAAGCGAAGGGGCCCCAGGTTTTCATCCGCCTGGATGGCGCGTTTGATGACCTGCAGAAGATTCGCAATACCCCGCTGACAGTGCAGGGCAGAACCCTCAAGTTGTCCGACGTGGCTGAGGTCAAGCGCGGTTATGAGGACCCCGCGACATTCCTGGTACGCAACAACGGCGAGCCAGCACTGTTGCTCGGCGTGGTCATGCGCGATGGCTGGAACGGCCTGGATTTGGGGAAGTCGCTGGACACTGAGGCAACAGCGATCAATGAGCAGATGCCTTTGGGCATGAGCCTGACCAAGGTCACGGATCAGGCGGTGAATATTGATGCATCCGTCAACGAGTTCATGGTGAAGTTTTTTGCTGCCTTGGGCGTGGTGCTGCTGGTGTGTTTTCTCAGCATGGGCTGGCGTGTCGGCGTTGTGGTTGCCGCAGCGGTGCCGCTGACCCTGGCGGCCGTGTTCATTGTCATGGCGGCCACGGGCAAAGACTTCGATCGAATTACCCTGGGCTCGTTGATTCTGGCGCTGGGACTGCTGGTGGACGATGCCATCATTGCCATTGAAATGATGGTGGTGAAGATGGAGGAAGGCTACGACCGAATCAAGGCCTCCGCTTATGCCTGGAGCCACACGGCCGCGCCGATGTTGTCGGGGACGTTGGTGACGGCGATCGGCTTTATGCCCAACGGTTTTGCCAAGTCGACCGCTGGTGAGTACACCGCGAACATGTTCTGGATCGTTGGCATTGCGCTGATCACTTCCTGGGTGGTGGCCGTGGTGTTTACCCCTTACCTGGGCGTCAAACTGCTGCCGCAGATCAAGGTGCCTGAAGGTGGGCATACGGCGATTTACGGTACACCGAACTACCAGCGTTTCAGGCGCCTGCTGGGCAGTGTGATCCGCCGCAATGGCCTGGTGGCGACATCCGTCGTGGGCTTGTTTGTTGTTGCGATTATGGGCATGGGCGTGGTCAAGAAGCAGTTCTTTCCAACATCCGACCGACCTGAGGTGCTGGTTGAGGTGCAGATGCCTTACGGCACCTCTATCGAACAGACTGATATGGCGGCGGCCAAGGTCGAGGCGTGGTTGACTCAGCAGCCGGAAGCCAAGATCGTCACCGCCTACATTGGCCAGGGCGCGCCGCGCTTCTATTTGGCGATGGCCCCTGAGCTACCCGATCCATCCTTCGCAAAAATCGTCGTCCTGACGGCGAATCAGCAAGAGCGTGAAGCGCTCAAGATTCGGCTCAGGCAAGCCACGACCGATGGTTTGGCGCCCGAAGCCCGCGTGCGGGTGACGCAGTTGGTATTCGGTCCTTACTCACCGTATCCGGTGGCCTTTCGGGTGATGGGCGCCGACCCCGCAGTGTTGCGGGATATCGCCGCGCAGGTGCGTGAGGTCATGACCGCCAGCCCCATGATGAGGACCGTCAACACCGACTTGGGCGAGCGCGTGCCGGCACTTCATCTCACGCTGGATCAGGATCGCCTGCAAGCATTCGGCTTGACCTCGACCGATGTCGCGCAACAGCTGCAATTTCTGCTCACGGGGGTGCCTGTCACCGAGGTGCGTGAGGACATTCGTTCGGTTCAGGTGGTCGCTCGCTCCGCTGGTGAGACGCGTCTTGATCCATCGAAAATTGCCGCCTTCACGCTGACCGGCGCCCAAGGCCAGCGCGTGTCGCTGTCCCAGGTAGGAGCGGTAGATGTGCACATGGAGGAGCCCATCCTGCGGCGGCGCGATCGGACGCCGACCATCACCGTGCGCGGTGACGTGGCTGAAGGTCTTCAGCCTCCCGATGTCTCCAACGCCTTGATAACGCAGCTGCAGCCCATCATCGAAAAACTGCCGGCGGGCTACCGCATTGAGTTTGCCGGCTCGATCGAAGAGTCGGGTAAAGCGAACAAGGCATTGCTGCCGTTGTTCCCGATCATGATTGCGCTGATGTTGCTGACCATCATCATTCAGGTGCGCTCGATGTCGGCAATGATGATGGTGTTCGCCACCGCGCCTTTGGGCCTGATTGGTGTGGTGCCAATTCTGCTGTTGTTCCAGCAGCCGTTCGGGATCAACGCCTTGGTGGGATTGATTGCCTTGTCAGGGATTCTGATGCGCAACACGCTGATCCTCATTGGCCAGATCCACTCTAATAAGCAAGCCGGTCTGTCGCCTTATGACGCAGTGGTCGAAGCCACTGTGCAGCGTGCACGGCCAGTAATTCTCACGGCGTTGGCGGCGATGCTGGCGTTCATTCCGCTGACCCATTCGGTGTTCTGGGGAACGCTGGCGTACACCCTGATTGGCGGTACGTTTGCCGGCACAGTACTGACCTTGGTGTTCCTGCCAGCGATGTACACCCTCTGGTTCAAGATCAAGCCTGAGCCCGCGCATGAGCTTGCAGCGAACACTCATGTTGCTTGATACCTGCGAGCCTGGGCTGCGGCACCATCATCTGCATCGCTGTGACCGTGCGAGCCGCCGGACGCTAATCAAACTTTGGGAGAACCACCACGGTGTGGCGTAGCCTTAAAGGTTCTGGCTACCGGGGTTGCTGTCAACGACAGCGCTCTGCCCGACCTTTTCTACGCCTGGGGAGAATTCGGCTCAAGGCTCGAATTGTTGGGCGTTCTGCGGCTGCGGATGAAATTATCCACCGATGAAAATCAGAAGCGCAGCTCGCTGGAGCGTACAAACACGTGCAGCGACAGCAAGACCGTCAGCCGAGTAAGCGCGCGGCCTTTATAGGTGTCGATCCGTTCCTGCAATTCAGGCAAGCGCGATAAGGGTTCTACCCTTGAAATGGCTGGCACCCACCGGGGTCCGACAGAACGCCAAAACGAAAAAACCCGCCAGAAGGCGGGTTTTTCGGGGTGCTCAGAGATTTTAAAAGCTTTCTCTGAAACCTTGTCTGGCTCCACGACCTGGACTCGAACCAGGGACCCAATGATTAACAGTCATTTGCTCTACCAACTGAGCTATCGCGGAATTCACCGTATGTTACTGATTAAAAAGGACAAGTCAAGCACTACCTGGCATTGCCGAACGCAATCGGATAACCCGTTCGGCTTTTACCCTGCGTGGGCCATTTCCTTGGCCAGGTCCAGCCAGGCGCGCGCTGCGGGTGGCAGGTGGGCGCTGGCGCGCCAGGCCAGGGCGATGTGCCAGTCGGTGTGGGGTTCGTCCAAGGGGATCAGGGCGATGCCGGCGTGCTGGTGCTTGTGCGCGAGCATGCGTGGCAGGAAGGCGACGCCCAGCCCTGCCGCCACCAGGTCGACGATGAAGTCGATCTGCCCACTACGGGCGGTGACGCGGGGCGTCACGCCCTTGCGTTCGCAGGCGGCGAGGATTAATGCGTTCAGGGCAAAACCGGCTTCGAACAGGATGAACGGTGAATCCGCGAGGTCGGTGAAGTCGATGCGCTTGCGCCGCGCGAGCGCATGGCTCATGGGCAGCACGGCCATCAGCGGCTCATTGCGCACGGGCTGGTAGTCGAAGCCATCGTCTACCGGCAGCAACAGGGCCGCCAGGTCGACCTCCCCGGCTTCCAGGCATTCGTGCAGTTTTTTGCTGCCGTGCTCGGTGAGTTCGATATCGATGTCCGGGTAGCGGTTGCGGTAGGTGGCGAACATAGACGCGAACAACACGCCGCATCCCACCGGCGGCAGGCCGATGCGCAGCACGCCGCGCTTGAGGTCGCGCAGGTCGTTGATCTCGGCGACCAGATCGCTGCGCTCGGCGAGCAGCACCAGGGCGCGGCGGTAGGCAATTTCGCCTGCGGCGGTAAGTTCGTTCTTATGCCCAAGACGATTAAGCAGCGGCGCGCCCAGTTCTTCTTCCAGGGTCTTGACGGCCTTGCTCACCGTCGACTGGGTCAGCGACACCACCTGCGCCGCCTGGGAAAACCCGCCTTGGCGCACCACCTCAACGAAGACACGCAGTGTTCTCAGGTTCATCGGTATTCCTTTTGCGACTGGGCACTAGCGATAAAAGTTGTTTTTATCATGCCAGAAGTTTGCTTACCGTAACCCCCCTTTGCCCTGTGGAGTCACTGCTCATGATCATTTCGTCGGCATCCGATTACCGTGCCGCCGCCAAGCGCAAGCTGCCGCGCTTCCTGTTCGACTACATCGACGGTGGCGCCTACGCCGAACACACGATGCGTGCCAACAGTTCGGACCTGGCCGAGATCAGCCTGCGCCAACGCATTCTGCGCAACGTGGATAGCCTGAGCTTGAAGACCACGCTGTTCGGTCAGGAACATGCCATGCCGATCATCCTCAGCCCCGTTGGCTTGACCGGTATGTACGCGCGGCGCGGCGAGGTGCAGGCGGCCAAGGCGGCGGCCAACAAGGGGATTCCCTTCTGTCTGTCGACGGTGTCGGTGTGTTCGATCGAGGAAGTGGCGTCGCAAAGCGCGCAGTCGATCTGGTTCCAGCTCTATGTGCTCAAGGACCGCGGCTTTATGCGTAACGCGCTGGAACGGGCGCAGGCCGCCGGGGTGACGACGCTGGTGTTCACCGTCGATATGCCGACGCCGGGCGCGCGTTACCGTGATGCACACTCGGGCATGTCCGGGCCGTATGCCTCGGCGCGCCGGATGCTGCAGGCCGTCACCAAGCCACAATGGGCCTGGGATGTCGGCGTGCTGGGCCGCCCGCACGACCTGGGCAATATCTCCAAGTACCTGGGCAAGCCCACCACCCTCGAAGATTACGTCGGTTGGCTGGCCAACAACTTCGACCCGTCGATCAGTTGGAAAGACTTGGAGTGGATACGCGAGTTCTGGAAAGGCCCGATGATCATCAAGGGCATCCTCGACCCGCAGGACGCCAAGGACGCAGTGAGCTTCGGCGCCGATGGCATCGTGGTCTCCAACCATGGCGGCCGCCAGTTGGACGGCGTGCTCTCCACCGCCAAGGCACTGCCGCCCATTGCCCAGGCAGTCGGCGATGACCTGACGGTGCTGGTGGACTCCGGCATCCGCTCCGGGCTCGACGTGGTACGCATGCTCGCCCTGGGCGCCAAGGCATGCCTGTTGGGACGTTCGACCGCCTATGCGTTGGCCGCCGATGGCCAGCACGGGGTGGAAAACCTGTTGGATATCTTCGCCAAGGAAATGCGTGTGGCCATGACGCTGACCGGCGTGACGTCGATCGAGCAGATCGACGCCACCACGCTGGTTCAGTACGGCGGGTAAAACCGCCGTCACCTGCCAAATAACTGACATCCTTTCGCCATGGCTGTTTTTGACCCCATAAACAGCCTTTGATTTATAAGGATTTTATTCAAAATAAAACAAAGTGGCATGAATCTCGCTCTAGCCCTTTCAAGCAGGTTAAGCGATGACAAGACGTGTGGCAGTGCCCAAGGGTTATAACCCCTGGCAAAGCGGTTTAAACTGTTTCCAATGTTTTACGGAACTGAAGGAACAGTAAGACGCTTGGCACTCGCCACTCTCATCGAGCCTGTAAGACAGCTAAGTGCTTAGAGGCCGACTGCTTATGAAAAACCCGCCCCAGCTCCACGCAATTGACTTCGACAGTGCCAAATTGCAACGCCTGGGCTTTAGTCAGTCATCCCCTCTCTCGCACCGCCCCACCACGGTCGCTCAACTGCGCCAACAACTGGGCCTGCAACTGCAGACCAGCCTGGAACCGCAATGCATCCTCGGTCTGTTCTTTCGCGAGATCCAGCGCCTGGTGCCCCTGGACGCTCTGCACTACAGCCATCAGGCCAGTGACCTGCGCCTGGAATTCGGCCATCGCGGCCATCATTCGGTGAGCTACGCCTTGAGCCATGAAGGCGAACATCTGGGCGAGCTGGTATTCCGTCGCAACCAACGTTTGATGGAAGAAGAACTGAGTCAACTCGAATCACTGCTGGCCACCCTGCTCTACCCGATGCGTAACGCCCTGCTCTATCGCGCCGCGACCCGCAGCGCCCTGCGTGACCCGTTGACCGAAACCGGCAACCGCATCGCCATGGACCAGACCCTGCAGCGGGAAATCGACATGGCGCGGCGACACTCGACCCCGTTGTCCCTGCTGATGCTCGACATCGATCACTTCAAACGCATCAACGACACTCACGGCCACGCGGCCGGCGACAAGGTACTGCGCGCCGTGGCTGCGTCGATCAAGGGCCAGTTGCGCAATGTGGACATGGTGTTCCGCTTTGGCGGGGAAGAGTTCCTGATCCTGCTCTCCAACACCGGCCGGGATGCGGCGGCGGTCGTCGGCGAGCGCCTGCGCCAGGCGACACAGGCCCAGGAATATTGGGCGGATGACATACGCATCGATCTGACGGTGAGCCTGGGCTGCTCGACGTTGTTGCCTGCCGAGTCTGCCGAAAGCCTGTTGCGTCGGGCCGACAGCGCCTTGTATGTGGCCAAGCGCGAAGGTCGCAACCGCTTGGCAATGGCGGGGTAAACCCCCGCCACGCGTTTCACATCACGCTTCGCTGGCGACGCGCACCAGGCGCTCGCGAACAGGCGCGGCCGCCGGTTTGTCTTTCTCCAGGCGCATGCAGTTTTCCAGGAACAGGTACATGTAGTTGTAGCTCTTGCACACGGCCTGGCGCAGCTCTGCCTGCAGTTGTCGGCTGGGGTTCGTACCGGCCAGGGTGCAGACGATTTCCAGCGCTTCCCAAGGGTGGGCATCGTCGTACTGGGCATGCATCTTCAGCCACTTCATCGCGCGCTTGCGGTCTTCCTCGGGGAAGGCTGCCGCATAAACGCCGGTGGAGCACACCAACGCGGACCACTCCCCCGTCGCGCCCTCGATGGCGTAGTTGGTGGCGGCGATCGCAACGATCAACGAATCGGCCGAACTGGTGTGCCAGCACCAATGGCTCAGTGCATGCAATTCCGGGGGTACGTTCTGTGCTTGCAGGTCTTCGAGGCTGACGCCGTGGGCGCGGGCCCAATGCAGCCAGTAATCGGCGTGGTTCAATTCCACCCGAATATTGCGCATCAGCCAACGCCGCGCCATATCCTCGCCAGGATGACGGGCAAACTTGGTCTTGGTGAGGTTCTGTGCCATATACAAGGCAAACTGTTCGACCACCGGCCAGCCACCGATCAGGTATTGGCGCATGGTCTTGGCGCTCAGCGTGTTATCACGCATGCGCTGATACAGTTCGTGTTCGACAACTCGGCGCTTGCTCTCGCTACAGTCCTGGATCAATTGCTGAGCCCAGGTGGGGTAACTCGAGGCTTCCATAAGCGGGCCGGTTCGGTTGAAGGTGTCGATCACTGTAAGGCTCCTTTTTAAGTGTGATTGTACAGACCAGCAAATGTTTCAGCGGAATGTGCCGGGCGCCTTGAATAACAGAGGCTGCGGCCGCACAGGTCGACACTGCAAACTATCAAAGGTAAACAATTGCGGGCGTTCAATCACATAGCCCTGAGCGTAATCCACACCAATCTCAAGCAATGCCTGTTCGATGTGCGGCGTTTCAACAAACTCAGCAATTGTGCGCTTACCCATGACGTGGCCGATGTGGTTGATCACTTCGACCATGGCGCGGTTAATCGGGTCGTCCAGCATATCCTTTACGAAACTTCCATCGATCTTCAGGAAGTCTACAGGTAAATGTTTCAGATAAGCGAATGAGGACATTCCGGCGCAGAAGTCATCCAGTGAGAAATGGCAACCTAAGGCTTTGAGTTCATTAATAAAGCGAATCGCACTGCCCAAATTGGCAATAGCGCAGGTCTCAGTTATTTCAAAACAAATCATTTCTGGCGGAACACTGTAAGCCGCGAACTTCTCGCGTAAAAAACCGAGAAAAGCGTCATCACCAATCGTTATGCCTGACAGATTAATCGCACACATTGCCATGGGCCGGCCCGGACGCTCATGCATGCAACGGGCAATCAGGTTGAACACGTTGTCCACCACCCAGCGATCCAGGGAACTCATCAACCCGTAACGTTCGGCGGCCGGAATGAAACTGTCGGGCAGAATGATGCGGCCGGCCTCGTCATGCAGGCGCAGGAGGATTTCAATGTGTCCATTGTCGGCGTCGGTGTGCCCCAGGGGCGCGATTTCCTGGGAGTACAGGCAAAAACGGTTTTCTTCCAGGGCCATGTGCAGGCGCTGCACCCAGGCCATCTCGCCAAAGCGCAAGGACAGCTCGGAGTCGTCCGCGTGGTAGACCTGCACGCGGTTGCGGCCCTTTTCCTTGGCCATATAGCAGGCCATGTCGGCGGCGCGCAGCGACGTTTCCAGGGTGGTCGGCACCTGGGAGATATGCACCAGGCCAATGCTGACTGTGGTCATGAACGGCCGGCCCTTCCACACGAAATGCAGGTTCTGCACCGTGTGGCGCAGGCTTTCGGCGATTTTTTCCGCCACCGACGCCGGGCAGTTCTCCAACAGGATGCCGAACTCGTCGCCCCCCAGTCGCGCCAGGGTGTCACCTTCACGCAGATCCGATTGCAGCAGTGCGCAGATATGCCGCAACAGCTCGTCGCCTGCCGCATGGCCGCAGGTGTCGTTGACCAGCTTGAACTGGTCCAGGTCTAGGAACATCAAGGCATGCCGCCCGCTGTGCTCACGCGCGACCTGTTGCAGCACCTGTTCCAGGCGGAACTCGAACTCGCGACGGTTGGCCAGCCCGGTCAACGCGTCATGGGTCGCTTGCCACGACAGGTTGGCGATGTACTGACGTTCCTGGGTCATGTCGTGCAGCACCAGCACCGCGCCGCTGACTTTGCCGGCGCTGCGGATCGGCGCGCCCACCAGGGTCACCGAAACGGTGCTGCCGTCCAGGCGCTGGATGGTTTTGGAGTGTTCGCTGCCGCCGCTCAAGCGGCCCTTGGTGATGTGCTCGATCAGCGCAAAACCATCGGGCTGAGCATTTTCATCCAGCAGGTTGAACAGTGCCGCCAGGGGCAGGCCCTGGGCATGGGCCGACGTCCAGCGCGTCAGGGCCTCGGCGGCCGGGTTCATGTAGGCAATGGCGCCATCGACATCGGTGGTGATCACCCCATCGCCGATCGACTCCAGGGTGATCTGTGCCCGCTCCTTCTCCACTTGCAGGGCATCGGCGAACGCGTGCCGCTGCGCCAACAACTTGTGGGTACGCAGCAGCGCCAGGGCGATCAGGCACAAGGCCGTGGCCAGGTTGGTGATCAGCAACAGCCGCAGGACGACGCGCGAGCCTTCACCCAAGGCATCGCTGAACGCCTTGGCCGCCGGCGTCACGCCGTCGTTGATGGCAAAGATATGCGCCTTCCATTGCCGCACATCGTCGTCATGGACCTGACCCGCGGTGATCGCCCGGTGCATCGACCGGGCCAGATCATCCAGCTGGACCAGGTAGCCATCGCCCACGGTCCACAGTTCGATGGCTTTTTCCAGGTAGCTGAAATGGCGAAAGTTGAGGTACAGCCAGATCACGCTGGAGACGTCGTCCGGGTGGTTGCCACCCTTGATGATCCCCTCGCGCGCCGCCTTGAGGTCGGGGGCAGGACGGTCCAGGGCGACACGCAGTTCATGCCCGCCCTGGGGCACGGCAATGGCTTGCTGGTATTTGAGGTAGGTGGCTTCGTCGCGATTATCGGCGTACAGCGTCAGATAGTAGATGGCGTCTTTCTGGCCCTTGGACCACAGGCTTTCGCCGCCCACATAGACGCGCACCGCTGAAAGCACATACAGACTGACACAGCCTAATAATGCCTGGAACAATACGACGGCAATAAAGGGCCAGACAATGCCCAACAACCTTGGCGTTCCGAGAGTCCGCTTCTGCTTCATGAAGTCCCTTGCACATGCACAGCTGAATACGCACGCGAACATCCGCTCCTAATAGCACAGCGTAGGCTAAATCAACGCACTTGTTGCAAGTGCCCGTAAAGTTTGGCGTACAAGCCACCCTCCGCGATCAGTTGCTGATGGTCGCCGTCCTCGGCGATATGCCCACCGTCGAACACCAGCACCCGATCAGCTTGTTTCACCGCCGAAAGCCGATGGGCAATAATCAGTGTAGTCCGCCCACTGAGAAACCGCGCCAACGCCTGGTGCAGGTTGTACTCGGTGGCGGCGTCCAGGGCCGAGGTTGCCTCATCCAGGATCACTACCTTCGGCTCGGCCAAGACCATGCGCGCAATCGCCAGGCGTTGGCGCTGGCCGCCGGAAAAGCGCACGCCAGAGCGTCCCACCACACTGTCCAGGCCCAGGGGCAACGCCTTGACGGTCGCCTCCAACTGGGCGATTTCCAGGGCCTGCCAACACGCCTGGTCACTGCGGTTGCGGCCCATGGTCAGGTTGGCACGCACGGTATCGTTGAACAGCGCGGGGTGTTGCAGCACCACCGCGACGTGCTCGCGGATAGTCTCCAGGCCGATTTCCTGCTGGGTTGCACCACCGAAACGAATACTGCCGGCCTGCGGTGTGTACAGCCCCAGCAGCAGTTGCACCAGGGTACTTTTACCGCCGCCGCTGGCGCCGACAATCGCGACCTTCTCACCAGGTTCGATGCTGAGGTTCAACTGGTCGAGCACCCGCTCTTCGCCATAGCCGAACGTCAGGCCACGCACGTCGATGCCGACCGTTTCGCGCCCAGTGAACGGGTCTGCGCCGCCGACATATTGCGGCTCATCGGCACGGGCGAGCAGCTCGTTGATCCGCGTCAGCGCCCCGCCCGCCGCGTAGTAGGCATATTGCAGGTTCAACAACTGCTCCACCGGGCCGATCATGAACCACAGGTAGCTGAACACGGCGAGCATCTGGCCGATGGACAGGTCGGAAAACAGCACGGTGAGCATGGCCGCCGCGCGAAAAATATCGATGCCGAACTGGAACAGCAAACCGCTGGCGCGGCTGGAGGCGTCGGTTTTCCATTGGGAGTGGATAGCATAGTCACGCACTTCCTGGGCGCGCTGGCCGAGGCGCCCGAGGAAAAAGCCCTGGCGATTGCCGGCACGCACTTCCTGGATGGCGTCGAGGGTTTCGGTCAACGCCTGGGTGAAGCGCGAAGTGCTGTCGTTTTCCAGTTTTTTCAGGTGTTTGACGCGCTTGCCCAACTGCACCGTGGCATAGATCACCAGTGGGTTGAACAGCAGGATCAGCAACGCCAGTTGCCAGTGCATCCACACCAGAATCGCCGAGGTGCCGACCAGGGTCAGCATGGCCACCAGGAAACGGCTGAGGGTTTCGCCGACGAATTTGTCCAGCGTGTCCAGGTCGGTGACCAGGTGCGTGGTGACGGTGCCGCTGCCGAGGCTTTCGTACTCGCCGAGGGAAATACGCTTGAGCCGCTCGATCAGGCGCACGCGGATGCGGTAGACGATGTCCTTGGCCAGCCGCGCAAACAAGCGCGCCTGCACCACGTTGAACACCAGCGCACCACAGCGCAGGGCCAGCGTCACCAGCAGCATCAGGCCGATATAACCGGCGGCTTTCTGCCAGCCCAGGGGCAGCGCGTGGTTCATTACCTTGAGCGCGGCATCGCCATGGCCCAGCAGCACTTCGTCGACCAGCAAGGGCAACAACAGGGGGATGGGCACGCTGCAGAGGGTCGCCAGTACGGCGACACCATTGGCGATCCACAGGGATTTCTTGTGACGCAAGGCCAGGCGGCGGATTTCCGCCCAGGTCAGTCGATCGACGCGGTGGGAGGGCTCTGTGTCAGGCTGATCAGGCACAGGCGGCTCGCTCCAGCCAGCGGCCGAGCAGCGGCGACAGCTCGGACAGCGGCTGGTAGCCATTGGTCAGCAAGGCCAACTGGCCATTGCGCTCGGCCAGCAACGTCGGAAAACCGGCGATCCCCAAATCCTGCACCCAGGTGAAATCGGCGGCGGTGGCGGCGTGCTGCTCAGCGCGGTCAAACGCCCCGGCGAACTCGATACGCGGTATGCCGGCTTTTTCCGCCAGCTCCACCAGAATACTGGCGAGGGTCACGTCGCGCCCCTCGACATAAAACGCATGCTGGATCAGCCCCAGCAGCTTCCACGCGCAATCCGGCGCCAGGCTGCGCGCGGTGACGATGGCGCGGCACGCCGGCTCAGTGTCGTAGACAAAACCGTCGGGCAGCGCGCCTTCATGCTTGAACGTCTGCCCGGTGGCGTCGGTGACCGCCTGCCAGTGTTCCAGGATATAGCGCCGGGTCGACGGGTCCAGCGCCGCGCCGCTGCCGGTGCGCAAGCCGCCCACCACCAGGTGCAACTCCACGCCGGCCGCCTGGGCCTGCTCGACCAACGCCTCGGCTACCGGAGCAAAGCCCCAGCACCAGGAACACATCGGGTCCATTATGTAGAGCAGGCGCGCGGACATGGTTCAGGCCTCGGAAGGGGTTTGCTTGTAGTTGTAGCCAATCGGGTGCGGCATATTGCGAGCCTTGGCCAATTCAATCTGCTTTTGCCGGTCGATCGCGCTGCGACGGGTTTTCTCCGGCAGCTTATCCCAGCAATGCGGGCAACTGATGCCCGCCACGTAGTGCTCGGATGCGCGGTCTTCCACACTAACCGGTGTGCGACAGGCATGACATTGATCGTAGTCGCCTTCGCTCAAGTCGTGGCGCACAGTGACGCGGTTGTCGAACACAAAGCAGTCGCCCTGCCATTTGGTCTCGGCCTGCGGCACCTCTTCGAGGTACTTCAGGATGCCGCCCTTGAGGTGGTAAACCTCATCGAAGCCTTCGCTGAGCATATAGCTGGAGGCCTTCTCGCAACGAATGCCGCCGGTGCAGAACATGGCGACTTTCTTGTGCTTGGCCGGGTCGAAGTTGGCTTTGATGTAGTCGGGAAATTCGCGAAAACTGGTGGTTTTCGGGTCGATCGCGCCTTCAAAGGTGCCGATGGACACTTCATAGTCGTTACGCGTATCGATCAACAGCACTTGCGGGTCGCTGATCAGCGCGTTCCAGTCCTGCGGCTCGACATAGGTACCGACTTTTTTGTTCGGGTCGACGCCTTCGACGCCCAGGGTCACGATCTCTTTCTTGAGCTTGACCTTGGTGCGATAGAACGGCTGCTCGTCGCAGTACGACTCTTTGTGGTCGATATCGACCATGCGCGGGTCGTTCTTCAGCCAGGCCATCAAGCCATCAATGCCTTCGCGGCTGCCGGAAACGGTGCCGTTGATGCCTTCTTCGGCGATCAGCAAGGTGCCTTTGATGCCGTTGTCGACCATCGCCTGCAGCAGGGGCTCGCGCAGGGCGACGTAATCTTCGAGGGTGACGAACTTATACAGTGCCGCCACGACAATCGGTTGAGTCATGGGTGTTCTCTCCAGGTGGCTACCCTCGTAAGGGGTGAACCGGATGCAAAAAAAACGCGCCGGCTAAGCGGCGCGTTGCGGATTCTATCAGGGATGAACCGTTAACTGTAGGAGCGAGCTTGCTCGCGAAGGTCGTGAACGATGACACGGATAACCTGACGCCCAGCGGCGCTCTGAGTTTTTTCGCGAGCAAGCTCGCTCCTACAGTAGATTCAACATCAACCCGTCAATGGCCGCCAGCGCAGGTCGGCGAGGCCGGGGCTGCGTCGGTTTTCGCCCATTCCTCAGGCGTATAGGTATGCAGCGCCAGCGCATGAAACTCGCTCATCAGGTCACCCAGGGTGGCGTAGACCTTCTGGTGGCGCTTGACGCGGTTAAGCCCTTCGAACTGCTGGCTGACCAGCACGGCCTTGAAGTGGGTCTGCAACCCACGGCTGTGCATATGGCTTTCGTCCAGCACGCTCAGGTGGTCCGGGCCCAGGGCGGCAAGCGCCGTTTCGATACGCTGTTGCATGGTCATTCCTGCTTACTTCTTCTTGGCCGGTGCGGCGGCTTTAGGTGTCAGCTCGTTGGTCATGTCTTCCAACAGCTTGTTCACCACCGGCACGGCGCTTTCCAGCTTGGCCTGGGTCATCTGGGCCGATTGCTGGGTCAGTTGCGGCATTTTTTCCAGGACTTTCTTGCCCAGCGGCGACTGGTAGAAGGCAACCAGATCCTTGAGTTCGGATTCGCTGAAGTTGCTGGTGTAGAGCTTGACCATGTCCGGTTTCAGTTTTGGCCAGCCGATGGCCTGGTCCAGGGCGGCGTTGGCCTTGGCCTGGTAGCTGTCCAGTACGGACTGCTTGGCGGCAGGCGCTTTGGTCTGTTCGAAACGCTGGGCGAACATTTGCTGCACTTGCATGTACACCGGGGTCCCCAGCTTGTCAGCGTGGGCCAGGGTAAGGAAGGCTTCGGCACTGGCGTTGTGGCTGGCGGTATCGGCAAAAACCTGGCCGCTGGCGCAAACCAGAGCAACCGCGGTACAGATGGCACGAAGACGAGTCATCGAGTTTCCTTTTCTAGCAGGCGAGGTAAGACCCCAAGGGCGCCCATTCTGCGCCTAAAAAACGCCATGGCTCAACCCCACCCCTTGTCAGGCATGGATTTGCGGTGGATGAATCCGATGAAAAGGCTTTTATGGAACCCCCAGGGCCGATCACGGCCTAAACTGCGCAAACGAACCTGAAGGAGTGTGCCCGATGAGCCGTATCGAAACCGACAGCCTGGGAGAAGTCCAAGTCCCGGATGACGCTTACTGGGGCGCGCAGACCCAACGCTCGCTGGTGAACTTCGCCATCGGTGAGCAGCGCATGCCCCTGGCGGTCTTGCACGCCCTGGCCCTGATCAAGAAAGCCGCCGCCCGGGTCAACAGCCGCAACGGCGACCTGCCCGCCGACATCGCACGCCTGATCGAACAGGCCGCCGACGAAGTGCTCGACGGCCAGCATGACGACCAGTTCCCGCTGGTGGTGTGGCAGACCGGCAGCGGCACCCAGAGCAACATGAACGCCAACGAAGTGATCGCCGGGCGTGCCAACGAGCTGTCGGGCAAGACGCGCGGCGGCAAGAGCCCGGTGCATCCGAACGACCATGTGAACCGCTCCCAGAGTTCCAACGACTGCTTCCCCACCGCGATGAACATCGCGGCGGTGCAGGCGGTCAACCAGCGACTGCTGCCGGCGATCACACACCTGTCCGGCGGGCTGGCGGAATTGTCGGCGCGGCATATGAAGCTGGTGAAGACCGGTCGCACCCACATGATGGATGCCACACCGATCACCTTTGGCCAGGAACTCTCGGCGTTCATCGCCCAGCTCGATTACGCCGAACGCGCGATCCGCAGCGCCCTGCCCCAGGTGTGCGAGCTGGCCCAGGGCGGCACCGCGGTCGGCACCGGGCTCAATTCGCCCCACGGCTTTGGCGAGGCGATTGCCGCCGAGCTGGCAGCCTTGTCGGGTTTGCCGTTCGTGACCGCACCCAACAAATTCGCCGCCCTCTCCGGCCACGAACCGCTGGTGACGCTGCACGGCGCCCTGAAAACCCTGGCCGTGGCCCTGATGAAAATCGCCAACGACCTGCGCCTGCTCGGCTCCGGCCCGCGCGCCGGGCTGGCGGAAGTCAAACTGCCGGCCAACGAACCGGGCAGCTCGATCATGCCCGGCAAGGTCAACCCGACCCAGTGCGAAGCGCTGTCGATGCTCGCCTGCCAGGTCCTGGGCAACGACGTGACCATCGGCATTGCCGCCAGCCAGGGGCATTTGCAGTTGAACGTGTACAAACCGGTGATCATCCACAACCTGCTGGAATCGATCCGCTTGCTGGCCGACGGCTGCAACAACTTCCAGGAACACTGCATCACCGGCCTTGAGCCCGACGCCGACCAAATGGCCGCGCACCTGGAACGCGGGCTGATGCTGGTGACCGCGCTCAACCCACACATCGGCTACGACAAATCGGCGCAGATCGCCAAAAAGGCTTACGCCGAAGGCCTGACCCTGAGGGAAGCCGCACTGGCCCTGGGCTACCTCACCGACGAACAGTTCGACCAATGGGTACGCCCGGAAAACATGCTGGAGGCCGGACAATAAGCGCGTAGCGCGTGCTTTTGCTTTGCTCTTGCTCTTGCTCTTGCTCTTGCTCTTGATCTGCTTTTGATCTTGATCTTAGGCGCCCCGTAAAACCACGCTGGCCGAACGCAGGTTTGAATCCGTGGGTAACCCGGCAGGACGCCGGGTTAGCCGTCCTGGGCCATGGATGGCCCATGACGGCGGCCCACGGATTCAAACCTGCGTTCGGGCACACCGAGCCTAGGCGAGGTGCCGAGTGGTGGGGCAAGAGCGTTTTGCTTACTTTTGCGCTTTTCAAAAGTGAGCCGCCGTAAGGGCGGAACCCATAGCGGCCATTACCGCAGGAACGGATATGTACCCGGTCAACCGAAAGAACATGGTCGGCCCAGAGGCCGCCATCGGGGGCAAGCCCCCTCCCACATTTAGAACGAGGTGAACCTGTTAGATATGTATCGGCTGTCAGGGCGCCATCGCAAGCAACCCCCCTCCCACACTTAGGCCCGCGTACACCCGATAAAAACACCTGGGCCAATCAAGACACCAACCGCGCCCGCCGCGCCTTGAGCCCCGCAAACAACGACGGCGCCAACGCCACGGTCGCCGACCCCAACACCACCACCAACGCCCCCACATACCCCAGCGCATTGATCTCTTCAGCCTGCACAAAATCCGGCCACCACCACGCCGCCAGGGCCACCGCCACAAACGTCACCAAGGGCGTCAGCGCCAGGGTCGCACTCACCCGCGAGGCTTCCCAATGGGCCAGGGCCTCGGCAAATGCGCCGTAGGCCACCAGCGTGTTCATGCAGCACGCCAGCAGCAGCCAGCCTTGCAGCGGGCTCAGTTGCAGGGCCTCCAGCGGATGCGCCCAAGGCGTGAGCAACACCGCGCACGACAGGTAGATCACCATCATCACCTGCAGCGAATTCCACACCGTCAGCAATTGCTTCTGGCCCAAGGCGTAGAACACCCAGATAGTAGTGGCGAGCAGAACCGTCAGTACCCCGGCGGTGTAGCTGCCCAGGGACGTCAGCAACTCCACCAGACGCTGGTTGAAGAACAGGCCAAAGCCGATGACCAGCACCACCAGGCCCAACACCTGGCCCAGGCTGAAGCGCTCTTTAAACACAAACACGCTGGCGACCATCAGGAAGATCGGCCCCATCTGCACCACCAGTTGCGCCGTACCGGGGCTGAGCATGTTCAGACCCACCAGGTACAGCACGTAGTTGCCCACCAGCCCGCACACGGCCATCGCCACCAGCCAACCGCGACGCGGCCCGAGCACGCGCAGGCTGGGCAAGCGCTTGACGGCGGCGAGGTAGACGAACAGGCAACTGCCGGCGACCGTCAGGCGAAACCAGGTGACGGTGATCGGGTCCATCACCTGCAACACTTGTTTGAGTTTGACCGGGAGAATGCCCCAGAGCAGCGCGGCCAGCAGGGTCAAGCAAAAGCCATAGACCCAGCGGCCGGAAGAGATGTGCATGAGTGCCCCAGAAGCCAGAGGAAGTGGAACCGGCATTCTAGGGGCAAGTACACGGATTGGGATACGGCACTGTGCAAGTGCGGGAGCCGGCCTGCCCCCACAGTGGGCTCAGCGCACAGCTTCGAACAGCCCGGTCGCCCCCATGCCACCGCCCACGCACATAGTGACGATGCCGTAACGCAGATTACGCCGCTGCAACTCACGCACCAGGTGCCCGACTTGCCGCGAGCCGGTCATGCCGAACGGGTGGCCGATGGAGATCGAGCCGCCGTTGACGTTGTATTTGGCATTGTCGATTTCCAGACGGTCGCGCGCATACAGGCATTGGGAGGCGAACGCTTCGTTGAGCTCCCACAGGTCGATATCGGCCACCTGCAAGCCCTTGGCCTTGAGCAACTTGGGCACCGAGAACACCGGGCCGATGCCCATCTCATCGGGCTCGCAGCCAGCCACGGCAAAGCCACGGAAAAACGCCTTGGGCTTGAGCCCCAGGGCCAGGGCTTTTTCCAGGCTCATCACCAGGGTCATCGAGGCGCCGTCGGACAATTGCGAAGAGTTGCCCGCGGTCACCGAGCCGTCTTCGGCAAACACCGGCTTCAAGCCCTGGAGACTGGCCAGGGTGGTGTCGGGGCGGTTGCAGTCGTCGCGCTCGACCACGCCGTCGAGCACCTGCACGGCGCCGCTGTTCTTGTCCTCGACAGCGTACTTGACCGCCATCGGCACGATTTCATCGTTGAACAAGCCATCGGCCTGGGCCTGGGCGGTGCGCTGCTGGCTTTGCAGGGCATACCGGTCCTGGTCCTCGCGGCTGACGTGATAGCGGCGCGCAACGATTTCGGCGGTCTGGCCCATGGGAAAATAGAGGCCCGGCACCTGCGCTTTGAGCAACGGGTTGATCAGGTTGTCGGTGTTGACGCTTTTCATGGTCAGGCTGATGGACTCGACGCCGCCGGCGACAATGATATCGCTGCAGCCCGAGGCGATCTGGTTGGCCGCGATGGCAATCGCCTGCAAGCCCGAGGAACAGAAACGGTTGAGAGTCATCCCCGCCGTGCCGGTGCCCAGTTGCGACAGCACCGCGACGTTGCGCCCGATGTTGTAGCCCTGGGCGCCCTCGTTGGAGCCCGCGCCGACGATGCAATCTTCCACCGTGGCCGGATCGATGCCGTTGCGTGTCAGCAGCGCGTTGACGCAATGGGCCGCCATATCATCCGGTCGGGTCTGGTTGAACTTGCCGCGAAAGGACTTGGCCAGGCCGGTTCGCACGCTGTCGACGATCACTACTTCACGCATGGGGCTACCTCGATCTTGTCGTTGTTGGGAGAGCGCTCGAGAATAAATCCAGGCCCGCCCAACCGCGATGATCATTCACCCCGCCTATAGGCCTACTTCTTCTTGCCTTTCTGGTCGTGCTTGTCGGACTGGGCGAACGCCTCCTCCAACGCCAGGTTGATAGTGCGCAACACCTTGACCCGCGCCCAGCGCTTGTCATTGGCTTCGACCAGGGTCCACGGCGAGACCTCGGTGCTGGTGCGGTCGACCATATCGCCCACGGCGGCACGGTATTCGTCCCACTTCTCGCGGTTGCGCCAGTCGTCGTCGGTGATCTTGAAGCGTTTGAACGGGATCGCTTCGCGGGCCTGGAAGCGCTCCAGTTGGGTCTGCTTGTCGATGGCCAGCCAGAACTTGACCACGATCACTCCGGCATCGCGCAGTTGCTCTTCGAAATCATTGATCTCGCCATAGGCGCGCATCGAGTCCATCGGGGTGCAGAAGCCTTCGATGCGCTCCACCAGCACGCGGCCGTACCAGGAGCGGTCAAACACGGTGAACATGCCCCGTGCCGGAATCTGCCGCCAGAAACGCCACAGGTAAGGCTGGGCGCGCTCGTCTTCGGTGGGCGCGGCGATCGGCACGATGCGGTACTGGCGAGGGTCGAGGGCCGCGGCGACCCGGCGGATCGCGCCCCCTTTGCCGGCCGCATCGTTGCCTTCGAATACCGTGATCAACGCGTGCTTGCGCATGCGCTTATCCCGCATCAGGCCGGAAAGACGCGCCTGCTCGGTGATCAACTGCTCTTCGTAGTCTTCTTTTTCCAGGCTCAGGGTCATGTCGAGACTGTTGAGCAGGCTCACTTGGTCCACGGCCGCCGGCAACGGCGCCGGGTTCATCCCGCTGACTTTGCCCTTGGGTTGCCTCAGGGCGTTTTGCAGGCCCTCGAGCAGAATCTTGCCGACGGTGAGGCTGCGGTAATTGCTGTCGACCCCTTCGATCACATGCCAGGGCGCGTAGTCGCGGCTGGTGCGACGCAGCACACGTTCGCCGAAGTGAACGAACTTGTCGTAGGTCTTGGACTGCTGCCAGTCCAGCGGGCTGATCCGCCAACTGTGCAGCGGGTCGTCGGCCAGGGCCTTGAGCCGCGCCTTCATCTGTTTCTTGGACAGGTGAAACCAGAACTTGAAGATCACCGCGCCTTCGTCGCAGAACATCTTCTCCAGGCGTTCGGCGCCGGCGATGCCCTGGTCGAGCCGGGCGTCCTTGATTTCGCCCTGCACCCGGCTTTGCAGCATCTGGCTGTACCAGTTGCCGAAGAACACCCCCATGCGGCCTTTTGCGGGCAACTGCCGCCAGTAACGCCAGGCAGGCGGGTGGGCCAGTTCTTCGTCGGTCTGCTGGTCGAAGGTACGCACTTCGATCAGACGCGGGTCCATCCATTCGTTGAGCAGTTTGACCGTCTCGCCCTTGCCGGCACCTTCGACGCCGTTGATCAGGATGATCACCGGGAAACGTTTCTGCTGTTGCAGCTCGAACTGCACTTCCAGCAAGGCTTCGCGCAGGGCCGGTACTTCGGTGTCGTAAGTGTCTTTGTCGATGGCATGACCGATTTCAGCGGATTCGAACATGAGCAGCTCCGTTTCAAGATCGCTCAAGACTAGCGGATTGAGCAGCAACACGCGGGAGGAAATTCCACGTGCGCTTGCCGTGGGTCAATTCATTGCCGGTTGATCGGCTAGAATGGCCACCTTGCCTTTGCCGAGTCGCCCATGAACCCTGTAACCCACGCCCAGCTCGACTGGGATGACCAAGGTCGCCCGCATTCGCGGGTCTTCGACGATGTGTACTTTTCCGACCAGTCGGGCCTTGAAGAAACGCGCTATGTGTTCCTCGAACAGAACCGTTTGCAGGCACGGTTTGCCGCCTTGCCGGCGGGCGGGCGCCTGGTGATCGGCGAAACCGGGTTCGGCACCGGGCTGAATTTTCTCTGCGCCTGGCAGTTGTTCGAACAACACGCGGTGGCCGGCGCGCGCCTGCATTTTGTCAGCGTGGAAAAATACCCGCTGAGCCACGCCGACCTGCAACGCGCCCTACTCCTCTGGCCGGAACTGCAGCCGTTCGCCGCGCAATTGCTGGCGCAGTACATCGCCATCCACCCAGGCTTCCAGCGCCTGGTGCTGGATAACGGCCGTGTGACCTTGACCCTGCTGATCGGCGATGCGCTGGAGCAGTTGCCACAGTTGGATGCGCAAATCGACGCGTGGTTTCTCGACGGTTTCGCCCCGGCGAAGAACCCCGACATGTGGACCGCCGAGCTGTTTGCCGAACTGGCGCGCCTGGCGGCCCCGGGGTCGACCATCAGCACCTTCACCAGCACCGGCTGGGTACGACGCCTGATCAATGCCGCCGGGTTCAAGATGAAGCGCACGCCGGGCATCGGGCATAAATGGGAAATCCTGCGCGGTGAATTCCTCGGCTGGCCGGCCGAGACGCCGTTGCCTGCCGCAGGTAAACCGTGGTTCGCCCGCCCGGCGCCGCTGCACGGCGAACGCAGCGCCCTGGTGATCGGCGGCGGCCTGGCCGGCTGCACCACGGCGGCCAGCCTCGCCGCGCGCGGCTGGAACGTCAGCCTGCTGGAACGCCATGCCCGCCTGGCCGAGGAAGCCTCGGGCAACCCGCAAGGGGTGCTGTACCTCAAGCTGTCGGCCCACGGCACGGCCCTTTCGCAATTGATTTTGAGCGGGTTCGGCCACACCCGACGCCTGCTCGAACACCTGCACCGGGGCGTCGACTGGGACGGTTGCGGCGTGCTGCAGCTGGCGTTCAACGCCAAGGAAGCCGAGCGCCAGGCACAGCTGGCCGCGGCGTTTGCGCCCGGCCTGCTGCAGCCGTTGGACCAGGCCCAGGCTCAAGCGCGCGCCGGGGTGGCGCTGGAACACGGCGGGCTGTTTTTCCCCGAAGGGGGCTGGGTACACCCGCCGGCCTTATGCGAATGGCAAGCCCGGCACCCGTTGATCAACGTGCTGACGCATCACGAGGCCCTTGAGTTGCAACGGGTCGACGGGCAATGGCAAGCCCTGGCCGGCGACACCCTGCTGGCCAGCGCCACGGTGGTGGTGCTGGCCGGCGCGGCCGAGATCAAGCGGTTCCCGTTCAGCGCCGAGCTGCCCCTCAAGCGCATTCGCGGGCAAATCACCCGCCTGGCGCAAACCCCAGACAGCCAGGCGCTGGCCACCGTGGTCTGTGCCGAGGGCTACGTGGCTCCGGCGCGCCTCGGCGAGCACACCCTGGGCGCCAGCTTCGACTTCAAGAGTGACGACCTGACGCCGACAATCGCCGAGCATGTCGGCAACCTGGAGATGCTGCAGGAAATCTCCGTCGACCTGGCCCACCGCTTGAACGCCGACACACTGGCCGCCGATCAGCTCGAAGGCCGCGCCGGGTTCCGCTGCACCAGCCCGGACTACCTGCCGATTATCGGGCCGCTGGCCGATCGCGCCCTCTTCGACCAGGCCTACGCCGCGCTGCGCAAGGACGCCCGTCAGCCCCCCGAGGCCGAGTGCCCGTGGCTCGACGGCGTGTACATCAACAGCGGCCACGGCTCACGCGGCCTGGTGACCGCACCGCTGTGCGCCGAGCTGCTGGCGGCCTGGCTGGACGACGAACCCCTGCCGCTGCCCAGAAGCGTGGCCGACGCCTGCCATCCCAATCGATTCGCCGTGCGCGCGTTGATTCGCGGCACCGGCGGGTCATAACAACGGCGCGGTCAAGCGCCCGAGCGACACACTGTTGGCCCTCTTCAAACAGCCGGTCCACAACGGCAAACCGCGCAAAACTTGTATATTTGCCAAGCCTATTTACCACCCGCAAATCCGCCGCCACACGCTGAGCAGGCTCACGCCCGAACAGTCAAGGCGGTTTGCCTTATAACAGATTGATCTAAAACTCCACTGATAGCCGTGTGTCAGTTTCTGGGTACGCGCCTTTTGGGCGTATTGAGTATTGACCCCTCCCCAACGGAAAAACCGGTAAGGAATTTATGTGCGGATTAGCTGGAGAACTACGTTTCGATGCCCAACCTGCCGACCTGGCTGCGATTGAGCGCATCACCCATCACTTGGCCCCACGCGGCCCCGACGCCTGGGGCTTCCATGCCCAGGGGCCGATTGCCCTGGGCCATCGACGCCTGAAAATCATGGACCTGTCGGACGGCTCTGCCCAACCGATGGTCGATGCACAGCTGGGGTTGTCCCTGGCCTTCAACGGCGCGATCTATAACTTCCCGGAACTGCGCCAGGAGCTCGAAGCCCTGGGCTACGCCTTCTGTTCCGGCGGCGACACCGAAGTGCTGCTCAAGGGCTATCACGCCTGGGGCGAAGCCCTGCTGCCCAAGCTCAACGGCATGTTTGCGTTTGCGATCTGGGAGCGCGACGCCCAGCGTCTGTTCATCGCCCGTGACCGTCTCGGCGTGAAGCCTTTGTACCTGTCGCGCACCGGCCAGCGCCTGCGCTTTGCCTCGACATTGCCGGCCCTGCTCAAGGGCGGCGATATCAACCCGGTGCTCGATCCGGTGGCGCTCAACCATTACCTGAACTTCCACGCCGTGGTGCCCGCGCCGCGCACGCTGCTGGCCGGCATCGAGAAACTGCCGCCGGCCAGTTGGATGCGTATCGACGCCCACGGCAACACCGAGCAGAAAACCTGGTGGACCCTGCCTTACGGCCCGCGTGAGGATGAGCAGCACCTGACCCTCGAAGACTGGACCGACCGCGTACTCGACAGCACCCGCGCAGCCGTGGCCATCCGCCAACGCGCCGCCGTGGATGTGGGCGTGTTGCTGTCCGGCGGCGTCGACTCGAGCCTGCTCGTCGGCCTGCTGCGTGACGTCGGCGTGCAGGACCTGTCGACCTTCTCCATCGGCTTTGAAGACGCCGGCGGCGAACGCGGCGACGAGTTCCAGTACTCGGACCTGATCGCCAAGCACTACGGCACCCGGCACCACCAACTGCGCATCGCCGAGGGCGAGATCATCGAGCAACTGCCGGCCGCGTTCCGCGCCATGAGCGAGCCGATGGTCAGCCACGACTGCATCGCCTTTTACCTGCTCTCGCGGGAAGTGGCCAAGCACTGCAAAGTGGTGCAGAGCGGCCAGGGCGCCGATGAACTGTTCGCCGGTTACCACTGGTACCCGCAGGTGGACGGCGCCAGCGACCCGTATGCGGCGTACCGCGAGGCGTTTTTCGATCGCAGCCATGACGACTACGCAGCCACCGTCGCGCCGAAATGGCTGACCGCCAATGACGCCGCCGGCGACTTCGTGCGCGAGCATTTCGCAATGCCGGGCGCGGACGCCGCCGTGGACAAGGCGCTGCGCCTGGACAGCACGGTGATGCTGGTCGACGACCCGGTCAAGCGCGTCGACAACATGACCATGGCCTGGGGCCTGGAAGCGCGCACACCGTTTCTCGACTACCGCCTGGTGGAACTGTCGGCCCGCGTACCGGGCAAATTCAAATTGCCCGATGGCGGCAAGCAGGTCCTCAAAGAGGCGGCGCGTCGAGTCATCCCGAGTGAAGTCATCGACCGCAAGAAAGGTTACTTCCCGGTGCCCGGCCTCAAGCATTTGCAGGGCGATACCCTGAACTGGGTCCGCGAGTTGCTGCTGGACCCGAGCCAGGACCGCGGCCTGTTCAATCCGGCCATGCTCGACCGCTTGCTCACCGACCCACACGGTCAACTCACCCCGCTGCGCGGCTCCAAGCTGTGGCAACTGGCGGCGCTGAACCTGTGGCTCAGCGAACAAGGAATCTGATCAATGAAACCTCTCGCAGCGGCTTACAGCCAACGCTTGCTCAAAGGCCAGGCGCCGACCTACGAGCGCCTGCAAGCGCGCCTGGCCGAAGACGGCAGCCCACTGGCCGCCGAGCCGATCGCGGTGCATTGCGGCTGGGGCCGGTTGTTGATCGGCCACACGTTTCCCGACCCGGCCAGCCTGGCCGAGGAACTGCTCAACGAGCAGGCCGGCGAGCGCGACATCGCACTGTACGTGGCGGCGCCCCAGCAGATCCTCGGGATCGATCCGCAGCAACTGTTCCTCGACCCGTCCGACACCTTGCGCCTGTGGTTCTCTGACTATCGTCCGTCGACCCGCGTGTTTCGTGGCTTCCGTATTCGCCGCGTCCAGACCGCGGCCGATTGGCAGGCGGTCAACCAGCTCTACCAGGGGCGCGGCATGCTGCCGGTCGACGCCGAGCGCCTGACGCCCCGCCACGCGGGCGGCCCGGTGTATTGGCTGGCCGAGGACGAACACAGCGGCGCGGTGATCGGCAGCGTGATGGGCCTCAACCATCAAAAAGCCTTCCACGACCCGGAACACGGTTGCAGCCTGTGGTGCCTGGCGGTCGACCCGCACTGCACGCGCCCCGGCGTCGGCGAAGTGCTGGTGCGCCACCTGGTGGAACACTTCATGAGCCGTGGCCTGAGCTACCTGGACCTGTCGGTGCTGCACGACAACCGCCAGGCCAAGAGCCTCTACGCCAAGCTCGGCTTTCGCGCCCTGGCCACCTTTGCGATCAAGCGCAAGAACGGCATCAACCAGCCGCTGTTCCTCGGCCCGGGCCCGCAGGCGGGGTTCAACCCTTACGCGCGGATCATCGTCGAAGAAGCCCATCGCCGCGGCATCGACGTGCAGGTAGACGATGCCGATGCCGGCCTGTTCACCCTCAGCCATGGCGGGCGCCGCGTGCGCTGCCGTGAATCGTTGAGCGACCTGACCAGCGCCATCAGCATGACCCTGTGCCAGGACAAAAGCCTGACCCACAAGGTGCTCAAGGGCGCCGGGTTGAAACTGCCGGCGCAACAGCGGGCGGGCAGCGCCGACGACAACCTGGAGTTCCTCGACCAACACCAGCGCATCGTGGTCAAACCGCTGGATGGTGAACAGGGCCAGGGCGTGGCGGTGGACCTGCAGACCATCGAAGAGGTGCAACAGGCGATTGAAGCAGCGCGTCAGTTCGACAGCCGGGTCTTGCTCGAAAGCTTCCACGAAGGCCTGGACCTGCGCATCCTGGTGATCGGCTTCGAGGTGGTCGCCGCGGCGATCCGCCGCCCGGCCGAAGTGGTCGGCGACGGCCAGCATTCCATCCGCGCCCTGATCGAGGCGCAAAGCCGCCGGCGCCAGGCCGCCACCGACGGCGAAAGCAAAATCCCGCTGGACGCCGAAACCGAACGCACCCTGCACGCGGCCGGTCATGACTACTCCAGCATCCTGCCCCGTGGCGCGCAATTGGCCGTGCGCCGCACCGCCAACCTGCACACCGGCGGCTGCCTGGAAGACGTCACCGGGATCCTCCATCCGACGCTGGTCGACGCCGCCGTGCGCGCCGCGCGTGCCCTCGACATCCCGATGGTCGGCCTCGACCTGATGGTGTCGGCCGCCGATCAACCGGAGTACGTGTTTATCGAAGCCAACGAACGGGCCGGGCTGGCCAATCATGAACCGCAGCCGACAGCGGAGCGGTTTGTGGATTTGTTGTTTCCGCACAGTCAGCCGAGCGCTTGAAAGATGTATTGCCTGGAGCGGCGCTATCGCGGGCAAGCCCGCTCCCACAGGTGACCGCATTCCAAATGTAGGAGCGGACTTCCCCGCGCTGAAGCCAGCACCGCCACCGCCGCTAACCCCTCATCGAAACCATCGATGCCCTCAACCCATCAGGAGTTTCCATGACCCGAACCATTCCCGAACCGGA
Organism: Pseudomonas sp. GV105; assembly: GCF_003058185.1. Classification (NCBI taxonomy): domain Bacteria; kingdom Pseudomonadati; phylum Pseudomonadota; class Gammaproteobacteria; order Pseudomonadales; family Pseudomonadaceae; genus Pseudomonas; species Pseudomonas sp. GV105. Next base: position 71,004 of record NZ_QBUF01000004.1, read on the forward strand.
CCTCAACTACCTGCAAAAAGTGCTGCTGGAAATGCTCGCCATTCCCAGCCCGACCGGGTTTACCGACACCATCGTGCGCTACGTCGCCGAACGCCTCGAAGAACTGGGCATCCCCTTTGAAATGACGCGCCGCGGCACCATCCGCGCCACCCTCAAGGGCCAGAAAAACAGCCCCGACCGCGCAGTGTCGGCGCACCTGGACACCATCGGCGCCGCCGTGCGTGCGATCAAGGACAACGGCCGCCTGACCCTCGCTCCGGTGGGCTGCTGGTCGAGCCGCTTCGCCGAGGGCAGCCGCGTCAGCCTGTTCACCGACAACGGCGTGATCCGTGGCAGCGTGTTGCCGCTGATGGCTTCCGGGCATGCGTTCAACACCGCCGTGGATGAAATGCCGGTGAGCTGGGACCATGTCGAACTGCGCCTGGACGCGTACTGCGCCACCCGCGCCGATTGCGATTCCCTGGGGATCGGCATCGGTGACTATGTGGCGTTCGACCCGCTGCCCGAGTTCACCGAGAGCGGGCATATCAGCGCGCGTCACCTCGACGACAAAGCCGGTGTCGCCGCGCTGCTCGCCGCCCTCAAGGCGATCATCGACAGCGGCGAACCCTTGCTGATCGACTGTCACCCGCTGTTCACCATCACCGAGGAAACCGGCAGTGGCGCGGCCGCCGCCCTGCCCTGGGACGTCAGTGAGTTCGTCGGCATCGACATCGCCCCGGTCGCCCCCGGCCAGCACTCCAGCGAACACGCGGTCAGTGTGGCGATGCAGGATTCCGGCGGGCCGTATGACTATCACCTGTCGCGCCACCTGCTGCGCCTGGCGGCGGATAACGCCCTGCCGGTGCGCCGCGATCTGTTTCGTTATTACTTCAGCGACGCACACTCGGCAGTCACCGCCGGCCACGACATCCGCACCGCCCTGCTGGCGTTCGGGTGCGATGCGACCCACGGCTACGAGCGCACCCACATCGACAGCCTCGCGGCCCTCAGCCGGTTGTTGAGCGCTTACATTCTCAGCCCGCCGGTGTTCGCCAGCGACGCGCAACCGGCGCAAGGGTCACTGGATCGGTTCAGTCATCAGATCGAGCACGAGACCCAAATGGAGAGCGATACCCGCGTGCCGTCGGTGGACAGCCTGGTCGGCCAGAAGTCCTGACACTGGCAACAACGGTCCCGGCGCAGTAGCATCGCCGGGACTTAACCCCAGAGGCTTGTATGCTGATTCCCTACGACGCACTTGAAGTCGACACCCTGACCCGCCTCATCGAAGACTTCGTGACCCGCGACGGCACCGACAATGGCGACGACACGCCCCTGGAAACCCGCGTACTGCGCGTGCGCCAGGCACTGACCAAGGGCCAGGCATTGATCGTCTTCGACCCCGACAGCGAGCAATGCCAGTTGATGCTCAAGCACGACGTGCCCAAGCACCTGTTCGACTGAAGGTGCAGTTCAGGGATTGGGCAGCGGATGGCTGGCGGTGTCCTGGCGTTCGACGATCTTCTGGTACACCTCGGCGCGGTGGACCGACACCTCGGCCGGGGCTTGAACCCCGAACTTCACCTGGGAACCGTTGAGTTCGAGGATGTGCAAGGCGATGTCATCGCCGATGGAAATGATTTCGCCTACGGTGCGGCTTAAGACCAGCATGGCGGTTGTCCTTTTCGAGTGACAGGACCCCGACCTTGCGCGCTTGGGTGATGCTCAGCAACGGCTTGCGGTCAAATCAGGCACCACCTACAACGGTAGGTAACTTGCCTGACAGACCACATGATTTTTTGCGCCGAGCCCCGCTCCGACATTTACGACCGTGCCCCACTCAGCCTTTAATCGCCTGGGCCTTGGCGCGCATTTTGTCGGCCATCACGGTCATCTCGTCATACAGCAACTGCGGGTTTTTCTGCTTCAACGCCCAAGCCATCCGCCCTTGCTCGTGGGGCAGGATCATGAACTCGCCCTCGGCCACCCGCTGATAGATGTAATCGGCGATATCCGCCGCCGAGATCGGCGAGCTTTCCAGCAGCTTGCCCACCTGCGCCTTCATCGCCGGGGTCGGCCCACGGAACGAGTCCAACAGGTTGGTCTGGAAGAACGACGGGCACACCACGTGAACCCCGATTTCCTGTTGTTTGAGTTCCACCAGCAGGCTCTCCGACAACGCCACCACGCCCGCCTTGGCCACGTTGTAGTTGCTCATGGCCGGCCCTTGCATCAGCGCCGCCATCGAGGCGATGTTGATGATGCGGCCCTTGCTCTTTTCCAGCAGCGGCAGAAAGGCCTTGCAGCCCTTGACCACGCCCATCAGGTTGATTGCGATCTGCCAGTCCCAGTCTTCCAGCGACAGTTCGGCGAAGAACCCGCCGGAGGCCACGCCGGCATTGTTGACGATCACATCGATCCCGCCCAGCTTGACCTCGCAGGCCTGGGCAAAGGCGGTGAGCTGGCTGTAGTCGCGCACGTCGCAGCGTTGAACAAAGCCATCGCCACCCGCCTCGCGCACCAACCTGAGAGTCTCTTGCAAGCCTGGCTCGCTGACATCCGACAAGGCCAACTGCCAACCCTCGCGGGCCCAGCGCAGCGCGATTTCGCGACCCAGGCCGGACCCGGCACCGGTGATCATCATGCGATTTTGCATAGGAAAATAGCCTTGTGGTTCACAGAAGAAGTGATCGGCAGTGTAGCGAAGGTTTTTCCTACACCCACGCACCATCCAATTGATGAATGCCCCGAGCAAACCACGGGCCGGGTCGGATACCACGGCACGCCCTAAGTTCAATTTTTTTCAACTAAGCGCAGGCATTCAGCGACGCATTAAAAGAAATAAGCAGGTCTTCGAAATGCTTTAAAAAAACACGGAATTTTCTGCGAAGCGGCACAGTCGGAGTTATTAAGGCGTCCGCGATTAAACCCACGGGCCTAACTTTAAACAACCGGTCCTTGCAGAAGGCCTATAAGGAAATACAATTATGAGCCTCATTTTAATCATCATCCTGATTCTCCTGCTGGTCGGCGGTTTGCCAGTGTTTCCACACTCCCGTAGCTGGGGTTATGGTCCATCGGGTATTCTCGGCGTAGTCCTGGTGGTGCTGCTGGTGCTGTTGTTACTCGGCAAGATATAAACGCCGGACAAAAAAAGAGGCCTTCATGAAGGCCTCTTTTTTATTGCCGGTCAATCAGTCCGGCTTGCCATCGACAACACCGGCGGTGTTATCCAGCAAACTTTTGGTCGCGGTCTGCAGGAACGATTCGAGCTTCTGTTTCAGCCCTGCCTCGTCCGGCGATTCCGCGATCACTTTACCGGTCGGCTCGGCGCCCAGTTCGTATTCCCACAGCTTCGGTGGCATTTCCTTAGGCAATACCAGCACGCGGTCGCCGGTGACCAGCGCCACGGTCTGATCGCTGCCCGAAGGCTTGATCACGCCGAAACCCTTGTCGCCTTCCGGCAGGTTGAGCAGGTCACGCCCCCAGCACTGGTGCAGGGTGTCGCCACCCAGACGGCCCATGATGGTCGGCACGATGTCGATCTGGGTGCCCACGGTGTGGTCACGCACGCCGAACTTCTCTTGCATGCCCGGAGCAATCATCAGCATCGGCACGTTGAAGCGGCCCAGGTCCATCTCGGTGATCTGCTGCTCGTTGCCGAAACCGTGGTCGCCCACGATCACAAACAGGGTTTCCTTGAAGTACGGCTCCTTGCGGGCCTTTTCAAAGAACTGGCCGAGGGCCCAGTCGGAGTAGCGCATCGCCGTCAAATGCTCGTTGAGGCTGCCACGGTCGGTGACTTTCTCCACCGGCAACGGGGTCGGCAAGGCATACGGCGTGTGGTTGGACAGGGTTTGCAGCAGGGCGTAGAACGGCTTGCCGCCTTCACGCGCTTTCAGTTCTTCCAGGCCACGGTTGAACATGTCCTGGTCGGACACGCCCCAGGTCGGGTCGGAGAACACTGGGTCAACAAAGTCGTTGCGGCCGATGAAGTTGGTCATGCCCTGGTTGCTGAAGAAACCCGACTGGTTGTCCCAGGCGAAGTCGCCGTTGTAGACATACACGTCGTCAAACTTGCGCGCACTGAGCAACTGCGGCAGGCCCGACAGCTTGTGGCTGCCTTCCGGGGTCTGCATCAGGTATTCGAAACCCGGCAGGTTCGGGAAGCACGCCATGGTGGCAAACATACCCTGGTGGGTGTGGGTGCCGTTGGAGAAGAAGCGGTCGAACAGCAGGCCTTCCTTGGACAGTTTGTCGAAGTACGGCGTGATATTGCCCGGACGCCCCAGAGCGCCCACCGAGTGACCGGCGAAGCTCTCCATCAGGATCACCACGACGTTCTTGATCGGCAGGGTTTTCTCGGCCGGTGGCGTGAAATCACGGCGCACGGCGGCGGTGTCGGTATCCACCAGCTTCTCTTGCGGCAACACCAGCATGTCGCGCACGGTCTGGGTGGCCAGTGGTTGTTCGAGGGTGGCCTTCCAGATGTTGGTGCGTTCTTCGGAGAAGCGCGACTTGGCCGCGGCGATCAACGACAACGTGCCATTGAGGCCCAATTGGTTGGCGAAGTTCGAGTCGGTGGTGTAGACGTCACCCCAACGCAGCGGCGGGCCCTGGCGCAGGGTGCCGCGAGCGGCGACCACGGCAACCAGCAGGCACACCACAAACACCGCGATGCGCGAATACCACGGCGCCACCTGGCGGGTGCCGATACTGCCGCCGCTGAACGGGCCGCGTGGGCGCGTCGCCCGATCGGCGCCCTTGAAGGCCACGCTGAGGATCAGCGTGCCGACGGCCCAGGCCAGCAGGTAGCGCACCACCGGGAAACCGTACCAGAGCATGCTCATCACGGTTTTCGGGTCTTCCTTCACGTACTGGAAGACCAGGCCGTTGAGGCGCTGGTGGAATTCGCGGTAGAAGTCCATCTCCATCAGGCCCAGGAACAGCGCGATGCTGGAGGCAAGGGTCAGCCAGAAACGGAAGAACCCCCGCGCGGCCATGGCCCGCACGCTGAACAGTGACAGCAGCAAGGGGATCGTCAGGTACACCACCAGGCGAATGTCCAGGCGCAGGCCGTTGGCGAACGCTTCCAGGAAGGTCGAGGCCGGTGTGTCGAGGATCATCTCGCGGTTGTAGGCCAGCAGCGCCAGGCGCAGCAGGGAGAACATCACCATCATGACCAGTGCACAAAGCAGCGTGTATGCCAGATGGGATTTGACGGTCGGTTGCAGCAGGCGATTAGAAGCTCGCTGCTGATTCAGGGCGTCCGGGTTTGCCATGTCGTTTCAGGACCCATTGGAGGTTTAAGTTGCGAAAAAGAGTGCAGTGGCGTCCGGCCCTCGCCCAGGCTGGCTGGGGTAGGCGGTAAACGCGATGGCGCAAATGGTGCCCGATCACTGCCGGCAACGCCATTAATTACTGAACGCGTGCCGCAAACCTGCAACTGGCGGTGCTTGAGATAGAGCCGTTGCAGGGAGATAAAGCCGGCGAATTGTCTTGGATGAGATGTGAAAATTTCGTACAGCGAATATTTCGACACACAATATCAAGGCATTTGCTGAAACCATTGTGGGAGGGGGCTTGCCCCCGATAGCGGTGGTTCAGTCACTGTTGTAACGACTGATACACCGCTATCGGGGGCAAGCCCCCTCCCACATTTTCCGTGCCCGCTTCAGCTTGAGTGAAGCTGGAGCTCAGAACCGCACGTTGCCCCGCGGCCCGGCAATCGCCCAGATGATCAGGCCCAGGACCGGCAGCAGCAGGATCAACAGAATCCACAACACCTTGGCACCGGTGCTCGCGCCGCTTTTGAACACATTGATGATCGCCCAGATATCCAGCGCGAGGATGATCAGCCCGACCAGACCGTTGAAAGTGGAACCCATGGTGTCGCTCCTAAGTGAGGGCATGCCCTTGTAGGATAGCCAGCCCTGGCCGGGGTTCCGTTTTATTTCAGACGTGGACCGCGACCCGCAGGGCTTCCAGGGACGGTTCGCCGTGGATGCCGACTTCGGCGCACAGTTCCAGCACGCGCGGCAGGTCGTTGCCGTACACCAGCACGGCCTGGATCTCGTCATCCAGCGGCTGGCTGAAGTTCAGCAACACATAACCACCGTCTTGCGGGCTGAGCGCACTCATCTGGATCTGGATGCGATTGAGCGCGGTGAGGGCTTCGGTCTTGGCCAGTTGCTTGGGCTTGAGGTTGAACGCCACGCCGGGGCCGAACGAGGCAACGATCTGCGCAAACAAGTCGCCATAGGTGTCGGCCTGGAACAGCACCGTGTCCGGCAGGCTGCCGACCACCACCCACTCGCCCAGCGGAATCGAGAAAGTATCGTCGTAGTTGATGTCCGGGTTCGCCGCCAGAAAGGCCACCGGGTCGGCGTAGGCCTGCGCCGCTTCCTCGGCGATGCGCGCCACCTCGTCGTCGCCCATGACGCCGGCGCTGATTTTACGGATGAGTTCGACGAGGGCGTTTTTCATGAAGGGGTCCTGTGGCGGGCGGGTTTTCGAGGGCGCGTAGCCTACACCAGTTTCTGCAACTGCGCCGCCGTATCCACCGCGCCCATGGTCTGTGCCGCGGCCAATGCCGTGGCGCCCTGGGCGTCGGCAGTCTTGGGGTTGGCGCCCTGGCTGAGCAGGTAGTCGACCATTTCGACGCGGTTGAACATTGCGGCCATCATCAACGCCGTGCGGCCGTCGGAGGAAGACGCATCAACCGGCGCGCCGCCTTCGATCAGCGTCTTGACCACGGGCAAGTTGCCCTTGAACGCCGCGCCGGCGATCGGCAGTTGATGCTTGTCGTTGGCGATCTGTGGGTCGGCCTTGAACTCCAGCAGCACTTTGACCGCGTCGGCGTGGCCGTGATAGGCGGCCAGCATCAGCAAGGTGTCGCCATTGTGGTTACGCAGGTTGGCTGGCAAGCCCTTGGCCAGCAGCGCGGCAAGCAAGGCGGCATCGCCTCTGCGCGCGACGTCGAAGACCTGCTCGGCAAATTCGGCGGCTTCGTCTTCGGTCATTTGTTTGGCATGGTCTGACATGTGGGGGCTCCTTGTCTGGTGCGGCTTCGGGTACTGAAGAGTAGGCGCCCAGTGTCGCGAGGGAGTTCCCTACTGTCATGGTTTTTTTGTCAACAGCCACCATAGGCAGAATCAATAGCGGAACTGTCCGCCCTGGATCTGCGCCAACAATTGCCCGGTGACCGGCACATAGCAATCCGAACCGGGCAGCCAGGCGTAGACCGGGTCGTTGCCGGCCTTGGCCGGGTCGAACGCTTCTTCCTTGAGCCGCACTTTCTGGTATTTGAACGTGCCCGTTGTCTCCATCTTCATCTTGATCCGCAGGAACAGCGGCACCGCATAGTGCGGCAACTGGCCATGAGCGAACTGCAGCAACTCGCGCATATCCAGGGCGGCCAGGGATTCGCTGGGGGTGATGGCGACCATGCCGGCGCGGCCATTGGTGTTTTCGATCTCGACGCCGTAGGCCACCACCTCGGCGATCTGCGGGTGTTGCAACAGGATGTTCTCGACCTCGGTGGTGGAAACGTTTTCGCCTTTCCAGCGATAGGTGTCGCCCAGGCGATCGACAAATTGCGCATGGCCGAAACCGATGCTGCGCAGCAAATCGCCGGTATTGAAGTAACGGTCGCCCTTTTCGAACACGTCGGTCAGCACCACCTTGCGGTTCTTTTCCGGGTCGGTGTAACCGTCGAACGGGGCCTTTTCATCGATCCTCGCCAGCAACAGGCCCTCCCCGCCCGTTTGCACCTTGCGCATGAAACCATCGGCGCCACGCAGCGGCTCACCGTTGTCGTGGGCGTAGTCCACCAGCGCCCAGCGCTGCAGGCAGAAGCCGATGGTGTTGTCGAAATTCAACACATTGGTGAAACCGATATTGCCGTCACTCGCGGCATACAGCTCACAGATATGCTCGACGCCAAAGCGTTGCTTGAACTGCGCCCACACACCGGGCCGCAGGCCATTGCCGACCATCTTGATCACCCGGTTGTCACGGTCCTGGGCGCTGGCCGGCTGGTCGAGCAGGTAACGGCACAGCTCACCGACATAACCCAGGGTGGTCGCGTTGAACTTGCGCACATCGCCCCAGAACTGGCTGGCGCTGAATTTGCGGCGAATCGCGAACCCCGACGCGCCGACGATTGCCGAGCCCCAGCACACGCAAAGGCCGGTGGCGTGGTACAGCGGCAAGGTGCAATACATGACGTCGGCGGGGCCCATGTCGAGGGCGATGCTGGCGAAGCTGACCGCGGTTTTGGTCCAGCGGCCATGTTTCATGATGCCGGCCTTGGGCAAACCCGTGGTGCCGGAGGTGTAGATATAGAAGCACGGGTCGTTGAAAAAGATCTGCCGGGAACTGGCCGGGTTGTCCAGCGCGCACTCGGCGCTGGCCGCCATCAGGTCGATATAGCCGGCAGGCACCGCGCTGCCGGGTTGATCCGCGACCAACCAGGTGCGATCGGCCGCGATCACCACTTGATCGCGCACCGCTGTGTAGGCCTCCACCAACTCCGCCCCCACCACAATCGCCACCGGGTTGACCAGATTCAGGCTGTGTACCAGCGCCGCCTGGGTTTGCGAGGTATTGAGCATGGCGCAGATGCCGCCCAGCTTGGCCACGGCCAGCACGTTGAGCAGCAATTCGGGGCGATTTTCAATAAACAGCGCCACCACATCGCCTTTGCGGATGCCCTGGCTCTGCAGGTGGTGGGCGATGCGGTTCGCACGCTGGTTGGCATCGCGGTAACTGAGCACGCTGTCGCCGTACAACAACGCCGCGCCGTCAGGGTTGCGCAGGGTGGCTTGCTCGAAATGCCAGCCCAGGCCACAGGGCTGCGCGGGGTCGGTGACATTCGCGGCACGCATGCCGCGGACCACCCGTGGCAAGGCGCGGACGATGGCGGGCACCTTACGCAGCAGCATGCTCCAGGTAATCATGTCGTTTTGCGGATGGCGCATGGAGGAACGTCCTTTTTCTTATTCTTCGTCGGGGCCAGAAACTCCGGCATTTTTTGTAGGCAGGAAGCCAAATGCTCAGGGGAAAATACGCCAGCCGTTCTTCGGCTGTACACGCGGGATTTGAAATGTTTTGTATCCCGAAGCCGCAACCGCCCCACAGGGAATTTTGCGACACATCGGCAGTCCCTATCAGTGACGAGGCGCCCGCCCGGCCGGATCGAGTAGCGCAAAATGCAGGATGCATGATGGCCATTCATGCAATTTGCACGAAATCAAAAATCCTGACTTTTTACAACTTATTGATTTTTAAAGACTTTATATAAAAACGTGAGATGGCACAATCACTGCACCTATCACTCCATGCTTGCCAACTTGAGCCAACGGAGCTGATAGACATGAGCCTGATCCAAGATAAATTCGCCTCAGTATTCTCCCAATACGACGTCACCACTCAGCCACGCCCGGACGGCGGTATCCTGCTGACCCTGCGCAACAGCGAAGGCAAGCAGGTCAAGCGCTCGATCTCCTACCAGCAACTGCACACAGCCGATCAACTTACCTGGGTGATCAGTGCCATTCGCCGCGACCTGGCCGAACAAGCCAGCGAACTGCCGCAGATTTCCATGCTGCAGAGCCAGAACCGCTTTGCCCTGCCGACTTACCATTCGGCCTAAGACACACAAAAAAGGGCCGCGACGCCATCCAGCGTCGCGGCCCTTTTTCATGGGTTCAGGACAGGCCCAATCGGGCGGCTTCATTCATCGCTTGTACACGATTGTTGACTTGCAACTTGCCATAGATGTTACGCAGGTGGAATTTCACTGCGGCTTGGGACGTTTCACGAATCCGGCTGATTTCCCAGATGGTCTTGCCTTCGGAGGCCCAGCGCAAGATCTCCAATTCGGTCGGAGTCAGGGGCTTGCCGGACAGGGCCAAGCGTTTTCTGACATCGGTGGGCACGCTCAACGGCGCACCTGACGCCTCTGGATCACTCATCGCTTTCTCTCCTTATTGTTGGCTGATGCTTATCGCCTTTCGGATTCCTCCTATTGACAGGCGATACAAACATTAAGACCGGAGAGAGTTACATAATGGAGCGCGTCAAAGCGTAAGGCCGGCGATAAACAGCCAGGCCTTACAGATAAATAAGCTTCTTCCCACAACAACTTCCAACTCGTCGGGGTTGAAGATTCAAGTCGATTAAGCCTAGTCATCCAACCCAGGGAAACCAGCGGCGATATCGTCCCCGCTGAATTCAGGCACCCCGCCGCCTGCCGCATGGGACAGGCGCAGCGTCACAAAATGTGGGTGCTCGCCCATATCAAACCAATGGGGCATGCCGGCCGGGATCAGCAGCAGGTCATTTTTCTCACAGCGCACGCCGTACACATAGTCACCAATGTGCAAGGCAAACAGGCCTTGGCCGGCGATGAAAAAGCGCGCTTCATCTTCGCTGTAACGCCGCTCGGCAAGGAACTGATCGCGCAATGCCGCCTTCTGCGCAGGGTCGCCGGGAGCATGCAGCACCTCGACGCAGGCGTAGCCGAGGGCGTCGATCCGTGGCTGATACGCCGCGATCATGGTGGCGTCGTCCGCGCCTTTTTCAATAACGGCGGGCTGCCAGCGCTCGAATCGCACGCCATGCTCGGCCAGGGTCGACGCGATATCGTCGAAGTGGGTCAGGACTTTGTTCGGTGTATCCGGTGTGGCGACGTGGTAAACGGCTACATAACTCATAGGACGGTTCCTTGGTTCTGCTCGTGCAATCGAAAGCCGATGATAAGGGCGGCGGCCAGGGCCGCGACGCTGGCGATACTGAAGGTCAGGGCTGGCCCCAACAGGTTCCAGCTGTAACCAGCGTACAGCGCGCCAAGCGCGCCGCCGGTGCCGGCCAAGGCCGCGTATAACGCCTGGCCCTGACCTTGCTGGCGCGCACCGAAGCTGCGCTGCACAAAAGCAATCGCCGCCGCATGAAAACTGCCGAAGGTAGCCGCGTGCATCACCTGCGCCAGCAGCAGCACCCAGAAAAATTCCGCGAACGCGCCCAGCAACAACCAGCGCAGCGCCGCCAACAGGAAACTCGCCAGCAGCACCCGGCGCACCGAGAAACGCGTGAGGATGCGGCTCATGCCCAGGAACATCAACACTTCCGCCACCACCCCGAGGGCCCACAGCATGCCGATTACGCCACGGCTGTAGCCCAAGTGTTCCAGGTGCAGGGTGAGAAAGGTGTAATACGGGCCATGGCTCATTTGCATCAACGCCACGCAGGCGTAAAACGCCAGGACGCCGGGGCTGCGCAACTGCTTGAGGAAGCCCTCGCCCGCCAGGCGGGGGCCGTGGTTCGCCGGCTGCGCATTCGGCACCCACAGGCTGGCACCGATGATCCCGGCCATGATCACCACGACCACCACCGGGTAGATATCCAGGCTCAGCCAGTCGAACAGGCGGCCCATGATCACCACCGTGAGGATGAAGCCGATGGAGCCCCACAGGCGGATCTGGCTATAGCGCGAGGTCTGCTTATGCAGATGGGCCAGGGTGATCACTTCAAACTGCGGCAGCACCGCATGCCAGAAAAACGCATGCAGGGCCATGACCAGGGCCAGCCAGGCATAGGTCTTGCTGACGAAAATCAACGCAAAACTCACCAGCGTACACAGTGCGCCCACACGCACGATGGCCAGGCGCCGGCCGGTATAGTCGCCCAGCCAGCCCCACAGATTGGGGGCCACGCAGCGCATCAGCATGGGGATGGCCACCAGCTCGCCGATACGCGCGCTGGAGAACCCCAGGTGATCGAAGTACAGCGCCAGGAACGGCGCCGTGGCCCCCAGCAGGGCGAAGTAGAAGAGGTAGAAGCTGGAGAGTCGCCAGTACGGAAGTGCTGGAGTCATGCAAAGGGCCGCTTTGCGGCAAGGCGCGAGCAAGCTCGCGCGCCACACACCGTCACAGCTGGCCCAGTACCGGAGTACTCACGCGCACATCGGCGTTTTGCCCACGGTTGCGCAGCAGGTGGTCCATCAACACGATCGCCATCATCGCTTCGGCGATCGGCGTGGCACGGATGCCGACGCACGGGTCGTGACGGCCCTTGGTGATCACGTCCACCGGGTTGCCGTGTACATCGATCGAACGGCCCGGGGTGGTGATGCTCGACGTGGCCTTGAGCGCCAGGTGCGCAACGATCGGCTGGCCGGAGGAAATACCGCCGAGGATGCCGCCTGCATTGTTGCTGAGGAAGCCCTGCGGGGTCAGTTCGTCGCGGTGCTCGGTGCCGCGCTGGGACACGCAGGCGAACCCGGCGCCGATTTCCACGCCTTTGACGGCGTTGATGCTCATCAGCGCGTGGGCCAGCTCAGCGTCCAGACGGTCGAAGATCGGCTCGCCAAGACCCGGTTTCACGCCCTCGGCGACCACGGTGATTTTCGCCCCGACCGAATCCTGGTCGCGGCGCAACTGGTCCATATAGGCTTCCAGCTCCGGCACTTTGTCCGGGTCCGGGCTGAAAAAGGCGTTGTCGTCGACGCTGTCCCAGGTCTTGAACGGGATTTCGATCGGGCCCAGCTGGCTCATGTAGCCACGGACGACGATGCCCTGGGTCGCCAGGTACTTCTTGGCGATGGCACCGGCAGCCACGCGCATCGCGGTTTCGCGGGCCGAGCTGCGGCCGCCGCCACGGTAGTCGCGCTCGCCGTATTTGTGGTGGTAGGTGTAGTCGGCGTGGGCCGGGCGGAACAGGTCCTTGATCGCCGAGTAGTCCTTGGACTTCTGGTCGGTGTTGCGGATCAGCAGGCCGATGGCGCAGCCGGTGGTGCGGCCTTCGAACACACCGGAGAGGATCTCGACTTCATCGGGTTCCTGGCGCTGGGTGGTGTGGCGGCTGGTGCCGGGCTTGCGGCGGTCGAGGTCACGCTGCAGGTCTTCCAGGGACAGCTCGAGGCCGGGCGGGCAGCCGTCGACAATGGCGACCAACGCCGGGCCATGGCTTTCGCCCGCGGTGGTGACAGTGAACAGCTTGCCGAAGGTATTGCCGGACATGCAGGGCGCTCCGTGAAATCAGTTGTAATCACTCAGCGGTGATAACCAAGCGCACCAGTATACGCGGGCCAACCGACTAGTTCATCCTCGAAACCTTACCGGTAGACGTTGGTCGAACCGGCACCTCCTGAATAATGGCGCAATGATGCTTCGAGTTTTGCTGTTTACCCTCACCCTGTTCACTGCCGTAGCCCATGCCGCGTCCTCCGTGGTGTTGCAACGGCCCATCAGCCTCGACACCGGCAGCGGCGAGCTGTTCGGCTCGCTGCTGCTGCCGCAGTCCGACAAACCGGTGCCGGTGGTGCTGATCATTGCCGGCTCCGGCCCGACCGACCGCAACGGCAACAGTGCCGACGGCGCGCGCAACGACAGTCTCAAGCGCCTGGCGTGGGTCCTGGCCCGGCATAACATCGCCAGCGTGCGCTACGACAAGCGCGGCGTGGCGGCCAGCCTGGCCGCCACGCCCGACGAACGCGACCTGACCCTCGACGCCTACGTGGCCGACGCCGTGGCCTGGGGCAAGCTGCTCAAGGCCGACAAGCGCATGGGCCCGCTGATCGTCCTGGGCCATAGCGAAGGCGCGCTGGTGGCCGCCCTGGCGGCACCGCAACTCGACCCGGCCGGGGTGATTTCCCTGTCGGGCAGCGCCCGCCCGGTCGACCAGGTGATCCGCCAGCAACTGGCCGGTCACCTGCCCCCGGCCCTGCAGTTGCGCAGCAATGAAATCCTCGATCACCTCAAGGCCGGCCAAGTGGATACCGATGTGCCTGGCCCGCTTGAAGGGATTTTCCGACCCAGCGTGCAACCGTATCTGATCAGCCTGTTTCGCGCCGACCCGTCGGCCGCCTTTGCCAGACTGCGCATGCCCGCGCTGATCATCCAGGGCACCAACGATATCCAGGTGGGTGTGGGCGATGCGCGGCAATTGAAGGACGCCAAGCCCGATGCCGAACTGACGGTGATCGAAGGCATGAACCATGTGATGCGTATCGTGCCCAAGGAGGTGAAGCAACAGTTGGCGTCCTACAACGACCCGCGATTGCCCCTCGCCGCCGAGCTGGAAACCCGCCTGGTTGGCTTTATCGACGGACTTCAGCCCCGTTAACCGACTAATTGCCTCCAGTACTGGGAAAAACGGCCGATAAGCCGAAAGTCGACAGCAAAAAGCCTGTCGACTGGCTGGGCTAGGACAGGATCGCGCCGCATGACTAACACCGAAGCAACACCAGAACCTACCGCCGACACCCCGGCGGAACACACCGAGGTCGTCGACGCGGCGCCCCTGCCGTGGGCGGACGTACAGGCCGAACATTTCAAAATGCTGCGCCTGGCGCCCCTGCCCACCGACCGCTCCACCGGGGTACGCCCCTTGCGGTTTGTGCAATTTGGCTATGTCGAACGCCACGACCACCATCACAGCCTATTGCGCATGGTCATCCAGTTGCCGGGCCAACGGGTGCGCCGCGAGCAGAATCACCTGGATATCTGGGTCGATCACGCTAAACACCGTGTGCATTTCGGCCCGGGCAACAGCCTGGAAATCGAACCGGCCAACCGTGGCATCGGCCGTTTCCTGGTGGCTCAGGGCGCCGCGTGGGCGAAGAAGAAGTGGTCGCACTACCGCGTCGACGGGGTGGACCTGGCCAACAAGGACGCCCTCAACGAAGCCACACGCCTGCGCCGCGATCACTTCCTGCGTATCCAGGGCTTTGATGTGGCCTACGCCGACGTGCAGCATCTGAAGGGCAACGTGCAGCCCGGCAAGGTCAGCGACGTGCTCGATAGCTGGAACACCGAGAAAGTGCAGTTCGTGGAAATCCTCGAAGCCGCGCAAATGCTGCAACAGGCCGAGCAGAACCTTACGGAGCAGGAAGTGAAGCTGCGCAAGGAAGAGGAAAAGGTCACCAAGTTCAAGCGTGAGGACAGCGGGCTACGCTTCACCATCACCTGTCTGGTGGCGTTTACCGTGTTTCAGGCGGGGTTGTTGATCTGGATTGCCACCCATCGGTGATGTGGGAGCGGGCTTGCTCCCGATAGCGGTGCATCAGCCAATGCATTCAGTGACTGACACGCCCTCATCGGGGGCAAGTCCCCTCCCACACGTCAGAGCGGTCGGTTAAACCCGGGCGGCGAATACCGCCTGATGGTTGCGGCACTGCTCGGCCGTGAGCATGAACACACCGTGCCCGCCGCGCTGGAACTCCAGCCAGGCGAAGTCGACTTCCGGGTACAGCGCCTCGACATGCACCTGGCTGTTACCCACTTCGACGATCAACAAGCCCTTCTCGGTCAGGTGGTCCGCCGCTTCGGCGAGCATCCGCCGGACCAGGTTCAAGCCATCGTCGCCGCAGGCCAGGCCCAGTTCCGGTTCGTGCTGGTACTCGTCCGGCATGTCGGCGAAGTCTTCGGCGTCCACATACGGCGGGTTCGACACGATCAAGTCGAAACGCTGGCCCGGCAGCCCGTCAAAACCGTCGCCCTGTACGGTATACACACGCTCGTCGACGCCATGGCGCTCGATGTTCTGATTGGCCACTTCCAACGCTTCGAACGACACGTCACCCAACACCACTTCGGCATCCTGGAACTCGTAGGCACAGGCGATGCCGATGCAACCGGAGCCGGTACACAGGTCGAGAATGCGTGCCGGCGGCTGGGCCAGCCAGGGTTCGAAGCGGCTTTCGATGAGTTCGCTGATCGGTGAACGCGGGATCAGCACGCGCTCGTCGACGATAAACGACATGCCGCAGAACCAGGCTTCGCCAATCAAGTAGGCTGTCGGCACCCGCTCATGAATGCGACGGTGCAGCAGCCGTTGCAAGTGGGAAACTTCCTCTTCTTCCAGGTTGCAATCCAGGTAGCTGTCGGCAATTTCCCAGGGCAGATGCAAGGCGCCGAGCACCAATTGCCGGGCGTCGTCCCAGGCGTTGTCGGTACCGTGCCCGAAAAACAGCTCTTCCCCATGGAAACGGCTGACAGCCCAACGGATATGGTCGCGCAAGGTGCGCAGGCGGGAAGTGATCACGGGGGCAGACTCCTGGAAAAAACGACTGGCGATTCTAACAGCCTTCGTCTGTAGCGACGACGTGCGAAAAGCCTCAACCGTATGTCGGATTTCATCCAATTTGCCATCATTGCGTCAAACAACCGCACCGCTTGACACGGCTGCACGCCAGCAACGGCGTAGCTTACGATGGAAGCGATTCACAGAACCGCTCAGCCAGTGGACAATGGCGCAAAAGCCCCCCTCACAGGAGCCCCCAGAATGTCCGTTCCAAAGACGATGTTTCAAATCAGCGGTCGAGGTTATGCAGCGGCCAATCTCAGCCATGCGACCCTCGTGATCATCGACGCCCAGAAGGAATACCTCAGCGGTCCACTCGCCCTCGCGGGCATGGATGCGGCGGTGGGCAATATCAAGCAACTGGTCGCTGCGGCGCGCAACGCCGGTCGCCCGATCGTGCATGTGCGCCACCTGGGCACCGTCGGCGGCCTGTTTGACCCACAAGGCGAGCGCGGCGAATTCATTCCCGGCCTGGAGCCAATGGGCAACGAAACCATCATCGGTAAACTGCTGCCCAGCGCGTTCCACGGCACCGGCCTGGAAAAACACCTGCAGGACCTCGGTTCCCTGGACCTGATCGTCTGCGGCTTCATGAGCCACTCCAGCGTCAGCACCACCGTGCGCGCCGCCAAGAACCTGGGCTTTCGCTGCACCCTGGTGGAAGACGCCTGCGCCACCCGCGACCTGCCTTACAAGGGCGGTGTCCTGAGTGCCGAGCACGTGCAACAAACCGAAATGGCCATCATGGCCGACAACTTCGCCACCCTCGCCTTGACCAAAGACCTGATCTGATTGCCCCGAAATGAGCGGTGCGGCCGATTCGAGGCCCCGCTCATCTGCAAATGCCTGTCATTTGCTGCAATTACCTCTGGCGCCGGAACAACCTGTGTATCTTCCGGTCGAAGGGCCGATACCCTGGAGGAAAGGTCGGAATGAAGATATCCGATGGTTTTGATGCTCGTCGCTTGCGCCCCAAGGGCCCGAGCAACTGGCGTCTGCGCCTGGTAGCCGGCATTGCCGCGCTGCTGGCGATCATAGGTGTGCTGCTGGCGGTCGCCGGTGGCGCGGGCTTGTCGGGGCATTCCCCGGCGCTGGGCGAACTGAATGCCAGCCCCGGTGGCTCGGCGATGCTGTTGGTGGGCGGCCTGCTGGTGCTGTGGTTCGGCGTGTGGTTATGGCGCCGCAGCCGGCGGCGGATGCGCCAGCCGTTGTCGCTGAACATCGCCTCGCACCTGATGAAAAAGCACGACTGATGGCGCTTGGATAGCGTTTCCTGCGCCCCGGCCGCCGCGATTTAGGTAAACTGCCCGCCCCTCGCGGAGGCTGACATGCAAGACGACGATTTTTCCCTGTTCAAAAACGAGCTGCGCGGCGTCAAGCCGATCAAGCACGACCGCGCCGACACCGGCAAACCCAAGAGTGACCGAGCGCAGATCGCCAAGCTGCGCCAGGCCGCGACTGTACGCACTGACGCCACCACCGTGGACGGTCTGTCGGACCAGTTCGTGATTGACGTCGGCCCCGAAGACGAGCTGATGTGGGCCCGCGACGGCGTGCAGGAAAGCCAGATACGCAAGCTCAAGACCGGCCAGATCCCCTTCGAAGGCAGCCTCGACCTGCACGGCATGAGCGTGGAAAAAGCCCGGGAAACCCTCTGGGCCTTCCTCGCCGAAGCCACCCGGTTCGAAATCCGCTGCGTGCGCGTCACCCACGGCAAGGCCGTGCGCTTGGACGGCAAGCGGCCGATGATCAAGAGCCACGTCAACACCTGGCTGCGCCAGCATGCCCAAGTACTCGGCTTTACCTCCTGCCAGCCCCGCCACGGTGGCGCCGGCGCGGTGTATGTGATGCTCAAGCGCACCATGCTGGAAGGGCGCGACGAGTAACCCGTGCCATCGTCAGGCTTGCAGCGATGGGTCGGCCACCGTACCCTTGCGCTTTGCGAAAATCCCACAGGTAGTTTCATGTCCCTGGAACAGAATTACACCGCGATCCTCGGCCAACTCGGCGAGGACGTTACCCGCGAGGGCCTGCTCGACACGCCAAAGCGTGCCGCCAAGGCGATGCAGTACCTTTGCCGCGGCTATGAACAGACACTGGAAGAAGTCACCAACGGTGCCTTGTTCAGCTCCGACAACAGCGAAATGGTGCTGGTCAAGGACATCGAGTTGTACTCGTTGTGCGAACACCACCTGCTGCCGTTTATCGGCAAGGCCCACGTCGCGTATATCCCGAGCGGCAAAGTGCTGGGCCTGTCGAAGGTCGCGCGGATTGTCGACATGTATGCGCGCCGCCTGCAGATCCAGGAAAACCTCAGCCGCCAGATCGCCGATGCCGTGATGCAAGTGACCGGCGCCCTGGGCGTGGCCGTGGTAATCGAAGCCAAGCACATGTGCATGATGATGCGCGGTGTGGAGAAACAGAATTCGTCGATGATCACCTCGGTGATGCTGGGTGAGTTCCGCGAAAACGCGGCGACCCGCAGCGAATTCCTCAGCCTGATCAAATAACCGGTCGGGTAGGAAAAAGCCGGCGTTCATCGCCGGTTTTTTTTCGCCCCCACAAATCAAGTAAGATGCGGCCCTCTGTTCTGGGCAAGAGGTTTCAGCCATGTTCGTCAAAGCACTTCGAGTGGGCCTCGGCCACGTCATCATCGCGGGCGACTACATTACCCGTCCACGCAAAAAGCAGCGCCCCGCCGAGCAGCAAGCGCAGGTCAACGCGGCCGCCAAGGAGCTGACCCTGTATCAGTTCCACGCCTGCCCGTTCTGCGTGAAGACCCGTCGCACCCTGCATCGCCTGAATGTGCCGGTAGCGTTGAAGGACGCGAAGAACAACGAACAGGATCGCCAGACCCTGCTGGAGCAAGGTGGCAAGATCAAAGTGCCGTGCCTGCGCATCGAAGAGAATGGCCAGACCACCTGGATGTATGACTCCAAGGTGATCATCGATTACCTGGACAAGCGCTTCGCCGCCGCCTGACAAACGCCCTCTCCTCTGTAGGAGCGAGCTTGCTCGCGAAAAACCTGAGGACGCCGCTGGGTGTCAGGTTCCCCTCGTTATCGTTGACGATTTTCGCGAGCTGGCTCGCGCCTACAGAGGGGGGATTTCCATGTCCAGTAATGCGGAGCCCAGGCACTTGCCATGGGCGTCCAGCGCCAGCGAACGGGTCACGCCGCCGCGCAAGATCCCCGGCAACACGAAGTTCAGCGCCTGCACGTTGGGCAATTCATAGCGTCGCACCGGCGCCGCCCCCGGCTCCAACAGCCCGGCGAAGAACGCCGTCACGCGCGCGGCCGTGAGCTGTTCGCAGAGCAGCGGATAATCCTCAGGGCGATAGGCAATGATCGAAATGTTCGAGGTGTCGCCCTTATCCCCGGTGCGGGAATGGGCCAGGGTATGCAGCTTCATGCTTCGATCCTCGGGTTGACGGCGTCACGCGGCAACAACAACGAGGCCACCGCCACCACCTGGCGCACGCTCTTGCTGGCACCGCCGCCGCCGGACGGGCCGTTGGTGTAGAGGGTTTCCACTTCATTGCCGACCCGCACCGCTTCGCTGCGTTCCTCACAGCGCGCAGCGACGCGCAGGCGCACTTCCCACGGTTCGACGCGGCTGCGCGGGCCGTGCAGCGAGTCCATGCCGATCAACTCGGCGCGCACGTCCTGCATCTTCACCCCCATCAGTTCCAGGCGCTTGAGCACCACCTCTCGCGCCAGTTCGGCGCGTGCGACGGCTCCCGGCCCGCCGTAGGACATCTGCCCCTCGCCGATCCAACCATCCAGGTAACCCACGCTGACTTTCAACCGGTCCGGCCGCGCCCGTCCCGCAGCACCCTGGGCGCGTACCCGGTCGACGCTTTCCTCGACAAAGCTCACCTGGGAAAAGTCGGCCGTCACGTCCGGCGTCAGATAGGCCGCCGGGTCGTGTACTTCGTAGATCAATTGTTCAGTACACGTAGCGCAGCTGACGCGCCCGCCGGACCCGCTCACTTTGGTGATCACGGCGTTGCCCTCGGTATCGATCTCGGCCAGGGGGAAGCCGAGGCGGGCCAGGTCGTCTACGTCCTTGAACCCGGGATCGGCGAAATAGCCGCCACTGACCTGCCCCGCGCATTCGAGCAAATGCCCGACCAGCGTGCCGCGCCCCAGGCGCAACCAATCGTCAGCCGCCCAGCCGAACGCAAACATCTGCGGCGCCAGAAATAGCGACGGGTCGGCCACGCGCCCGGTGATCACCACATCGGCCTCGGCGCGCAACGCCTGCAGAATGCCGTCGACGCCCAGGTAGGCGTTCGCGGAAATCAGCCGCGCACTCAGCGAGCCAAGGGTCTGGCCGTTATCCAACACCTGCTCGGGGCGCAACACGTCGAGCACATCATCGCCCACCACCGCCACGACCTTGAGGCTCAGGCCCAGCTCATTGGCAATGCGCCGCACTTCAACGGCCGCCGACACCGGGTTGGCCGCGCCCATATTGGTGATCACGCGCAAGCGCCGGCGACCTGCCTGCTCACCGACAAAGGGCAGCACCCGGCGCATGCGCTCACTCAGCAACGGGTCATACCCACCCTGCGGATCGCTGATGCGTGCCTGTTGCGCCAAGGCGATGGTGCGTTCGGCCAGGCATTCGAAGACCAGGTAATCGAGGTCGCCCTGTTCGGCCAGTTCCACGGCAGGTTCGATGCGGTCGCCGGAATAGCCGGCGCCGGAACCGATGCGCAAGGTTTTCATCTCAAAATACTCCCAGGAGCAACGCGGTCAGGGTCATCAACACCGACGCGGCGAACAGAAACGGAATGGTGAAGCGCTGGTGATCGGCCAGCTCGATCTTGCACAGCCCTACCAACAGGAAGGTCGCGGGGGTCAGCGGGCTGACCGGGAAACCGGTGGTGTGTACACCCAGCAACGACGCCTGGGCCACTTGCAGCGGGTCGACGCCCAGGGCCTTGCCGACTTCGGCGATCACCGGCATCACGCCGAAATAGTAGGAATCAGGGTCGAACAACATGCTCAGCGGCATGGAAATAAAACCCACCACTGCCGGGATCAACTTGCCGTGGCCGGCCGGAATCTGCGCCACCGCCACTTCGGCAATCGCCTTGAGCATGCCGGTGCCTTGCATGATGCCGGTGAACACGCCGGCGGCGAGCAGGATACTGGCCATGGTCAGGGCGGTCTTGGCATGGGCGTCGATGCGTGCGCGCTGGGCGTCGACATTTGGGTAGTTGATGCACAGCGCGACCACGGTGCCGAGCATGAACATCACCACCGGGTCGACCCAGCCGGCGATCATCACCACCATCACCAGTACGGTGAGCATCAGGTTGACCCAGAACAGCCGCGGGCGTCGCAGCTTGATGTCGTCGTCACTGAGCACCCGTTGCGGCACGGCATCCACCGTCGAACCGGCGCCCAGGCCAAGGCGTTTTTCTTCACGATGGCCGAGCCACCAGGCGCAGGCGAAGACAAAGATCAGGCCGACGATCTGCACCGGGATCAGCGGCTGGAACAGATCCGCCACCGGCACATGCAACGCCGCCGACGAGCGCAGCACCGGGCCGGTCCACGGCAGGAAGTTGACCCCGGCAGCCATCGCGCAGACGCAGGCGAGGATGCGTTTGTCGATGCCCAGCCGCGTATACAGCGGCAGCATCGCCGGCACCGTCACCAGAAATGTCACCGCGCCGGAACCGTCCAGGTGGACCAGCAAGGCGAGGGTCGCGGTGCCAACGACAATTCGTGTAGGACGCGTCCCTACCGTGCGCAGGATGCGATCAATGATCGGGTCAAGCATGCCGGCATCGGTCATGATCCCGAAAAACAGAATCGCGAACACAAACATGCCCACCACCGGGGCAACGTTCTTGATCCCGGTAATGATGAAGGCACTGGTTTGCAGGCCGAACCCGCCGAGCAGCGCAGCGATGATCGGCAAGGCGATCAGCGCCACCAGGGGCGAGAGGCGTTTGCTCATGACGGCAGCGAGCAAGCAAAGGATGGTAATGACACCCAGGGTAGCGAGCATGGGTTACTCCAGAGCGGCCTTGGTGGCCGGTTATTGTTTTCCCTGGAGTATTGGAAACGCGTTAGTCTTTGTAAATTGGAATATTCACCAGCTAGTGTTCGGAAAAACAAAATGAAGAACTCTATCCAACACATCCAAGCCTTCCTCGCTGTCGCGCGCACCGGCAGCTTTACCAAGGCGGCCAACGAACTGCACCTGTCGCCGTCCGCGCTCACCGTGCAGGTTCAGCAACTCGAGGACTGGCTCGGCGTCGCCCTGCTCGACCGTAGCCCGCGGCATGTCAGCATCACGGCCGCCGGCCAGGAAGCGCGCGGGCCGATGGAAAAGCTGCTGCTGGACCTGGACAACATCGTCACCGGCTCCCGCGACCTCGCGGCGTTACGTCGTGGCGTGGTGACCATCGCCGCCCTGCCCTCGGTGTGCGCCGGCGCCCTGCCGCCCGCGCTGCGCCTGTTTCGCGAACGCTTCGGCGGGATCGAAGTGCGCCTGCATGACCTGGTGGCCCATCGCATTCATGCCCAGGTGCGCTCGGGCGAGGTGGACTTCGGCATCGGCGTGCGCGCACGGCTGAACCACGGGCTGGCGTTCGTGCCGGTATTGAATGATCGGCTGTGCGCGTTCGTACCGCTGGATCATCCCCTCGCCCGCTATCCGGCGCTGAGCCTGAGGCAACTGGCGGATCAGCCGATCATCCTGACCGGGCGCGACAGCAGTGTGCGCGAACACGTCGAGGCGTTATTTGACGAGACACGCCTGACGATGAACGCGGGCATGGAGGCCAACTACATGTCGACGGTGTTGGCGCTGGTGCGTCAGGGCTTGGGGATCAGTGTGTTGCCGGAGTCGGCGGCGGACAGCCTGGAGGGGTTGAAGCGCATCAGCATCGATCATCCCGGCGTGAACCGCGAGATCGGGTTGATCAGTCGCAGCGCGATGGCGCTGAGCCCGGCGGCGCAGCGCTGTTTCGACTTGCTGCATGACAAATTATCCGACTCACCACTGAGCTAAATGTGGGAGGGGCTTGCCCGCTCCCACAATTGACCGAGTGAGTCAGTCGAGCATCGCCACATGTCTGGGATGGCTGGCCACACGCTTCAGCCATGCCTGCAACGCCGGGTAAGGCGTCAAGTCAAAACCGCCCTCATGCGCCACGTGGGTGTAGGCATACAGCGCAATATCCGCAATCGAATACTGCTCGCCCACCAGGTACGGCGTGCTTTGCAGTTGGCGCTCCATGACCTTCAACGCCTTGTAACCGCCCTTGTGGGTGGTTTTGTATTCGTCGAGGCGATCCTCGGGCATCCCCAAGTACAGTTGGATAAAGCGCGCCACCGCAATGTACGGCTCGTGGCTGTACTGCTCGAAGAACTGCCACTGCAACACTTGGGTACGCAAGCGCGGTTCGGTCGGCAGAAACTCGCTGCCATCGGCGAGGAAATTGAGGATCGCATTGGATTCCCACAGGCAGGTGCCGTCTTCGAGCTCCAGCACCGGGATCTTGCCGTTGGGGTTCTTGGCCAGGAATTCGGCGGTCTGGGTGTCGCCCTTGAGGATGTCGACATCCACCCATTGATACGGGATGCCCAACAGGTTGAGCATCAATTTGACCTTGTAGCAGTTGCCCGACTTGTAATCGCCATAAACCTTGTACATGGGGCTCCCCTTATGCCGCTCGCGCGTGCTGTGCTTGACGGACCACCGCGGCCAGGCGCTTGAGACCTTCGTCCAGACGGGACGGGTCGATATGGCTGAAATTGAGCCGCAGTGAGCCAAGGTGCTGGTCCGGCTCGGAAAAGAACGGTTCACCGGGCATGAACGCGACGTTCTGATCGAGCGCAGGTGCCAACAAGGTGCGGGTGTCGAGCGGCTGTTTCAAGGTCAACCAGAAGAATAATCCGCCCTGGGGCACTTGCCAGTCGGCCAATTCGCCGAAATGCCGCTCGAGTGCCGCCTGAAAAGCATCCCGGCGCGCGCGATAGAAACCGCGCAGCTCGACCAGATGCTGTTGATATTTCTCGCTGCCGAGCCACTGCATCGCCTGCCACTGGCCGACGCGGTTGGTGTGCAGGTCGGCCGACTGCTTGAGCTTGAGCAAGTGCGGGAACAGGTCGGGGCTGGCGATCAGGTAACCGACGCGCAGGCCGGGCAACAAGGTTTTCGACACGGTGCCGGTGTAGATCCAACTGGCCTTTTTCAGGCGGCCGGCGATGGGCTGCGCACTGCCGCCGTCGAAGGTCAGTTCGCGGTACGGTTCGTCTTCGATCAGGGTCACGTCGAATTCATCGAGCAGCGCCGCGACGGCTTCGCGCTTGGCCTCGCTGTAACGCACGGCCGACGGGTTCTGGAACGTCGGGATCAGGTAGATGAACGCCGGGCGGTAGCGTTCGAGACGTGAGCGCAACGCGGCCAGGTCCGGGCCGTCGGCTTCCAGTTGTACGGTGAGGCACTCGGCGCCGAACAGTTGGAAAATCTGCAAGGCCGCCAGGTAGGTCGGGCCTTCCAGGAGGATGTTCGTGCCCTTGTCGATATACAGCTTGGCCGCCAGATCCAGGGTCTGCTGGGAACCGCTGACCACCAGCACCTGGCTGGCCTGGCACGGCACACCCAATGCACGCGCCTCGGCGGCGAGCAATTCACGCAGCTGCGGCTCGCCTTCGCTCATGCCGTATTGGCCGATGTTCACCGGCATGTCGTCCCAGTTCAACGCGGGCAACATCGCTTCGGCCGGCAGCCCACCGGCGAACGACATCATTTCCGGGCGCTGGGCCGCCGCGAGGATTTCACGGATCAAGGAGCTTTTGAGGCGCGTAACACGTTCTGAGAAGGCCATAGGGTCACCGGTAGCAAAGCCTGTGGGAAATACGTCAAACTGGTTGACCGAAATTACGACGACTTGTGTGGATACGTCAATATGCTTGACCTTAAAAACCAGACCAGCCAGCAAACCGCCATGGAAGCGTTCTTCTTCGGCTACCAGGCGTTCACCGCCAAGGCCGACGAAATGCTGGAGCGCCGTGGCCTGAGCCGGGTGCATCAGCGCATCGTATTTTTTATCGCGCGCTACCCCGGCCTGAGCGTGAAGGAACTGCTGGAATTGCTCGGCGTGAGCAAGCAGGCGCTGAACATGCCGCTGCGCCAATTACAGGAAATGCACCTGGTGCAGAGCGTCGCGTCGGAGACCGACAAGCGCAAACGCCTGCTGGAATTGAGCGCCGAAGGCCTGCGTTTCGAGCAGTCCTTGCGCCGCGAACAGGTGAAGTTGTTGCAGCGCGCCTTCAATGAAGCGGGGGAAGCCGCGGTGAACGGCTGGCTGGCGGTCAATCAGGCGTTGAGTGCGGTGAATTAGCCTTTCATCTTTTTTTGCGCAGACAATCGAAAACATTATTTGCTTTTTTTGTATACAAAAGCATAATTCGCTTCGTGCGAGTTCCTGACCTATCAGTCAACAAACCCGCCAGTACCTCACAGCGCCTGCGCGCTGACCATAACAATAAAATGCTTGAGGAGTACTTGCTGTGGATAGCCGCAAATCCGAAGCCCCGCTGGACCTCGCCGCGCCGAACCTCTCCGCCGCCGACAGCGGCTGGCTCGAACGCCTGTTCAAACTGCGCGTGCATGGCACCACAGTGAAGACCGAGTTGATCGCCGGCCTCACGACGTTTATCACCATGGCCTACATCATCTTCGTCAACCCGAACATCATGGCCGATGCCGGTATCGATCACGGCGCCGCCTTTGTCGCCACGTGCATCGCTGCCGCGCTGGGGTGCCTGTTGATGGGCCTGTATGCCAACTGGCCGGTGGGCCTGGCGCCGGGCATGGGCTTGAACGCGTTCTTCACCTACACCGTGGTCGGGACCATGGGCTACACCTGGGAGACGGCCCTCGGCGCGGTGTTTATCTCCGGCGTGTTGTTCATGGTGCTGACGCTGTCGCGCATCCGCGAATGGCTGCTCAACAGCATTCCGGTGAGCCTGCGCCATGCGATGGGCGCCGGTGTCGGCTTGTTCCTCGGGGTGATCGGCCTGAAAACCGCCGGCATCATCGTCGACAGCCCGGCCACCCTGATCAAGCTCGGTTCGCTACACGAGCCGGCACCGTTGCTGGCGGCCATCTGCTTTCTACTGATTGCCATCCTCAGCTACCACCGGGTGTTCGGCGCGATCCTCATCAGCATCATCGCCGTGACCCTCGCCGGCTGGGGCCTCGGGCTGGTGCACTACAACGGCATCCTCGCCACCCCGCCGAGCCTGGCACCGACCTGGTTAGCCATGGACGTGATGGGTGTATTCAATGTGAGCATGATCAGCGTGGTGTTCGCCTTTCTGTTTGTACACATGTTCGACACCGCCGGCACCCTGATGGGCGTCGCGCAACGGGCCGGGCTGGTCAACCCCGACGGCAAGATCCACAACCTGTCCCGTGCGTTGAAGGCCGACAGCGCCTCCAGCGTGTTCGGCGCCATGGTCGGCGTGCCGCCGGTGACCAGCTACGTGGAAAGTGCCGCCGGTGTCGCCGCCGGCGGCCGTACCGGGCTGACCGCCGTGACCGTGGGCGTGCTGTTTGTGGCGGCGATGTTTTTCGCGCCGCTGGCGGGCATGATTCCTGCTTATGCCACCGCCGGCGCGCTGATTTATGTGGCGATGCTGATGATGGCGAGCATGGCCCATATCAATTGGGACGACGCTACCGACAGCATTCCGGCGATCGTCACCGCGATCATGATGCCGCTGACCTTCTCGGTCGCCGACGGGATCGCCCTGGGCTTTATCACTTACGTGGCGCTCAAGGCCGGCAGCGGCAAGTACCGCGAAATTTCCGTCAGCCTGTGGGTGCTGTGCGCGATCTTTATCGCGAAATTCATCTTCCTCTAGGTCGGCAACCCCCGAAGAAACCGCCTCACCGTTGGGTGAGGCTTTTGCATGAAAGGAGCACTGTGAATGAACCTGGAAACCTGGCTGCTGTTCAGCGGCGCCGCGCTGGTGGTGATCCTGATCCCCGGCCCCCTGTCGTTGCTGATGATCAGCAACAGCTTGAACTACGGCCTGCGCCGTTCGTACCCGGCGTTCCTCGGCGGCGTGTTCGCCTCGATCTGCCTGTTGAGTGCCTCGGCACTCGGCCTGGGTGCGCTGTTGCTCGCGTCGGAACAATTGTTCAGCGCCTTGAAGATAGTCGGCGCGCTCTACCTGTTTTACCTCGCCTGGCAGAGCTGGCAGCAATCGCGCCAACCGGCCCACGGCGCGGTGGTGCCCCTGGCCGTCGCCACGCCGCGTTTTCGCGCCTTGTTTGGCCGTGCGTTTGTGCTGGGCGCCAGCAACCCCAAGGACATCCTGTTCTTCGCCGCCTTCCTGCCCCAGTTCCTCAGCAGCCAACAGCCGTTTCTGCCGCAACTGCTGGTGATGATCGCCACCTGGACCGTGCTCGACCTGTTGTGCAAGCTCGCCTACGGCCTTGGCGCCCACGGCGCGGCACGCTATCTGCGCAGCGGCAACGGCCAGAGCTGGTTCAACCGCACCAGTGCCGGGCTGTTCGGGGCGGCTGGCGCGGTCTCGCTGCTCAACGTCAGAGCGGGGTCACTTTGACAAAATACACGCTGGGGCGGACCGACCCCGTCGACTGCCACTGAATGCCGGCGGCGATCCGAACCAGACGGTTTTCCCGCAGCGCACTCTTGACCGCAGCCAACGCCAGCGAGGTCGGGTGTCTGATGATCGCGGCATTGAACCAATGGTCTGTCAGGCGGTTTTCCAACGGTACAGAGCCGCGCCCAAGCCAATGCAACGACACGTAGTACAGTTTGTTTGAACCGCAGCGCGAATGTGTCACGAGCAATTCATGGCTGGGCTTTTTGCCGCGCATGACCTGCAGTTCCTGCACGTCGAAGCCCTGCTGTTCGAGCACGCGCTTGACGGCTGCGCGCTGTGCTATCTCCCGCTGCGGCGCACGCGCGCGGCCGCCGGTGCGCAGGGTCGGGTCCAGGCCGGCGACGTTGAAGTCGACGCGAGTGAAGCCCGGTGCCTTGCCGTCGAAGCCGATATAGATCGATCGGCCGCTGCTTTCGGTGGGCCGCAGCATTCTCAGCAAATCATCGGTCTGGCCCAGCCGGCTGGCGGTGGGGGTCAACCAATTGTCCAGCGCTGCACGCACATTGAGCAGGTGGCTGGCCGTCGCCGAGCGAGAAGTATCGGCCAGTTCGACCAGCCGGGCGACGGCCATGCTGCGGCTATGGGTAGTAAGGTTCGGGAACGCCGTGGCAACAGACCGTTCCAACGGCGTGTCGAACAACGGCGCATGGAGCTGCCACTCGCCCGCCTGGGTGCGTGATACCGGGATGGGCTGTTCCTCCAGCGCAGTGTCTGTCCAACGCTCAAGGTCCGCCCGGGCCAGTGACACCAGCGGTTCATCCTTGGTAATGAATGCAAGGCCGCTCCAGGGCGCACTGTCCCCCGGCGCCAGTACCCGGTAATAACCCACCCCCGACGCCGTCGGGCGGTCGTACTGGGCGCCGATATAGATGACATCGTAGGGAAACCCCGGCGGGTCCATATGCACATGAAACGTGCCGAACGCCGAGGAGCCAGGCACTTGGCCCGTGGGCACGCGCGCACGCCAAGCGAACCACTCGGTGTTCGGCGCAGACGAGCGATAAATGCGGCTTTCCGTAGCGGCGCGCACCGTCGGTGGGCGCCAGTCCGGTGGTGGCGTCACGGGTGGACGCCATGGGTTGAGCACCCCGGAACTGGTGCCCGCGACCGGTTGCGGTGCATCCGCGCCGAGTAACCATTCCTTGGACTGGTGGATGTGCAAAATCAGTTCGTCCTGCCCCGGCGCCTGCGGGTTCTTCAGGCGAAACGCCGGTTCGTCTCCACGTCGGTAAAGGGGGTAAGTGTGGGTGTCGTCCGCCACAAAAAGCTCACCGTGTTTCACCTGCACGCCTGCCGTGTCCGGCCCTTTCAGCGCAACGGCGCCCTCAGGCACGCCGTTGATTTTGAAGCGATCCAAGGCCTTGAGCCGAGTCAAGGGCGGCGTTGCCACGCGGGAAACCCCGGCATCCGTCGCCATCCGTAAACGATGTAGCCGCCCCAGCACGGCCCTCAGCGCCGGCCGCGCGACACCTGCGCCGACACGTCCGACTTTCCTGGGGCCGGGGACAAAGTTCAGCAACACGTCGATCACCATAAAGGCGCTCATGAAACCCACATCGACCGCGTCCCGGGGGTCGCCGAAACGGTGATAACGCCGTGACACCAGCAGCAGCTCATGGAAGTCATTGAACGTCCCGTACAACGGCGAAAAAAACCCCACCAGCGCCCGTGCGCGGGTATCGCCCTGCTCATTCAGGCGCTGGTTCCGATAGTGCTCCAACGCCTTGCCGGAATGACTGGCCGCTTGAGTACGGCGTTGCAGCTCCTGCACGCTGGCGTGGTAAAGCAATGCCTGGGCGTTGCAATGGGGCACGGCCACAAGCGCGAGCCAATCCTGCGGAGCACTGGCGATCTGTTCAAGGGTCTGGGCTTCGATCTCCTCGAGCACCACCGCAGGTTCCAGGTGCTTGATGCCGAATGAGCGCACGAAGTCGATCCCCCGCCAGATGCCCTTCATCATGAAAAACGCCGGTATGGCTTTCAGCGTTTTGGCGGCCTGGGTGCGCGTATCGACACCCTCCGGTGGCTGGGGGAGCGCCTCGAATGCCCAGCCCGGCGCGACCTGCCGCGCCAGTGTCTTGACGTTATCCGCTAACGCACCGATGCGGTTCAATGCAGCATGGGCCTGTTGCAAGCTGCCGTACTCGGTCAGGACCAGGGCCGGCGGCGCATCGGGCCAGTAAACCACGCACAGGTCGGTACGCGGGTCATGTACCGCGACGATCCCTGCGACATAGCGATCATGCTGCAGGGTGTGGCCGACCAGATGGACCACATACAGTTGCAGCGCGGGCTGACTGCTCGACAGGTCCTGCGGCGTGCGTGCCGCCATCGCCGTCTTGAACAGGCTTTGTGCCGTTGCCGTCAGCCCCCGTTGCACCGCATCGAACAGGTGATATGCAGCGCCCGCTTGCAAGGCGCGATTCAATAACCCAGGGATACGTCCGTTGCTGAGCACACGGTCGGTTTCACGACGGGGATAAAAAACCTGCTGGATCAGGGCATCGTAGCGGCCACCGATGTCCAGCGAAGACACCAGCCCGATCAAGTAAGCCGCATTGAGGCGCTGCTTCCACTCGGGTTGCAGATAACGCGCGTGATCGAATCGCCACTGCGTCCAGGGTGCCAGCGGGTCCAGGTTATGCAGCGCCAGTTGCAGCAGGCTGAAGGAGGTGCGCGTCGCGGTCGGGGTCAGCACGATGCGGCGATCGCCCACGGCGCAGCCACTGGTCCAGCCACAGAAAGCACCGTGGACATCATCGGGCATCTCAATCAACGCTTGGTCGATATCCAACTGCGGAAAAAAACCGTCCTCGCGCAAACGGGCGATCAAGGTGCGCCGGGCAAAGGTGTTCAGATCAGGCAGGCATTGCTCCAGCCGGCTTTTGAAGGCCAACGCGTTGCCCAGGTACAAGCGCAGCAAGCGCTTGAAGTGTTGACGCTGGGCCCGTGGTGCGTGCGCGAGCCAGGCGGGCAGCGTTTTCGCCTCAGACGCCGCCGTGCGCAGCAGCTCAATATTGGCCAGCACCTGGCTCAGGGCATTATTGGGCGGGATCTTCAACTGCGCTTCCAGATCGACCATCAGCAGCGCGCGGCTCAGGTCGGCATCCGTCACTTCGCTGAACACCCGCGTGATGTCCTCGCTGCTGCGGTGTAAGCGGTCGTAGCTCCCCAGCAGTTTCTTGAGCGCAGCCAGCGCGGGCTTGCCGTTGATTTCAACGTAGCGCACGCCGAGTGTTTGCGCGGCGGCATGGGCGCGCAGGTCGGCGCGTTTATCGTGCTCGACGCAGCGCCACAACACCGAGTCGTCTGGGCTGTTCAGGCTTGCCTTGAGGCTGCGGGTCAACGCGTCCAGCCCGGCAAACGCCTTGATCCCACCCTCCACGCCGAAAGCGTAAAGCACCACCGGCAGTTGGCGCGACGAGCGCTCTAGCGCCGCAGCCGTGGTCACCACCCACACGTTATGGAGCGGGTAGAAAGCGTCCGGCGCGCTGCCCACCGCGATCGACAGCACTTGGGCAAGACTGCCCGGGCGACGGCTGGCCAAGGGTTGGTCGACCACCTCGATCATCAGGTCGCGATGCGCCGTACTGATCAGCTTGAGGCGGTGTTGCAACTCCACCTCGCAACGCAGGGCCGCGGTTTGGGCCTGCATAAACAACGACACGCGCCTGGGCGTACCCGCTCCCCCCGGACGTTCAGCCCAAAAAGCCAACTCCAGCAGCCGTTGCCCGGCATCTTGCATCAACGTATTCAACGCTTGGATATGCACGTCAATTTGGCTCATCAGCGACGCAATGACCCGGTACGCCAGGGTATCCGCGCTGGGATCAGCCGGGACCAACAGCGCGAGCAGCGCATCTTCGTAGCGTGCGACCTGACGCTGTGCCGTGTGCAGGGCCAGGCCGGAGGCCGTGCTGGCGAAGATGATTTCTGCGCCTCGGCGTTGCCGGTCCCACTTGAGTAATTGCGCGCCGATCACGCCAAGCCGAGCGCCGCCGACCCATTGCTGCCTCGCCCCTTCGACCGCGGCCAGAAACGGTGCGGCATCCGGCAGTCGAGGCCGCCCTTCGGAAAACACGTAGCCGTCATTCATCTTCGCCGCACACGCCAACTCGTTGCTCCATTGCCCACTCAGCAAGGCCTCGGCACCCAGCGCCAGCGCATCGGCCATCAGCGGCAGGCCGCGCATAAAGGCGCTCGTCGCAGACAAGGCAGCGGGGCGGTACACGTTATCGCGCCGACTTAACGGCAGGCACTGCCAGAGTGCGTGGAACCGCGACCGGTCCAGCGCCAGCAGGCCGTCCTGCAGGGCGGCGAAGGACGGGTACTCGTAGAAGTTGCGGCCCCCACCCGGCAGGTAAACCACGTGCGGCGCATCGCTGGGGTCGCCCTCGCGATACAGATGCAGTGCCCCTGGGATCGCGACCGCCGATGCCCCCGGCCACAGCAACTGGCCGACGCGCAGCGTAGCCCAAGCCCCGCCCGCACGTCGGCGCGCCTCGGCGCTGGGCGCATCGATCAGGGCCTGAACCATGGCGAATCCCGCACGCGATAGCTCGTCCAGTTGCCACGCCAAAAAGGCCCGGTCCGCAAACAGCTCCGTGTGCAACTCGACCCAGCGTTCCCGGCGTGTGAGCCAGGTGCCCTGCGCCAGGCAGTCCCAGTAGGCGCTCACCGCATGGGCGAGCCGCTCGAACAGCTGCAGCGCGACGACGCGGCGCAGGGCTTCCAGCGGCGTATACGGCAAGCGCCGTTCCGGCGCGTCTTTGACACTCAGGGCGGTGAATTGATTGACGTTGATCACCACCGTCGGCAGGACCAGCAACGCCAGCGCCCGCTCGGTCAGGCTCTCGACTTTGCGCGGCGCGGTGGGCGGCTTGGGCTCGCTGAACAAGAGGTGGTCCGGGTCCATTTCGAACGCTTTGCGCAGCTCGGCGCGGATGACCGTCAAGACTTTCGGCGAACGGCCTATCAGCCGCGCCAGTGCGCGTGTCGCGGCGACGCAACGCGCGTCGGCAAGCGCAATTCGATTGATCAGGCGACTGGGGTGCGTGTAGGCGTTAATCCGCCGTATCAGTTGCTCGCGAATCGCCTGCGTTTGTACTTGGGCGGCAAGGTCCGGGTCGTCGGCATTAACGGTGTCGGGTGAAGCACTCGCGTGGTCGGGGGACGAGGTCATGGGGTTTTCTTCTGCATGAGGAAAACACCCAGCCTAGGCAGCGCCGCAGGGCAAAAGGCGCTAGATAGTTGCATGCGCAAGCGGCATAAAAATCTATGGCCACCCCCATTTTTGCAATACTGATTAACGGGTGGTCCAGACAAAGCGTCAGCCAAGAGAGTTCGAATTCCCTACGGTTATTGAAGTCACCGAGTTCCTCGCGATATGTCAGCGCTTGAACATCCCCTCCGATATTGCTCCCATCGCAGAACATTGCGCAGTGGTTATCGAGCCGACGTCCATATATCTGGCAACTGCTCGCAGATCGACAGCAGGAAGTCGCTGATGACAATGCGATCCGCATTTTGCTTGAACAGCTACACAGCCCTGAAGGTTTGCCGCCCAAGGCCGACAGCGTCTGCCATTTGATCAATCAGCATCTGTTGGAACACCCTCAACTGCTCTGGCCAATTGGTTGGGCAGCCGAGAACAGTTGCGGGCTGAATGGGGTGGGAAGCGAGAAGGTGCAGCTCGATTATCAAAGCCATCAGTTGAAGTTGGAACTGAGGTTTGTAGGGTAATCGACCAGAATGATTTATTTTTCGCGTCTTAAACGACACTATCCGGTTCGAACAAGCTGCCCGTCTTGCGCAACATGGCTGTGGTTCGTTCCATGCGTCGGGCAAAGTCATCCAGTTCAATCTGATGCTTTTGCTCCGACGCGATCTGACCCACATGGCTGCTTGGTTGCAGGAGTTGTTCCGCGCCTGGCAAGAACGGTACCACTAGGCCAGTGGCCTTATCGATCACCTGGTAGCCGATGGTCGCCGCCCCAATGCCCGCCGCCAGTCCGCCAACACCACCTAATACACCACGGCGCTTGATGCCATACACCGTAGCCCCGGCAATCATCGCCACGCCCAATATGCGACCGGCCACTACGACTGGGGACAGATCACGGCTATTGTCATTGCCGAAATAGGTCATGCGGTAAAAGAAATAACCGGCCCACAACTCCCTCGACTTCAACTTGTCGTGCATGAACCAGGCCCGCGAGTCGTGTATCTGGTCATCGAACAACGCCACCAGTAGGGCCATCTCAGGGTCTGCACCGGACGTGCCTTGAGCATCACGGAACAGTTGCTTACTGCGCAGATCACCTGCCGTCTTGAGGGCGTCATGGTCCTTGGACTCGTCATTCTCGTTAAGTAAATAGATCGCATCGCGTAACACCACGTCGGTCACCGTGCCTTGCCAACTGGATTGCTCACGCTTCTGGCCGGTGTAGTCAGACTTGAATTCCTCGGCAGCTTGGCTGAGTTGGGTCTGATCAATCTGCGGTTCATAGATTCGTGGGCCGGGATACTGAGGGTTATCCCGCCGCATTTTCACGGCATCAGCCTGGTCTTTTTTATACTGTTCGCGCTCAGTAGTTTCCTGATAGGGCGTCGCCTCTTTGGCTTGGGTGAAAAAAGGCTGGCGCTTATAGCTGTCGTTATTACCTTGAGGATCATTGACGTAACGACCAATACGCCAACCGGTGATCCAGCCCAGTTGATCGGCCAGGGTGTCTTCTACGGTGGTGTTCAGACGCAGCGGCTTATAGGCCGAGTCCTCGACGGATTCGTCAGCCGCAACACCTGGTAGGGTTTTGAGGCGCCAGGCGTTGAAGCGCTCAATCAGTTGCTGACTGACCACAAACTCTGAGGAAGTCCCAGGCCCCATTTTTCTCCACAACCTCTCCGAGCTAGTATTAAACGTGTCCGGCAGTACCTCTTCTGGCACTTGCAGAGGGGCACCCGCTGCAAAAGCAGCGGCATACAAGTCGTGCAAGACAATCTGCGACACCAGCTCATGAGTACCTTCACGAGCTTTGCCCTGGTCATTTTTCGGGTAGCCGCCGCCCACATCCGAATGCACACCGGGGTACACCACTTCGTAGGTATTGGCCGGATACTGGCCGTTTTCGTTACGAATCGAATCCAACGGAAAGCATGAGCGTTGCTCGAAGCCCGCGACAAAATGCCGACAACACTTGACCAGTTCCGGGAACCGCTGCGCATCCGGTAGCAACTGGGTGTTATCGGCCCAGTCCATATGCCCAGCAAAGAATGGGGCTACATGGGCGATACCCACCGAGGCCACCGTGTCCAGCACGCCAAGAAACTCGACGCTGACAGGCAAGCCCAACAGTTCCTGTTTTGGCAGTTCATCCCCTTCTGGGGTGTCGAACAACTGACTCAACCAGGTAACAAAAGTGCGAGCCTCTGCCGCTCCCCGAGAGAAACCGTACACGTACAGTTTGACCGCCAGCACTTTAGGCTGGGCCTCGTCCTTGCGAGCGTGTAAAGGGGCCAGCAGCTCTTTCATGATTCGGCGGCGATTGCCTTCACCCAGAGCACTCATCAGCGGTGCCTTCCAGGTGCTCATGGCCTCGACCTTGGTCTTGGCGACAATGTCATCAATTCCGCTTTTATTGTTCAGAGCATAAGATAACGCGCTGGCCACCTGTACCAAGGCCCAGTTGATCCGGTCTTCCCCCCCAGTGGCATATTGCAGCCCGCTATCGCTGTAATCCAGTTCGCCAACTTCGGGGAATGGCGTGCCGACACCGGGCATGTAATACGAAAAATAACCCTGCCCCATCGCGTCTTTACCTCGTAGTGAGGCATGAAACAGCTTGGCGATATTAGTGGGATGACCATTCTGGGTGTCACTCTTTTCGTTATTGTTGGTGCCATCGAAAAACAGACTGATATGCAGGCTATGACAACAGGTAAAACGCTGTGTGCGACGCCCTTGATCGTCACGTTTTTGTTGAAGCCGATTTTGCTCAGCAATTTGCTTATTGTAGTTATCTGTCACATCCGATGTTTTCGTCGGGAAACGCCCTGCAGCAGGAAAAACTGGCGGTCCCCAAGCTTTGTCTTTTGAATTATTGTTCACTTCGGACATACGGCCGGCTCCTTCATTTGCGAGGGCTCTTTAATCGGGTAATGCTCTGAGTTAAATGCCCAACATGAGCTCGTAACCTTGATCTGGTTACAAACCAAAAAGTGTACCTTCAGGCCGCATCGCTCCGTTCCAGGCCACTCTGGAATATCCACGGTGGTGCTGTGGCGCTGATAGTTGGCTGCATGTTTGGCATAAACCTCTCTGAACTCATCTGATGTTACAGAGGGCATTTTTGCAGACGGCTCAGGATCGACCTCCCATTCAATCTGGGCCTTTAAGCCAGGACGCCATTTGACGGGCATGATGATGCAACACGAGCTTCCACCACCACCGTCCGCTCGGTAACCATTGACCGACATCCAGTTAATACCATGCATGGTATGGTTGATGGCTTGCAGGTTTCCCCCTGCCATTTCATTGTTCGCTGAAGAACACCCAGATAACGCGAATCCCAACAAGTAAAACGCGACTTTTTGTGTTGTTTTTTTTATTATCGACTGCATCGCTAGCAACTTCCTTGCTGATTACCTTGACCGCGCAAACCATTCAAATCACTTGTGCATGCAATACACTCTTGTCCCAGCGCAAAGTGGCTATCCAGGCACCTAGGTTCTGCTTAAGTTCTGTTTCACATACTCGGTCAAATCGCCGAAATAATTTTCCTGACCCGCTTGCACAACAAGTGAGTGAATTAGCGCGAAACGCCGCTCTCGGCTCTCATCCAGGAAATCAAAGTTTTTGCCATTTAACAGTTGCTGTGCATCGCTGATACAACCAAGCAGGTCAAATTGTTGATCGTTCATTTCCACGAAGGGACTGACCTGGATATTGCTTTGATGGGTGAGCCTCGTGCCTTGTAACCACTGCGGCTGGTTATCCCGATCAAGCCAGCCCCAATAAGCAGCGGCTTGCAGAAACTCGGCGCGCTGCTGATCGGTGAGGATCGAGGACATCAGCAGGGGAAAGATGCGTGAATCGTAATACCGTAACAAACCGGTTTGTCCACCCCAAGCCAATTGCGAAAACCCTTGCAGGGCTTTACTCAAAACTTCGAAGGGCAACGACGAGATCACCACCATCAGGCGGCCATCGGTGGCATGCTCCACCAACTGTTCCAGCCAGGCCTTATGTCGCCACTGCGTCAAGTCCAGACGCATCAACAGAGGGGCCTGATCCAACAGGTTTTGCTCTGACGTGCCGGTGAACAACGAGAACCAGGGGACTTTTGGCGTTAGCATCTCCAAGGCAGGCACAGCACGGTGGCTCCATCCTGCTTGGTCGAGCAGTAAGTCAATCTGGCTTATGCCAATGTGGGCGCAGACATGTTCGATCTGTTCTTGCCATTGAGTGGGCATCGTCATGTCCATATTCCCTCGATTAATTATCGCGGATCAGTCCGGTCGAGGTTCTCGCGTCGGCGGGCAGACGCTCAAACGATGCGCCAAAGGCTGCACACATAAAAATCGAGAGTAAATAGGACATTTCCCAAAGATGAGAGCTTAGTCATGCAAAATATTTCATGGCGATCACACTGGAAACTACTCCCTGGTGCAATTGCCACAAAGCAGCACTGATGTACTTAGCGTGTCAGAAAGGCGATGAATGCGAGTCGCATATTTTTCAAGCGCGAACCGTTACAAGTAGGCAGAGTTTTGGTGTGAGCATTTTCTGCGAAAGACCTCGCGGCCCGACTTATCCTGGCCGTGCAGGTGGAAAGTGTGTTTACCGAGATCGATACCGATCAGTGCTGACTCGCTCATGATGATGGCCTCCGAAAACAAAACACCCCGTGAAAGCGTAGCCCTCACAGGGTGTTGGGAGTGACCATCTCATTAGCCCGCAGTGTGGGCGGGCAAAAAAACCAACGAAGAGCGTCGAGGGGATGATGCTCAGCTACCGCGATAGGTGGAATAGCTATAAGGCGAAATCAACAGCGGCACATGGTAGTGCTCCTGTTCGGCGCTGATGCCGAAGCGCAGCACCACCACGTCGAGGAACGCCGGCTCCGGCAATTGCACGCCACGCGCCCGGTAATAGTCGCCGGCGCTGAATTGCAGTTGGTACACACCGCTGCGGTAGGCGTCGCCTTGCAGCAACGGTGCGTCGCAGCGGCCGTCGCTGTTGGTGACGGCAGTGGCGACCAGTTCCAGTTGCGCGCCGTCGACGCGGTACAGCTCAACCGTGATGCTGCTGCCGGGACAGCCGTGAGCGGCGTCCAAAACGTGTGTGGTCAAACGTCCCATGGCGTGTACGCGCCTCCCGAGGTCAGTAGAAATGAGTGCCGCAC
Source organism: Pseudomonas sp. GV105 (assembly GCF_003058185.1). NCBI lineage: Bacteria > Pseudomonadati > Pseudomonadota > Gammaproteobacteria > Pseudomonadales > Pseudomonadaceae > Pseudomonas > Pseudomonas sp. GV105. The sequence continues at coordinate 109,147 of NZ_QBUF01000004.1, forward strand.
TTTTTCAGGGCAGCGAAAAAGCTGGTGCGGGACGATTAAGACACTTTTCAAAAAAATTGTACACAATAAAAATCACAAACCTTGCGATCCTTCCACTGGCCTGGCGCGACCGGCCGATTCATGAGTCATCCTTGCTTTTAAACGACCTTTTGTCCATTAGCTGACCAGTCAGGCAAGTTTCTTGCTACACCCTTGAAGGTGAGCGTTGCGGAAAAAATGCAGAAATCCGGGCTTACAAAGTGGCGAACAAGTTGTATACAATCACTCATCGCTGTGACGCCACTCAGTCTTTTCACTGCCCGGCCGCCACACCCACCGCTACCACGCACAAGAAGGAAGACTGCAGTGAGCGCTGACTACCCACGCGACCTGATCGGTTACGGCAGTAACCCTCCTCACCCCCACTGGCCGGGCAAGGCACGCATTGCGTTGTCTTTTGTACTCAACTACGAAGAAGGCGGCGAGCGCAATATCTTGCACGGTGACCAAGAGTCCGAAGCCTTCCTTTCCGAAATGGTCTCGGCCCAGCCGCTGCAAGGCGAGCGCAACATGAGCATGGAGTCGCTGTACGAATACGGCAGCCGTGCCGGCGTGTGGCGCATCCTCAAATTGTTTAAAGCATTCGATATCCCGCTGACCGTCTTCGCCGTGGCCATGGCCGCCCAGCGCCACCCGGACGTGATCCGCGCGATGGTCGCCGCCGGCCATGAAATCTGCAGCCACGGCTACCGCTGGATCGACTACCAGTACATGGACGAGGCCCAGGAGCGCGAGCATATGCTCGAAGCCATCCGCATCCTCACCGAACTGACCGGCGAACGCCCGCTGGGCTGGTACACCGGCCGCACCGGTCCGAATACGCGGCGCCTGGTGATGGAGGAAGGCGGCTTCCTCTACGACTGCGACACCTACGACGACGACCTGCCCTACTGGGAACCCAACAACCCCACCGGCAAGCCGCACCTGGTGATCCCTTACACCCTGGACACCAACGACATGCGCTTCACCCAGGTGCAAGGCTTCAACAAGGGCGATGACTTTTTCGAGTACCTCAAAGACGCTTTCGACGTGCTCTACGCCGAAGGCGCCGACGCGCCGAAGATGCTTTCCATCGGCCTGCACTGCCGCCTGATCGGCCGCCCGGCGCGCCTCGCGGCGTTGAAGCGCTTTATCGAATACGCCAAGGGCCATGAACAGGTGTGGTTCACCCGCCGGGTCGACATTGCCCGCCACTGGCACGCCACTCACCCTTATAAGGGTGCGGCGCAATGACCAGGTTCCAGACCGTCAAACCGTCGACCTTGAGCCGCGATGCATTCATCAGCGCCTTTGCCGACATCTACGAACATTCGCCATGGGTGGCCGAAAAGGCCTTCGACCTGGGGCAGGACGCTTCGCTCGACGAGATCGAAACCCTGCACCAGCGCATGCGCGATATCCTGCTCAGCGCCGATCACGCCACGCAACTGGCGCTGATCAACGCTCACCCGGACCTGGCAGGCCGTGCAGCCGTCCAGGGCCAACTGACCGAAGCCAGCACTCATGAACAAGCCGGCGCCGGTATTCACCAATGCACGGCCGAAGAGTTCTCACGCTTCACCGAGCTGAATGAGGCCTACAAGGCCAAGTTCAAGTTTCCCTTCATCATGGCGGTAAAAGGCAGCAACCGGCATCAGATCATCAAAGCGTTCGAAACGCGCATCCACCACCCGGTCGACACCGAGTTCAAGTGCGCGCTGGACGAGATCAACAAGATCGCGTTGTTCCGCTTACTGACCCTCTAAACGACCATCCCCAGCCACTCTATCCAAGGCAGACAAGAAGAATGAAAGCGCAACCCGTACCTTTCGAGAAGTTCGTCAACCTGGCCGACGCCCGCCTCGGCACCAAAATCATCTCGGTGACCGATGACTGGTTCGCCGACGCCAACCGCCTGTTCCAGCCGACCCCGGCGGTGTGGAAGGAGGGCGTTTTCGATGACAACGGCAAGTGGATGGACGGCTGGGAGTCGCGCCGCAAGCGCTTCGAAGGCTACGACAGCGCGGTGATCCGCCTGGGCGCACCAGGTTCGATCAAGGGCGTGGACATCGACACTTCATTCTTCACCGGCAACTTCCCGCCGTCGGCCTCCCTGGAAGCCTGCTTCCTCGCCTCGGGCGAGCCGGATGACAGCACCCAGTGGGTGGAAGTGCTGTCGGCCGTCGAGCTGCAAGGCAACAGCCACCACTACCACGCAATCAACCATGACCAGGCGTTCAGCCACCTGCGCTTCAACATCTACCCGGATGGCGGCGTGGCCCGTCTGCGCGTGTACGGTGTTCCGTTCCGCGACTGGTCCGCAGTGGGCGACAACGAACAGGTCGACCTGGCGGCGGCGTTGAACGGCGGTCGCGCCCTGGCCTGTTCCGACGAACACTTCGGCCGCATGGGCAACCTCCTCAACCCCGGCCGTGGCGTCAACATGGGCGACGGCTGGGAAACCGCGCGGCGTCGCACGCCAGGCAATGACTGGGTGATCGTCGCGCTGGGGCATGCGGGCGAGATCGAGAAAGTCATCGTCGACACCCTGCACTTCAAGGGCAACTACCCGGACACCTGCTCGATCCAGGCCGCGTTCGTGAAAGGCGGCACCGACAGCCAGATCGAAACCCAATCGCTGTTCTGGCGCGAACTGCTGCCGGCGCAGAAGCTGGAAATGCACGCCGAACACACCTTCGCCGAGCAGATCAAGGCGCTGGGGCCGATCACCCACATCCGCCTGAACGTGTTCCCGGATGGCGGTGTGAGTCGCCTGCGCGTCCTGGGCAAGGTCGCCAAGTCATGCTGAACCTGTAGGAGCGAGCTTGCTCGCGAAAAACTCAAGGACACCGCGTTCATTCAGGATGCACGCGTTATCGTTGACGACCTTCGCGAGCAAGCTTGCTCCTACAACGGTCCATCAATAACCCAACAGATTAAGAAGCCAGCCATGCGCACACTGATGATCGAACCCCTGACCAAAGAAGCCTTCGCCCCCTTCGGAGACGTGATCGAAACCGACGGCAGCGAGCACTTCATGATCAACAACGGGTCGACCATGCGTTTTCACAAGCTGGCAACGGTGGAAACCGCCCAGCCGCAAGACCACGCCATCATCAGCATCTTCCGCGCCGACGCGCTGGAAATGCCGCTGACCGTGTGCATGCTGGAGCGACACCCGCTGGGCAGCCAAGCCTTCATTCCGCTGCTCGGCAACCCCTTTCTGATCGTGGTCGCGCCACTTGGCGATGCACCTGTATCAGGCTTGGTCCGCGCCTTCGTCACCAACGGCAGGCAGGGCATTAATTACCATCGCGGCGTCTGGCACCACCCGGTGCTGACGATCGAAAAGCGGGATGACTTCCTGGTGGTTGATCGCAGTGGCACAGGCAATAACTGCGATGAGCATTTTTTCAAAGAGGATGAGCGGTTGATCCTCGCCCCCCACCAATAAGAGAAGGCCGGATCACCCGACAACAAGGGTGACAGGCGAGAGGTAAAGACTGTGGAAGCACATCTGTTGGAATGGCTGAACCTCAGCGTGCGCTGGGTTCATATGATCACTGGCGTGGCCTGGATCGGCGCGTCGTTTTACTTCGTCTGGCTGGAAAACAACCTCAACCGCGTCAACCCCAAGGACGGCCTTTCCGGTGACTTGTGGGCGATCCACGGTGGCGGTATCTACCACCTGGAAAAATACAAACTGGCCCCGCCGACCATGCCGGACAACCTGCACTGGTTCAAATGGGAAGCCTATTTCACCTGGATGTCGGGCGTCGCGCTGCTGTGCGTGGTGTTCTACCTCAACCCGACGCTGTACCTGCTCGCACCCGGCAGCAGCCTGAGCGGCACCGAAGGCGTGTTGCTGGGCATCGGCTCACTGTTCGCCGGCTGGTTCATCTACTCCTTTCTCTGCGACTCGGCCCTGGGCAAACGCCCGGCGCTGCTCGGCTTGATCCTGTTCGTGCTGTTGATCGCGGCGGCATACGGCTTCAGCACAGTGTTCAGCGGCCGGGGCGCGTACCTGCATGTGGGGGCGATCATCGGCACCATCATGGTGGGCAACGTGTTCCGCATCATCATGCCGGCACAACGCGCGCTGGTGGCGGCGATCGCGGAGCAGCGCACGCCGGACCCGGCCCTGCCGGCCAAGGGCTTGCTGCGTTCACGGCACAACAACTACTTCACCTTGCCGGTGCTGTTCATCATGATCAGCAACCACTTCCCGAGCACCTACGGCAGCCACTACAACTGGCTGATCCTGGCGGGGATCGCGGTGGCGGCGGTGTTGGTGCGGCATTATTTCAACACCCGGCACAACAGCCAGAAATATGCCTGGACCTTGCCGGTGGGCGCGTTGGCGATGATTTGCCTGGCGTATGTCACCGGGCCCAAGCCGATCGCCGAAGTGGCCAAGGCACCGGCGGCCATCGAGTACCAGCCGTTGCCGGAGACCGCATTGGGCGGCGGCGAGAAACCCGTCGCACCGGCCGCCCCCGCTGCGGCACCCGTGCCGGCCCAGGCAACGGTCGACTTCGACAAGGTGCATGGGGTGATCCAGGCACGCTGCGCCGTGTGCCATTCGGCCAAGCCCACCAGCCCGCTGTTCAGCACCGCACCGGCGGGGGTGATGTTCGACACGCCGACGCAGATCCAGCAACAGGCCGCGCGCATTCAGGCGCAGGCCGTGGCGAGCCAGATCATGCCGCTGGGCAACATCACCCAGATGACCCAGCAGGAACGCGATCTGATCGGCACCTGGATCAACCAGGGCGCCCGCACGAACTGACTGACTCACACAGATCCCAATGTGGGCGGTTCTGAACGACCCGCCGTCGCCCACACTCATTGATTCCTTCGTCACAACAAAAACAATAACGAACAGGGAACGCCCACATGTACACCTTTGACCTGGGGACGGCCACAAGCCGTGCCCCATTCTCGCCCCACGCGCGCTCTAACAGCGCACTTGAGCCAAGGCTTTGGAGCCAGTATTCTCCGCGCCCGCTCGAATCGACTGAAAAAAAAACAGCGAATGTAAAAGCTGACTGCAAGGCCAACTTATCCCGGCCTGCGGGCGGCGGCCCAAGTGCGCAAAAGCCCTCTGAATTCGACTGCAGCCGCTGCAGCCGACGGGGTTTTTTTTGGCTTTTTTTACACCTTGGCGCAGCTCTTGCTAAAAGCATTAAAGCTGACCGAACAGACGATTTTTTCAGCGAACCAAAAGGCGCCACACCAGAGCGCCTGCTTAGAAGAAAAACCATAAAACTTTAACTCGGGAGCAACCGAATGAAACCTATGTTCAAAGGCCTGATGCTGGCGGCAACCCTGCTGGCGGGCGGCCAAGCCGTTGCCGGCGACTTGTTGCAGTGGCAGAACAACAGCCTGACGTACCTGTGGGGCAAAAACTTCACCGTCAACCCGCAGATCCAACAGACCGTCACGTTTGAACACGCCGATGCGTGGAAGTACGGCGACAACTTCTTTTTCCTCGACCGCATCTTTTACAACGGCAAGGAAGACGGCAACGTCGGCCCCAGTACTTACTACGGCGAGTTCAGCCCGCGTCTATCGTTCGGCAAGATTTTCGACAAGGACTTGTCCTTCGGACCGATCAAAGATGTATTGCTGGCATTCACTTATGAGTTCGGCGAAGGCGATAACGAATCGTACCTGCTGGGCCCGGGCTTCGACCTGAACATCCCTGGTTTCGACTACTTCCAGTTGAACTTCTACCAGCGCCAGACCGAAGGCAATCGCCCGGGCGACGGTGTGTGGCAGATCACCCCCGTGTGGTCGTACACCCTTCCCGTGGGCAACTCCAACATCCTGATCGACGGCTATATGGATTGGGTGGTCGACAACGACAAGAACGCCCGTGGCACTTATCACGCCAACCTGCACTTCAACCCACAAGTCAAATATGACCTGGGCAAGGCGTTGAACTGGGGCGAGAAACAGCTGTACGTCGGTTTTGAATACGACTACTGGAAGAACAAGTATGGGATCGAAGATTCCGGCGCGTTCAAGACCAACCAGGATACCGCGAGCTTTTTGGTCAAGTACCACTTCTGACCACACCGCGGGCCTGATGGGGGAGCTGGCGTGCCTGCTCCCAAATTCAGCTAGGGGACAGCCCCAAAAACCGGGTTATCTCCTCGCGCTTGGCCAGCGCATCACTGCGCCCCAACTCGATCAACTCGCTGCAATACCCCGCCTCGAACAGCAAGTAACTGAGCACCCCCGCCCCGCTGGTCTTGGTCGCACCCGGCCCGCGCAGGAACAGGCGCAACGCCGCGGGCAATTCCTGCCGATGCCGCGCCGCGATTTCATCGATCGGCTGACTCGGCGCAATCACCAGCACATCCACCGGCGCCAGGCCCCGGGCCGCGCTGTCGGCGGGCTGGAAATGGCTGAACTGGTTCAAGCGCTCCAGCAACTCGATATCGCTTTCCAGGCTGTCAATGAACGTGCTGTTGAGCATGTGCCCACCGATCTGCGCCAGGGTCGGCTGCTGGCCAGTGTAGGCGCGCTGCGAGGCGTGTTCATGCTCGACGCCGCGCGGGTTGCCGCTGACACCCACCACCAGCACGCGGCTGGCGCCCAGGTGCAAGGCCGGGCTGATGGGGGCCGATTGCCGCACCGCGCCATCGCCGAAATATTCCTGGTCGAGCTTCACCGGAGCAAACAGCAAGGGGATCGCCGAACTGGCCAACAGGTGTTCGACCGTGAGTCGGCTGGGCACACCGATACGCCGATGGCGCAGCCAGGCATCGATGGTGCCGCCGCCCTGGTAAAAGGTCACTGCTTGCCCGGACTCGTAACCGAAGGCCGTGACCGCCACCGCCTTCAGGTGATTTTCGCGGATGGCCTGGTCGATGCCATCCAGGTGCAGCATCTCGTGCAGCAGGTCCCGTAGCGGCGCGCTGTTGAGCAGCGCCACCGGGACCTGGGCGCCCAGGCCGAGCAGGCTGTGGAAACAGAAACGAGCGGCCTGGTGAATCACCCCCGGCCAATCGCTGCGCAGCACCAGGTGGCTGCGAAAGCCCTGCCAGAACGCCGTCAGACGCTCGATCGCCGCGCTGAAGTCCATGGCGCCACTGGCCAGGCTCACCGCGTTGATCGCGCCGGCCGATGTGCCGACGATCACCGGAAACGGATTGGCCGCGCCCGGCGGCAGCAACTCGGCAATCGCCGCCAGTACCCCCACCTGATACGCCGCACGCGCCCCGCCGCCGGAAAGAATCAAGCCTGTAACCGGTTCAGCTGGGCGCATTGCGTCACTCCATGTAGAGAAAGGCGGGTCTTACCGACGGCGTTTTTCGTACAACCTGGGCTCACCCGGCGGCCGGCTCTTGAAGCGGCGATGGGTCCACAGGTATTGCTCGGGGCATTCGCGCACCGAGGTTTCGACCCACTGGTTGATGCGCAGGCAATCGATCTCATCGGTTTCGCCGGGGAAATCGCTCAACGGCGGGTGGATCACCAGGCGATAACCGCTGCCGTCGGCCAGGCGCTCCTGGGTAAACGGCACCACCAGCGCCTTGCCCAGGCGGGCGAACTTGCTGGTAGCGGTCACGGTGGCGGCCTGGATGCCGAACAGCGGCACGAAGATACTTTGCTTGGCGCCGTAGTCCTGGTCCGGCGCGTACCAGATGGCGCGGCCGGCGCGCAGCAGCTTGAGCATGCCGCGCACGTCTTCACGCTCCACGGCCAGGGAGTCGAGGTTGTGGCGCTCGCGGCCACGGCGTTGGATAAAGTCGAACAGCGGGTTGCCGTGCTCGCGGTACATGCCGTCGATCGTGTGTTTTTGCCCGAGCAGGGCCGCGCCGATTTCCAGGGTGGTGAAATGCAGGGCCATGAGGATCACGCCCTTGCCGTCCAACTGAGCCTGCTTGAGGTGCTCCAGGCCTTCGACGTGGGCCAGCCGCGCCAGGCGCTGGCGCGACCACCACCAACTCATGGCCATTTCAAAGAAGGCGATGCCGGTGGAGGCGAAGTTTTCCTTGAGCAAATGTTTACGCTCTTGCGCGGACTTTTCCGGGAAGCACAGTTCCAGGTTGCGCGCGGCGATGCGGCGACGTTCGCCGGCCACGCGGTACATGCCCGCGCCCAGCAGGCGACCAATGGTCAGCAGCGCGCGGTATGGCAATTGAGTGACCAGCCACAACAGGCCGAGTCCCAGCCATAGCAGCCAAAATCGCGGGTGAAAAAATACAGCTCGAAAACGCGGGCGATCCATTACAGATTCCGGTAAAGACAAGGGCCGCGCATTCTACAACGGTTCGACTCGGCTTGCGGCCAGTGGTTGTTCTCGTTATAAGTCTCGACACTTTTCGTGACAAGCCGCTTTTGCCGACCATGAGCCAAACCGAACCGCTAGACCAAGATCCCGTGTTCCAGCTGAAAGGCAGCATGCTCGCCATTACCGTGCTGGAATTGGCCCGCAATGACCTCGACGCCCTGGACCGCCAGCTCGCCGCCAAGGTCGCCCTGGCACCGAACTTTTTCAATAACGCGCCGCTGGTGCTGGCCCTGGACAAGCTGCCAGCCGGCCAGGGCGCAATCGACCTGCCGGGCCTGATGCGCGTGTGCCGCTCCCATGGCCTGCGCACCCTGGCGATTCGTGCCAGCCGTATTGAAGACATTGCCGCCGCCATCGCTATTGAACTGCCAGTACTGCCACCGTCCGGTGCCCGCGAGCGCCCACTCGATCCGCTGGCCGGTGAAGTGAAGAAAAAACCGGAAAAACCGCCGGAGCCGACGGTCAAGCCGACCAAGATCATCACCTCCCCCGTGCGCGGCGGGCAGCAGATTTACGCCCAGGGCGGCGACCTGGTGGTGATCTCGTCGGTCAGTCCGGGCGCGGAACTTCTGGCCGATGGCAACATCCATGTATACGGCCCCATGCGCGGACGTGCCCTCGCCGGCATCAAGGGTGATACCAAGGCACGTATTTTTTGCCAGCAGTTGACCGCTGAACTCGTTTCGATCGCGGGTCAGTACAAGGTTTCCGAAGATTTGCGCCGCGATCCGCTGTGGGGCGCCGCGGTACAAGTCAGCCTGTCGGGCGATGTGTTGAACATCATCCGTCTTTAACGGATACTGCCGCATTTTCCAAGCATCTCTAGACTCTGATAGCACAGCGAAACCGGCAAGACTTGCGTAGGACTAGTTTGAAGTTGGCGTTTCCACGCGGAAACCACCTCTTTTCCCTACAAAGGCTGTCCGCCTGCAGCGAGTTCCAAGAGATGTTTTTCGGGGGCTGAAAAGTCCTTTTTCCTTAGGGGTGAAACACCTTGGCCAAGATTCTCGTGGTTACATCCGGCAAGGGTGGTGTGGGTAAGACCACCACCAGCGCCGCTATCGGTACCGGCCTCGCTCTGCGCGGCCACAAGACAGTCATCGTCGACTTCGACGTCGGTTTGCGTAACCTCGACCTGATCATGGGCTGCGAACGCCGCGTGGTGTACGACTTCGTCAACGTGGTCAACGGTGAAGCCAACCTGCAACAGGCCCTGATCAAGGACAAGCGCCTTGAGAACCTGTACGTACTGGCCGCCAGTCAGACCCGCGACAAAGATGCGCTCACCAAGGAAGGCGTAGGCAAAGTCCTCGCTGAACTGAAGGAAACCTTCGAATACGTGGTGTGCGACTCCCCGGCCGGTATCGAAACCGGTGCTCACCTGGCGATGTACTTCGCCGACGAAGCCATCGTGGTGACCAACCCGGAAGTCTCCTCGGTACGTGACTCGGACCGCATGCTCGGCCTGCTGGCCAGCAAGTCCCAGCGCGCCGAAAAAGGCGAAGACCCGATCAAGGAGCACCTGCTGCTCACCCGCTACAACCCTGAGCGCGTCAGCAATGGCGAGATGCTCGGCGTTGAAGACGTCAAAGAGATCCTCGCAGTGACCCTGCTGGGTGTCATTCCCGAGTCCCAGGCGGTGCTGAAGGCCTCCAACCAGGGCGTCCCGGTGATTCTGGACGACCAGAGCGACGCCGGCCAGGCGTACAGCGACGCGGTTGATCGCTTACTGGGCAAGACCGTGGAACACCGCTTCCTCGATGTCAAGAAGAAGGGATTCTTCGAGCGTATCTTTGGAGGCAACTAAACAATGAAATTTCTCGACTTCTTTCGCGCCAACAAAAAGCCAAGTACCGCGTCGGTAGCGAAAGAGCGTCTACAGATCATCGTGGCGCACGAACGCGGCCAACGCAGCACCCCGGACTACCTGCCAGCCTTGCAGAAGGAACTGGTCGAGGTGATCCGCAAGTACGTCAATATCGGCAACGACGACGTACATGTCGCCCTGGAAAACGACGGCAGCTGCTCGATTCTGGAACTCAATATCACCCTGCCCGATCGTTGATCGAAAGGGCGGTCGCCACGGCGGCTCCGTCACCTTGATCCCTTTGCGGGAGCCGGGTGATCGAGCCGCCGTTGGCGTTTGTTACGAGGCTGTTTAATGCCGTTGTCCAACATCCATATCCTCTACCAGGACGCCGCCGTCCTGGTGGTGAACAAGCCGACTCTGCTGCTCTCGGTGCCCGGCCGCGCCGACGACAACAAGGACTGCCTGATCACCCGTCTGCAGGAAAACGGCTACCCAGAGGCCCGAATCGTCCATCGCCTGGATTGGGAAACTTCCGGGATCATCCTGCTCGCGCGGGACGCCGACACCCACCGCGAACTGTCCCGCCAGTTTCATGACCGCGAAACCGAAAAGGCCTACACCGCCCTGGCCTGGGGTCAACCGGAACTGGACAGCGGCAGCATCGACCTGCCCCTGCGCTACGATCCGCCGACCAAGCCACGCCATGTGGTCGACCACGAGTTCGGCAAGCATGCGCTGACCTTCTGGAAGGTGCTGGAGCGTTGCGGTGACTGGTGCCGCGTCGAGCTGACGCCGATCACCGGGCGCTCGCACCAGTTGCGGGTACACATGCTTTCCATCGGCCACCCGCTGCTCGGCGACGGCTTGTACGCCCATGAACAAGCCCTGGCCGCCTGGCCGCGCCTGTGCCTGCACGCGAGCATGCTGAGCTTCACCCACCCGCAAAGCGGCGAGCGGCTGCGCTTCGAGTGCCCGGCGCCCTTCTAAAGCTGTAAACACCGTCAAATGTGGAAGGGGATTGCAGTGGGTCAGTGAACAAATGCAGTGACTGACACTCCGCCATCGGGGGCAAGCCCCCTCCCACATTTGTGCTGTGCACTTCTCGCCATCGAACGGTAAACTCCGCGCATTGCTGTCTGGAGCTATTTATGCGCGAAGCGTTGAATCAAGGCCTGATCGACTTCCTCAAGGCCTCCCCTACTCCTTTTCATGCCACTGCGGCCCTGGCCCAACGCCTCGAAGCGGCCGGTTACCAGCGTCTCGACGAGCGCGACACCTGGACCACCGAAGCCAACGGGCGCTATTACGTGACCCGCAACGACTCCTCGATCATCGCCTTCAAGCTCGGCCGCCATTCGCCGCTGCAGGGCGGTATCCGCTTGGTCGGCGCCCACACCGACAGCCCGTGCCTGCGGGTCAAGCCACAACCCGAGCTGCAACGCCAGGGTTTCTGGCAACTGGGCGTCGAAGTCTACGGCGGCGCATTACTGGCGCCGTGGTTCGACCGCGACCTGTCCCTGGCCGGCCGCGTGACCTTCCGCCGCGACGGCAAGGTCGAAAGCCAGCTGATCGACTTCAAGCTGCCGATTGCCATCATCCCCAACCTGGCGATCCACCTGAACCGTGAAGCCAACCAGGGCTGGGCGATCAATGCCCAGACCGAACTGCCGCCGATCCTCGCGCAGTTCGCCGGCGACGAGCGCGTGGACTTCCGCGCCGTGCTCACCGAGCAGTTGGCTCGCGAGCACGGGCTGAACGCCGATGTGGTGCTCGATTACGAGCTGAGCTTCTACGACACCCAAAGCGCCGCCGTGATCGGCCTCAATGGCGACTTCATCGCCGGCGCCCGCCTGGACAACCTGCTGTCGTGCTACGCCGGCCTGCAAGCCTTGCTCACCAGCGAGACCGATGAAACCTGCGTGCTGGTGTGCAACGACCACGAAGAAGTCGGCTCCTGCTCGGCCTGCGGTGCCGATGGCCCGATGCTCGAGCAGACCCTGCGCCGCCTGCTGCCCGAAGGTGATGAATTTGTCCGCACCATTCAGAAATCGCTGCTGGTATCGGCCGACAATGCCCACGGCGTCCACCCGAACTATGCCGACAAGCATGACGCCAACCACGGCCCGAAACTCAATGCCGGCCCGGTGATCAAGGTCAACAGCAACCAGCGCTACGCCACCAACAGCGAAACCGCCGGTTTCTTCCGCCACCTGTGCATGGCCGAGGAAGTCCCGGTGCAGAGCTTTGTGGTGCGCAGCGACATGGGCTGTGGCTCGACCATCGGCCCGATCACTGCCAGCCACCTGGGCGTGCGGACCGTCGACATCGGTTTGCCGACGTTCGCCATGCACTCCATTCGCGAACTGTGCGGCAGCCATGACCTGGCACATCTGGTGAAAGTGCTCGGCGCGTTCTACGCAAGCCGCGATCTGCCCTGATCCAAAGGCCGAATGCAGTTAAACATGTGGGAGGAGCAAGCCCCCTCCCACATTTGGCTTCGCGTGGACCTGATCTATATCACCTGCATTTCCCGCAATCCCACCTAGACTTGTCAGTATTCCCACTCTGAGAAGGCCATCGCCTCATGATCACCATGTCCTCCTTCCACGCCATGCTCATCCCTATCCTGATCGGCATGATCATGCTCGCGGTCGGCTTCAACTTTCGTGACAAGCCCCTCGGCGTGTTCGGCATGTGGATCGGCATGCTGTTGATTCTGGGCACCGTGGTTTACAAGATCCTCGCTAAACTCGCTGAATAACAAATGCACTCGCATTGGGCATAGGGGCCTCGTACACTCGGTCAATTCGTCGTTTTCAAGGTTGACCGCCTCGTGCTTTCCCGTCTGCTTGCCCTGCCCTGCTGTTTGCTGATCGCCCTGCTCACCCTGCTCCCGCTCGCCCCGGCCCAGGCCGTGGGTTTGCCCGGGCTGCTGGGTGGCACCAGCAAGCCGCAACCCCAGGCCGAGCTGCCGCTGGGGCAGTCGCTGGACGAGGTGATCAAGACCCTGGAAAACGACCAGCAACGCACCCAGTTGCTGAACGACCTGAAAAAGCTGCGCCAGACCACGCAAAAGGCCCAGCCGGCCGCCGAACAAGGCGTGCTCGGGCTGATCGGCAGCACGCTGTCCGGCCTTGAGCAGCAGTTTTCCGGCGCCGACAGCCCACTGGGACGCTGGTCCGATGAAGTGGACATGGCCACGGATGAACTCGAGGCCTTGATGCTGCCGGCCAACGAATGGCTGCCGATCATCTTCGGTTTTGCCCTGATCCTCGCCGTGTGGAGCCTGCTGGCCGCCGCGCTGATCTGGCTCAGCCACCGGGTGCGCGAGCGCTTCGGCCTGACCGAAGAACTGCCGCAACACCCGCGCACCTGGGACATGCTGCGCTTCGCCCTGCGCAAACTGGGGCCGTGGCTGATCGCGCTGGTGATCACCGTGTACCTGAGTTACGCGTTGCCCTCGTCCCTGGGCAAATCCCTGGCGATGGTGCTGGCGTATGCGCTGGTGGTCGGCACCTGTTTCTCGGCGATCTGCGTGATCGCATTCTCCGTGCTGGACGGCCCCCATCGCCGTCACGCGTTGTATATCCTGCGGCGCCAGGCGTTCCGGCCGTTGTGGTGGATCGGCAGTTTCGCCGCCTTTGGCGAAGCCCTGGGCGACCCCAGGCTGGTCGCTGCGCTTGGCCAGCACCTGGCGCACACGGCGGCAACCGTCGCCAATGTGATGGCCGCGTTGTCCACCGGCGTGTTCATCCTGCGCTTCCGCCGGCCGATTGCGCACCTGATCCGCAACCAGCCGCTGTCCCGCCGCCTGACCCGCCGCGCCCTCAGCGACACGATCGAAATCATCGGCACCTTCTGGTACATCCCGGCCCTGCTGTTGGTCGGCATTTCACTGTTCGCCACCTTCGTCTCCGCCGGCGACACCAGCACCGCCTTGCGCCAGTCGCTGCTCTGCACGGTGTTGCTGGTGCTGTGCATGGTGATCAACGGCCTGGTACGCCGCCATGCCCTCAAGCCGCAACGCGGGCACAAGCGCCATGCGCTGTACTCCGAGCGCTTGAAGAGTTTCGTCTACACCCTCGCCCACCTGCTGGTGTGGCTGACGTTTATCGAGCTGGGGCTACGGGTCTGGGGCCTGTCGCTGATCCGCTTCACCGAAGGCGACGGCCATGAAATCAGCGTCAAGCTGTTCGGCCTCGGCGGCACGCTGCTGTTTGCCTGGCTGATCTGGATTCTCAGCGACACCGCGATCCATCACGCCCTCACCCGTTCGCGCAAAGGCCTGGCCAACGCCCGTGCGCAGACCATGATGCCGCTGATCCGCAACGTGCTGTTCGTGACCATCTTCATCATTGCCGCCATCGTCGCCCTGGCCAACATGGGCATGAACGTCACGCCGCTGCTGGCCGGTGCCGGTGTGATCGGCCTGGCCATCGGTTTTGGCGCGCAGTCGCTGGTGGCGGACTTGATCACCGGCCTGTTCATCATCATCGAAGACTCCCTGGCCATCGACGACTACGTCGACGTCGGCGGCCACCTCGGCACGGTCGAGGGCCTGACCATCCGTACTGTGCGCCTGCGCGACATCGACGGCATCGTGCATACCATCCCGTTCAGCGAGATCAAGAGCATCAAGAACTACTCCCGTGAGTTCGGCTACGCGATCTTCCGGGTGGCGATCCCCTACAACATGGAAATCGACGATGCGATCAAGTTGATGCGCGACGTCGGCCAGAAAATGCGCAACGACCCGCTGCAACGCCGCAATATCTGGTCACCGCTGGAGATTCAGGGCGTGGAAAGTTTCGAGTCAGGCAGTGCGATTCTGCGGGCGCGCTTCAAGACCGCGCCGATCAAGCAATGGGAAGTGTCGCGGGCGTTCAACCTGTCGCTGAAACGTCATCTGGACGAGGCTGGGCTGGACCTGGCCACGCCGCGCCTGAGTGTGCAAGTGGTGACCGGCGCGTCGGGCGGGCTGGAGAAAGACAAGAACGCCTGAGTCCTGAGGGTCAATGTGGGAGCAAGCGGTCGAGCCCCCACATTGGATCTTCGCTGGTGTCAGTGTCGCGGGCTCAAGCCAGCGCGGTGCCGTCCATTTTCTGGCGCAGGCTCAACGGCCGCATGTCGGTCCAGACCTCTTCGATGTAGGCCAGGCACTCCTTCTTCATGCCGCTCTTGCCCACGGTTCGCCAGCCTTCCGGCACGGCCTTGTAGTCGGGCCAGATCGAATACTGTTCTTCATGGTTGACCACTACCTGAAACAGGATGTCGTCGCGGTCGAATACTGAGGTCATTGCTGTTCTCCATCGCTCAAAGGCCGGCTGCGCACCACGCGCAGCGCTGATATCTGTAGGAACGTACCAGGCGGGTAAAAAATTAGAGGCTGGCGACCGCCGCAGCCAGGGCACGCCCGAAGATCTCGGCGACCTGGTCGATCTGGGCGGCGCTGATCACCAACGGCGGCAGGAAGCGCACCACGCTGCCATGGCGGCCGCCCAGTTCCAGAATCAGGCCGCGCTTGAGGCATTCGCGCTGCACCAGCGGCGCCAGTTGGCGGTGGACCGGCGGGTGGCCCTGGATATCCGGCGCGCCGTTCGGGTCCACCAGTTCCACGCCGAGCATCAACCCGCGCCCGCGAATATCGCCCAATTGCGCAAAGTCGCGCTGCAGGATGCGCAACTGCTCCGCCAGGCGCTCGCCCATCGCCGCCGCATGGCCGGCCAGGTCGTGCTCCTTGAGGTAGCGCATCACCGCCGACCCTGCCGCCATCGCCATCTGATTGCCACGGAAGGTGCCGGCATGGGCGCCCGGCAACCAGGTGTCGAGCCAGTCGCGGTACACCACCACCGCCAACGGCAGGCTGCCGCCGATGGCCTTGGACATCACCACCACATCCGGAATGATGCCCGCGTGTTCGAAGGCGAACATCTTGCCGGTGCGCGCGAAACCGCTCTGGATTTCATCGACGATCAACGCCACACCCGCCTGCTCGGTGATCCGCCGCAGGCCGCGCAGCCAGTCGAGGTCCGCCGGGATCACGCCACCCTCGCCCTGCACCACTTCGACAATCACCGCCGCCGGCAACAGCACCCCGGCTTCCGGGTCGTTGAGCAGGTTTTCCAGATAATGCAGGTTGACCCGCACGCCTTGCGCGCCGCCCAGGCCGAACGGGCAGCGGTAATCGTAGGGGAACGGCAGAAATTGCACGCCATTGCCGAGCAAGGCGCCCAAGGGTTTCTTCGGCCCCAGGCTGCCCATCAAGCTCAGCGCGCCCTGGCTCATGCCGTGATAACCGCCCTGGAACGACAACACCGTGCTACGCCCCGTGGCGGTGCGTACCAGCTTCAACGCGGCCTCCACCGCGTCAGTGCCGGTGGGGCCGCAGAACTGGATTTTCGCCTCCTGCGCCAACGCGGCCGGCAACAGGCCGAACAGGTCTTGCACGAATTGGTCCTTGACCGGGGTGGTCAGGTCGAGGGTGTGCAACGGCAGTTCGTCGCTCAACACCTGCTGGATGGCGGCGATCACCACCGGGTGGTTATGCCCCAACGCCAAGGTACCCGCGCCGGCCAGGCAGTCGATGAAACGGCGGCCTTCCACGTCTTCCACGTAGATGCCCTTGGCGCGCTTGAGTGCCAAAGGGATGCGCCGCGGGTAGCTGCGGGCGTTGGACTCCTGCTGGCGCTGGCGTGCCAGCAGCGGGCTTTCGTCGAACTGGTAGAGCGTTTCCACGGGCGCCGGGCTGACCTGCACCCGAGCGTCTGCGATTTGGCTGGTAGCGACTGACATCTCTGGATCCCTCGATACGCGGGTGATGGTGACCAAACTGCCGATCCGTTGGCGTCTGGCCCAAGGGCCTGCGCGCGGATTGCCTGTTGTGGAAACGCACCAGCGTCGAATGGATTTAGGAGTTATGGCGGTTAACGGACGGATCAAGCGCCGCCAATTGAGCCGCGCTCGCTGTCAAAGGCCCCGATACTTGTCATTCAGCGCATACAAAATCGCACACGTCTCAGCATCCAGGGCCCCGCCGTAATCCCTGGGCCGAAAGTGCATTTGAAACGCGCGGGTCCGCAGCTCGAACGCCTGGCGATTCTGCGCCGGTTTATACCCGTAGCGCTGAAACGCCCGCTCCACTTCCACCTCGGGCGGTAACCCGACACAAAAGCGGCGCTGATACATCGCCCGCGTTGCTTCATCGAACCAGGCCCCCACGCCCGCCTCGAACAGGCCGCGCCAAGGCAAGCGCGGCCCCGGATCGCTCTTGCGCCAGTACGCCACATCCGAATGCCCGAGGATGTCGCTCGGGCCGATGTGCGGGTAACGCGCGAGAATGTCGCGCAGCAATTCAATCAATACCTCCACCTGCTCCCGAGGGTACGCAGGAAAGGTAAACACCCCGCCCTCATCCCGCGCCAGGTTGACGACCTCGATGCCGATCGCGCGGCTGTTGAGGTTGTCCCGTCCGCCCCAGTGGCTCGCCCCGGCATGCCAGGCGCGCTGGCTCTCATCCACCAGGCGGAACACGCGCAACTCGTCGTAACCGGCGGCGCGGTAGCCGGGCTCGGCCGGATCGGGCAGCAGATAGTGCGCGCTGACGCCGTGTCGCGTCAGGGTGTGCAGGGATGACATAAAGGGCGCGGCGGTGTAATGCAGGACCACTTGCGCCACGGGCTCGCCGTTGCGTGCGTTGAAGTCCTTGGCGGGAAAACTGGTATCGATGACCAACATAAGAAGCGTCCTTTTCGGTACAGGCCGAGTCATTCGGCCCGTTCAAGCGCAAAACAATGACCGCCATCCTGAAGGGTTGAACGTCAGGCGGGCGGTAACTATTTGGCACACGAAAGAACGCGGGTCAGCGCCGCAGCGGCATGCCCAGATCGACCCGCAGGCCATCCGGCTGGCTGTCGAACGTCAACGAGCAGGAGCAGCGCTGGACGATCGCCTGCACAATCGCCAGGCCCAGGCCGCAGCCCTCGCTGTTGCCGTTGCGCCAGAAGCGCTGGGTCAGGTATTGCAGGTCTTCGCTGGCGATCTGTTTGCCGTGGTCGCGCACGCGGAACACCACCTGATCGCCGGCCATCAACACACTCAGCTCCACCCGGGTATCGGCCGGGGTGTGGCGCAGGGCGTTGTCCAGCAGGTTGCGCAGGGCCGCGACGGCCAGGCCCACCGGCATTTCCAGCGGGGTATCGCTGAGGTCGTCCGGCAGGATCAGGTCGATGCGCTGGTTGTCGCCGGCGTTGGCATCCTGGATCGCCAGCCGTGCAACTTGCTCGGCACTCGACTGCACGCCGTCGTCGAACGACAGGCTGCCCTCCACCCGTGCCAGCAACAGCAATTGCTCGAGGGTGCGGTGCAGGCGGTCGGCGCCCTCCTCGGCATGGGCCAGGGACTGGTCGCGGGCCGCGCCGTCGGTCATGCGCGCCACTTGCAGGTGGGTCTTGATCGCAGTCAGCGGGCTGCGCAGTTCGTGGGCGGCGTCGCCGGTGAGGCGGCGTTCGCGCTCGATGGTCTTGGCGATGCGCTGCAACAGCTGGTTCTGGGTGTCGAGCAGCGGTTTCAGCTCGCTGGGCAGCGGGTGGATCTGCAACGGTTCGAGGGAATCGGCGCTGCGCCGCATCAATGCATCGCGCATGCGATTGAGCGGCTGCAGGCTTTGACCGATCCCCAGCCACAGCAGGCACAGGCAGCCCAACAACGCCACACCGACCGGCACCGAGGCCGCCAGCAGGATCGACAGGTTCAACGCCTCGCGCTCCACCTGGCGGTCGGCGGTGGTAATGAACAGATCGCCACGGGCCAGGGTGAAGCTGCGCCACGCCGCGCCATCGATGATCTGGTCGCGAAAACCGCTGCGATGGGATTCCAGCCCCTGGTCCGGCGTGGTGTGGCTGCGCGCCAACACTTCGCCGCGCAAGGAACTGACCTGACAGGCCATGCCGCCCGGCACGTTCAGTTGCTCGGCGCTGAAGTGCTTGCCCTCGGCGCTGCTCGCCAGGCCCGGCATCTGCTCCATCAAACCGGCGACCATACGCGCCGACGCGACCAGGCGCTGGTCGAGGGAGAACATCATCTGGTTGCGCAGATCGTTGAGCATCCAGGCCGCCGCCAGCGCCCAGATCAACACAAAAGCGGCGCCGAGCTTGAAGGTCAGGCGCAGGCGCAGGCTCATCACGAAGCGCTCTCTCCACCATCCGCCGGCCCCAGGCGGTAGCCCAGGCCACGCACCGTTTCGACGATGCCGTTGCCCAATTTGCGCCGCAGATGGTGGATATGCACGTTGAGGGCGTTGCTTTCCAGTTCGTCGTTGAAGCCGTAGACGCTGTCTTTGAGCTGTTCGCTGGAGAGCACGCGGCCCTTGTTGTGCAGCAGCGCCTGCAACAGCGCTTGTTCACGGCGGGAAAGGTCCACGGGCTGCCCGGCCAGCAGGGTTTCGCGGCTGCTAGGGTCGTAACTGAGGCGGCCGTGTTCGATCAGGTTGACGCTGCGCCCGGCCACCCGCCGCAGCAAGGTTTGCAGGCGCGCGGCGAGTTCGCGCAGGTCGAAGGGCTTGAGCAGGTAATCATCGGCGCCGGCTTGCAGGCCGTCGACGCGGTTGGTCACCGAATCCCGCGCGGTGAGGATCAGCACCGGAATTTCCAGGCCCTGGCTGCGCTGTTGTTGCAGCAACTTGAGGCCGTCTTCGTCGGGCAGCCCGAGGTCGAGCACCATGATGTCGAATTCGGCAGCCTTGAGCATCGCCCGCGCGGCGGCGGCGGTGGCCACGCGCTCGACGGTAAAGCCCTGGGCACCGAGGCCGGCCACGATGCCGCTGGCGATCAGTTCGTCGTCTTCACAGACCAGTACGTGCATGCTGAACCCTTCATGAAAGATGCGGGGGATTAGAAGACAGATCGATTAAGCGCGCATTATGCCGGCAAAGTTCGCAACATCAGATAATCCCTACGCTCTAGAATAGCGTCCGGTTAATCATCGGTTAATCAACGCCACACATTGTGTGCCTCACTTGCATCGAACTAAGGCTTGACCATGCGGCATCTATTTACCTTACTGCTGATGTTGTTCGCGGGATTCGCCCAGGCTGCGCCGGGTAACCCGTTCGAGACCAAACCCGACTTCCTCCCGGTGGGCAAGGCCTTCACCTTGACGTCCGAACGCCTGGAGTCCGGCGAAACCCAGCTGTTCTGGCAGATAGCCGATGGTTATTACCTGTACCAACAACGCATGAAGTTCGACGGCCTCGCCGAAAAACCCGCGCTGCCCGAGGGTGAAGCCCATAGCGATGAGTTCTTCGGCGAACAGCAAGTATACCGCCAAGGCCTCGAAGTGAAGATTCCGGCGGGGACGACCGGCCAGGTCAAGCTGGGCTGGCAGGGCTGTGCCGATGCCGGCCTGTGTTACCCGCCACAGTCGATGACCGTGGACCTGGGCGGCAACCCGGCCGTCGCCGCCACCGCACAAGCCCAGGACCAGAGCCTGGCCAGCGGCCTGCAGCAGCGCAGCCTGGGGTGGAGCCTGCTGGTGTTCTTCGGCCTGGGCCTGTTGCTGGCGTTTGCCCCGTGTTCGTTGCCGATGTTGCCGATCCTCGCCGGCCTGGTGGTCGGCAGCGGGGCCAACCCGCGTCGCGGTTTTGCGTTGGCCGGCAGCTACGTGGTGTGCATGGCGCTGGTGTATGCCGCGCTGGGCGTACTGGCCGCGCTGCTCGGCAGCAACCTGGCGGCGCTGCTGCAAACCCCGTGGATACTCGGCAGCTTCGCGGCCTTGTTCGTGATCCTGGCCCTGCCGATGTTCGGCTTTTTCGAACTGCAACTGCCGGTGGCCCTGCGCGATCGCCTCGACAACGTCAGCCGCAACCAGAGCGGCGGCAGCCTGATCGGCGCCGGAGTGCTCGGCGCGCTGTCCGGCCTGCTGGTCGGCCCCTGCATGACCGCGCCCCTGGCCGGCGCCCTGCTCTATATCGCCCAGAGCGGTAATGCCCTGCACGGCGGGCTGATCCTGTTCGCCATGGGCATCGGTATTGGCGTGCCTCTGTTGCTGCTGGTGACCGTGGGCAACCGCTTCCTGCCCAAGCCGGGCACCTGGATGAACGTGCTCAAGGGCGTGTTCGGCTTCCTGTTCCTGGCCACCGCCGTGTTGATGATCCGCCCAGTGGTCGGGGAAAACCTGTGGCTCGGCCTGTGGGGCGCGCTGGCCATGGCCATGGCCTATTGCGGCTGGCGCCTGGCCCAGGATTTCGGGCGGGTCGCCATGCTGTCCGGCGCCGTTTCCGTGGTGCTCGGGTTGTGGGGCGGCTTGCTGCTGGTCGGTGCGGCAGGTGGCAGCGACGATGTGTGGCAACCGCTGAAGGTCTACAGCGGCTCGCGGATCAGCGGCGCGCCGAGTGCCCACGATGCGTTCATGACGATCAACGACCCGGCCGTGCTGCAAAGCCAGCTCGACAGCGCCAAGGCCCAGGGCCAATGGGTGCTGGTGGATTACTACGCCGACTGGTGCGTGTCATGCAAGATCATGGAAAAACAGGTGTTCGGCAAACCCCACGTAATGGACGCCTTGAAAGACGTGCGCCTGCTGCGCCTGGACGTCACCGCCGACAACGCCGCCAGCCGCGCACTGCTCGATCGCTACAAAGTGCCGGGGCCACCGAGCTTTGTGTGGATCGGCCCGGACGGTGAAGAACGCCGCGCCCGACGCATTACCGGCGAAGTCGATGCCGATACGTTCCTGCAACGCTGGACCCAGACGCGGGACGCCCGCTGATGCTGACCCTGACCATCGGCACCTTCGCCATCGCCCTGAATCACATCCTGCTGATCGGCGCGCTGATTCTCGCCACTCTGGTGGGCTGGCGCGTGGCCAAGCGTGGCGGGGAGAACCCGGAGTCGGTGCTGTTCAGCCTGTTCCTGCTGGGCATGTTGACGGCCCGCGTCAGCTTTGTGCTGATGTACTGGAGTTACTACCGCAACGATCCACTGCAGATCGTCGACCTGCGCGACGGCGGCTTTCTCGCCTGGCCCGGCGTCATTGCACTGATCCTCGGCGCGCTGCTGTATGGCTGGCGCCGCCCGGCCCTGCGCAAACCGTTGAGTGCCGGGGTCATCACCGGCCTGCTGTTCTGGGGCATGACCAGCCTGTCGCTGAGCCTGTATGACAAGGGCTCGCGCCTGCCGGACATCACCCTGCGCAACGCCAACGGCGAGGTGGTGCAACTGGGCGATTACCAGGGCGGCCCGCTGGTGATCAACCTGTGGGCCACGTGGTGCCCGCCGTGCCGTCGGGAAATGCCAGTACTGGAACGCGCCCAACGCCAACGCCCCGACGTGACGTTCCTGTTCGTCAACCAGGCCGAAAGCATGCAAAGCGTCAGCACTTACCTGGCGACCCAGGGCCTGACCCTGGACAACGTCTTGTTCGACGCCAGCGGCCGCCTCGGCCAGGCCGTGGGCTCCATGGCCTTGCCGACCACGCTGTTCTACCAAGCCGATGGACGCCTGATCAACAGCCACCTCGGTGAACTGTCCCAGGCCAGCCTGGCCCGTGCCATGGAACCCTTCGACACCGCCCCCGCCGTCACGCCCCCTACAAGGAAACCGACATGCCCCGCCTCCGCCACCTGCTGACCCTGTTATCACTGAGCATGGCCGCCACCCTGGCCCAGGCCGAAGACTGGCCGGCCCCGATCAAACAGATCGAAGCCAAGGGCGCCAAGATCCTCGGCAAGTTCGACGCCCCCAGCGGCCTCACCGGCTACGCCGCGCAGTACCAGAACCGCGGCATGGCGCTGTACCTGAGCGCCGACGGCAAAAGCGTGCTCGCCGGCACCCTGTACGACGCCCAGGGCAATGACCTGAGCAGCGCGCCCCTGGAACAATTGGTGTACGCGCCGATGGCCAAGGAAGTCTGGGCGAAGATGGAAAAAAGCAGCTGGATCCAGGACGGCGACACCAACGCGCCGCGCACGGTCTACCTGTTCAGCGACCCCAACTGCCCGTACTGCAACATGTTCTGGGAACAGGCGCGGCCCTGGGTCAAGGCCGGCAAGGTGCAGTTGCGCCACATCATGGTCGGCATCATCCGCCAAGACAGCCCAGGCAAATCCGCCGCCCTGCTGGCCAGCCAGGACCCGCAAAAAGCCCTGCAAGAACACGAAGCCGCTGGCAAGGGCAGCAAGTTGCAGGCGCTGGACAAAATCCCGGCGGCGATTGAAGCCAAGCTCGAGGCCAATATGAAGTTGATGGATGAGCTGGAGTTGTCGGCGACGCCAGCGATTTTCTACCTCGATGACAAGGGCGGTTTGCAGCAACAGCAAGGGGCGCCGTCGCCGGATAAGTTGGTGAAGATCCTTGGGCCGAAATAGGCGGCGTCTGGACTGACGCTATCGGGGGCAAGCCCCCTCCCACATTTGAAGGCATGAGCCCGGTCGAGTGTGGGAGGGGGCTTGCCCCGATGAGGCCCATGCAGGCAGCGAAAATTACAGGCCCTCCAACTCCGCCATCAAATCACTCAACCGATCCACCTTCTCGGCACTGATCGCTGTCGCCGCCAGCCCATCGATGTACTCGGCCAACTGCGCCACCGTGCTGCACTCGAACATCGCCCGCAACGGCACATCCCGTTGCAACGTCTTCTGCACGCGCGAGGCGATCTGCGTGGCCAGCAACGAGTGCCCGCCCAGTTCGAAGAAGTTGTCCTGCACGCCCACCCGGTCGACCTTGAGCACCTCGGCCCAAATCGCGGCCAATGTCCCCTCCAGTGCCGTGCGCGGCGCCAGGTAGGCCTGGTCGTGCAGCTGGCCGATCTCCAGGGCCGGCAGGGCGTTACGGTCGAGTTTGCCATTGGCGTTGAGCGGCAGGCGCTCGAGCCAGAGCCAATGCAGTGGCACCATGTATTCCGGCAGTTCAGAACGCAGGTGTTGCTTGATGCGCTCCAGGCACTCGCCAGGGTTGAACGCAGCATCAGCGGCCACTAGATAGCCGACCAGATGCTTGCCACTGACGCCCTCCTGCACCCCGACCGCCGCGTCGCGCACTGCCGCTTGCTCATGCAGACGCGCTTCGATTTCCCCCAGCTCGATGCGGTAGCCGCGGATCTTCACCTGATGGTCGATACGCCCGACGTACTCCAGCACCCCATCGCTGCGCCGCCGTGCCAGGTCGCCGCTGCGGTACAGACGCTCGCCCGCGGCGCCGAACGGGTTGGGCACGAACACCTGGGCGGTGCGCAGCGGGTCGCTGACGTAACCGCGCCCTACGCCGGTACCGGCGACGCACAGCTCGCCCACCGCGCCCTGCGGCACCAACGCCAGTGCAGCGTCCAACACGTACAAGCGGTTGTTGTCGGTCGGCGCACCAATCGGCAGGTAAGTGCCCCGGGTCGAGGCCAGGTCGACACGGAAGAACGCCACATCATCCGAACATTCCGCCGGACCATAAGCGTTGACCAAGCCAATCTCGGGGTAACGCAGCAACCACTGCTGCGCCAGCTCCGGCGGCATGGCTTCACCGGTCGGCAGCATCCAGCGCAGGCCGTCCAGGCGGATGCGTGCCTCGGCCAGCATGCCCTGGATCAGCGACGGCACGCTTTCCAACACGCTGATGCCCTGGGCCTGCACATGGGCGAGCAAGCCCTGAGGATCGTGGGCGACGGCATTCGGCACGATATCCACCCGCGCGCCGAACAGCGGCGCGGCAAGGAACTGCCACACCGAAATATCGAAACTCTGCGAGGCGGTTTGCGCGATCACATCCACCGGGCTCAGGTCCAGGTACGGCACCTTGCTCAACTGGTTGTTGAGCATGCCGCGCTGTTCGACCATCACGCCTTTGGGCTGGCCGGTGGAGCCCGAGGTATAGATCACATAGGCAAGGTTGTCCGGGCCACTGTAAATGCCGGGGTTTGCCCCACGAGCAGGCACCTCCTCCCACACCAGCAACTGGCATTCCACGCCTTGCAGCAGCTCAATGGCCTGCTCGCGACACGCCTCGGTACACACCAGCAACGGGGTGCGGCTCAGCTCGATAATCCGGCTCAGACGCTGACCGGGCAGCCCCGGGTCGAGCGGCAGGTAACCGGCACCGGCCTTGAAGCTACCGATGATCATGCCGAGCAAATCGAGACTGCGCTCCGCCAGCAATGCCACCGGCTGATCCAGGCCGACACCCGCGGCGATCAGTGCGTGGCCCAGGCCGTTACTGCGCCGGTTCAACTCGGCATACGTCCACTGTCGGTCGAGGCACGTGGCGACGATGCGTTGCGGATGCTGCGCCACCTGGGCTTCGAACAGCTCGATATAGCTGCGCTCCAGCGGGTAGGCGTGCTCGCTCCGGTTGCAGCCGTGTACCAGGAATTCACGCTCCTGCGCGCCCATCAATGGCAGCTCGGCCATGTCGCCATGAAAACCCTGCATCAGCGCCAGCAGCAGGCGCTTGAACTCACTCAACATGCCCTGCACGGTGCTTTCATCGAAGTAACGCTGGTCGTAGGACAGGTGCAAACCAAGCTCATCGCCCGGATAGCACACGGCCGTCAGCGGGAAGTTGGTGTGGGTGCGGCCGGAGTCCGAGGTAGCATTCAGGCTTTGCGCACGGTCGAGTACCGAGACTTCCACCGGGGCGTTTTCGAACACGAACAGGCTGTCGAACAGCGGTTGGCCCTTGGGCAATTCGCTGTGTTCCTGAAGGGTCACCAGCGGCAGGTATTCGTACTCGCGCAGTTGCATATTGCTGTCGAGCAGGCCATTCAACCAGTGGCGCACGCTGCACTGTTGGCCCTCCTCGGGCAGCTTCACACGCAGCGCGATGCTGTTGATGAACAGGCCGACGGTCCGTTGCATGTCCGGCATGTCCACCGGACGCCCGGCCACGGTGACGCCGAACAGCACGTCACGCTCGCCGCTCAAGCGCCGCAGCACCAGGGCCCACGCGGCCTGGGCAAAGGTGTTGACGGTCAGTTGATGGGCCTGGGCCAGTTCGCGCAGGTGTATACCGTCGCGGGCATCGAGGCGGGTGTAGCAATCGCCCACTACCATGCCGCCGCTGCCACCGGCGTGTTCGCGCAGGAACGGGCGGTCGCTGGGGATCGGCGTGGTGCGCTCGAAGCCCCGCAGGTTGTGTTGCCACCACTGGCGCGCCGCACTCAGGTTCTGGCGTTGCAGCCAGGCGATGTAGTCGCGATAACGCGGCGGCGTGGCCAGTTGCGCGTCGTGGCCTGCGCCGAGGGCCGTGTAGAGGTCGAAAAAGTCATTCATCAACAGCGAACGGCACCAGGCATCGATGAGGATGTGGTGGTTGCTCATCATGAACCAGTAGCGCGCTTCAGCGACGCGGATCAGACGCAGGTGGAACGGCGCCTGGTTGAGCAGATCGAAACCGGCTTCGCGCTCGGCCTTGAGCAGGGCTTGCAGGCGCGGTTCCTGTTCGGCCTCGGCAACGGCGCGCCAGTCCAGGTACTCGATCGGCGTACTGCCGGGTTTGTGGATCACTTGCAGCATGTCCTCGCCAACGTTCCAGCAGAACGAGGCGCGCAAGGCTTCGTGACGGGCGATCACCGCTTGCCAGGCCTGGGCGAAACGCTCGGGGTCGAGGGCGCTGTCGATGCGGTAGCGGTCCTGCATGTAGTAGAGGCCGGTGCCCGGTTCAAGCAGGGTATGCAGCAGCAGGCCTTCCTGCATCGGGGTCAGCGGGTACACGTCTTCGATCGCACTGGCGGGCACCGGCAAGGCGTCCAACTGCGCCTGGGTCAGGCGCGCCAGGGGGAAGTCGGAAGGCGTGAGGCCGCCGGCACCGTCCTTGAGGCAATGGGCGATCAGGCTGTGCAGTTCGTCCAGGTAGGCCGCGGCCAACTCGCCAATCGTCTGCTGATCGTGGCGTGCGCGGCTGAAGGTCCAGCGCAGCACCAGTTCGCCGCCGTACACCTGGCTGTCGACACTCAGTTCGTTGGGCAGCGGCGCATCCGGGTCATGGGCGGGGCCGGCGGATTCCTCCAGCGGGTGGAACAGTGCATCGGCGCCGAAGCTCTGGTCGAACTGGCCGAGGTAGTTGAAGGTGATGTCGGCACTCGGCAGTGCGGCCATCGTCTGTTTGCACAGGTCGTCCGCCAGGTAGCGCAGCACGCCGTAGCCCAGGCCTTTGTGCGGCACGCCGCGCAGTTGCTCCTTGATGGCTTTGATCGATGCGCCCTGCTCCGCCAGCGGCGTCAGGCGCACCGGATAGGCGCTGGTGAACCAGCCGACGCTGCGGGTCAGGTCGATCTCATCGAACAGGGTTTCGCGGCCGTGGCCTTCCAGTTGGATCAGCGCCGAGGCGTGACCGCTCCAGCGGCACAGTACGCGGGCCAGGGCAGTCAGCAGCAGGTCGTTGACCTGGGTGCGATAAGCGCTGGGGGCTTGTTGCAGTAACTGGCGGGTGCGTTCGGCGTCCAGGCGCACACTGAGCGTCTCGGCATCGCGATGGCGCAATGCGCCGTGCGGGCGCGCCACCGGCAAGGGCACCGCCGCACCGGCCAAGCGCTCCTGCCAGACGCACAATTCTTCGCGCAGGGATTCGCTGCCGGCATAGGCCTGCAAGCGGGCGGCCCAGTCGCGCAAGGCACTGGTCTTGGCCGGCAGGCTGACGGATTGGCCGTCGCTCAATTGGCGATAGCCGTTTTGCAGATCCTCAAGCAACACACGCCACGACACACCATCCACCACCAGGTGATGGATCACGATCAGCAGGCGCTGCTGGCCTTGCGGGCCGTCCACCAGCAACGCGCGCAACAGCGGGCCGTGGGCCAGGTCGAGGCTGCGTTGGGTGTCGCTGAACAACGCGCTGCACTGTTGCAGATCACACACTTGCGCCTGCATCAGCACACCGCCCTCCGGCACGGCCAGGTGTTCGGCGTGCCATTGCGCGTCGCGCCGGGTGAAGCTCAGGCGCAGCGCGTCATGCTGTTCCAGCACCGCCAGCAGGGCTTGCTCCAGGCGATGGGGATCGAGCAGTTGCAGCGGTTTGAGCACCAGCGCCTGGTTCCAGTGTTGACGCGCGGGAATCTCTGTCTCGAAGAACCACTGCTGGATCGGCGTGAGCCCCGAGCGGCCGCTCAGCACGCCTTGCTCGGCGCTGACCTGCTCGGCGCGCGTGGCGACGGCGGCCAGGGTCTGTACGGTCTGGTGCTGGAACAAATCCCGCGGGCTGAAGTGAATCCCGGCCTGGCGCGCACGGCTGACCACCTGGATCGACAGGATCGAATCGCCGCCCAGTTCAAAAAAGTTATCGTCGAGACCGACCTGCTGCACGTTCAACACCGCGCACCAGATCGCCGCCAACGCCTGCTCCAGCGCGTTGCGCGGCGCCACGTAGTGTTGGCGATTCGCCTCGGCATCCGGCGGCGGCAAGGCGCGGCGGTCGAGCTTGCCGTTGGCGGTCAGCGGCATGCTGTCCAGCACGAGCCAATGGGCGGGCACCATGTAGTCCGGCAGTTGCGCTTTGAGGTGCGCCTTCAAGGCGTCGCGCAAGGGGCCGTGCTCGGCGTCGCTGGCCAGATAGGCCACCAGCTGTTTGCCGCTCGGCGAATCCAGCGCCAGCACCACCGCTTCCCGCACGGCGGGATGTTCAAGCAGGCGCGTTTCGATCTCGCCCAGTTCGATGCGGAAACCACGGATCTTCACCTGATGGTCGATCCGCCCGAGGTATTCCACCTGGCCATCGCTCAGTTGGCGCACCAGATCGCCGGTGCGGTACAGGCGACCGCCACGGGCCGCGAAGGGGTCCGCGACAAAACGCTCCGCCGTCATCCCCGGACGCTGGTGATAACCCTGCGCCAGCCCTGCCCCGCCGACGTACAACTCGCCGCTCGCGCCTTGCGGCACCAGGGCCAGGTCGGCGTCGAGAATATAGGCCACGCGGGCGCCGACGATGCTGCCGATCGGCACGCTGCCGACGCCCTCCGCCAAGTGCTGCGGTGCGAGGCCGGCCAGCGGCATCACCACGGTTTCAGTCGGGCCGTAGGCGTTGAAAAACACCTGCGGCTGGAACGCGGCGCGGATGCGCTGCAGGTGTTCGCCGGTCAGCGCCTCGCCGCCGGTGATGCACAACCGCACCGGCAAGGTCTGCCGCTGGGTTGCCAGCCATTGCGCCAACTGGCTGCCGTAGCTCGGGGTGAAGCCCAGCACATTGATGCGATGGGTGCGGATCAGCCCGCAGATCTGCTCGGCATCCCACTGGCCCTGGGCGCGCAATACCAGTTGTGCGCCGCTGAGCAACGGCACCAGCAAACGCTCGGTGGCGGCGTCGAAGTTGATCGAATAGAAGTGCAGCTCACAGTCATCCGGGCGCATGCCGAAACGCTCGATCACGGCCTGGCAGTGCATGGCGATTTCGCCGTGGCACACCACCACGCCTTTTGGCTTGCCGGTGGAGCCGGAGGTGTAGATCAGGTACGCCGGGTGTTGCGGCAGGCTGAGAAACGGCGGCTCACTGGCCGGGTAGTTCGCCAGCACCGGCAGGTCGTCTTCCAGGCACCAGCACGCCAGCGTCGCCGGCAGTTCACCGAGGGCGGCGAACATCGCCGCATCACTGAGCAGCAAGCCGATGCCGCTGTCTTCGATCATGTAATGCAGGCGGTCCAGCGGGTACTCCGGGTCCAGCGGCACATAGGCGCCGCCGGCCTTGAGAATCGCCAGCAGGCCGATGACCATTTCCAGGGAGCGCGGCAACGCCAGGCCGACCCGCACCTGCGGGCCGACGCCACGCTCGCGCAGCATCCAGGCCAGGCGGTTGGCGCGGGCATTCAGTTCGCGGTAGCTGAGGGTCTCACCGGCAAACGTCAGTGCCGGCGCGTCGGCACGGGCCAGTGCCTGCTGGTTGAACAGTGAGTGAAGGCACTGGTCGAGGCGCTGTTCAGCCGCGTCGCTTCCCAGGCTGCGCTGCAATGCGTGCTGCTCGTCGGCACCCAGCATCGGCAGTTCGCTGAGGCGTTGCTGCGGGTCGGCGATCAGCGCTTCGAGCAGGTTGCGCCAATGTTCGGCCATGCGCGCAACGCGCGGCTCATCGAACAAATCGGTGCTGTAGGTCAGGCAGCATCCCAGGCGATGGTCGAGGTCGGTGACTTCCAGGTTGAGGTCGAACTTGGTCGCACGCGCATCGTTGGCCAGGTACTCGACGCTCATCCCGCCCAGTTGGCGGCGCTGCTGGAATTCCCAGCGCTGCACGTTGCACATCACTTGGAACAGCGGGTTGTACGCCGCGCTGCGCGGTGGTTGCAGCGCTTCCACCAGATGGTCGAACGGCAGGTCCTGGTGAGACTGGCCCTCGATCACGGTGTGGCGGACTTGCTCGAACAACTCACCGACGCTCATCTGCCCGTCGAGCCGGCAACGCAGTACCTGGGTGTTGAGGAAGGCGCCGATCAGCCCTTCGCTTTCCGGGCGAATCCGATTGGCCACCGGAGCGCCGATGCGCAGGTCGGTCTGGCCGCTGTAGCGGTAGAGCAACACCGCCAGCGTGGCGGTCATGCTCATGAACAGGGTCAGGCCGTGCGCAGCATTGAAGGCCCGAACGCGCGCGGCCAGTTCGTCGCTCAAATCAAAACGGTACAGCCCGCCGCGGTGGCTTTGCACCGGCGGCCGCGGGCGGTCGCCGGGCAGTTCCAGCAGCGGATGCTCATAACCCAATTGCGCGATCCAGTAATCGAGCTGGCGCTGGCGCTCGCCGGACTCCAGCCACTGGCGCTGCCACACGCTGTAGTCGAGGTACTGCACCGGCAGCGGCGCCAGCGGCGAATCGCGCTCGTCGATGAAGGCTTCGTACAGCGCGCTGAGTTCACGGGCAAAGATGTCCATGGCCCAGCCTTCGGTGACGATATGGTGCAAGGTCAGCACCAGGTAATGTTCCTGCGCGCCGGCCTTGACCAGGCACACGCGCAACAGCGGCCCGGTTTCCAGGTTGAACGGCGTGTGCGCCTCGACATCGGCCAGCTGCTGCAAGCGGTGCTCGCATTCGAGGTGGCTCAGCGCCGAGAAGTCCTGCCAGCCCATGCGCAGGCCGGTCTGCGCCGACACCTGCTGCTGGGCCACGCCATCGACGCTCGGGAAGGTGGTGCGCAGGGTTTCGTGACGCATGACCAAGGCCTGCAACGCGGCCTCGAAACGCCCCACGTCGAGCACCCCGCGCAGACGCGCCATGCCGCCGACGTTGTACGCCGGGCTGTCCGGCTCCAACTGCCAGAGGAACCACATCCGCTGCTGGGAATAGGACAGCGGCACCGGCCGGCTGCGGTCGACCTGGGCGATGGCGGTCTGTTGGTTGCGTTGGCCGGCGGCCTGGATCTGCCCGACCTGCTCGGCAAATGCGCCGAGTTCGCTGGCTTCGAACAGGGTGCGCAACGGCAGCTCGACGTCACACGCCTGGCGGGTGCGCGAGATGATTTGCGTGGCCAGCAACGAATGGCCGCCGAGGGCGAAAAAATCATCGCGCAGGCCGATCCGCGGCAGGCCCAGCACTTCGCGCCAGATCGCCGCAATCTGCTGCTGCAACGGGCTCTCGGGTTCAACGTGTTCGCGGGTTTGCCACACCGGCTCGGGCAGCGCACGGCGGTCCAGCTTGCCGCTCGGGCTCAGGGGCATGGCGTCCAGGCGCATCAGGTGCGCAGGTACCATGTATTCCGGCAACCCAGCGGCCAGGGCGGCTTTGACGGTTTGGGCGTCGAGCGCGGCAGTGGCGGTGTAATAGCCGATCAATTGATCATCGCGCACCAGCACCACGGCCTGGGCGATACCGTCGAGGGCCAGCAGGCGCGCTTCGATTTCTTGCGGTTCGACGCGAAAGCCGCGCAACTTGACCTGCTGATCGAGACGACCGAGGTAGTCGAGCACGCCGTCAGCGCTCCAGCGTGCGCGGTCACCGCTGCGATACAGACGGCTGCCCGGCGCGCCCAAGGGGTCGGCGATAAAACGCTCGGCGGTGAGCCCGGCGCGGCCGAGGTAACCGCGTGCCAGGCCGATGCCGCCGATGCACAGCTCGCCCGGCACCCCCGCTGGCAACGGGTTGAGCTGTTCGTCGAGCACGCGGCAGATCACATTGCCCAGCGGTCGGCCAATCGGCGAGCGCTCGCCATCCTCGGCGCGGCAGTGCCAATGGGTGACGTTGATCGCGGTTTCGGTCGGGCCATAACGGTTGTGCAACTGCACCGCCGGCAACCGCGCAAGCACACGGTCACGCAACTCGGCGGGCAAGGCTTCGCCGCCGCAGAACAGACGGCGCAGGCTGGTGCATTCGGCCGCCAACGGCTCGTCGATAAACAGCTGCAACAGCGGCGGCACAAAGTGCAGAGTGGTCACGCCATGGGCCTGCACCAGTTGCGCGATGCGCTGCGGGTCGCGCTGCTCGCCCGGCCCCGCCAACACCAGGCGGCAGCCGGTGATCAGCGGCCAGAAGCACTCCCACACCGACACGTCGAAACTGATCGGGGCTTTTTGCAGCAGCACGTCGTTGTCATTCAGCGCGTAGGTGGCCTGCATCCACTGCAAGCGCTCGGCCAGGGCCGCATGGGTGTTGCCCACGCCCTTGGGCTGGCCGGTGGAGCCGGAGGTGTAGATCACGTAGGCGAGGTGCTCGCCGTCCAGATGCAGGCCCGGCGGCTGGGTCGGCCAGCGGTCGAGGTGCAGGCTGTCCATGGCGATCACGCACACGTCTTCGGCCGTGGGTAATTGCGCCAGCAACGCGGTCTGGGTCAGCAGCAGGTGGACGCCGCTGTCCTTGAGCATGTAGGCCAGGCGCTCGGCGGGGTAATCCGGGTCCAGCGGCACGTAGGCGCCGCCGGCCTTGATGATCGCCAGCAGGCCGATCAACAGTTGCGGCGAACGCTCGGCGGCGATGGCCACGCACACGTCGGGGCCGACGCCCTTGTCGCGCAGGTAATGGGCCAGGCGGTTGGCCTGGGTGTGCAGTTGGGCAAAGCTCAGGCTGCCGCCCTGCCAGACCAGCGCGGTGCGGTCCGAGGTGTGTTGGTTGAGCTGTTCGGGCAACCATTGTCGGGCCGGCGCGCAAGGCGCTTCGCTCCAGGGCCGCTGTTCGTCGTGTTGCATCAACTTGAGGTCGCCGAGGGCCCGCTGCGGTTGCTCGCACACGGCGTGCAGCAGGTTGATGAAGTGCTCGGCCAGGCGTTGGATGGTGGTGCTTTCGAACAATTCGTCGGCGTAGTCGAACGCCAGGCTCAGGCGCCCGTTGCGGTCTTCTTCGCTGTGCAATTGCAGGTCGAACTTGGCTTCGCGGCTGTGCCACGCCAGTTCTTCGGCGAGCAGGCCCGGCAGGCGACGCAAAGCGCCGAGGTCGCGCTGCTGATGGTTGAACATCACCTGGAACAGGCCCTGTTCGCGGGCGTGGGGGAACGCTTCGAGCAGTTGTTCGAAGGGCAGATCCTGATGAGCCTGGGCGCCCACTACCGCCTGGCGCGTGGCCGCCAACAGCTGGTTGAACGGCAGGCGCCCGTCCAGCTCGGCGCGCAGTACCAGGGTGTTGATAAAGAAGCCGACCAGGCCTTGGGTTTCCTGGCGCGGGCGGTTGGCGCTGGGCACGCCGATGCGGATGTCGCGCTGGCCGCTGTAGCGGTAGAGCAAGGTCTGGAACGCCGCGAGCAACAGCATGAACGGCGTCGATTGGTTGGCCTGGGCAGTCTGGCGAATCGCCGCGCTGAGGCTTGCGCCCAGACGCACGTTGTGGCGCGAAGCACTGTTGCGTTGCCGCGCTGCACGCGGGTGATCGGTGGCCAGGCTCAAGGCTGGGTGTTCGTCTCCCAACTGCGCCTTCCAGTACGCCAGTTGCCGCTGGCCTTCGCCCTCGGCCAACCATTGGCGCTGCCAGTTGCCGTAGTCGGCGTATTGCACGGCCAGTGGCGGCAGTTGCAGGGGCTGGCCCTGGGACGCCGCGGCGTACAGGCGCGAGAACTCATCGATGAGGATATTCAGCGACCAGCCGTCGGCGATGATGTGATGCAGCGTCACCAGCAACTGATGATCTTCGTCGTCCAGGCGCACCAGGCTCACCCGCAGCAACGGGCCGTTTTCCAGGTCGAACGCGGTGTGCGCCTGCTCCTCGCGGATCTGCTGCGCCCGGGCTTCGCGCGCGGCGGCGGGCAGGTCACCAAGGTCGATGACGTGCAAGTCGAATGCGCTGCTGGCCAACACCCGTTGGAAGGCTTGCCCATCCCGTTCGTAGAAGCGCGTGCGCAGGGCTGGGTGGCGCTGGATCAGGTGCGCGAAGCTGGCGCGCACTGCGTCTGCATCCAGCTCGCCGCGCAGGCGCAGGGCACCGGGGATGGTGTATGCGTGGCTCTGCGGGTCGAGTTGCCAGGTGATCCACAGGCGATTCTGTGCGAGGGATTGCGGCAGTTCATCCTCATGCGACAAGCACTGGATCGTGCCTTGAGCGACGCCGCCATCCTGCTGCAACTGTGCCACATCGGCAGCGAAGGCCGACAAGGTCGGCGCTTCGAACAGCAGGCGCAGGTTCAGTTCCAGGCCCAGGGTTTCGCGCAGGCGCGCAACCACTTGGGTCGCGCTGATGGAGTTGCCGCCGAGCAGGAAGAAGTGGTCATCCGCCGCTACCGTCGCCACCTGCAACTGCTCGCACCAGATCGCCGCGATCTGGGTCTGCAAGGTGGACCCCAGCGCGACATCACTGGCCGCGCCTTGCAGACCGGGGAACTGCGCATAGCTGTCGAGGCTGCCATCGGCGCAACGCAACGCACATGCCGAGCGCTGCAGCTTGCCGCTGGAGGTCTTCGGCAACGCGCCGGGGTTGAGCAACACCACCACGCACGGCGCCTCTTGATAGGCTTCGGCCACGGCTTGGCGGATCGCCGTGATCAGCGCTTGCGGCGCGAGGATTTTCTGCACGCTGCGGCTTATCTCAGCGGCGATACCGATGCCTTCCTGGCCCTGCTCATTCACCGCGAACGCCGCGACCCGGCCTTTGCGCACCACCTCCACTTCGCGCTCGATGGTCTGCTCGATGTCCTGCGGGTAGAGGTTGTGGCCGCGCACGATCAGCAGGTCTTTCAAGCGCCCGGTGATGTACACCTCGCCCTCGCGGATAAAGCCCAGGTCGCCGCTGCGCAGCCAGGTGCGGCCGGCGTGCTGGACGAAGGTCTTGGCGCTGGCTTCGGGGTTGCGCCAGTAGCCGTGGGCAATGCTCGGGCCGCTGGCCCAGAGTTCGCCGACGCAGTTGTCAGGCAGTTCGCTCAAGGTGTGGGGATCGGCGATCAGCACCGCGTGGTCCGGCTGATGTGTGCCGCAACTCATGATCGCCGCGCCCGGCCCCGGCTCGGCGCGGTTGGCGGCCAGCGCCTGAGCATCCAGGCGCAGGGCCGGGATGCCGTGGCCACGGCGGCCGCCGGCGACAAACAGGGTTGCTTCGGCCAGGCCGTAGGAGGCGAAGAAGTTGTTCGCGGTGAAACCGCACGGGGCGAACTTCTCGGCGAAGCGTTCCAGGGTGTCGAGGCGGATCGGTTCGGAGCCGGAATACGCCACGCGCCAGCGCTTCAAATCCAGGCGTTCCAGGGCCGATTCGCTGACCCGTTCGCTGCACAAGCGATAGGCGAAATCCGGGCCGCCGCTGATGGTGCCGCCGTATTCGCTGATCGCTTCCAGCCAGCGCAAGGGCCGGCCGAGGAAGTACGCCGGCGACATCAATACGCAGGGCACGCCGCTGAAGATCGGTTGCAGCAGGCCGCCGATCAGGCCCATGTCGTGGTACAGCGGCAGCCAGCTGACGATCACGTCATCCGGGTTCAGGTCGATGCCGAAACCGCGCCGGATCAGCAGTTCATTGGCGACCAGATTGCCGTGGCTGACCTGCACGCCCTTGGGCAAGGCGGTGGAGCCCGAGGTGTATTGCAGGAAGGCGATGTCGTCGGCTTGCACATCGGTGGCGACCCAGCGCTCGGCAAGCGCGCTGTCGAGGGTGTCGACCGCCAGCAGCGGCGGCGCGTTTTCGATCTGCGCCAAGTCATCGCCGAGGCTGGCGATGGTCAGCAACAGGCGCGGTTCGGCGTCGGCGATGATCGACAGCAAGCGCGCCTGGTGATGGTGACGAGCGGACTCCGGCGGATAGGCCGGCACCGCGATCACCCCGGCGTACAGGCAACCGAAGAACGCCGCCACATAGTCCGGCCCGCTGGGGAACAACAACACGGCACGGTCGCCCAGGTCGGCGTTGGCCTGCAGGGCGGCGGCGATGGCACGGGCGCGTCGGTCGAGGTCGCGGTAGCTGAGGACCACGTTGTGTTCGGCGGACTCAGCGAGGAAACGCAGAGCGATCCGCTCCGGAGTCTGCGCGGCGCGGCGTTGAAGGGACTGAGCCAGGGTGCGGGGAAGTTCGAAGGCGTCCATCATGGGGGTTCCTGCCTGAAATCGGCTTACGGGAAAATCGGGAAGGGTTCAGCCGGCGGTCAGTCGCCGCGCCGCGCCATTGCGCCAGCGCGCCAGGTGTTCCTCGGCGTAGCGCCGCACACAGCGCAGCACCGCGCTTTCGTGCTGCACCAGAAAGAAGTGGTGGCCGTCGAACAGGTCCAGGGAAAACCCGCTGGCGGCGTCTGCCTGCCAGTCGAGTAACTGGTCGGCGCGCACGCTGTCCTGCTTGCCGCCGAACACATGGATCGGCATGCCCAGCGGCTCGCGTCGGCCGTAGGCGAAGCTGCCGCACAGCAGGAAGTCGGCGCGCAGGATCGGCAGCATCAACTGCATCAATTCGCGGTTGGCCAGGGCTGCTTCGGCGGTGCCTTGCAGGTCGCGCAGGCGGGCGATCAGTTGCTCATCGGTCTTTTCGCGGGCGTACTCGCTGACGTCGCGCCGCGCCGGGCCGGCGGTGCCGGACGCAAACAGCGCCAGCGGCGCAGGCACGTTGCGCGCTTTGAGCGCGTGCGCCAGCTCGAACGCCAGCAGGCCGCCAAGGCTGTGGCCGAACAACGCGTAGGGGCCGTTCAGGTCACGACTGATTTCATCCGCCAACTGCGCGGCCAAGGCGCCGATGTCGCATTGCAACGGCTCGTCCATCCGCATACCGCGCCCCGGCAACTCCAGCGGGCACACCTGCAACCAGTCCGGCAGAACACGCCGCCAACGCACGTACACCATGGCGCTGGCCCCCGAATAAGGCAGGCAGAACAGGCGCAGTCGAGTCGGCGCGCTCATCGCTCGACGCCCCCCACCTGAAACGCGCCATATGCACGATAAAAACCCATCTCGCCCTCCTGCGGGTGCTGATCCTTGGCCGTTTTACCAACGAACCTGTCACCCAGAAGAACGGACAGCGCCGCCAAATAATTAGTCGTCGAGGACGAGCGAGACGGGGTTCACACCTTCAGCCCACGGACAAAATCAGTCAGACTTCTCATTTGACAATAATTATCATTCAGCATAATTTGTTGCCCGATGTGTAGGAGGCCTCAGCACGGACGCCCTCCCCTAACCTCTTTTGCGATCAAGGTGATTTCCATGACGGAACAAGTATCCACAGGCAGGTGCGACTCACCGCTGCTCCAGGCATTCGTCGATAATCGGCTGATTCTGGTAAAGATCGCAGCACGTATTACCGGCTGCCGCTCCCGGGCCGAAGACGTCGTGCAGGATGCCTACTTCCGGCTGCAATCGGCGCCGACGATCACCTCATCGTTCAAGGCGCAATTGAGTTATCTGTTCCAGATCGTGCGCAACCTGGCGATCGATCACTATCGCAAGCAGGCCCTGGAGCTCAAATATTCGGGGACCGAAGAGGAAGGCTTGAATGTGGTGATTCAGGGCGCGTCACCGGAAACTTCGCACATCAATTTCAACACCCTGGAGAACATCGCCGACGCCCTGACGGAACTGCCCCAGCGCACCCGCTATGCGTTCGAGATGTACCGCCTGCACGGCGTGCCGCAAAAGGACATCGCCAAGGAACTCGGCGTCTCGCCGACCCTGGTCAACTTCATGATTCGCGATGCGCTGGTGCATTGCCGCAAGGTGTCGGGCAGTCACAGCGATACATTTGCACGGCGGCTCTGAAACTCGCCCCGGCGCGAAGCCTGGTCTCCCGAAACCTCAGGGCACCGCCGTCACATCGATGCGATAGGGCTCGAATATCTTCAACAGCTCGCCGTCATCGCGCAAACGTTTGAGCAGGCCGGCAAACGCTGCGCTGCTGATCGGCGCCTTGGGCCGCAGCAACGCGTAGTGGTGGTACACCTGGTCGACGCGCTCCGAGATCAGGAACTGGGCGGCCATGTCGACGTTGCGCGCCAGAAAATCACTCAGGTACGAGCGGGTCACCAGGGCGATATCGGCGCGACCGCGCGCGACCATCAGCAGGTTGCTGTCATGGGAGTAGGTCAACGTCGCGTTGAAGTGCTCGGCCATGAACTTGGGGTCGGCATTGAAGTTGGCGAAGGCGTAGTGATAACCGCTGAATACCGCCAGGCGCTTGCCGCCAAGGCTGGCGAAATAATTCTGGTCGCGATCGGGCTCACGCTGGGCGACGAAGATTTCGGCATCTTCCAGGCCCATGTCGACCGTGGTGTGAGGAATCTTCTGCCAGCCCCAGTCGGGGTTTTCGAAAATCGCCACGTCGACCCGGCCCTGCTCGAAATCGCGAAAGCG
Organism: Pseudomonas sp. GV105; assembly: GCF_003058185.1. NCBI lineage: Bacteria > Pseudomonadati > Pseudomonadota > Gammaproteobacteria > Pseudomonadales > Pseudomonadaceae > Pseudomonas > Pseudomonas sp. GV105. Next base: position 147,895 of record NZ_QBUF01000004.1, read on the forward strand.
TCGCGGGATCGAGGTCGGCACCAGCACGAACTGATAGTCGGTTTGCGAGGCGTTCAGGGCTTCGACCAACTGCGGCAGCAATCCGGTGTCGGCGCCCTGCTCGGGGCGCACGGTGTACGGCGGAAAATGCGCAGCGCCGATCCTCACCAATTGCGCAGCCGAAGCCGGCATCCACGCAACGGTGCCCAGTGCCCATAAAGTAAGTCCTGCAGCCAGTCGCCATGGCGAAAACATTAAGGCACACACCGTTTAACCTGCTGATGGCAATAAGCTAGGCGTTTTTGTCTGGCGAGACAACTTCCACCGGAAAATTAATAGCTTGCGCCTCAATCAGCCTTCAAAACCATCAACAACGCCTCTTCGGCCAACTGCTCGAGGGTCAAGCTGCCCTCGGCGCGGAACCAAGTGGTGGTCCAGGACAAGGCACCGGTGAGGAAGCGCCGGGCGATAAACACATCCCCCTTGATATAGCCGGCGGCCTTGGCCTCGCCCAGCACCTGCAGCCAGATCGCTTCATAGACATCACGCAAGGCCAGCACCTGGGCCTGGCCCTCGGCCGACAGCGAACGCCACTCGTACACCAACACCGCCATGGCTTCGCCGCTGCCGCCCATGATCGACTGCAATTCGCAGCGAATCAGCGCCAGCACGCGCTCGCGCACCGTGCTAGCCTCTTCCAGCGACGCACGCATCAGCGCAGTGTTGTAGCGGATGGTTTCTTCCATCACCGCGCGCAGGATCTCGTCCTTGCTCTTGAAGTGATGAAAGATGCTGCCGGACTGGATGCCCACGGCACCGGCCAGGTCGCGCACGGTGGTGCGCTCGAAGCCCTTGTTGCGAAACAGGTGAGCCGCGGTTTGCAGCAACTTGCCCCGGGCGCTGTCGGGGTCGGTCAATTGGCCGCCGTCGACCATGGCGCGCATCACCCGCAGGGCTTTGTGCTCATCCATGCTGCTCTCCTTTACGTCTACTGACATCTTGGGCGGCAATTTAGGCCGTGCCTGCCAGCCAAGCAAGCGCTTGGCTGAAAACTTGTGTCCGGAGTTTACAAACCAAGCGCTTGCTTGGTAGTCTCGTCGCCAGCCATTCGAGGAAGGATTTCTCATGAGCAAGACGGTTCGCATCGGCTGCGCCAGCGCCTTCTGGGGCGACACCTGCACCGCCGCCGCCCAGTTGGTACACGGCGGCAAGCTGGACTATCTGGTGTTCGACTACCTGGCGGAAGTCACGATGTCGATCCTCGCCGCTGCGCGGATCAAAGATCCCCAGGCCGGCTACGCCACGGACTTTGTCGAGGTGCTGTCGCCGCTGCTGGCCGAAATCCAGCGCCAGGGCATCCGCGTGATCAGCAACGCGGGGGGCATCCACCCCCAGGCCTGCGCCGCCGCCCTGCAAGCGGCCTGCGACGCGGCGCAACTGCCGCTGAAAATCGCAGTGCTGCTGGGCGATGACCTGCAGCCCCAACTCAAACACCTGCGCGGCAGCGTCGACATGTTCAACGGCGCGCCGCTGCCGCCGCTGTGCGTGTCCGCCAATGCCTACCTCGGCGCGCCGGGCATTGTCCGCGCGCTTGAGCTGGGGGCGGACATCGTCATCACCGGGCGGGTGGTCGACAGCGCGGTGGTCAGCGCCGCGTTGGTGCATGAATTCAACTGGTCATGGCAGGACTACGACCGCCTCGCCCAGGCCGCCCTGGCCGGGCATATCATCGAATGCGGCGCGCAGTGTACCGGTGGCAACTTCACCGACTGGCGCGACGTGCCGGATTACGAGCACATCGGTTTTCCCATCGTCGACGTCAGCGCCGACGGCCAGTTCACCGTGAATAAAGTCGCGGGCAGCGGCGGGTTGATCAGCGAGCTGAGCGTGGCCGAACAACTGCTCTACGAAATCGGCGACCCGCGCGCCTACTTGCTGCCCGATGTGATCTGCGATTTCAGCCAGGTCAAATTGCAGCAGCAAGGCAAACACAGTGTGCGTCTGCACGGTGCCAAGGGGTTGCCGCCGACCGCTCAATACAAGGTCAGCGCCACTTACCCGGATGGCTTTCGCTGCACCGCCAGTTGCCTGATCGCCGGGATCGACGCGGTGGCCAAGGCCGAGCGGGTCGCCCAGGCGATTATCGACAAGACGTCGGAGCTGTTCAGCCAGCGCGGTTGGGCGCCCTACACCGAGGTGAACATCGAACTGCTCGGCAGCGAAGCCACCTACGGCGCGCATGCGCGACGCCGGGACTGCCGCGAGGTGGTGGTGAAGTTGGCGGTGCGCCACCCGAGCAAGCCGGCGCTGGTGCTGTTCGCCCGCGAAATCGCCCAGGCCGCCACCGGCATGGCACCGGGGCTGACCGGCATCGTCGGCGGGCGGCCGACGGTGTATCCGTTGATTCGACTGTTTTCGTTCCTGATCGATAAATCGTCCTGTGAGCTGGCGATTGATTTGCAGGGTGAACGCCACGCTTGCGCGCTTCCGGCCAGCCACGCACTGGGCACGCCGGCCGCCGCCCTCGAACCGCCCAAACCCCAAGGCCGCGCCGATGCCAGCGTGCCCCTGGTGAAACTCGCGGTGGCCCGTTCCGGCGACAAGGGCAACCACAGCAACATCGGGGTGATTGCCCGCGACCCGGCGTACCTGCCGTGGATCGCCGAAGCCCTGACCCCCGCCGTGGTCGTCGACTGGATGGGCCACGTGCTCGACCCGGTCCACGGTCGCGTCGAACGCTGGTACCTGCCCGGCAGCCACAGCCTCAACTTCCTGCTGGAAAACGCCTTGGGCGGCGGCGGCATCGCCAGCCTGCGCATCGACCCGCAGGGCAAGGCGTTTGCCCAGCAGTTGCTGGAAATCCCCATCGCCGTGCCGCAGCACATCGCCGATCAACTCACGTAAAGGAGCGTTGCCGTGGCCTTCGACTCGATCTTCAAAGCCGACCTGCCGGATGTCCTCAAAGGGGAGTCATAAACCATGCCGGTGATCGAAACCCTGATCGACGCCCACAGCCCAGACTTTGTGCGCAACCGCGAAGCGCTGCTGGCGAGCCTGCAGCAACTGCGCCTGTTGGAGCAGAACCTGTTGAGCAAGGCGCAGGAAGCCAAGCCCAAGTTCGACAAACGCGGGCAATTGCTGCCGCGTGAACGCCTCAACCTGCTGCTGGACCCTGGCGCGCCGTTCCTGGAACTGGCCAGCCTGGCCGGCTACAAACTCCATGACGACAAGGACGGCAGCGCCGCCGGCGGCGGGTTGATCGCCGGAATCGGTTACGTCAGCGGCGTGCGCGTGCTGGTGGTGGCGAATAACAGCGCGATCAAGGGCGGCACCATTTCCCCCACGGGCCTGAAGAAATCCCTGCGCCTGCAACAGATCGCGATGGAAAACCAACTGCCGGTGGTGACCCTCGCCGAAAGCGGCGGCGCCAACCTCAACTACGCGGCGGAGATTTTCGTCGAAGGCGCGCGCAGCTTCGCCAACCAGGCGCGCATGTCGGCCATGGGCTTGCCGCAGATCACCGTGGTCCATGGCTCGGCCACGGCGGGCGGCGCGTATCAGCCGGGGCTGTCGGATTACGTGGTGGTGGTGCGCGGCAAGGCCAAGCTGTTCCTGGCCGGCCCGCCGCTGCTCAAGGCCGCGACCGGCGAAGTCGCCACCGATGAAGCACTGGGCGGCGCCGAGATGCACGCGCAAATCGCCGGCACCGCGGAATACCTGGCGGAAAACGATGCCGACGGGGTGCGGATCGTGCGCGAAATCGTCAGCCTGCTGCCGTGGAACGAGCGCCTGCCGTCGATGCCCAAACGCACGTATGCCGAGCCGCTGTACCCCATCGACGAACTGCTCGGGCTGATCCCCGACGACCCGAAAAAACCCTACGACGTCCGCGAAATCCTCGCACGCCTGGCCGATGGTTCGAACTTCCTCGAGTTCAAGGGCGAGTTCGACGCACATACCGTGTGCGGCCACCTGCACATCCAGGGCCGCGCCGTCGGCGTGATCGGCAATAACGGCCCGATCACGCCCAAGGGCGCCAGCAAGGCCGCGCAATTCATCCAACTGTGCGACCAGAGCCGCACGCCGCTGCTGTTCCTGCACAACACCACCGGCTTTATGGTCGGCACCGAGGCGGAACAGCAAGGCGTGATCAAGCACGGCGCGAAGATGATCCAGGCGGTGACCAATGCACGTGTGCCCAAACTCACCGTGGTGGTCGGCGGCTCCTACGGCGCCGGCAACTACGCCATGTGCGGCCGCGGCCTCGACCCGCGCTTCATCTTCGCCTGGCCCAACAGCCGCACCGCCGTGATGGGCGGCGCCCAGGCCGGCAAAGTGCTGCGCATCGTCACCGAAGCCAAACAACGGAAAGACGGCCTGACCCCCGACCCCAAGATGCTCGACATGCTGGAACAAGTCACCGCACAAAAACTCGACAGCCAATCCACCGCGCTGTACGGCAGTGCAAACCTATGGGATGACGGCCTGATCGACCCACGGGATACCCGCACGTTGCTGGGGTTCCTGCTGGATATTTGCCAGGAAGCCGACATGCGGACGTTGCAACCGAACAGCTTTGGCGTAGCACGGTTCTAAAGTCATCAAGACAACAAAACCCTGCTTTTGCTCTGCTTTTGCTCTGCTGTTGCTCTGCTTTTGATTTTGATCTTGATCTTAGGCGCCCCGTCAAACCACGCTGGCCGAACGCAGGCTTGAATCCGTGGGTAACCCGGCAGGACGCCGGGTTAGCCGTCCTGGGCCAGGGATGGCCCATGACGGCGGCCCACGGATTCAAGCCTGCGTTCGGGCACACCGAGCCTAGGCGAGGTGCCGAGTGGTGGGGCAAGAGCCCTTTTGGTTACTTTTGGGGCTCTTTTCCAAAAGTGACCCGCTGTAAGAGCGGAACCCATAGCAGCCGTTACCAAAGAAACGGATATGTACTCAACCCAAAAAAATGGTCAGCCCAGAGGCCGCCATCGGGGGCAAGCCCCCTCCCACATTTGGAGCGAGGTGAGCCCAATTTCGAGCGAGGTGAGCCCATTGGATATCTACCCGCTGTAAGACCGCCAGCAAACCAGCTCCCACAGACGGAGCCATGCACACCCGAAAAACGCCCACACGGAGAACAATAAAAAATGATCTTCACCCAGGAACACCAGGCACTGCGCCGCACCGTCCGCGCCTTCGTCGACCGCGAGATCAACCCCCACGTCGACGAATGGGAAAAAGCCGGCCGCTTCCCCATCCACGATATCTTGCGCAAGGCCGGCGACCTCGGCCTGCTGGGCATCTCCAAACCCGAGCAATTCGGCGGCATGGGCCTGGACTACAGCTACTCCATCGTCGCCGCCGAAGAATTCGGCAGCATCCGCTGCGGCGGCATCCCCATGTCCATCGGCGTACAGACCGACATGTGTACCCCCGCCCTCGCCCGCTTCGGCTGCGACGCACTGCGCGAAGAATTCCTGCGCCCGGCCATCAGCGGCGAGCAAGTCGGTTGCATCGGCGTCTCGGAAGCCGGCGCCGGTTCCGATGTGGCCGGGCTGAAGACCCAGGCACGCAAGGACGGCGACGACTACGTGATCGACGGCAGCAAAATGTGGATCACCAATTCGCCGAGCGCCGACTTCATGTGCCTGCTGGCCAACACCTCCGACGACAAGCCGCACCTCAATAAGTCGCTGATCATGGTGCCGATGAACACACCGGGGATCAGCGTCAGCCCGCCCTTGGAAAAACTCGGCATGCACAGCTCCGAGACCGCCCAGGTGTTCTTCGACGGCGTGCGTGTGCCGCAACGCAACCGCATCGGCCATGAAGGCGCGGGGTTCATGATGCAGATGCTGCAATTCCAGGAAGAACGCCTGTTTGGCGCGGCCAATATGATCAAGGGCCTGGAGTCCTGCATCGACAGCACGATCGAATACTGCAAGGAGCGCCAGACCTTCGGCAAAGCGCTGATCGACAATCAGGTGATTCACTTTCGCCTGGCCGAACTGGCCACCGAAATCGAATGCCTGCGCGCCCTGGTCTACCAGGCCACCGAGCAGTACATCAAAGGCCAGGACGTGACGCGCCTGGCCTCCATGGCCAAGCTCAAGGCCGGGCGGCTGGGCCGCGAAGTCAGCGACAGTTGCCTGCAATACTGGGGCGGCATGGGCTTTATGTGGGACAACCCGGTGGCCCGCGCCTATCGCGATATGCGCCTGGTGTCGATTGGCGGCGGCGCCGACGAAATCATGCTGGGCATCATCTGCAAACTGATGGGCACCCTGCCGGGGAAAAAACCATGAACACCCTGCTGCTCGAACCCCATAACGGGGTGCTGCACATCACCCTCAACCGTCCGCAAAGCCGCAACGCGATGAGCCTGGAGATGGTCAATGAACTGCGCGCGGTGCTGGCGCAGTTGGACGATCAGGTGCGCGCGCTGGTGATCAGCGGCGCGGCCGGGCATTTCTGTGCCGGGGCGGACGTGAAAGACCTGCTCGGCGCCAGCGACAAGGCGCAATTGCAGGCGCTGAACCGCGCGTTCGGCACCTTGCTGCAGGAAGTTGAAGCCGTGCCCCAAGTGGTGATCGTGGTGCTGCAAGGCGCGGTGCTGGGCGGTGGCTTTGGTTTGGCGTGCGTCAGTGATATTGCGCTGGCTGATCACCAGGCGCAGTTCGGCTTGCCCGAGACCAGCCTGGGCTTGCTGCCGGCGCAGATCGCGCCGTTTGTGGTCAAGCGCATCGGTCTGACGCACGCGCGCCGGCTGGCGCTGACGGCGGCGCGGTTCGACGGGGTCGAGGCTGAGCGCTTGGGCGTGGTGCATTTTGTCGAGCGCGATCCGCAGGCGTTGGCCGAACGCCTGGATGAAGTGCTGGGCCAGGTATTGCGTTGCGCGCCGGGGGCGAATGGGCGGACCAAGGCCTTGCTGCTGGCCAGCGCGGAGCAACCGCTGGGGCCGTTGCTGGATCAGGCCGCCGCGTGGTTCGCCGAGGCGGCGACGGGCGAAGAAGGGATCGAAGGCACCCAGGCCTTTGTGCAACAGCGCAAGCCACGGTGGGCCGAATGAACAAGATCCTGATCGCCAACCGCGGCGAAATCGCCTGCCGCATCCAGCGCACCGCCCAGGCCTTGGGCTATCGCACCGTAGCGGTCTACAGCGACGCCGACGCCCAGGCTGCGCACGTGCAGATGGCCGACGAAGCCGTGAATATCGGCCCGGCGCCGGTGCAGCAGTCCTACCTGAATATCCCGGCGATTCTCAGCGCAGCCCAACGCACCGGTGCCGACGCGGTCCACCCCGGTTATGGCTTTCTCTCTGAAAACCCCGATTTCACCCGCGCCTGCATAAACGCCGGGCTGACCTTCATCGGCCCCAGCGTCGAGGCCATCGAACTGATGGGCAGCAAGCGCCGGTCCAAACTCGCCATGCTCGAGGCCGGTGTCCCGTGCGTCGCCGGCTACCAAGGCAGCGCCCAGGACGACGCCACGTTGCAAATAGAAGCTGAACGCATCGGCTTCCCGCTGATGATCAAGGCCAGTGCCGGCGGCGGCGGCCGAGGTATGCGCCTGGTGCATCAGCGCGAACACCTGCAAGAGCAACTGCGCAGCGCCCGCTCCGAAGCCCTGAATGCATTCGGCAGTGACGAACTGATCCTGGAACAGGCGCTGATCGAACCGCGCCACGTCGAAATCCAACTGTTCGGCGACAGCCACGGCAACCTGATCCACCTCGGCGAACGCGACTGCTCGGTCCAGCGCCGCCATCAGAAAATCATTGAAGAGGCGCCCTGCCCGGTGATGACCCCGGCCCTGCGCCAGGCCATGGGCGACGCGGCGCTCAAGGCCGGGCGTGCGGTGAATTACGTCGGTGCCGGGACGGTGGAGTTCCTGCTCGACCGCGACGGCCGGTTCTACTTCCTGGAGATGAACACTCGCCTGCAAGTCGAACACCCGGTCACCGAACTGATCAGCGGCCTCGATCTGGTCGACTGGCAACTGCAAATTGCCGCCGGCCAACCGCTGCCGTTACAGCAAGCGCAGGTCAGCCTCAGCGGCCACGCCATGGAAGTGCGCCTGTACGCCGAAGACCCGGCCCAGGGCTTTCTGCCGCAAACCGGTGCGGTGTTGCGCTGGGAACCGGCCGCGGGCGTGCGGGTCGACCACGGCGTTCTCGAAGGCCAGCGCATCAGCCCGTTCTATGACCCGCTGCTCGGCAAGATCGTCGCCCATGGCGCCACCCGCGAGGAGGCGCGGCGCAAGCTGCTGCGCGCCGTGGAGGACACGGTGCTGCTGGGCGTGGCGAGCAACCAGCAGCTGTTGACCGACCTGCTCAAGCACCCGAAGTTTATCCACGGCGACTTCAGCACCGCGTTGATCGCCGAACACTTCAGCGAGATCCGTCGCCCCCGCGCATCCGCCGAACAGTTGGCCCTGGCCGCCGCGCTGTTTTATCAACACAGCGCTCAGGCCCATGCCCCGGCCTTATCGGGGTGGCGCAACGGCGCTGACGTGCCGTGGAGCTATCAGTTGGCCGTCGACGATGCGGTCCAGGACATCACGGTCAGCGTCCTCGCCGACCATCACCTGCAGGCCAACGGCATCGACATCCGCCACCTCAGCAGCGACGGCCGCTGGGCCACCGCAGTGATCAACGGCATCCGCCGCCGCAGTGCCTACCACCTCGACGGTGCCCAGCTGTGGCTACCGGGCGTGAGCGTGACCAACCGCACCCACCACGTTGCCAACCGCCAGCCCCCAACCGGCGGCGGCAGGGTCGAAGCGCCGATGGACGGCGCCATCGTCGATGTGCGCGTGCGCGCCGGTGAACGCGTCACTCAGGGGCAACTGCTGCTGGTGCTCGAAGCGATGAAAATGGAGCATCCGCTGAAGGCCGGCATCGACGGTGTGGTCAAGGCCGTGCAGGTCATGGCCGGCGATCAGGTGCGCAATCGCCAGGTGTTGCTGGAGATCGAATAAAGCCTGGGCGGAACTACGCGGCCGGGCTACGCTCTATCCCCATCAGGACGGGAAGAGTACGGGAACCTGCACGATGCCTCATTGGCTGATTATTGACCTTGAAGCCACAACGGATGACGGCGGCTGGCCCGTGACGGAGATGGAAGTCATCGAGATCGGCGCAAGCCTGGTCAACCGCCAGGGCCGCGAGTTGGATCATTTCCAGCGTTTTGTGCGACCGCAGCGGCGTCCATTGCTGACGCCCTTCTGCCGCAAGCTGACCCATATCACCCAGGCGAACATGGACAGCGCCGCGCCTTTCGGCGAAGTGTGGGCGCTGTTCGAGCGCTGGCTGGGCCAGCATCAGGCACACCTGGAAGGTTGGGCCAGCTGGGGCGACTACGATCGCCAGCAGCTCGAGCTGGAGTGGCAGCGCCATGGCCTGAGCAGCGCGCTGGCCCAAACGCCCCATATCAACCTCAAGCAACGCTTTGCCAAGGCCAGGCGCCTGGACAAGCCAACGGGGCTCAATAGCGCCCTGCAATTGGCGGGGATGCAGTTCAATGGCCAGCAACACCGGGCGCTGGAAGATGCGCGCAACACCGCACGCCTGTTACCGCTGATTTTGCCGGTCTAGGCAGCTCCCTTGCCCTTGGGCATACTGGCCGACCTTTCCAGACCCTTTTTCCGAGGATTCGCCCATGTTTAAAGTCAACGAGTACTTCGACGGCACCGTCAAGTCGATCGCTTTCGGCACCGCAGAAGGTCCGGCGACCATCGGCGTCATGGCCCCGGGTGAATACGAATTCGGCACCGCCCAGCGTGAAATCATGCACGTGGTATCCGGCGCCCTGACCGTCAAGCTGCCCGACAGCAGCACCTGGGAAACCTTCGCCGCCGGCAGCCTGTTCCACGTTCCGGCCAACAGCAAGTTCCAGCTGAAGGTCGCCGTGGACACCGCTTACCTGTGCGAATACCGCGGCTAAGCAATTCCCGCGCGAAAAAAATGCCCGTCTCGCAGGAGACGGGCATTTTTTTTGGGGACGCATTATTCGAGGACAGTCACCGGCATGCCCACTTCCAGGCGGCCCACGCCATCGTTGACCAGGTTCTGGCCGAACATCGCGCCGTCTTCGGTCTTGCGATAGGCCTCCAGCGTCACGAACGGTTCGCGGTCGGCACTGCGCTCGCCGGTCTGCGGGTCGATGGTGGTCAGAATGCAGCGTGAGCACGGCTTGACCACGCGAAACTCGACATCGCCGATGCGCAGGCGTTTCCAGCCGTCTTCGGCGAACGCATCGCCACCGTCGATCACCAGGTTGGGGCGAAAGCGCAGCATTTCCATGGGCCGACCGACGTGCCGGGACAGGTCGTCCAGGGAGGCCTGGCCGATCAGCAGCAACGGGTAACCGTCGGCGAACGCGACCTGATCATCGTCCTTGCCATAACCGGCTTGTGTGATGCGCGCGCGCTCCAGCGGGATGTGGACCAGCCGCGTTGGCTTGCCGATAAAGTCGCTGACCCAGGCGGCGGCGGCATCGCCCGCATCCGGCACGCGCAAGGTGTCGCGCCAGATGGTCACACCGCGCAGTTCAGCCTCGCTGCCGGGCAACGCCACGTCCAGCGCTGCGTAGCCAGGCGAACTGAGGGTCAGGCCACCGCTGCGGTTCCACAGCGCCGACAGCTGGCTCATCGTCGCCACGGCGCGCTGCGTCAAAAAACGCCCGCTGGCTTCGTCCACCAGCATCCAGCGTCGATCGCCATCCAACCCGAGCTTGTCCAGGCCGATCTGCTGCAACGTTTCGGCCTTGCCGGATTTCAAAGGGTAACGGTACAGCGCGCTGAGACGGAGCATGAGCCTGCATTCCTGAGGGGCAAAACCGTCACACTAAGGTCAAGCCGGCGCTTCGTCCAGCATCAGTCGCTGACGCACCACATCCACCAGCTTGTCCGGCTGGAATTTGGACAGGAAGTTATCGCACCCGACCTTCTTCACCATCGACTCGTTGAAACTGCCCGACAGCGAGGTGTGCAGCACCACGTACAGCTCACGCAGGCGTGGGTCATTGCGGATCTCGGTGGTCAGGCGGTAGCCGTCCATCTCAGGCATTTCGGCGTCGGTGAAGATCATCAGCAATTTGTCGGTCATCACCTGGCCGCTGTCGGCCCAGGCCTTGAGCATGTTCAGTGCCTTGAGGCCGTCACTGGCGATGTGCATCTTCACGCCCAACTGGCCCAGGGTGTCGCGCAACTGCGACAGCGCGACATTGGAGTCGTCCACCAGCAGCACTTCACGGCCACGGGCGCGCTCCAGTATCGGGTCATCGAGTTTATCGCGGGAGACCTTGGCGTTGTATGGCACGATCTCGGCGAGGACTTTTTCCACGTCGATGATTTCCACCAACTGGTCATCGACCTTGCTGATGGCCGTGAGGTAGTGCTGGCGCCCGGCGCTGGTCGGCGGCGGCAGGATGGCTTCCCAGTTCATGTTGACGATGCGATCGACACCGCCCACCAGGAACGCCTGCACCGAGCGGTTGTACTCGGTGACGATGATGGTGCTGTTGGGCCCCGGCACCAGCGGGCGCATGCCGATGGCCTGGGACAGGTCGATCACCGGCAGGGTCTGGCCCCGCAGGTTGACCACGCCGCACACAAACGGGTGGCGCTGAGGCATCAGGGTCAGCTTGGGCAGTTGCAAGACCTCCTGCACCTTGAACACGTTGATCGCGAACAGCTGCCGCCCGGCCAGGCGAAACATGAGAATCTCCAGGCGATTCTCACCCACCAATTGTGTGCGTTGATCTACCGTGTCGAGAATGCCGGCCATTAAAAGCTCCTGATATGCGCGCAGGTCGCGCTAAGGGATTATGCGGTTCGCTAAGCTTGTTATCGGCGGCAAGCGCCAGACCTTGACCCCTGTAAAATGCCACGCAAATCCATTGATGTCACACTGACATCATGCTTTACTGCACAGGCCTCTTCATTGGGCAGAATAGCAACATTGCGCGACATTCAAATCGGCGCAAGGTTCCGCTGCGTAAGGGATTCCCCTAGGCACAATCAGGCCCAACCTGATATTCGCGATATCTAATTGCCATTAATGTGACGCCATTCTCATTGCATGAATGGAGTCAGGCTTTTGTTTGCCATCGTAAGCCCAAGGCCCGTGGGCCTTCCAGACACTCACCTGTCGGCAATCGAAGTTGCGCAATCGGCCCCGATGACGAGGGCAGTGCGCGCCTCGCATAATCATTCAAATAAACGTCCTACTAAAGTCTCAGAAGCGCCCTACAGATTTCAGTCATCTTTCAGCGGTAGTTTTACGCTATTCACGCAGTGCGACATCTCATCGCCCGACCGTATGCTGTGGAGACTTGCATGATGAATAGCGCGAACGAGTGGCAAACCACACTTCCCGAATTCCTGCTAGAGGCCGAAAAGCTGCTGAGAAAGTCGGAAGAGTGCTTGAGCCATCTGCATTTGATTCGTAATGACAGCGATGCCATCGACTGCATGAAGTTCAGCCTCACGGCGCTCGCCGAAAAGGCCGATGATCTGGCTCTGCAGGCGATCAGCGAGTTCTCGCGACATATCCAGGACCTGATTGCCAACGCGCAGAGCCCTTTGCAACTGCACGATCAGGCCCTCGATGCCTTGAACAACTGCCTGACGTTACTGGCGTGGCAGCTGGAGTTGATCGACACCCGCACCGGTGAGTTGAGCCTGGATGAAAGTGAACAAACCTCACTGATTGCGACGGTCACTCTCCAGATCCCGCAGAAGGACTTCACCAATAAGCCGCAACAGCGTCTGCACCACGTTTCATGAATGACTGCGCCGTTAAGCACTAAGGTGTCGCTTTCACCCAGCGTCTTGCCCAAAAACGACAAGAATAACTAATGTGCCCTGCAATAAGTGGCGACAACCAAGTTGCCCGCGCTATAAAGCCAATCCATACCAAATAACCGCCAACATATAACTATTCTTAATAGGCATGCCCCCACTCCGTGCAAATGACGCCTGGCGACCAACGGTAAGCAAAGTGGTACCATGCCGCCCTCGAAGTGACCTAACGTCATGATGCATAAAACGTGAAAAGCATCCGCTATGTACGCCAGCCTCAAGTCACTCCTCGTCAAATCCGCTTCCCGCAGCAATGCCCGTCGACTGGTTCTCGTGTTGTGCCTGTGCTCACTGCTGCTGGGGCTGTGGGCCTACGCTCGCTCCACGCCCTTGCCATTGATGGTGTTGCTGATCAACGTGGCCACCCTGGTGCTGGTGGGCCTGCGGCAGTGGAACTCACGTAAATCGATCAAGTTCCAGCCCCAGGAACTGGCCGATCGCCTGCTGCAAGTCCAGGAAAACGAGCGGCACCGCCTCAGCCGAGAGCTGCACGACGATATCGGCCAATTGCTCACCGCCGCCAAGCTGCAAAGCGAATGGCTCAAGCGCCGCCTGCCGGAAGACCTGCAGGGCCAATGCACAGTGCTGTGCAACACCCTGAACGAGACCTTGGCCAAGGTGCGCGACGTGTCCGCCATTCTCAACCCGCGTCAGTTGGCCAGCCTCGGCCTGGAAGCCAGCCTGCGCGCGCACCTGCTCAAGACCCTGGGAAACACCTCGATTCATTGGAGCCTGGAATGCCAGCAACGGCTGACCGGCATTCCCGAAGAAATGGCCGTGGCCGCTTTTCGCATCACCCAGGAAGCGGTGACCAACATGCTGCGCCATGCCCAGGCGCAAAACCTGCTGGTTCGCCTGCAACGCCTGCCCCAGGGCCTGTCGCTGTTTATCAGTGATGACGGCCAGGGCTTTTCGCCCGCCAGCAACCCAGGCCTGGAAGGCCAACGGGGCATGGCGGGCATGTCCGAGCGGATTGATCAACTGGGGGGCACCTTGTCCGTCAGCAGCCAGCCAGGCAAAGGCACCCGGATCGACGCACTTTTCCCCTGGGCGCCGCGCGCCCTCGAACGGGCCAGTCCCCTGAAGGTTCTCGAGTGACCCGCACTTTACTCCTGGTGGATGACCACGCACTGATCAGGGCCGGCGTCCGCGCGCTGGTCCTGGACATTCCCGGCTACACGGTGATTGGCGAAGCCAGCGATGGCGCGCAGGTGCTGGAAACATTCAGCGCCCTGCTGCCGGATATCGTGCTGCTGGACCTGTCGATGAAACACACCGGCGGCCTGGATGCGTTGCACCAGCTCAAGACGGCCTACCCCAAGAGCAAGGTGCTGATCCTGTCGATGCACACCGACCCGGAGCTGATCATGCGTGCCCTGGAGGCCGGCGCCCATGGCTACCTGCTCAAGGACACCAGCGCCAACGAACTGGAGCAGGCACTGCTGGCGCTGAGCAATGACGAGCGCTACCTGAGCCCGGCGATTGCCCACACCGTGATCAGCCAGGCGCTGGTACGCAATCAGGCCCCGTCCTCCCCGGTCGCCCACAACCACAACCTCACCGCTCGCCAGTTGGAAATCCTGCGCCTGGTCGTGCGTGGCAAATCCACCCGGGAAATCGCCCACGGCCTCGGGTTGAGCATCAAGACCGTGGAAGCCCACCGCTCGCAAATCATGAAGCGCCTGCAGATTTTCGACGTGGCGGGCCTGGTGTTATTTGCCGTGCGCGAGCAGATCATCAGCCTGGACGACTAAGGGCGAACCCGGCGGCAGATGGACGCGCAGGGCCTTGGGCACGACCTCGAAATGCAGGTCATCGCCTTGCAGCGGTTCGCCATCCAGGTTGATATACAAACCTTGCGCCACCTTGATCTTGACCCACGGCAGGCGCGCGCGGACAAACATGGTGTCCAGGCCCCAGCCATTGTTCATCAGTTCACGCAGGGTGCCGACCACTTCCTGGGGGGCCGGCAAAATGCTGATGTCCAGCAGCCCATCGTCCGCCAGTGCGTCGGGGCACAGCACATGCCCACCGCCCGCCTGGCGGCCGTTGCCGATGCCCAGCGCGAGCAGCTCGCCTTTCCAATGGAAATCCGGGCCTTCCAGCTCGCCATACGCGGCCTTCAACTCACTGAAGCGCGACAAGCCGGTGAACAGATAAGCCGCGCCGCCCAGTACTTTCTTCAGTTCTTCGGAGGTATTGGCGGTGACCTGGCTGCCGAAGCCGCCAGTGGCCATGTTGAGGAATACTTGCCCGCCGACGCGGCCGAGATCGATCGCCCTGGCCGGCACATCCAGCAACGCCAGGGCCTGATCGGGCTGCAGCGGCACACCGGCGGCGCGGGCAAAATCATTGGCGGTGCCCAACGGCATCAGCACCAGGCTCGCGTCGGTCCCGGCCTGGGCCATCGCCTCGGCCACATCGCGCAAGGTGCCGTCACCGCCGCCGGCAATGATGTGCGTGTACCCGCCGTCCAGGGCCTCGTTGACCAGCCGCTGCGCGTCGCCGCCCTCCCACGTCACCCGCACCGCCAGCTCCCAGCCCTGCTCACGCCGAGCCAGCACCGCAGCGCGCACGTCCTCGTTGAGGGCTTGCTTGCCGTGGAGGATCAACAGGGCTTTGTGGGTGGTCATGGGGGGAGCTCTCCTGGGGTCAAAGGTGCTTGAAGGATGTTGACCTTTGAGGAGATAAAAAAAGCCATCGGGTTTGCAATTTAATTGGCCAGGGGCGACGCCAGGCTGCTTTCCTGTAAGCGCGGGCAAGCCAGCGCCTACAGTTGGATCGCTAGATACCCATCAGCGCGCAATCAGCTTTTGTGCAACTTACTCATCAACTGCGCCTCAGCCTGGGTCAAGCCGCACGACTGCGTCAGCTCATCCACGGTCGCGCCCATGCCGACCAGCTTCGCCGCCTGGGCAAAAGACAGGCTGGAGGGATCACGCTGTTCAATCTGCGCCAGCTTGTCCGGCAACGGCCCGAGGATCGCGCGCAGTTCATGCACCTCATCCCCGACCCGCACCGCACTTTGCTGGAAGTGATCGACGCGCTTGGCCAACTCCACCACGCGCCGGTCACGCACGGCGTCGCGTTCGGCCTGTTGCACCACCCACTCGCGTTGCTGGCGCACGTAGCGCAGCAAAAAGGCCAACGTCCCGGCCCACAACAGGGCCAGGACGATCACCGCGGCTTCAAGGAACAATCAGATGCTCTCCAGTTCCGACCATTCTTCTTCGCTCATCATTTTGTCCAGCTCGACCAGAATCAGCAGTTCGCCGTTCTTGTTGCAGACGCCCTGGATGAACTTGGCCGACTCTTCGTTACCCACGTTCGGCGCGGTTTCCACTTCCGATTGGCGCAGGTAAACCACTTCGGCCACGCTGTCGACCATGATCCCGACCACCTGCTTGTCTGCCTCGATGATGACGATGCGGGTGTTGTCGTTGACTTCGGTCGGTATCAGACCGAAACGCTGGCGGGTGTCGATCACCGTCACCACGTTGCCGCGCAGGTTGATGATGCCCAGCACGTAGCTTGGCGCACCCGGAACCGGAGCGATTTCGGTGTAGCGCAGCACTTCCTGCACGCGCATGACGTTGATGCCGTAGGACTCGTTGTCCAGTTTGAAGGTAACCCATTGCAGGATCGGATCATCCAAACCTTGTGCGGACGCTGACTTATTCATACCCCTGACCCCTTCAAATGCCGTTGGACACGGCGTGTGTGCTTCTTTGGCCGCACAACCGTGCGGCCGATCTTGTTCAATTAACTGCGTTGCTGGCCCGGCATCGACTTGACCGCGCCGCTGGCGATCAACTCGGCCAGTTCGGCGACGTCGAGCAACGCGCACATGTGTTCGATCACGGTGCCCGCCAACCAAGGGCGCTGGCCCCGTTGGCTGCGCCATTTGATTTCATTCGGGTCCAGGCGCAACGAGCGGCTGACTTGATGCACGGCCAGCCCCCACTCGTAGCCTTGCACCGAAATCACGTATTGCAAGCCCTGGCGGAAATCATCGCGGTAGCGGTCGGGCATCACCCAGCGCGCGGTGTCCAGCACCTTGAGGTTGCCGGCCTGGCTGGGCAGGATGCCGAGGAACCACTCCGGTTGCCCGAACAGCGGTGTCAGCTCCTGGCCTTCCAGGGAATAAATCGAGCCCAGGCACACCAGCGGCACCGCCAGGGTCAACCCGGCGACGTCGAACAGCAGGCATTCGAACGGCTCGGCGGCCCACGCCGGGCGGCCGTCGCCGGTGACCGGCGGCGGCGTGATGCTCGGCGGCAGGTGGATTTCAACCACCGGCTCGACCACCACGGGTGCGACCGGCACAGGCGCAACCACTACAGGCGCAACCACGACCGGTGGACTCGGCACCATCACCTGCGCATCACGCGCCTGTTCTTCCAGCACCGCCAACTGGAATTCATCCAGTGTGCTTTGTGCGTCTACGGCGGGTTCGAGGACCAGCAGCGGTTCCGGCAGTTCTTCCTCGGTCGCGTCCTGCAGCAAGGCATCCAGGTAGGATTCCAGTGCCAGTTGCGGCCGCGTCTTGACCTTGAGTTCGACAGGACGGTTCATCACGCCACCTGCGCCACAAGCTGTTGCGACAGCAGGTGCTTGAGCAGCGCGCGGTACGCCAGCACGCCGCGACTTTTACCGTCGAACTGCGAAGGGGTCAGGCCGGCGCGGCTGGCGTCGCGCAGGCGCGTGTCCACCGGGATATAGCCCTGCCAGATGGTGTCCGGGTAGGCATCGCGCAGTACGCGCAAGGTGCCGAGGGACGCCTGGGTGCGGCGGTCGAACAACGTCGGCACGATGCTGAACGGCAGCGCCTGTTTGCGTGAGCGGTTGATCATCGCCAGGGTGCTGACCATGCGTTCCAGGCCCTTGACCGCGAGGTGCTCGGTCTGCACCGGGATCACCAACTGCTGGCTGGCCGCCAAGGCGTTGACCATCAGCACGCCGAGCAACGGCGGGCTGTCGATGATCGCGTAGTCGAAGTCCTGCCACAGTTGCGCCAGGGTCTTGGCGATCACCAGACCCAGGCCGCTCTGCCCCGGCGACTGGCGCTCAAGGGTGGCCAGGGCGGTGCTCGACGGCAGCAGGGAAATGCTTTCATTGCTGGTGGGCAGCAGCAGTTGCCCAGGCAGATCGCTCGGCACGCTGCCCTTGTGCAGGAACAGGTCGTAGCAGCTGTGCTCCAGCGCGTCCGGGTCGTAGCCGAAATAGCTGGTCATCGAGCCGTGGGGGTCCAGGTCGACCACGACCACGCGCTTGCCCGCCTCGGCCAGCAAGCCGGCTAAGGCGATGGAGGTGGTGGTCTTGCCGACTCCACCTTTTTGATTGGCAACTGCCCAGACTCTCATTCGGTTGATTCCTCCCGGCGGGCACAGGCGCGACCGAGACAGTGCATAGGTTATTGAGCCGGTGACGGAGAATTGACGGAGCTTTGCCGTACCGGCGGCTTTGCAAGGGCCGGTGCAGTTTGTGTGCCAGCCCGCTTCAATGCCGCGTCCGGGGTTGCATTTGCCGTGCCGGTGCCGGTCAGGCTGCGGCGCACATCCAGGTTGCGCGAGACCACCAGCACCACCCGGCGGTTGCGGGCGCGGCCTTCCGCCGTGGCGTTATTGGCCACCGGCTGGAACTCGCCGTAGCCGACCGACGCCAGGCGACCGGGGTTCACGCCCTGCATCGCGAGCATCCGCACGATGCTGGCCGCCCGGGCCGACGACAGCTCCCAGTTGGTCGGGTACTGCGCGGTACTGATGGGGATATTGTCGGTGAAGCCTTCGACGTGGATCGGGTTTTCAAACGGCTTGAGGATCGCCGCCACCTTGTCGATGATGGTGAACGCCTGGTCGCTGGGCATGGCATCGGCGCTGGCGAACAGCAGGCTCGAATTGAGCTCGATCTCCACCCACAACTCATTGCCGCGCACGGTCATCTGGTTGGAGCTGATCAAGTCGCCGAACGCGGCGCTGATATCGTCGGCGATGCTTTTCAGCGGGTCGCCGGTGCCGCCCATGCCGGCGGAGGTCTCATCGCTGTCGTTGACCAGCGGCTTGGCCGGGGTCACGGTCTTGGGCCGCTCTTCGCCGATCGGGATCGGCTTGAGCGAACGATCGGCGTCGTTGAACACGCCGATCAGCGCTTGGGAAATGACTTTGTACTTGCCTTCGTTGATCGACGAGATGGAGTACATCACCACGAAAAACGCGAACAGCAAGGTGATGAAGTCCGCGTAGGACACCAGCCAGCGTTCATGGTTGACGTGTTCTTCAGGCTCGCGACGGCGACGGCTCACAGACGATTACCTCCGCAAAACGAATCACCTGCAGGAGCGAGCTTGCTCGCGAAAAATCCGAGAGCAACGCGTTCGTCCAAAATGCCCGCGTCATCGTTGACGATTTTCGCGAACAAGCTCGCTCCTACACGTTTCATGTACATCAATCCATGAAGCCCTGGAGCTTCAATTCGATGGAGCGCGGGTTCTCGCCTTCGGCAATCGACAGGATGCCTTCGAGCAACATTTCACGGTAACGCGACTGGCGCAGGGCAATCGACTTGAGCTTGCTGGCCACCGGCAACAGCACCAGGTTGGCACTCGCCACACCGTAGATGGTGGCGACAAACGCCACGGCAATGCCGCTGCCCAGTTGCGACGGATCGGCGAGGTTGCCCATCACGTGGATCAGGCCCATCACCGCACCGATGATGCCGATGGTCGGCGCGTAGCCGCCCATGCTTTCAAAGACTTTGGCGGCGTTGATATCGCGGCTTTCCTGGGTGTAGAAATCCACTTCCAGGATGCTGCGGATCGCCTCCGGCTCGGCGCCGTCCACCAGCAATTGCAGGCCTTTGCGCGCGTAGCTGTCGGGCTCGGCATCGGCCACGCCTTCCAGGCCGAGCAGGCCTTCCTTGCGTGCGGTGAGGCTCCAGTTGACCACGCGGTCGATGCCGCCGGCCAGGTCGACGCGCGGCGGGAAAATAATCCAGATCAGGATCTGCATGGCACGCTTGAACGAACTCAAGGGCGACTGCAGCAATGCCGCGCCCACGGTGCCACCGATCACGATCAGCGCCGCCGGGCCGTTGGCCAGGGCGCCGAGGTGCCCGCCTTCGAGGTAGTTGCCGCCGATGATCGCGACAAACGCCATGGTGATACCGATCAGACTCAGTACATCCATCAGAGGCAGGCCTCCACCAAATGCCTGCCGATATCGTCCAGGCTGTAGATCGCGTCGGCCAGCTCAGCCTTGACGATGGCCATCGGCATGCCATAAATCACGCAACTGGCTTCGTCCTGGGCCCAGATCGCACTGCCGCCCTGCTTGAGCAGGCGCGCGCCTTCGCGACCGTCGGCGCCCATGCCGGTGAGCACCACCGCCAGAACTTTGTCGCCGTAGGACTTGGCTGCCGAACCGAAGGTGATATCCACGCAGGGTTTGTAGTTGAGGCGCTCATCGCCCGGCAGGATTTTGATCGCTCCACGGCCATCGACCATCATCTGCTTGCCCCCAGGCGCCAGCAACGCCAGGCCAGGACGCAGGATGTCGCCATCCTCGGCTTCCTTGACGCTGATGCGGCACAGCTTGTCCAGGCGCTCGGCGAAGGCCTTGGTGAACGCGGCGGGCATGTGCTGGATCAGCACGATCGGCGCCGGGAAGTTGGCCGGCAGTTGGGTCAAGACCCGTTGCAGGGCAACCGGGCCGCCGGTCGAAGTACCAATGGCAACCAGCTTGTAGGCCTTGCGTTTCGGCGCCGGCGAATGGGCGCTTGGCGCAGGTGCCCGCACGGGTGCCGCGGCAGGCCGGGCAACCGCTGCCGGCGCCGGGCGACCGAACGCCGTGCTGGTGGGTGCCGCCGGAGCCGCGACCGGCGCAGGCGCCGGGGCGCTGAACAGGCTGCGACGGTTGCTGCGCGAAATGCTGTGGACCTTCTCGCACAGCATCTGTTTGACCTTCTCGGGGTTGCGCGAGATGTCTTCGAAATTCTTCGGCAGGAAGTCCACCGCACCGGCGTCCAGCGCATCCAGGGTGACCCGGGCGCCTTCGTGGGTCAGCGAGGAGAACATCAATACCGGGGTCGGACAGCGCTGCATGATGTGTCGGACTGCGGTGATGCCATCCATCATCGGCATCTCGTAGTCCATGGTGATCACGTCCGGCTTCAACGCAATGGCTTGATCAATCGCCTCTTTACCGTTGGTGGCCGTGCCGACCACCTGGATCGTTGGATCGGCGGAAAGAATTTCCGAGACGCGGCGGCGGAAGAAACCCGAATCGTCCACCACCAGGACCTTGACTACCATAAACACTCCGTTAGGCGGGGCAGGCAATACCGCCCTGCCCCACCAGAATCAAATACGCCGTGCGGCGTAACGCTTGAGCATGCTCGGAACATCGAGAATCAACGCGATACGACCGTCACCGGTGATGGTCGCACCCGACATGCCCGGGGTTCCCTGCAGCATTTTGCCCAAAGGCTTGATGACCACTTCTTCCTGGCCGACCAGTTGATCGACGACAAAGCCGATGCGCTGGGTGCCCACGGAGAGAATCACCACATGGCCTTCGCGCTGCTCTTCATGGGCGGCCGAGGCGACCAGCCAGCGCTTGAGGTAGAACAGTGGCAACGCTTTGTCGCGCACGATCACCACTTCCTGGCCGTCCACCACGTTGGTGCGCGACAGGTCGAGGTGGAAGATCTCGTTGACGTTGACCAGCGGGAAAGCGAAGGCCTGGTTGCCCAGCATCACCATCAGGGTCGGCATGATCGCCAGGGTCAACGGCACCTTGATGACGATCTTCGAGCCCAGGCCCTTGGTCGAGTAGATATTGATCGAACCGTTGAGCTGGCTGATCTTGGTTTTCACCACGTCCATGCCCACGCCACGGCCCGACACGTCGGAAATCTCGGTCTTGGTCGAGAAGCCCGGCGCGAAAATCAGGTTGTAGCACTCGGTGTCGGTCAAGCGGTCGGCGGCATCCTTGTCCATCACGCCACGCTTGACGGCGATACCGCGCAGGATCGCCGGGTCCATGCCTTTGCCGTCATCGGTGATCGACAGCAGGATATGGTCACCCTCTTGTTCCGCCGCCAGAATCACCTTGCCGTTACGGGACTTGCCCGCGGCTTCGCGTTCTTCCGGGGTTTCCACGCCGTGGTCGACGGCGTTGCGCACCAAGTGGACCAGCGGGTCGGCCAGGGCCTCGACAAGGTTTTTGTCGAGGTCGGTTTCTTCACCCACCAGTTCCAGGTTGATTTCTTTCTTGAGCTGGCGAGCCAGGTCACGAACCAGGCGCGGGAAGCGACCGAAGACTTTCTTGATCGGCTGCATCCGCGTCTTCATCACCGCGGTCTGCAGGTCGGCAGTGACCACGTCGAGGTTCGACACGGCCTTCTGCATGGCTTCGTCGCCACTGTTCAGGCCCAGGCGCACCAGGCGGTTACGCACCAGCACCAGTTCGCCGACCATGTTCATGATGTCGTCCAGGCGCGCGGTATCCACACGCACCGTGGTTTCGGCTTCGCTGGCAGGCTTGTCGGCCGCGGCGGCGGCCGGGGCACGCGCGGCAGCGGCAGGAGCTGCGGCAGCCGGGGCCGGGGCCGGCTTGGCGGCAGCAGGTGCCGCGGCTTTGGCCGGTGCCGGTTTGGCCGCCACCGGGGCTGCCGTCGCCGCAGCGCCAGCGGCCACTTCGGCGAACTTGCCCTTGCCGTGCAGTTCGTCGAGCAGGGCTTCGAATTCGTGATCGGAAATCAGCCCGTCGCCGGCAGGTGCGGCAGCGGCAGCGGCAGCGGCAGCGGCAGCGGCAGCGGCAGCAGCTGGTGCGGCAGCAGTTGCGGCGACTTCCGGCAAGGCATCGGCAGCAAAGGAGCCCTTGCCATGCAACTGGTCGAGCAACGCTTCGAATTCGTCGTCGGTAATGTCGGTGCCGGCGGCGGCGGTGGCTGCCGGAACTTGCGAGGTACTCGCAGGTGCTTGCGCCTCAGCCGCAGGTGCAACGGCGTCGGCAGCGAACTGGCCCTTGCCGTGCAACTGATCGAGCAGGGATTCGAATTCTGCGTCGGTAATGTCTTCGCCGGTCGGCGCGGCGGGCGCGGCCACTGCAGCGACCGCTTGCGGCGCTTCGGCTTCGGCCTTGACCGCATTGAGGGAGTCGAGCAGTTGCTCGAACTCGCTGTCGGTGACATCCGCTTCGGCTTCGACCACAGGCTCCGGAGCCGCTTCCACCACCGGCGCGGCCGCGGTGTCGGCAGGTTCCGCCAGACGCGCCAGGGCGGCCAGCAGTTCCGGGGTGGCTGCGGTGATCGGGGCACGTTCGCGAACTTCGCTGAACATGCCGTTGACCGCATCCAGCGCTTCGAGAATCACGTCCATCAGCTCCGAATCAACGTGACGCTCACCCTTGCGCAGGATGTCGAACACGTTCTCGGCGATGTGGCAGCACTCCACCAGCTCATGGAGCTGGAGGAAGCCGGCGCCCCCTTTTACAGTGTGAAAACCGCGAAAAATTGCATTGAGCAGGTTCGCATCATCCGGTCGGCTTTCCAGCTCGACCAGTTGTTCGGACAGTTGCTCTAAAATTTCGCCGGCCTCTACAAGGAAATCCTGAAGGATTTCTTCATCGGCGCCGAAGCTCATGGGTGTGCTCCTTAGAAGCCTAAACTGGATAACAGGTCATCTACGTCATCCTGACCTGACATAACGTCTTCACGTTTATCGGCATGAATCTGCGGACCTTCACCCTTGGCGAGATGTTTTTGTGGATCTTTTTCCGAGAGGATCGCTTCGCGGTCATGTTCGATGCCGGCAAAACGATCGACTTGGCCTGCCATAAGCACCAATTTGAGCAAGTTGCTTTCCACTTCAGTGACCAATTGGGTCACACGCTTGATCACCTGACCGGTGAGGTCCTGGTAATCCTGGGCGAGCAGAATGTCATTGAGGTTGCTGGACACCGTGTGGTTGTCCTGTTCGCTGCGCGACAGGAAACCCTCGACCCGACGGGCCAACTCACGAAACTCCTCAGCCCCCACTTCCCGACGCATGAAGCGGCCCCAGTCAACGCTGAGGGCCTGGGCTTCGTTGGCCATGCCGTTGACCAGGGGCGTGGCGTTTTCCACCAGGTCCATGGTGCGGTTGGCCGCCGCTTCAGTCAGCCTGACCACATAGGACAGGCGTTCAGTGGCATCGGTGATTTGCGAAATTTCTTCAGCCTGGGGCATGTGCGGGTCAATCTGAAAATTGACGATCGCACTGTGCAGCTCGCGCGTGAGCTTGCCCACTTCCTGATACAGGCCGCGGTCACGGGTCTGGTTAAGCTCATGGATTAACTGCACCGCGTCGCCGAACTGGCCTTTTTCAAGGCTCTCGACCAGTTGGTGAGCATGCTTTTTCAGGGTCGACTCAAAGTCCCCCTGTGACGTTTCTTTATGCTCCATAGCTCCCCCGCGATGGCATTAGCCGTGGATGCGTTCGAAGATTTTTTCGATCTTCTCTTTCAAGGCCAATGCAGTGAATGGCTTGACCACGTAGCCGTTGACCCCGGCCTGGGCGGCTTCGATGATCTGCTCACGCTTGGCTTCGGCGGTCACCATCAACACGGGAAGGCTGCGCAGTTTTTCATCGGCGCGCACATGGCGCAGCAAGTCGATACCGGTCATGCCGGGCATGTTCCAGTCGGTTACCAGAAAGTCGATGCTCCCGCTGTTGAGGATCGGAATCGCCGTAAGGCCGTCATCCGCCTCGACCGTGTTGGTGAACCCCAGGTCACGCAACAGGTTTTTTATGATCCGCCGCATCGTTGAGAAGTCATCAACGATGAGGATTTTCATGTTCTTGTCCAATTCGACCTCCAAGCAGTCTTAAAACGCGTCCAGCACCTGGACGCGCCATTTCAATCAACAGGCGTTACACAAAAAGGACTGCCCAGGGCACCACGAAACTCACCCGCGAAAACCAAGGGCCTCGCGGTAGTGTCTGCAGTGTCCCCACACTGCCTGTCAGCGCGCGCGCCACTCTCCCAGGCGTCCCCGCAAGCGGGCTGCGCACTGGCTGTGCAGCTGGCTGACACGCGATTCGCTGACCCCCAGGACCTCACCGATTTCCTTGAGGTTCAGCTCTTCGTCGTAGTACAGCGCCAACACCAGTCGCTCACGCTCCGGCAGATTGGCAATCGCGTCCGCCAGCGCCCCCTGAAAGCGTTCATCTTCCAGGTCGCGCGACGGTTCGAGATGAGCACTCGCGCCGTCCTCGTGCAGCCCTTCGTGTTCGCCGTCCTGCAACAGGTCGTCGAAACTGAACAGGCGGCTGCCCAAGGTATCGTTCAAAATCCCGTAATAATCGTCGAGACTCAATTGGAGTTCGGCCGCAACTTCGTGATCTTTAGCGTCGCGACCGGTTTTTGCTTCAATTGCACGAATTGCGTCACTGACCATGCGCGTATTGCGGTGTACCGAACGCGGCGCCCAATCCCCTTTACGCACTTCATCGAGCATCGCGCCACGGATACGGATACCCGCATACGTCTCGAAACTCGCACCCTTGCTCGCGTCGTATTTGGTCGACACTTCGAGCAGGCCGATCATGCCGGCCTGGATCAAGTCTTCGACCTGGACACTGGCGGGCAGGCGTGCCAGCAAGTGATAGGCAATGCGCTTGACCAGCGGCGCATAGCGCTCGATCAATTCGCCCTGACGGTCACGTGCCGAATTTTTGTAAAGGTTATAGCCGCTGGCTGTCATAGCACCGGTCCTGCGCTCGTCTGATGCACCAATCGCTCGACGAAAAACTCCAGATGCCCCCGAGGGTTGGCGGGCAACGGCCAGGTATCGACCTTCTGAGCAATAGCCTTGAACGCCAACGCGCATTTCGAACGAGGGAACGCTTCGTAGACCGCACGCTGCTTTTGCACGGCCTTGCGTACACACTCGTCATAGGGAACTGCGCCGACGTATTGTAAGGCGACATCGAGAAAGCGATCAGTGACCTTGGTCAACTTGGCGAACAGGTTGCGTCCTTCCTGCGGGCTCTGGGCCATGTTGGCCAGCACGCGGAAGCGGTTCATGCCGTAGTCGCGGTTGAGCAGTTTGATCAGGGCGTAGGCGTCGGTGATCGAGGTGGGTTCATCGCAGACCACCAGCAGGACTTCTTGCGCGGCGCGCACGAAGCTGACCACAGACTCGCCAATCCCGGCGGCGGTGTCGATCACCAGCACGTCGAGGTTGTCGCCGATATCGCTGAACGCCTGGATCAGGCCGGCATGCTGCGCAGGGCTCAAGTGGACCATGCTCTGGGTGCCCGAGGCGGCCGGCACGATGCGGATGCCTCCAGGGCCCTGCAGCAGCACGTCGCGCAGCTCGCAGCGACCCTCGATCACATCGGCGAGGGTGTGTTTGGGCGTGAGCCCCAGCAAAACGTCAACGTTCGCCAACCCAAGGTCAGCATCCAGCAGCATGACACGACGGCCAAGCTCTGCCAGGGCCAGGGACAAATTCACTGACACGTTAGTTTTCCCGACGCCACCTTTGCCGCCGGTCACCGCGATCACCTGTACGGGATGCATGCTGCCCATTTTAATTCTTTACCTTGTCTTGCTTAGACGCAGGCTACATGGCTTGGCCGCGTGAATCGCTTGCAGACCATCGATGTAGATACATTTCATGGTGTTCATGCTGCCTCAACCCACCCGCTTTGCCGGGTTGTGGTAAAGGTCAGCGAACATATCGGCCATCGCTTCCTCGCTAGGCTCTTCTTGCATTTGCACGCTGACGGCACGGCTGACCAACTGATGACGGCGCGGCAGATGCAAATCATCCGGAATCCGCGGCCCGTCGGTCAGGTAGGCGACCGGAAGTTCATGACTGATAGCCAGGCTCAGCACCTCGCCCAGGCTCGCGGTTTCGTCGAGCTTGGTGAGGATGCATCCGGCCAGGCCGCAGCGCTTGTAGCTATGGTACGCAGCGGTAAGAACTTGTTTTTGGCTGGTGGTTGCAAGCACCAGGTAATTTTTTGCCTTGATGCCACGCCCGGCCAGGCTCTCCAGTTGCATGCGCAACGCCGGATCGCTGGCTTGCAGGCCGGCGGTATCGATCAGCACCACACGTTTGCGCAGCAACGGATCGAGGGCGTTGGCCAGGGACTGGCCCGGGTCGACGTGGGTCACCGACACATTGAGGATGCGGCCCAGGGTCTTGAGTTGCTCCTGGGCACCGATGCGGTAGCTGTCCATGCTTACCAGCGCGATGTTCTGGGCGCCGTACTTGAGCACGTAGCGCGCCGCCAGCTTGGCCAGCGTGGTGGTCTTGCCCATGCCGGCAGGGCCGACCATGGCGATCACGCCGCCCTCTTCCAGGGGTTCGAGTTCCGGGGTGACGATCATCCGCGCCAGGTGGGCCAGCAACATGCGCCAGGCCTGGCGAGGTTCTTCGATTTCGCTGGTCAGCGCCAGCAGGTCGCGGGACAACGGGCCGGACAGGCCGATGCGTTGCAGGCGACGCCACAGGTTGGCCTGTTGCGGCTTGCTGCCTTGCAGTTGGGTCCAGGCCAGCGAACCGAGCTGCACTTCCAGCAGCTCGCGCAGGCCGTTGAGCTCAAAGCGCATCGAGTCGAACACACGCTGGTCGACTGCGGCGGCCGGGGCAGGCGCGGCAGGACGCGGCGGTTCGATGAACGTCGGCTCGACCAGCGGCTCGGCGGCGGTCAGCGGCAGGCCGGCGAACAACTGGCGATTGGTGGTCGCATCGCTGTCGCCGCGCATGCTCAGTTCGGCCTGGGCCGAGACAATGCGCGAGGCCGTCTTGCGCAGCTCGTCTTCAAGCTCCATGTTCGGGACACGCGGGGCCAGCGCCGAAGGGGTGTAATCCAGGGCAGCCGTCAGCTCGACACCGCCGGCAATACGACGGTTACCGATAATCGCAGCGTCGGCGCCCAGCTCGTCACGTACCAGTTTCATGGCCTGACGCATATCGGCGGCGAAAAAACGCTTTACTTGCATAACCCACTACCTCAGCCGTTGGGCCCTACTGTCGCGACGATAGTCACTTGCTTGTTGTCAGGGATTTCCTGATAAGCCAAAACGTGCAAATTCGGCACTGCCAGGCGTCCAAACCGCGACAACATCGCTCGGACCGGGCCTGCCACCAGCAGAATCACCGGTTGGCCCTGCATTTCCTGACGCTGCGCTGCTTCGATCAACGAACGCTGCAGTTTTTCAGCCATGCTTGGCTCCAGCAGAACGCCCTCTTCCTGGCCCTGTCCTGCCTTCTGAATACTATTGAGCAATATTTGTTCCAACCTTGGCTCCAAGGTGATCACAGGCAGCTCAGACTCAATCCCTACAATGCTTTGTACGATAGCGCGGGATAATCCAACGCGCACGGCGGCCACCAACGCGGCAGTATCTTGACTCTTGGCGGCATTGTTGGCGATGGCCTCGGCGATGCTGCGAATGTCGCGCACCGGCACCTGTTCGGCCAGCAGCGCCTGCAGCACCTTGAGCAATTGCGACAGCGACAGCACGCCCGGCACCAGCTCTTCGGCGAGCTTGGGCGAGGCTTTGGCCAGCAAACCCATTAGTTGCTGGACTTCTTCGTGGCCGATCAGCTCGTGGGAGTGCTTGTACAGAATCTGGTTGAGGTGCGTGGCGACCACGGTGCTGGCGTCCACCACGGTGTAGCCGAGGGACTGCGCCTGGCTGCGCTGGCTGACTTCGATCCAGACCGCTTCCAGACCAAAAGCCGGATCTTTGGCGGTTATACCGTTCAGCGTGCCGAACACCTGGCCCGGGTTGATCGCCAGCTCGCGGTCGGGGTAGATCTCCGCTTCGGCGAGGATCACGCCCATCAGGGTCAGGCGGTAGGCGCTGGGGGCCAGGTCGAGGTTGTCACGGATATGCACAGTGGGCATCAGGAAGCCCAGGTCCTGGGACAGCTTCTTGCGCACGCCCTTGATCCGCGCGAGCAATTGGCCGCCCTGGTTGCGGTCGACCAACGGGATCAGGCGGTAGCCGACTTCCAGGCCGATCATGTCGATCGGGGTCACATCGTCCCAGCCCAACTCCTTGGTTTCCTGGGCGCGGGCCGGCGACGGCAGCAGTTCCTGCTGGCGCGCGATTTCTTGCTGGGCCTTCACCTTGACCAAGTTCTGCTTTCTCCAGAACAGGTAGGCGCCACCGGCGGCCATGGCCGCCATGCTCAAGAACGAGATATGAGGCATGCCGGGCACAATGCCCATGATCGCCATGATGCCCGCCGCCACGGCCAGCGCCTTGGGCGAGGCGAACATCTGCCGGCTGATCTGCTTGCCCATGTCTTCGGAGCCCGACGCACGGGTCACCATGATCGCCGCAGCTGTAGATAACAACAGTGATGGCAATTGCGCCACTAAACCGTCACCGATGGTCAGCAGGGCGTAGACCTTGCCTGCATCGCCGAAGGTCATGCCGTGCTGGAAGATCCCGACCGCCATGCCGCCGATCAGGTTGATGAACAGAATCAACAGGCCGGCGATGGCGTCACCGCGCACGAATTTGCTGGCACCGTCCATGGAACCGTAGAACTCGGCTTCTTGGGCCACTTCCAGGCGACGCGATTTAGCCTGGTTCTGGTCGATCAGGCCGGCGTTGAGGTCGGCGTCGATGGCCATCTGTTTGCCGGGCATGGCGTCGAGGGTAAAGCGCGCGCTCACCTCGGAAATCCGCCCGGCGCCCTTGGTCACTACCACGAAGTTGATGATCATCAGGATCGCGAACACCACGATACCGACCACGTAGTTACCGCCGATCACCACCTCGCCGAAGGCCTGGATCACCTTACCGGCGGCGGCATGCCCGTCCTGGCCGTGGAGCATGACCACGCGGGTCGACGCCACGTTCAACGCCAGCCGCAACAGCGTGGCGATCAGCAGAATGGTGGGGAACACCGCAAAATCCAGCGGCCGCAACGCGTAGACGCAGACCAGCAGGACCACGACGGACAAGGCGATGTTGAAGGTGAAGAACACGTCGAGCAGGAACGGCGGCATCGGCAACATCATCATTGCCAGCATCACCAGCAACAACAACGGCACACCCAGATTGCCCCGCGAGAGGTCAGTCAGGGTGCTGCGGGCCGTGCTGAGCATTTGAGAGCGATCTACCACCGGTACTCCTCGCATCCTTGAAGCAAACTTTTGACGCCGAGAGGCGTCCTGGAGGCGCTACTGCAAGAAGCCTTCCAACTTCTGTTCTCCGAGTTGGATCAGTGACTAGGGAGCAAGCGCCCTCGCCACAAGTGTTCGCCTGCAGAGGTTGCGAAACTTCCGATAAGTGTTTGAGGCTGCCCCTAGGAAACTCACTCTCTAGTCTCCGTACACCGTTGCAAACGCGGCGGGCGGGCGTCGCGGCCCATGTAAATTCAGGCGCAAAGTGCCATTGTCCGCTTTCAGTTGACGCCTTTTTATCGTCTACTGTGCGGCGCTATGGTGGCTGTGCGCGGGATACCTTCGGGTATGCCGGTTTCCTGATTCCGGTCCGCGAACCTGCGTACAGCTGCCACCCCATCGCATCGCGGCGATCAGTGGCAGCTCCACTTAAATCAGGAGCGTCACAATGGTTAAACCAACCCCAAATCCCCCGCGCGGCACCAATACCCCACCCACCGTGCTGTTCACCCTCATCGACGGCATCAGCACCGAAGACCTGCTGGTCAACCTCACCGAAACCCTGGCTTGCGCACACGCCCTGACCTGCGACTTCGCCTTTGATCTGGAAGGATCACGGTGAGAAGGGGCGCTGGGAATTGCGCAATTGGTTGAGGTAGCGCGGTTATTGGCCGAGCGAGTACTGGATGACATCGAGCCATCAGCCGAGACAGAACTGGGTAAACCCTAGACAAGCGTCCAACCCAGTGATCGTTCCCGCCGATGGGAACGATCAACTTTTGCTTCAAGGGGACAGAGCGCTGATGGGCGCGGCGAAGGGATGCTATCAGTAGCGATCTTTATACAGGACGCACATTCTCGGCCTGCGGGCCTTTTTGGCCCTGCGTCACGTCGTATTCCACTTTTTGATTTTCTTCCAAACTTTTGAAACCGGTGCCGGTGATTGCTGAATAGTGGACAAACACGTCCGTGCTGCCGTCGTCGGGAGAAATAAAACCAAACCCCTTCTCCGCGTTAAACCATTTCACAGTGCCCGTTGCCATTGTCGTTCTCCGCACACTTCAATTAAGGACTTGTACAGCTGACATCAGATCAGCGTGATGTCGCATGCATAGACACCATCCGGTCGATGGATCATCTGAAACGCCACGTTCTGGCCCTCCGAAAGCTTGCATCCATCCGAACTGCGCAGATCTACCGACACGTCGTCTCCCCCGCTGTCCAGCGCAATCAAACCTTTTCCGTTCTGCGGGTCATAAGACTTAACCGTACCTGTGAATAGCTGCATTGCCCCACTTCCGACCTCTTGCTGCGCAGTACCTGAGGCAATGGAACCGTGAAAAGGCGATGCTGACTACTGTCAAAGTTGACAGGTAGACGGCAATTAACGACAAGCGGTAGAAGTGATGTGGCGAGCCCGCTTGCCCCAGAGGACACCTTGGCTGCACGTCAGGAATCGCGCCGCAAATCCGGCGGAATCGGCAGGTCCTTGAGCGGATCGGGGCGCTTGCCTTTGCCCGCACGATACTGGCGGATCTGGTAGACGTAGGCCAATACCTGGGCCACGGCCAGGTACAGCCCGGCGGGGATTTCCTGGTCGAGGTCGGTGGAGTAGAAGATCGACCGCGCCAGTTCCGGCGACTCCAGCAACAGGATGTCGTTGGCCACGGCGATTTCGCGGATTTTCAGCGCCGTGAAGTCGCTGCCCTTGGCCAGCAGCATCGGCGCGCCGCCCTTCTCCGGGTCGTACTTGAGAGCCACGGCGTAGTGGGTCGGGTTGGTGATCACCACGTCGGCGTCGGGCACCGAAGCCATCATCTTGCGCTGGGACATTTCGCGCTGCAGTTGGCGAATGCGCTGCTTGACCTCGGGGCGACCCTCCTGGTCCTTGTGTTCGTCGCGCACTTCCTGCTTGGTCATCAGCAGTTTCTTGTGGCTTTCCCACAGCTGGATCGGCGCATCCACGGCGGCGATCAGGATCAGCCCGGCGGCCATCCACAACGCACTCCAGCCCACCACTTGCACGCTGTGGATGATCGCCGACTCCAGCGGCTCATGGGCGATGCGCAGCAGGTCATCGATGTCGGAGGACAATACCACCAAGGCCACGAACAGAATCAGGATGAACTTGGCCAGGGCCTTGAGCAGTTCCACCAACGCCTTGGTGGAAAACATGCGCTTGAGCCCCGCCGCCGGGTTCATGCGGCTGAATTTTGGTGCCATGCTGCTCGCGGCGAACAGCCAGCCGCCAAGGGCGACGGGGCCGATCAGCGCGGCCAGGAGCAAGGTGATCAAAATCGGCTGCACCGCCAGGATCGCGATTTTCCCCGAATGCAGCAGGTACTGCCCCATGGCGCCGGGGCTGAGCAGCACTTCACGGGGCAAGCTGAAGTTGAGTTTCATCAACTCCATCAGGTCGAGCGCCAGGCCGCCGCCGTAGATCAGCAAGGCGCCGGCACCGGCCATCATCGTCGCGACGGTGTTGAGCTCTTTGGAGCGGGCAATCTCGCCCTTTTCCCGGGAGTCCTTTTTTCGTTTCTCCGTGGGGTCTTCTGTTTTGTCCTGACCACTCTCGCTCTCGGCCATGGCTCAGCGCGCCCGTGCCAGATCACGTAAGAACTGCAAGGCGTCGCTCGCCAGCGGTTGATACTGATTGAGAATGTCGGCCATGCCGATCCAGAAAATCCCCATGCCCAACACCAGGGTCAACGGGAAACCGATAGAGAAGATATTCAGCTGCGGCGCCGCGCGGGTCATCACCCCAAACGCGATGTTGACCACCAGCAGCGCGGTGATCGCCGGCAGCACCAGCAACAGCGAAGCGCCCAACACCCAACTGAGGCGCCCCACCAGTTCCCAGAAGTGATTGACCACCAGCCCCGAGCCGACCGGCAAGGTGGTGAAACTTTCGGTCAGCACCTCGAACACCACCAGGTGGCCGTTCATGGCCAGGAACATCAAGGTCACCAGCATGGTCAGGAACTGCCCGATCACCGCAGCCGACACGCCGTTGGTGGGGTCGACCATCGACGCAAAACCCATACCCATCTGGATCGAGATGATTTGCCCGGCGATCACGAATGCCTGGAAGAACAGTTGCAGGGAGAAGCCCAGCAGCGAGCCGATCAGGATCTGCTCGGCAATCAGCATCAGCGCACTGAGGTCCAGCGCATTGACCGCAGGCATCGGCGGCAAGCCCGGCACCAGCACCACGGTGATCGCCACCGCGAAGTACAGGCGGATGCGCCGTGGTACCAGGGTGGTGCCGAACACCGGCATGCTCATCAGCACCGCCGTGACTCGGAACAGCGGCAAGATAAACGACGCCACCCAGGTGCTGATCTGGGTGTCGGTCAACGCCAGCAGCGATTGCATGCGGTCAGCCGATCAACTGCGGAATACTGCCGTACAGCTGCAGGATATATTCCATGAAGGTTTGCACCAGCCACGGGCCAGCGACAATCAACGTGACCAGCATCACCAGCAGGCGCGGCAGGAAGCTCAGGGTTTGTTCGTTGATCTGGGTCGCGGCCTGGAACATCGCCACCAACAGGCCAACCAACAGGCTCGGCACCACCAGCACGGCAACCATCATCGTGGTCAGCCACAACGCTTCACGGAACAGGTCGACGGCAACTTCTGGGGTCATAGCCCTACACTCCGCCGAAACTGCTGGCCAACGTGCCGATGATCAGTGCCCAGCCGTCCACCAGCACAAACAGCATGATCTTGAACGGCAACGAGATGATCAGCGGCGACAGCATCATCATCCCCATGGCCATCAGCACGCTCGCCACCACCAGGTCGATGATCAGGAACGGGATAAAGATCATGAAACCGATCTGGAACGCCGTCTTCAGTTCCGAGGTGACGAACGCCGGCACCAGGATCGTCAGCGGCGCCTGGTCCGGCGTGGCGATGTCGGTGCGCTTGGACAGGCGCATGAACAGCTCAAGGTCGCTGGAGCGGGTCTGCGACAGCATGAAGTCTTTGATCGGGCCTTGGGCCTTGTCGATGGCGTCTTGCGCCGTGAGCTTTTCCGCGAGGTAAGGCTGCAGGGCTTGCTGGTTCACCTTGTCGAAGACCGGCGCCATGATGAACATCGTCAAGAACAGCGCCATGCCCGTGAGGATCTGGTTCGATGGCGTCTGTTGCAGGCCCAGGGCCTGACGCAGGATCGAGAACACGATAATGATGCGGGTGAAGCTGGTCATCAGCATGACAAACGCCGGGATAAAACTCAGCGCCGTCATGATCAGCAGGATCTGCAGGCTGACCGAATACTCCTGGGCCCCGGCCGCGTTGGTGCCGAGCGTAATCGCCGGGATCGACAACGGGTCGGCGGCGAACGCCAATGGCGCGGCCAGCCACAGCATGAGCGTCAATAAAACGCGCATTACTTCTTATCCTTCTGATCCTTGCCCAGCAACTCCATCAGGCGTTGGGCGAATTCTGGCGTGGCGGCTTGGGTCGGGGCGACGTTGACCGGGGTCTTGAGCACATGCAGCGGGGTGATGCGGCCGGGGGTGAGGCCCAGCAGGATCTGTTCCTCGCCCACCTGCACCAGCACCAGCCGATCACGCGGGCCGAGGGCGCGCGAGCCGATCATCTCGATGACCTGGGCGTTGCCCGGGCCAATGTTCTGCACCCGACGCATCAGCCAGGCCAGCACGAAAATCAGCCCGACCACCAGCAGCAGGCCCAGTACCAGTTGGGTCAACTGACCGCCGATACCGCTGCTCACCACCGGTGCCGCCGCCGCGGCCGCTTGCGCGACCGGCTCGGCCGCGAGGGCGCTCAATGGCAGCGCCAGCAACAGTCCCGCCATCGAATACTTCATGTCAGCGCAGCTTCTTGATGCGTTCGCTCGGGCTGATCACGTCGGTCAGGCGAATGCCGAACTTTTCGTTGACCACCACCACTTCGCCATGGGCGATCAGCGTACCGTTGACCAGCACGTCCAGCGGCTCGCCGGCCAAGCGGTCAAGCTCGATCACCGAACCCTGGTTGAGCTGCAGCAGGTTGCGGATGTTGATGTCGGTGCTGCCGACTTCCATGGAGATCGACACCGGGATGTCGAGAATCACGTCCAGGTTCGGGCCGTCGAGGCTCACCGGGTCGTTGTTCTTCGGCACGCTGCCGAATTCTTCCATGGGCAGGCGGTTACTGGCCGGCGCAGTAGAGGCATCGGCCGCCAGCAGCGCGTCGATATCGTCCTGGCCGACATCGCCGGTTTCTTCCAGGGCCGCAGCCCATTCGTCGGCCAGGGCCTGGTCTTCGGCGGAAGTGTTTTCGTGTTCGGTAGCCATTACATGTCCTCGGCGGAGCAAACATTCATAAATAGGGGTGCATCAATACGGGTGACTCAACGCCGGTTGATCGGCTCCACCACTTGCAGCGCCAGGTTGCCCTTGTGGGAACCGAGCTTGACCTTGAACGACGGCACGCCGTTGGCGCGCATGATCAGTTCTTCCGGCAACTCGACGGGAATCACGTCGCCCGGTTGCATGTGCAAGATATCCCGCAGGCGCAACTGACGACGCGCCACGGTGGCGCTCAGCGGCACGTCGACGTCCAGCAGGTCTTCGCGCAGGGCCTTGACCCAGCGTTCATCCTGATCGTCGAGGTCGGACTGGAAGCCGGCATCGAGCATTTCGCGCACCGGCTCGATCATCGAGTACGGCATGGTCACGTGCAGGTCACCGCCACCGCCATCGAGTTCGATGTGGAACGTCGACACCACAATCGCTTCGCTGGGGCCGACGATGTTGGCCATGGCCGGGTTCACTTCCGAGTTGATGTACTCGAAGTTGACTTCCATGATCGCCTGCCAGGCTTCCTTCAAGTCGATGAAGGCCTGCTCCAGCACCATCCGCACCACCCGCAGTTCCGTGGGGGTGAATTCCCGGCCTTCGATCTTGGCGTGACGGCCGTCGCCGCCGAAGAAGTTGTCCACCAGCTTGAACACCAGTTTGGCGTCGAGGATGAACAACGCCGTGCCGCGCAATGGCTTGATCTTGACCAGGTTGAGGCTGGTAGGCACGTACAGCGAGTGTACGTATTCACCGAACTTCATCACCTGCACGCCGCCCACCGCCACGTCCGCCGAGCGGCGCAGCATGTTGAACATGCTGATGCGGGTGTAACGGGCGAAACGCTCGTTGATCATTTCCAGGGTCGGCATGCGTCCACGGACGATGCGATCCTGGCTGGTCAGGTCATAACTTTTGACGCTGCCGGGTTCGGCAGCCGTTTCGGTCTGTACCAGACCATCGTCCACGCCATGCAGCAGCGCATCGATTTCATCCTGGGACAGCAGGTCTTGCACGGCCATGTGGTGATCCTACTGCAATACGAAATTAGTGAAGAGCGCCTGCTCGACCACCACTTTGCCGAGCTCTTTCTGGGCCACTTCCTGCACGCTGGCAGTGACCTTCTGGCGCAGCATTTCCTGGCCCACCGGGGTGGCCAGGTTGTCGAAGCTTTGCGCGGAAAACAACATCACCAGGTTGTTGCGGATCACCGGCATATGCACCTTGAGCGCATCAAGGTCCGCCTGGTTGCGCGCCAGCAAGGTGATGCTCACCTGCAGGTAGCGTTGACGACCGTTCTGGTTGAAGTTGGCGACAAAGGCCGGAAGCATCGGTTCGAAGATTGCCGGTTGCTTGACGTTACTGGCAGTTTCGGCGGCGGGCG
This sequence comes from Pseudomonas sp. GV105, assembly GCF_003058185.1. Taxonomy (NCBI): domain Bacteria; kingdom Pseudomonadati; phylum Pseudomonadota; class Gammaproteobacteria; order Pseudomonadales; family Pseudomonadaceae; genus Pseudomonas; species Pseudomonas sp. GV105. Next base: position 184,562 of record NZ_QBUF01000004.1, read on the forward strand.
CCGGTTTGCTCGCACTGCTGTGCATGATGTACCAAGTGCCGCCCACGGAGGCGCCGATGGCCAGGACCAGGGCCAGGACAATCAACAGGATAAGCTTGAGCTTACCCTTGCCTGCAGGTGCTTTTGCTGCGTCGTCGCTCTTCGCCATGCCAATAATCCGTCACTATTCGGGGATTCATAGATCTACGGAAAGGCAAGAGCAAGTGTTATGCCAGAGTTGTCAGGCAGAGCAGGACAGCGGCCACGCCACAGATCCATTGTGGGAGGGGGCTTGCCCCCGATGGCGGAGTTCCAGTCGACCGATTCGTTGACGGGCACACCGCCATCGGGGGCAAGCCCCCTCCCACCTTTGGATTGCGATCGACTCAGGTCAGGCTTAATGGTCGTGATCATCAGGGGCAAGCCCCCTCCCACACTCAGGCCGGTGTTGGCCCTGAATCAGGCGTAGTAGTCGACGGCGCTGGAGCCGATCACGGTGGACGTCACCGGCGCGACGGCCGCTGCCACTTCGGCGTGATCGGCAACGTCGCCGTTGTCACCCCGACCGCCACGGCCACTGACACCGTTCGCCTGGTTCTGTTGCTGTTGGCCCTGACCTTGGCCCTGCCAGCCGCGGGATTGGTCGGACACGTTGACGTCGACCTGCCCCATGCCCTGCTGGGCGAACATCTCGCGCAACCGGCCGGACTGGCTTTCCAGCGCGTCACGCACCACGGCGTGACCGCTCATGAACGTGACCTGGGCCTGCTGGTCCGCTGTCATGTTGACCTTGATATCCAGGCGCCCGAGTTCGGCCGGTTGCAGCTGGATCTCCGCCGACTTGAGGTTGGCGCTGGACAGGTACATCACGCGGTTGACGATTTCCTCGGTCCAGCCGCTCTGGTGCATGGCCAGCGGTGCGTTGGTCACCGGCGGCAACGCGTTGGCGGTTTTCGGCGTGGCGGCCTGGGTCAGCGCGGCCAGGCGGTTGGCGAAGTCATCGACACGGGTGTCGCTGCTGGCGCCCTTCAAATCCTTGAGGCCTTCCTCGATCAACCCGCCAAAGGCTTTGTCGCCGCCCTGGTCGGTGCTGTCCTTGCTGGCTTGCTGATCCACCATGTTAGCCAGGCCCGTGGCGAAGTTCTGCGCGACAGTCGGCTGGTCCTGGGACGTCGGCGCGGCTTTCTGCGGCGTCTGGCTGCTGGCCGACACATGGCCGCCCTGCTCCATCGCCAGGCGTACCGCCGGCAGGGCGTCCAGAGGGTCTGCCGTGGGATCGAAGGCTGGCTTGGCCGCATCGGTCGCTGCCAACGGCGTCGTGACCAGCGGCTGGGCCTTGTCATCCTTGGCGGCGGCCGGGGCTGGCGTTTCCACCGGCACTGGCACCGGCACCGGCACCGCAACTGGCGTGACCGTGACAATCAACGCGGGGTCAACCACCGGCGCAACCGTCGGGTCTGCCGCAGGCTGCTGCGCCAGGGCGGGGTCGGCAGGCGGAGTTTGATCACTGCTGGCGCTGTCGGCCGGCTTGGCCGGCGGGTCGGCAGGCAAGGGTTTGCCGCTATCGGCAACCGCTGGCGTACCGGCGGCAGGTTTATCGTTGTTCGCGACAGGCTTATCGTTGCCGGCAACCGGTTTGGCACTCGCGTCGGCCGGCTTGTCGCGCGTGGGTTTGGCCGAGTTGTCGTCGGCCTTGGCCGAGGGCTTCGAACCTTGGCTGGCGAACACCTGAGCAAAGCCAGGGCCCTTATCCCGTGGCTCCGCAGCCGCCGCCGGTGGATTGGCGGCAGGCGCTTGAGGCTTGGCCGCGGAGGCAGCCTGAAGGAGCGAATTAGGGGCGACTGGCATAGGTAAGGTCTCCACTGCATGGGATCGGGGATGCAGTATCAGGAGATAGAGCAAGAGTCGGGCCAGCTCCTATCGAAAAGCCGTCCCGCGCCTGAAATTAAAGCTGGAAGCGCTGGCGCTCCGACTCATACAGCGGCTTGACCAGCGCAAACTCATGATCGATCTGATCGACCAAGGCCCCCAGGTCCGCCGCCGCCTCGACGGACTCAACCTCCAGGCGCTGGCACAAGTGCGCCAACCGCACCGCCCCGAGGTTGCCACTGCTGCCCTTGAAACTATGGGCGATAAGCGCCAATGCCTTGGCATCGTCGCGCGCCTTGCGCAGCGCTTCGACGCGCTTTTGCGAATCATCAAGAAAGGTATCGAGCAACTTGGGGTACTCGCCTTCCATGACTTCCTGCAAACCCGATAACACGTCCGGGTCCAGATGAACCTCAACCACTTGTTCGCTCCTTGATCAAGAATCGGCGGATTATGCCAGAGCCTCCCAGCAAAACTCCACGCAGACGCTACGCCCGCCGTCGGACCAGCGTACATCGCTGCTCAGTTGCCGTACCAGGCTCAAGCCGCGACCGGACAGGCGGTCGACATCCAGCGGGCGCGCCAGTACCTGTTCCACATCGAACCCGGGGCCGCTGTCTTCGATGCGCAAGCTCATCCTGCCGCCGGTAACGGTGGGCGCCACCTGCACCTGCACGCGCACATAACCGCTGTTGAGCCGCATCAGCCGTTCGTTGCGCTCGCGGTAATACTGCGCGAACCCTTTGGCATCGCGCTTGAGCCGCGAGTCCAGGCCCAGCACGCCATGCTCCAGAGCGTTGGAATACAGTTCGGCCATCACGCTGTAGAGCGCCCCGCTCTGCTCGCGCAGGCCGTGGATCTCGAGCAGCAGTTGCAGCAGATAGGGCAACGGGTTGTAACGCTTGAGGGTCTCGGCGCGGAATTCAAAGCCCACCGACCAATCCAACGGGCACGACTGGCCGCTGTCGGCGTACAACGGCCCCGTCGCACGCATCGACTGGCCGGCCTGCAGGGTGATTTCGACCATGCTCACATCATCCCGCACCTCACCGCAAAACGCCGCCAGAGCCTGCTCGATATCCTCGAACAGGCGGTCGGGCTCGCGATTGGCGGCAAACACCTGCTGCAAGCGCTCGGCGCCGAACAACTGTTCGTTGGCGTCGGCGGTGTCCAGCACGCCGTCGGAGAGCAGAAACACGCGGTCGCCCAGGGCCATCGGCCAGACTTCGGTACGATCCTCGAACGCCTGTGCCGACAGCACGCCCAACGGCAAATGCCGTGACACCAACGGTGTCCGCTTGCCGGTGGCGACTTCATGTACATAGCCATCAGGCATGCCGCCATTCCAGACCTCCACCACGCGCCGCTGCGTGCTCAGGCACAACAGCGCGGCGCAGCAGAACATGTCCACCGGCAGGATGCGTTTGAGCTTGGCGTTCATCTCCCGCAGGATCTGCGTCAGCCCGTAGCCCTTGGCCGTCATGCCGTAGAACACTTCCGCCAACGGCATCGCGCCGACCGCCGCCGGCAGGCCATGCCCGGTGAAATCGCCGAGCAGCACATGCATATCACCCGCCGGCGTGTAGGCCGCCAACAACAAGTCACCGTTGAACAGCGCATACGGCGATTGCAGGTAACGGATGTTCGGCGCTGCGTTGATACAGCCGGAATGGGCAACCTTGTCGAACACCGCCTTGGCCACGCGTTGCTCATGCAGCAGGTAGTCGTGGTGCTTGGCGATCAGGTCGCGCTGCTGCAATACCGTGGCCTGCAGGCGGCGCAGGCGGTCCATCGCATTGATCTTGGCCGCGAGGATCAGCGGGTTGTAGGGCTTGGGCAAGAAGTCATCGCCACCGGCATCCAGGCATTCGGCCAGGGCTTCGCTTTGGCGCAGGGAGGTGAGGAAGATGATCGGCACCAGGGCTTCGCCCGCCAGTTGCTTGATCCGGCGCGCGGCCTCAAAGCCATCCATCACCGGCATCAGGGCGTCCATCAGCACCAGTTGCGGGCGTTCGCGGGCGAACAGGTCGACCGCTTCCACACCGTTGCTGGCGGTGAGCACGTGGTGGCCCTGGCGCCGGATGATGGTCGACAGCAACAGCAAGTCGGTGGCGCTGTCTTCGGCGATCAGGACGGTCAGCGGTTCGAGGACCGGAGCCAGAGCGCTCAATTGATATCGAACAGTTTATCGAAGTTGGATATCGCGAGGATCTTGCGCACGTCGGAGCTGATGTTGATCACCTGGACTTCCGCATCATCGCCCCCGGCATGATCGCGCAGCAGCAGGAGCATGCCCAGGGCGGAACTGTCCATGTAGGTGGTTTCCTTCAGGTCGACCACGTACACGTCCGGCACCTTGTAGAAACGCTCGTAGGCCTCACGAAAGATCTGGTGGCTGCCGAAATCGAACCGGCCTTTGATTGCAATCGTCAACTTTGTCCCATCCAGGGATACTTCTGACACGACTGACATGTGACTGCTTCCTTGTCATGGGTCTAGATAGAAGGTGTAGCAGGCGAATGGGCTATGGGCAACACGGCGAATCAAATATGGGAGACAAGCCCCTTCCCACATTGAACAGCGGGCCTGGCGCTAGTAGGGATTCTGCCGCGGCAGGCGCTGGGACAGCTCGTCGAGCAGCTTCTGCTCGCGCTTATCCTCGATCGCCCGCGCTTCGTCGATATAGCGCTGCACCAGCTTGCGCAAGCCTTCGACCCGGGCATACGCCTGCTGCCAGCTCTCGCGGGCCTTGTCGAGGTTGTTCTGGTGCCAGGCCAGGCTCTGGCGCTGCTGGCCGACGGCGGTCTCAAGTTGGTTGAGAAAGCCCTGGTAGCCCATCAGCCACTGGCCGGACACGCCTTTGGTGCCGCGCTCGATCCACTGCTGCTGGTACTCGCCGCGAAAGCGCTCCAGGTCGCCGAGCTTGCTTTCTGCCAGGCGCACCTGGCCCTGGAAGTAACCCAGGCGCTGGACCGCGGTTTTTTCGGCCTTTTCGGCCATGTCCACCACCGGGGCCAGGCGTGAGGAGCGGCTGCTGGCCATGGCTTAGCCGCCTGGCGCGGGGGCGAAGATGGACTGCAAGTGCGCTTCGCTTTCGCCCATGCTGATGTTGTCGTTGAGACCCTGGCGCAGGTAGGTGACCAATTGCGGTTGCAGGGCAATCGCCAGGTCGGTCTCACGATCGCCACCGGCCACATAGGCGCCGACGCTGATCAGGTCGCGACTCTGCTGATAGCGCGACCACAGCTGCTTGAACTGCTGGGCGCGGGCCATGTGCTCGGGCGTGACCACCGACGGCATCACCCGGCTGATGGAGGCTTCGATGTCGATCGCCGGGTAGTGTCCCTCTTCCGCCAGGCGCCGCGACAGCACGATGTGACCGTCGAGCACGCCACGCGCCGAGTCGGCGATCGGGTCCTGCTGGTCATCGCCTTCAGACAACACGGTGTAGAACGCGGTGATCGAGCCCCCGCCCGCCTCGGCATTACCGGCGCGCTCGACCAGCTTGGGCAGCTTGGCGAACACCGACGGCGGATACCCCTTGGTGGCCGGCGGCTCGCCGATGGCCAGGGCGATTTCCCGCTGGGCCTGGGCGAAACGCGTGAGGGAATCCATCAGCAACAGGACGTTCTTGCCCTTGTCGCGAAAATATTCGGCGATGCGCGTGCAGTACATGGCCGCGCGCAAACGCATCAGCGGCGCATCGTCGGCCGGGGAGGCAACCACCACCGAACGCTTGAGGCCTTCTTCACCGAGGCTGTGCTCGATGAACTCCTTCACTTCCCGGCCCCGTTCGCCGATCAGCCCCACCACGATGATGTCGGCCTCGGTAAAGCGGGTCATCATGCCGAGCAACACCGACTTACCCACGCCGGTACCGGCGAACAGGCCCAGGCGCTGGCCGCGACCGACCGTCAATAAACCGTTGATGCTGCGAATGCCCACGTCCAGCGGCTGGCTGATCGGGTTGCGCTTGAGCGGGTTGATGGTGGGGCCGTCCATCGGCACCCAGTCTTCGGCCTTCATGCCGCCCTTGCCGTCCAGCGCGCGACCGGCGCCGTCCAGCACGCGGCCGAGCATGCTCATGCCCATGGGCAGGCGGCCGGTATCGGCCAGCGGCACCACGCGGGCACCGGGGGCGATGCCCGCCAGGCTGCCGACGGGCATGAGGAAAATCTTGCTGCCGGAAAAGCCCATGACTTCAGCTTCGACCTGTACCGGGTGGTAGCTGTCGTCGTTGATCACCAAGCAGCGGCTGCCCATGGCGGCACGCAGGCCTTCGGCTTCGAGGGTCAGGCCGACCATGCGCAGCAGGCGCCCTTCGAGAATCGGCTGGCCGGGCAACCCAGTGGCCTCGATATAACCACCCAGGCGTTTGGCGAAGCTGGTGCGATCAAGGCGCATCGGCGGCGTCCAGGTCCACGCTCATGTCCGGTTCGGCCGGGTTCAGGAGCTGCTCGTGGACCTGATCCAGCAGTTGGGCCATGATCTGGCTGATGCGCGTTTCCACGGTGGCGTCGATGCGGCTGTATTCGGTCTCGACGCGGCAACCACCGGGCTGCAGATCGGCGTCTTCGACGATGCGCCAGGTTTCTTCATGGCGCTCGCGCAGGGCTTTGACCTGTTCGAAATCCTGCGGGTTGATGTGCAGCCGCACATTGCCGACGCCCAGGGGCAGCAGCTTGAGGGCTTCGCGCATGACGCTTTCGATCTGGCTGGAGTCCAGCACCAGCTCACGCTGGATCACCTGACGGGCGATGTGCTCGACCAGCCCGACCATGGCTTTTTCGATCTGCGAATCCTGCTCGGCGATGGGCTCGAACAGGCTGCCCATCAGGCGTTCGAGGCTGGCCAGCTTGACGCTCAAGGCGACCTCGGCTTCCTGGCGGACCTTGAGCGTGGCGCTGCGAAAACCATCTTTTTCGCCAGCGGCAAAGCCTTCGTTGTAGGCCTCCTGGCGGATGCTTTCCAACTCTTCCAGGGTCAGTGGCTGGACTTCCTCCAGCGGCACTTCTTCCATTTCCGCCGGCGGTTCTTCCACAGGCTCGGGTTCGGGCTCCGGCACATGCGGATCGAAGCTGGGCAACGACCAGATGTCGAACCCGCCCACGTCCCGCGCGCGAATCAGATCGCTGGGCGTCTCATCTTTGTTCGACATGCGAGGCGCCTTAGATCATTTCTTCGCCGCCCTTCCCGCCGAGAACGATTTCTCCGGCTTCGGCCATACGGCGGGCAATGGTGAGGATTTCCTTCTGGGCCGTTTCCACGTCGCTGACGCGCACCGGGCCTTTGGCTTCCAGGTCGTCGCGCAACAGTTCCGAGGCGCGCTTGGACATGTTCTTGAAGATCTTCTCCTTGACGCCTTCGTCCGAGCCCTTGAGGGCCAGTACCAGCACGTCGGAGGAGACTTCGCGCAACAGCGCCTGGATGCCGCGGTCGTCGACATCGGAGAGGTTGTTGAACACGAACATGAGGTCTTCGATCTGGCCGGACAGGGTGTCGTCGATCTCGCGGATCGAGTCCATCAACTGGCCTTCGACCGAGCTGTCGAGGAAGTTCATGATGTCGGCGGCGCGCTTGATACCACCCAAGGTGGTGCGCGAAGCATTCGAGTTGCCCGAGAACTGCTTCTCGAGAATCGTGTTGAGTTCTTTCAGGGCCGCCGGCTGCACGGTGTTCAACGACGATACGCGCAGGATGATGTCCAGGCGCACTTTATGGTCGAAGTGGCCGAGCACTTCGCCGGCCTGGTCCGGGTCGAGGTACGCCACCACGATCGCCTGGATCTGCGGGTGTTCGTAGCGGATCACGTCGGCGACGGCGCGCGGCTCCATCCATTTGAGGCTGTCGAGGCCGCTGGTGTTGCCGCCCAGCAGGATGCGGTCGATCAGGCCGTTGGCTTTGTCTTCGCCGAGGGCCGAGGTGAGCATCTTGCGGATGTAGCTGTCGGAGCCGACGCCCAGGCTGGTCTGGTCGCCGACGATCTCGACGAACTCGCTCATCACCTGTTCGACCTGCTCACGGTGAACGTTGCGCATTTGCGCCATGGCCACGCCGACCCGTTGAACCTCTTTGGGGCCCATGTGGCGCAGCACTTGGGCGGCGTCGGTTTCACCCAGGGACAGCAGCAGGACTGCGGCTTTGTCGACCTTGGTGAGTTTGGCAACAGCGGCTCGATTATCACTCATCTGCGTTAATCCACTCTTTCACGACCTGGGCCACACGGCCCGGGTCTTCTGCCACCAGACTCTTGATTGCGTTCAACTGAGCGTCATAGCCTTCGCTCGGGCTTGGCAACAGGATGCTTTGCGGGCCGCCGAGGCTGACACGGTCGTTGGCCAGTTCGCCGTCCAGGCCGCCCATGCCACCCAACTCGACGTCGCCGCCAGCGAAGGCCGCCAGTTGTTTCTTGCCATTGCCGGTGATGTTGTTGAGCACCGGACGCAGCACGCCGAACACCAGCACCAGGATGAACAACACGCCCAGCACTTGCTTGACGATGTCCCAGAACCACGGCTGGGTGTAGAACGCCGCTTCGGCGATCACTTCGCCACGCTCGGCGGAGAACGGCATGTTGATCACGCTGACGCTGTCGCCACGGCTGGCGTCGAAACCGACGGCATCCTGCACCAGGCGGGTGAAGCGCGCCAATTCGTCGGCGCTCCACGGTGCGCGGGTGACGGCGCCGTCAGCGGCGTTGACCTTGACTTGGTCATCGACCACCACCGACACCGACAGGCGGTTGATCCGGCCCTGTTGCTGCTTGGTGTGGCTGATGGAACGGTCGAGTTCGAAGTTCTTGGTCGACTGGTTACGCTTGTCCGCCGGGTACGGAGCGAGCATCGGCTGGCCGGTGGCCGGGTCCATGATCTGTTGGCCGTTGGCGTCCAACAGTGGCTGGCCGGGAGCGATGGCGCCCGCGGTCGCGGCAGCGCCGCCGGTGGTTTGCGGTGCCGAGGCCGGGGCCGGCGGCTGGTTGCTCAGGGCACCCGGTACGCCTTGCGGGCCGTTGCTGGCGGTGCGTTGTTCGCTGGTGGACTGCTCGCTGCGCAGGGCCGGCTGGTCCGGGTTGAATTGCTCGGAGGTCGACTCGACGGCACTGAAATCCACGTCGGCGGACACTTCAGCCTTGTAGCGGTCGTTGCCCAGCACCGGTTGCAGGATGTTGTGGACACGCTGGGTGAGCATGCTTTCCATGCGGCGGCTGTAGTCGAACTGCTTGCCGGCCTGGGTCAGCGCAGAATTTTCGGCCATGTCGGACAACAGGTTGCCCTTCTGGTCGACCACGGTGATTTGCGACTTGCTCAATTCGGGAACGCTGGTGGCCACCAGGTTGATGATCGCCAACACCTGGCCAGGCTCCAGGGAGCGGCCGGAAAACAGTTCGACCAATACCGAGGCACTTGGCTTGCGCTCGTCGCGCACAAACACCGAACTCTTCGGAATCGCCAGGTGGACCCGCGCGCCCTTGACGTTATTGAGGCTGGAGATGGTGCGCGCCAGTTCGCCTTCCAGGCCACGACGGTAGCGGGTGGCTTCCATGAACTGGCTGGTGCCCAGGCCCTGGTCCTTGTCGAGGATCTCGAAACCGATGTTGCTGTCGGACGGGGTCACGCCGGCGGCGGCCAGCTTCATGCGCGCCCGGGCGACGTCATCGGCCTTGACCAGCAGTGCCCCGGAGTTGGGCTCCACGGTGTAGGCGATGTCGGCGGCGGCCAGGGTTTCCATGATCTGCTTGGAGTCCATACCGGCCAGGCTGCCGTACAGCGGCCGGTAATCGGGTTGCTGCGACCACAGCACCACAGCAAAACCAATCGCCACGCTGGCCGCCAGGCCGACCATCAGGCCCACCTGACGCAGCATGGTCATTTCCGAGAGGTTTTCCAGGAACGACAGGCCAAACAGCGGCGGCTTGCCGTCTGTCTTGGCGGGTACGTTGTCCACGACTGCTTCTGCCATGACTTAAATCTCGTCCTTAAACCGGCATCTGCATGATGTCTTGATAAGCCTGGACCAGTTTGTTGCGCACCTGGGTCAAGGCTTGAAAGGACACACTGGCTTTCTGCGAAGCGACCATCACGTCGGTCAGGTCCACGCCGCTCTTGCCGATCTCGAACGCGGTCGCCAACTGGTTGGACGCTTGCTGGGTGTCACTGACTTTGTTGATGGCCTGGCCGAGCATATCGGCGAAACTGCTTTGGCCCAATTCCGGCGCTTGTGCGACGGATTTCGGTTGAGCCATGGCGTCCATTTGCATGGAGCGCATATCCAACATCAACCGATTGAACTCAATACCCTGGCTCATGACCTTCTCTCTCCGACGACCCGCAATTTTTTGACACTACGCAGCGGTTACTAGGGGTGGTAGCAACAAGGGTGCCAGCTCTGTATCAACCTGTAAGAAAAGGCGACAAAACTTGTCGACCTTGTTACCGCTCAGATAGCAAACAGATAAGCTTCCACGTCCATCCCCGCATCCCGCATCTGCGCCAACTTGTAGCGCAGGGTGCGTGGGCTGATGCCCAGGCGCTCGGCCGCTTCTTTACGGCGGCCGCGTTCGGCGCGCAGGGTGTCGATGATCATCTGGAATTCGCGGCGGCGCAGATCATCGCCCAGGGCCCCGGCGGATTCGGCTTCGGCGACCAGCGGCGCGGGCGCCAGGCTTGGTAACGGCGCGGCGCCGCTGCCCATGGCCAGGCAGAAGTCCTGGGGTTGGATCAAGCCGCCCTGTTGCAGAATCAACGCGCGCTGAATGGCGTTGTCCAGCTCCCGCACGTTGCCGGGCCAGGGGTAGCCGATCAGGCATGCCTGGGCTTCGGCCGACAGCCGCGCCTGAGCGTGCTTCATTTTTTTGACGTGGTTGTTCAGCAGGCGCTCGGCCAGCGGGATGATGTCCGCCGGGCGTTCGCGCAGCGGGCGCCAAGCCAGGGGGAATACCGAGAGGCGGTAGAACAAGTCTTCACGAAAGCGCCCCGCCGCCACTTCACCCGCCAGGTCGCGGTTGGTGGTGGCGACCACGCGGATATCCAGCTGGATCGGCTTGCGCGCACCGACCCGCTCCACTTCACGCTCCTGCAGCACCCGCAGCAGTTTGGCTTGCAAACCCAGGGGCATTTCCGAAATTTCGTCGAGCAGGATGGTACCGCCGTCGGCCTGCTCGAACTTGCCCGCCTGGGCCGCGATAGCGCCGGTGAAGGAGCCCTTTTCGTGGCCGAACAGCGTGGCTTCGAGCATGTTGTCGGGGATCGCCGCGCAATTGATCGCGATAAAGGGCTGCTGGGCGCGCCCCGATTGCTGGTGGATATAGCGCGCCAGCACTTCCTTGCCGGTGCCCGACTCGCCGGAAATCAACACGGTGGAATCACTGCGCGCCACGCGGGCCGCGAGCTCCAGCAATTGTGCGCTGGCCGGCTCAAAAGCAATCGGGCCGTCTGCCTCGCCGACAGGAATCACCCCCAGGGCATGCCGCGCCACCAGCTCGATCAACGCCTTGGGCTCGAACGGCTTGACCAGGTAATCCGCCGCGCCCTGGCGCATGGCATCCACTGCGCGCTCGACGGCGCCATGGGCGGTCATCAGCAGCACCGGCAACTGCGGCTGGCGTGCGCGCAGCAGCGCGAGCAACTGATGGCCGTCCATGCCAGGCATGTTCACGTCGCTGACCACCAGGCTGAAGGCCTCTTGCTCCACCGCCGCCAAGGCGTCCTCGGCAGAACCGACCGCCCGATAGTCATGGCCCGCCAGCAGCAGCGTGTCAGCCAATGCCTCACGCAGGGCACGATCATCTTCCACCAACAGAACCTTGATAGCCATAGCCTTTTACTCCGCGCTTGCCGCGCATGAAAACAGCGGCAAGGTCATCAATGCACAAGTGCCACGCCCCAAGCGGGAACGCAGCTGCAATTCTCCCTGATGGGCGCGCGCCACAGCCTTGACCACCGTCAGGCCGAGGCCCGTACCGTTGGTCTTGGTGGTGAAAAACGGTTCGCCCAGGCGCTGCAGCACCTGCGGCTCGATACCGCTACCGCTGTCGCTGATGCACAGGCGCAGGGTTTGCGCACGGGCGTACACATGCACCTTCAGCCGCGCACCGGGGCCGCTGGCCTGGGTCGCGTTTTCGATCAGGTTGAGCAGCGCGCCCACCAGGGTGTCGCGGTTGCACAGCAATTCGCCTTGGTGGCTGTCGCACTGCCAGCGCACATTGGCGTCCTGCACATGGGTGGCGGCCGCCGCTTGCAACGCCTGCATCAGGCCGGACGGCGTGATGCGGTCGGTCAGCGGCAATTCGCCGCGGGCAAACACCAGCATGTCGCGCACCTGGTGCTCCAACTCATGCAAGCGCTCCTTGAGGCGTCCGGCAAAACGCTGGTGGGTGTCGGCGGGCAATTGCTCATCAGTCAAATGACTGGCGTAGATCAACGCCGCCGACAACGGCGTGCGGATCTGATGCGCCAAAGAAGCGACCATCCTACCCAGCGACGACAAGCGCTCATGGCGCGCCAGTTGGTCTTGCAGGTGACGGGTTTCAGTCAGGTCGTTGAGCAGCACCAGTTGACCGGGCTCCGCGTCCAGGGAGCGAGTGGCGATGGACAAGCGGCGCCCATCCTTGAGGGAGATTTCATGGCCGTCATCTTCACGCGGCGCGAAGCAGCGGCTGATGACATGGCGCCACAGTTCGCCCTCCAACGGCAGTCCGAGCAGGTCGCAGGCGGCCGGGTTGGCTTCGCGCACACGGCCCTGGTCGTCGATGACGATCACACCGCCAGGCAACAGATCGAGCAGGTTCTGCAGACGGTTGGCCAGGCGCTCTTTCTCGGCCAGCTCTTCCATGCGCTGGGCACTGACCACCGCCAACTCGCCCTTGAGTTCGGAGACCCGCGCTTCCAGCAGGCTGTAGGAGTCGGTCAACTGGCTGGACATCTGACTGAACAGCGAGAACGCCTGCTCAAGGCCATGCCGGCTGAGCTGTTCGGCGGACGGGACAGGCCCCTGGAGTTCAGGGGCCGAAGGTAGTTGGGCGGCGTGGGGCATCATGCTCTCTCGCTTGGCTGACCGTCAGTTAAACGGAACGTTGCGAGGGCTGTAGCAATACCCGTGCCTAAAAAAATGCGCTTAGTTTTCAGTTACTTGAAAAACAGGCGTCAATCATCTGCCTGTTCATCACCGTCTCGACGGCTCATCCCGTACTTGCGCATCTTTTCCACCAGGGTGGTTCGACGGATGCGCAGGCGCTCGGCGGCACGCGCGACGATGCCGTTGGCGTCGTCCAGGGCCTGCTGGATCAACCCTTGCTCAAGGTTGCCGAGGTAGTCTTTGAGGTCAAGGCCTTCCGGCGGCAGCATCGCGGTGGCACCGAAGTCCGGGGTATGACCGTTGATGGCGATCCGCTCTTCCATGTCGCTGCGCAGGCTGTCCACCAGATGCTCGTCTTCTTCGTCGACGTAGCGGAATTTCTTCGGCAGCTCGACCACGCCGATCACACCGTAGGGATGCATGATCGCCATGCGCTCCACCAGGTTGGCCAGCTCGCGGACGTTGCCCGGCCAGCCATGGCGGCACAGGGACATGATCGCTGCCGAATTGAAGCGGATCGAACCGCGCTTTTCGTGCTCCATGCGCGAGATCAGTTCGTTCATCAGCAACGGGATGTCTTCCACGCGCTCACGCAGCGGGGCCATCTCGATCGGGAACACGTTGAGGCGGTAATAGAGGTCTTCGCGGAAGCTGCCGACCTCGATCATGCTTTCGAGGTTCTTGTGGGTAGCCGCAATGATCCGCACGTCGACGCTCTGGGTCTTGTTGCTGCCCACACGTTCGAAGGTGCGCTCCTGCAACACGCGCAACAGCTTGACCTGCATCGGCAGCGGCATGTCGCCGATTTCGTCGAGGAACAGCGTGCCGCCGTTGGCCAGCTCGAAACGCCCGGCACGGCTGGTGATCGCCCCGGTAAAGGCGCCCTTCTCGTGGCCGAACAGTTCGCTTTCGAGCAGCTCTGCCGGGATCGCCCCGCAATTGACCGGCACAAAGGGCCCGTCGCGGCGCTTGGAGTGATAGTGCAGGTTGCGCGCGACCACTTCCTTGCCGGTGCCCGACTCGCCGAGGATCAGCACACTGGCGTCGGTATCGGCCACTTGCTGCATCATCTGGCGCACGTGCTGGATCGCCCGGCTGGTGCCGACGAGGCTGCGGAACAGGTTGGGTTCGCGGTGACGACCGCGCTCACGGGCCTGGTCGTACATCTCGCGATAGACCTGGGCGCGGTGCAGGGAGTCGAGCAACTTGCTGTAGCTGGGCGGCATTTCCAGGGCGGACAACACCCGGCGGCGCTGGTCTTCCGGCAGGTCGAGCGAAGAAATATCGCCCATCAGCAACACCGGAAGGAACTCATCCCAGGTTGACAGTGTCTTTAACAAGCCCAGAACTGCGCCAGGAGCGTTTACCGTCCCGATCAGTACACAAATGATTTCACGGCTCGAGGACAACGAGCTGACCGCCTGCTGCCAATCATGGCTACCGCAGGGCAGATTTTCTTCGCCAAGAAAATTTAAAATCACCGCTAAATCGCGGCGGCGGACGCTATCGTCATCAATCAGCAGAATTTTGGTTTCACGCCACATGCAATAGCAACTTCCCTAGTAAAACGCTCTGCCCCAGAGTGAGGGCAATCTAGACGTTTGTAAGATTTCTTACCTTACTAGACGTCTGAAATCTGAAAACAGCACTAGTTAAGTCAAAAATGCTGGCACAGTCAAATATATGACGCACCGTTCGGATTAACTGAGCCCATTCAGCCGAACAAATGGTAAACCTTTGACGCACTTTCCGCTCGGTTGATCTGCGACATCTCTTCGAAAATCGCCTGGCGCTCACCGGTCGTCACCTCAAGCAACTGCTGATACACCGCCAGCAAGCTCTCCAGCTTTTCCCGCAGGGCGTCCTCGTCCACCGGCGCTTCGCTGAGTACCTGATCAATCACCGCGCGACAGCCCAGGTCCAGTTCGCCAACGGCTTCCCAGTTGCGCTCCGCCAGCGCGCCGATCAGGGCTTCGCGGGTTTCATCGATGCGTTGCAGTGCTTGGCTCATGATCAGTTCCTCAAGGCCGAGGCCTTACTGTGCGGCACCTTGTGGTGCGGCAATGGCATCCCAGCCTTCTTTGACGGTAATCAACAGACGAGCGACTTCGTCGATCATGTCGACATCGTTGTGCAAATTGGCTTCCATCAGACGGTTGGTCATATAGACATATAGACCGTCCAATTGCTGGACGTATTCCTTGTTGTCGCTTTTTTCCGCATCCAGGCCATCACGAAGGCCAATGAGGATGTCAGAAGCCTTGCCGAGCATCAGGCCCTTCTGAGCGATATCGCCACGCGCCAGCGCCCCTTTGGCTTGCGCCATACGGTCCAGACCGCCCTCCATCAGCATTTGCACCAGGCGATGCGGGCTGGCTTCGGAGATCTGAGCATGGGAATTGACCTTCTGATATTGGCGAAGGGCTCTCATGGGATTCATGTTTCTACCTCGTGACAGGCAACAGCTAGATGGGTTGCAGTAACCATTATGTCGACTGGATCGCAAAAAACTTTAACCCGCCGGCGCTATAAAGAACAAAGCCCAGGTCAACGGACCCGGGCTTTTTCACGCACATTCAATCAGCTGCTGCTTTTGGAGTTGCTCAGCGCACTGAGCGTGCCAAGGATGCTGCTGCTCTGTTGCCGCAACTGCGCCACCAGCGTGTCCATGGCCGTGTACTTGCGGGTCAAGGAGTCCTGCATCGTCGTGAGACGATCATCCAGATCGGTTTGCTGCTTGGTCAGGTCTTTCAGGCTGTCGGCCAACGAAGTCGTGCGCGTCGCCAGAATCCCGGTGGAGGCCTTGGCGTAGCCATCGGTAGCCGCCGTCAGGCGCGCCAGCAAGCCGGTCTTGCCGCTGAAAATACTGTTGATGTCGGCAGCATTGGTGGCGACAGCCTTATCCCACTGCTTGCTGTCGATACTCAGCGCCCCGGTGTCCTGGTCGGTCGTGACGCCAAACTGCGCCAGGGACTTCAAGGTGCCGTTGCCGGACAGTGCGTTGAACTCGTTGCGGATCGACGACTGCAAGGTACGCATGGTCGAGTCGCCAGTCAGGGTTGCGGCGATGGAGTTACCGGCAGCATCCTTGGTGACCTTGGTCTCGGCGTTCATGGCCTTGAGCAGAGCGTTGTAGGTGTCGACGAAGCCCTTGACCCCGGACTTCAGCGCGGTGGCGCTGGTGCTGACCGAGATGGTCATGGCTGTACGAAGCGGGTTGGTTGTATTCGGATCGTTGGCCGTGACCGTAGGCGACAGCGACAGCAACTTGATGCTTACCCCACTCACCGCATCCGTGATGCTGTTGGACTTGGACTCCGCCGCAATGCCATCGATAGTGTACTTGGCGTTCTGAGGCGGGCTGACTACCGTGTAGCCGGTATCAATCCCAGAGTTGCCCGACATCGTCAGGTCCGAACCGACCCCGCCATTGGTGGAGGTCAGGATCAGACGCGAACCGGTGGAGTCGGTGAGGATGTTGGCACTCAGGCCGGCGGTGCCGAACGTGGAGTTGATCGAATCACGCACCTGTTGCAGTGTCGCGCCTGCCGGCACACTCAAATCAAAGTTCTTGCCCGACTGCGTGATTGTCAGCGTTGTCGGCGTGGTGCCGGCGTTGACGACTGTCGACTGGCCACCGGCAAACGTTTTGGTCGATAGCTTCGAAGGCGTGGCCAGCTGGTTGACGATCAGCGAGAAGCTGCCGTTCGCCGCACCTTGGTTGGCCGTCATGGTGGCGACCTTTTCGTCCGAAGAGGTACCGGTCAAGCCGCTGAAGCTGTTGTCGGTGCCCATGCTGGTCAGCGCACCACGGAAGGCGTCCAGGGCAGCCTGGATCTTGCCGATCGACGACAGCTGGGTAGTTGCCTTTTGCGATTGGGTGTTGATCTGTGCCTGTTTCGGCGCTCGCTCGGCATCTACCAGGGACTTCACAATCGCCTGAGTGTCGAAGCCCGACCCCACGCCAGTAATCGTTGTACCCGCCATCATCTTTCTCCTTTACGGTGGCTGCCGTTATCTTGACAAAGAACACTTCAAGCCGTAACAGCAACAATTTTCATGCCAGCTCAAGCCTTGTCGTCAAACAATACGTGACTGGCGCTGGACAAACTTTGCGCCAGCTTCAAGGCCGTTTCCGAGGGAATCTGGCGGATCACTTCACCGGTGTCGGTGGCAATGACCTTGACCACAACCCTATGGGTGGAATCATCAATGGAAAAATCCAGATTACGCTGGGCCGCTTGTACGAATTCTTTAATATCGGTGACCGCTTTTTCCAGATCGCCCTTTTGGGGCTTATCCGTGGTTGGCGCGGCCGGCTCAACCTTAGTCTTGTCTTTGTCAGCAACCACAGGTGCCACGGGGCCTTGAGGGGCCTGTGGCGGATAAGACAAGTTCAGTTTTACATTCATGTCCATGCCCAATCTCCTCTGATTGGAAAAGACGAAAGGGCACGTAAACGCGCCCCCCCATCATTTACCCAGTGCCGTGATTACTGAAGCAGCTTCAGTACAGCGGATGGCAGTTGGTTAGCCTGCGACAGGATCGCGGTGGAAGCCGACTGCAGGGTTTGCTGCTTGGTCAGTTCAGCGGCTTCGGAAGCGAAGTCGACGTCCTGAACAGTACTACGGGCAGATGTAGTGTTTTTCTGGATGTTGGTCAGGTTATCCACAGTGCTGGTCAGACGGTTCTGAACAGCACCCAGGCCCGAACGGGAGCTGGAGATGGTAGCGATAGCCTGGTCGATCACGGACACAGCGTTCTGAGCCTTGGTGGCGTCAGTCACGTCGGTCTGCGATACGGAGGTCTTGGCCGAGGCAGCGGAAGTCGCGGCACCGAAGAGACCGGTCACACCAGCACCTTCCAGGGAGTAACCCTTGGAGGAGTTCATGTTCACAGCACCGGTAGCGATGATGCCGTCAGCCAGGGCAGTAGCAGTACCGTAGGTACCGGAACCGTCTTTGGTCGCAACAGTGATGGTACCGGCAGCGGTCGAAGCGCTGAAGGCCAGGTTTTCACCGGTGTCGGATTTAACCGACAGAGTGCCTTTGGATTCATCGTAGTTAACGCTGATACCCAGTTTGGCGGAGTTCGACTTCAGTTGGTCAGCCAGGCTGGCGGTATCTTTCACACCGACGAACGTGGTGGCTTGGCCGCCAACGGTCATGGTGAACGAAGCCGGAGCAGCAGCAGCACCCGCGCCGACAACGAACTGAGCTTCAGTGCTGGCAGTAGCGCTCAGGCCACCGACGGCGCCACTCAGTTGGGCAGCGATGGTTTTAGCGGAAGCAGCGGCAGCTACGGTTACGCTGGTAGACTGACCGTTACCAGTCACAGCGATTGCGCCACCAGCAACACCAGCACCAGGGGTAATGCCCAGGCTGTTGATCTGCTGCGAACCGATGTTGTTGGCAGCAACGTTGTCCAGGCTTACGTTGATGGTTTCGTTAGCGTTGGCGCCAACTTGGATAGCTTTAGTACCGTACGAACCGTCCAGCAGTTTCTGGCCGCCGAAAGTGGTGGTTTGCGAGATACGGGTCAGTTCCGAAGTCAGAGCCTGGTATTCGTCGTTGTTCGACTTACGGTCGTCGGTGCTCAGGGAGCCAGTAGCCGAAGACAGAGCCAGGGTACGCATTTTTTGCAGAATGTCGGTCGAAGCCTGCATTGCGCCTTCAGCGGTTTGCGCGATGGAGATACCATCGTTGGCGTTCTTGACTGCTTGACCCAGGCCGTTGATTTGGCTAGTCATGCGGGTAGCAATACCCAAGCCGGCAGCGTCGTCTTTAGCGCTGTTGATACGCAGGCCGGAAGACAGGCGCTGCATGGAAGTGGCCAGGGAGCTGCCAGCTTTGTTCAGGTTGCCCTGGGTAGTGATGGAAGCAATGTTGGTGTTTACTGTTAAAGCCATGACGAAATCCTCGTTGGATGGATACTGCGGCTTCCGGCCCTGGCAACCGCCGGGTGTGGCCTAGAGAACCTACGTAATAGTTATCGTCGTGGTAGCCGGTTGCTTGAGGAGTTTTTTGATTTTTTTTACTAGCACCGTGCCACCCCTTGTAATTCAAGGGCTTAGTCCGGCAAAAAGGCCTGATTTCATTGGTTTTTCTGGCGCCAAATAAAAAACGCCGATGATCGTTCGATCATCGGCGTCTTCATGCTTGAAGCGCGTGCAACCTATTTAAGCGTCACGGACGATAGAGAATCGCCGAGCCCCAGGACAGGCCCACCCCAAATCCGCTGATTGCCACGCGTTTCCAGGTGGAGTCCATCGCGTGCTTTTCCAGCAGCAACGGAATGCTCGACGACACGGTGTTGCCGGTCTCGACCATGTCCTTGATGAATTTTTCCACTGGCGCATCTTCGAAACGCCGCGCCACGGCGTCGACGATCGCCGCACTGCCCTGGTGAATGCAGAAGGCATCGATGTCGTCGGCCTTGAGGTCCGACTCATCGAGCAGCGCGTGCAAGTGCGCCGGCACTTTGAGCAAGGCGAAGTTGAACACCTGGCGGCCATTCATGAAGAACACGCCGTCGCTGACTTTCAAGTGCGGTGCGCCGGAGCCGTCGGTGCCGAACTTGGCCTTGCCGAGCAACCACGAGGCATCTTCACCCATCCAGGTCGCGGTGGCGGCATCGCCGAACAGCATGGTGGTGTTGCGGTCTTCCGGGTCGACGATCTTCGAATACGGATCGGCGGTGATCAGCAGGCCGTTCTTCAGGCCGGTGGCCTCCATGAAGCCCTTCATCGCGTAGATGCCATAGACGTAGCCGGAGCAACCCAGGGAAAGGTCAAAGGCAGCGACGTGAGTCGGCAGGCCGAGCTTGTCCTGGACGATGGCGGCGGTGTGGGGCAAGCCCTCTTCGTCGCCGTTCTGGGTGACGACGATCAGCGCGTCGATGGACTCACGCTTCAACTGCGGGTTGTTGGCAAACAATGCATTGACCGCTTCGACACACAGGTCGGAGGTCTCCTGCCCAGCTTCCTTGCGCGGCAGGAATGCCGACCCGATCTTGCCAATGATGAACTCTTCATCCTTGGCGAATTTGGCACCCTGGGCGTAATTATCGATCCCGTCGGCCGGCACGTAACTGGCGATGCTTTTTATGCCAATCATTGTGGCTTCCCAATACTAAATAGCTGGAGAACACCCCTCGGACGACGCCTGGAGTGCTGACAATAAAGGGGATAACCCCATGACAATTTCGCTGAAAGCCGTCCCGCAAGGACCCTGTGACGACTTATCCTTTTCATACGATACAGTGAAGATGCGCTTTATGACTCACAGGTCACTCAATTTTGTGCGGTTTATGCAAAACCTTTGAACAATTGAGCCGTAAAAACGACAACGGCCCACCCTGTTTCCAGAGCGGGCCGCGGTGTTGTCACGCTGAAATCACATTTTGCTGAACAGGCTCAACTGGGAAATTTTAACGAAGGCCAGCTGTGAAGCCTGCAACATGGTCTGCTGCAGCGTCAGATTGATCGCCGCCTCTCCCATGTCGACGTTAGCCAGGTCACTCATGGTGCTGGTGTTGGCCAGACCGACGCTGGTGTTTTCGCCGGACTGAATATCCAGGGCGTTCCCCCGCGCACCGATGTCACCGCGCACGTTAGTGATCTGGGACATTGAGTTGGCCAAGTTGCTGATGGAGGCATCCAGCACGTCCTTGAGCTTGACCGTCGCCGCCGGATTACCGTCGGCCGGCAGCTCCAGTGCCTTGCGCAATTGGCCGAGGGTGTCCAGCGCATTCTGCGTTTTCTGGGTATTGGCACCGACGGAAAACTGATCGCCCGCTTGTGGCGTACCGCCGCTGATGTCAAACGTCACCCCGGCCGCCGTCAAGGTCGTACCACCACCGGTATCACCGGTGGCAATGGTTTTGCTAGCGGCCGTGTAGGGTTGGGCGTACACCTCGTAGGCGGTCGCGCTGGTGAACTTGATCAGCGCCCCGCTGTTGCTCGGGAACGTGCTGGCATAGTCCGTCTGGTTGGACACGGTGGCACCGTTCAATTGCGCAGTAGACGTGTTGCTTGGCGTGCGCGAGATACTGAACGTATCCGGCTTGGCTTCCAGGCTGAACGAGCGATCCTTGACCAGCGCATCGGAGTTGGCGCCCGGGGCAACATCCCCGAGGCCCATGGTGATGTCGAACTTCACCCCACGCAGTGCCACGCTGGTGCTGCCTTCCTTGGTGGCATCGAAGGTGCCGTTACCCGCAATCTCCGAGGTCACGTCAGTGCCGTTCTTATCGGACACCTTGTATTGGGTGCTGCTGGTAAAGGTCAGCTTGTACGGCTGGCCGTCGGCGAACTTGTTGGAGTAGTCGGCGCTTGAAGTCACCAAGCCGGCCGACAGCGCAACCTTGTTGTCATTGACCGTCGGCGGCACCGTCTGAGGCACAGGGGCAAGCCATGTGGCCTGGGTGCGACTGGTGTTGGCGGCGCCCTCCAGAATGGTCTTGCCGGTATCACCGGCGCTGATCTTCAACGTATTGGAGACTTGCAGGGTCAGCGGCGTTTCATCGCCTTGATAACTGTAAGTGCCGTCATTGTTGCGGCTGTAGGGCGGGGTCTGGGTCTTGGAACCGGAAAACAAGTAGTTGCC
This sequence comes from Pseudomonas sp. GV105, assembly GCF_003058185.1. NCBI lineage: Bacteria > Pseudomonadati > Pseudomonadota > Gammaproteobacteria > Pseudomonadales > Pseudomonadaceae > Pseudomonas > Pseudomonas sp. GV105. The sequence goes on from NZ_QBUF01000004.1 coordinate 206,089, forward strand.
GGAAGAGTCCTTGCTGTTGAGCATGCCCAGGACCTGATCCTCGATCGCCCCGACTTCACTGGCAATCGAGCGGCGATCGGCATCGCTGATCGAGCCGCCGGCACGCAGGGCCAACTGAGTGGCGCGCTGCAAGGCATCGTTGATCGAGCTGAGCACGCTTTCTTCGTTGGTCAGGGAGTTTTTCAGGCTGGTGATATTGCCATTGAACTGACCCAGCATGTCTTTCTGCTGTTGCAACAACAACAAACGGGCGGCCGCCACCGGATCATCCGCGGCGGTTTGCACACGCACACCGGAACTGGCCTGATCCTGGGCCTTCACCACACTGGAATAGTTATCCGTATACTTGGCGGAGCTGGTTTCGAAATACTGCTGTGTAGAAATTCGCATCGTCCCAGACTCCCTTAAAGACTATTGATCAGCGTAGTGAAGGTTTCTTGCGCAGCCTTGATGATCTGCGACGACGCGGTGTAGTACTGCTGGAACTTGATCATGTCGCCCGCCTCTTCATCCAGGTTGACCTGGGACACCGAGTTGCGTGCGTTTTTGTTGGCCGTCAACAACGCGCCGGTGGCCGTGGTGTCAGTAGTGGCCGAGGCGGCCTTGGCCCCCACGGTGGACACCAGGCGGCTGTTGGCCGCGACCAGGCTCACCCCGCCCCCGCTGCCATCGGCCAGACCGACCGAGGCCTTGGTCTGCAGATTGAGCAGTTCCTGGGCATTTCGGTTGTCCGACCTGCCGGAGGCATTGAACGAGAACGTGGTGCTGTCGCCATCGGTCGGCGAGCCGCCGACGGTCGTATCGAAACCGAAGCTCGCGGCCGGTACGACGAGCGCACCACTGGCATCGCGCATCGGTACGTTGACGGTGATCTTGTTACCCTGGCCCGGCACAATCGTGCCGCTGCCTATCGAGTTGCCCTGAGCATCGTTGAGCGTGTAGGCCTGGGTACCGTCGGCTGCCGGCTTGCCGAAGACCATCTTCACCGGCATTGAGTGTTCAATCCCGGCGCGCAGTTGAGCGGTAGTCGCACCGCCATGAATGTCGATCGGCAGCGTCAGGCTCGGTGGTGTGAAAGTGCCAGTCCCCTGATTGGTTTTACTGCTTTCGCCCAGTAAAGGCCCGGCAAACGCGATTTTATTGGAGTCCGTCATATCGGTGCCGATATGGGTGGCGCCAGTCGCGGTGGGGCTGACCTTGAAGCTATCGCCCGCCGCCATCGCCCCCTTGCCATCCAACGCCAAGGTGAACCCATCGATCACCGGCGGCGGCGTGGTGGTGACGTCGAACGCGCCCATGGCCTTGCCGTCGGAACGCACCACGGTGTAATTGTTGGCGCTGCTGAAGGTGACCTTATAGTCATAGGTCGACAGCTTGCTGGTATCGGCGATGCTCACATTCAGGTTGCCAGCACTGCTGTTACCAACGGCGCCCTGGCTGCGCTGGGCAATCGCTGTCGCGCTGTTGATGTCCTTGAACAGCGAGGTGCCGAAGTCGCCATTCAGGTCCAGGCCTTGGCCCAACTGATTGTTGACCGTATCGGCCGTCGCCAGAGCGATACGCCCCAGATCATTGATGGCCGGCATCAGCGCATCACTGCGATAACGCAGCAACCCGCCGATGCTGCCGCCGGACAGCACGTTGCCCAGGTCCACAGAGGTCCCGCCGCCCACGTTCAACTCAATGGTGTACTGGCTGGTGTCGCTCTTGCTCGGCACGGCGGAAATGCTGTTGGACTGGTCGCCCAGCACCAGGGACTGGCCCGAGCCGGTGCTGACACTGAACACACCGTTCTTTTCACTGGTGGTCACCCCCACCAGCTCATTGAGCGAGCGCACGGCTTCATTACGCGCATCCAGCAAATTGGCCGGCGCGGTGTTGGTCGAGCCCTGGACCTGACTGATCTGCTTGTTGAGCGAGGCAATCGAGGAGGTCAACTGATTGACCTGATCACTCATGGTGCTCAACTGGCCGTTGATCGACTCTTTCTGCTGGTTCAACTGGGAGGAGATCGAGTTGAACCGGTTGCTCAGGGTCTGCGCGCTGGTCAGCAGCACCTGCCGGGCGGACGTGTCACTGGGGTTGGCGGCCGCGGTCTGCACCGCGGAGAAGAATGCACTGAGTACCGAGGACATGCCGGTGGTCTTGTCCGACAAGGTTTTGTCGACAGCACTGACCTGATCGGCATAAGCCTTGGCATCGCTGTTGAGCGACGTGCTGTTCTGGTAGGCCGCGTCCAGGAATTCGTTATAGACCCGGCGCACATCCGCCAACGTCGTGCCACTGCCGATGAACACACCGCCGTACTGGTTCGAAGCGCTGGCGCTCTGAGTGGTCTGCTGACGCGAGTAGCCTGCGGCATTGGCGTTGGCGATGTTGTTACTTAAGACCGACAACGATCCTTGAGCGGCGTTTAGCCCCGACATCCCGATATTGAGCAAACTCATGATTCAGACCTTATAAATGAGTGGTCGCGCCCGCGGCAGCGTAGTTCTGGTAGCTGTTCATCGTTTTGGCAATCTGCGAAATCTTGCTGGCGTAATCCGGATCGGTGGCATAGCCGGCTTTTTGCAACTCGCGCACAAACTGTTCCGGGTTGTCGGCTGACTTCACAACTTCTTTATAGCGATCATTGCTTTGCAACAACGTCACCAGGTCATGGAAGCTGTCCTGGTAGGAATCGTAGGAACGGAACTGCGCCGTTTCCTTGACCATCGCGCCATCGCGAAACTCGCTGGTGATCGCGCGGGCCTGGCCGCCCTGCCAGCTCTGGCCGGCCTTGATACCGAACAGGTTGTGGCTGCTGCTGCCGTCGTCGGCGCGCATCACCGACTTGCCCCAACCGGTTTCCAGGGCGGCCTGGGCCACCAGGTACTTCGGATCGACACCGATACGCGCCGCGGCAGCCTTGGCCATCGGCAACATGGTGGCGACAAATTCGTCCTGGGAACTGAAGGCTTTCTTCGCCGGGGCCAACGGCGGCTGGGCCACGGCGCGGCCGTAGACCTGCATGCGGCCGCTGGGCACGGCAAAACTGCGTGCGCTGCTGTTGATCACGTTGTCATCGGCGACGCTGTTACGCAGTGGCGCGCGATTGGCATCGATCGCGACCGGCGCGCTCGGCACGATGCCGGCGAGCAGTCGATCGGTCAGTTTGCTCGGCAAGGCGAGACGGCGCTGGTTCATCAGTGCCACATCGTTGGTGTGAGCGCTGGCGCCTTCGGGGACAGCCACGCGGTAGGCCCACAGTGGGCGCTGGCCATTGGAGCGGCCCAGCGGCCCGGTCGCCTGGGTGCCGGCGGCGATTTCCGTCGGTACGTCGACTTTCTTCACCGGCTCAGCCGCCGCCGGGCCCTGCAAGGTGGCCGCCTGAGCGTCCACCGGCTTGTTCTTCTGCATCTGACGCATCAGCACGTCGGCCAGGCCGATACCCCCGCCTTCGCGGGACATCGAGACAGCCAACTGCTGGTCGTACATTTCCTGGTACTGCTTGGCGGCCGGAGTGTTCAGCGGATTGTCCTTGCCCAGGGCGTCGGTGGCCGAGCGCATCGACTTGAGCATCTCGCTGAGGAACAGCGACTCGAACTCCTGCGCCACTTTGCGCATGTTGCCGTCGCTGTTCTTGTCGGCGCCGACCTTGAGCTGGTTAAGCCGGTTCAGGTCGGAATAAGACCCCGAGTCCGCCGTGCTGCTGATCCCGCTGTTGCGCATATCCATGGCCATGGCCTCAGATCACAATCAGGTCGGCTTGCAAGGCGCCGGCCTGTTTCAATGCTTCGAGGATCGCCATCAAGTCGCCGGGCGCCGCGCCCACCTGGTTCACCGCGCGGACAATCTCGTCCAGGGTGGTGCCGGGGCCGAACTTGAACATCGGCTTGGCTTCTTGCTGGGCGTTCACCCGCGAGCGAGGTACCACGGCGGTCTGGCCATTGGACAACGGCCCAGGCTGGCTGACGATCGGGTCTTCGGTAATGGTCACGGTCAGGCTGCCGTGGGTCACCGCGGCCGGCGACACTTTGACGTTCTGGCCGATCACGATAGTGCCGGTGCGCGAGTTGATAATGACCTTGGCCACTGCCTGACCGGGGTCGACCTCGAGGTTTTCCAGGATCGACAGGTAATCCACGCGCTGGCTTGGGTCCAGCGGCGCAGTGACCCGGATCGAGCCGCCGTCGATGGCCTGGGCGACGCCAGGGCCGAGCATGTCGTTGATCTTGTCGACCACGCGCTTGGCGGTGGTGAAGTCGGAACGGTTGAGGTTCAGGGTCAGGCTGTTGCCCTGGTTGAAGCCGCTGGGCACGGTGCGTTCAACCGTGGCGCCGCCAGGGATGCGCCCGGCCGATGGCACGTTCACCGTAATCTTCGAACCGTCGCGACCTTCGGCGTCAAACCCGCCCACCACCAGGTTGCCCTGGGCGATGGCGTAGACGTTGCCGTCGATACCTTTGAGCGGCGTCATCAACAGGGTGCCGCCGCGCAGGCTTTTCGAGTTACCGATGGACGACACGGTAATGTCCACCACCTGACCCGGCTTGGAGAACGCCGGCAAATCGGCACTGATGGACACGGCCGCGACGTTTTTCAATTGCACGGTGCCCGAGCCCGACGGCACCTTGATGCCGAACTGCGAGAGCATGTTGTTGAAGGTCTGCAGGGTGAACGGGGTCTGGGTGGTCTGGTCACCCGTACCGTTAAGCCCGACCACCAGGCCGTAGCCGATCAACTGGTTAGAACGCACGCCGGAAATGCTGGCGATGTCTTTCAGGCGTTCAGCCTGGGCGACTGCGCTCAGGGACAGCAACAGTGCCGCCGCCATCAGCTGTTTGAATTTCAAAGTGGCCACCTAGAAAGGGAACAGCGGGCTAAGGAAGAAACGGTCGAACCAGCCCGGCTGACTCGCATCAGCAAACGAACCCGTACCCGAGTAGGTAATGCGCGCATCGGCAATACGCGTCGAAGGCACCGTGTTGTCGGTGGCAATGTCATCGGCACGGACCATGCCGGCGATGCGTACCAGCTCGTCACCACTGTTGAGGGTCATCCACTTCTCACCGCGCACGGCGATGATGCCGTTGGGCAATACATCGGCCACCGTCACGGTGATCGAACCGGTCAGGCTGTTGTTCTGCCCAGCGGAGCTCTTGCCGTTGGTGGCGCGGTCACCGCTGTAGCCTGCGCTCAAACTCAAGTCGCCACTGCCCAAGGGGTTGTTGGTGTTCGGCACGGCACCAAACAACGAGGTCAGGCCAATACCGGTCTTGCTGGTCTTGCCCACCTGGGAGTTGGCGTTCTTGCTGGCCGTGGTCTTCTCGTTGAGGGTGATGGTGATGATGTCACCGACCCGGAACGCCTTGCGGTCGCCGTACAGGTTCTGTTCGAAACCGGCCTGGTAGATCGAGCCGTTATTGGCCGCCGCCGGCAGCGGTGTGCGTGGCAACACCGGCGCGTAGTACGGGTCATTGGGTTTTGGCGTCGGGGCGACACAGCCCGCGAGCACGGCAATCCCACTCAATGCCAGAACGGAAACATAGCGATTCATGACCCTAACCTCACGGTGTTGCAGGCGCCCTCAGGAGCGCCCCATAGACTTGATTACAGATTCTGCGTAACGAACGAAAGCATCTGGTCGGCGGTGGAAATCACCTTGGAGTTCATCTCGTAGGCGCGCTGAGTGGTGATCATGTTGACCATCTCTTCCACCGTGCTGACGTTGGAGGTTTCCAGGGTGCTTTGCAGCGTGGTACCAAAACCGTTCAGGCCCGGGGTGCCGATTTGCGGTGCGCCACTGGAGGCGGTTTCCAGGAACAGGTTGCCGCCGATGGCTTGCAGGCCGGCCGGGTTGATGAAGTCGGCGGTTTGCAGGTTGCCGATCACTTGCGACGCCGGGTTGCCCGCCACGGTGATGGACACGGTGCCATCGTTGCCGACGGTGAAGGTCTGGGCATTGGCCGGCACGATAATGGCCGGTTCCAGGGCGAAACCGTTGGACGTGACGATCTGGCCGTTGGAGTCCAGGTGGAAAGAACCATCACGAGAGTAGGACGTCGTCCCGTCTGGTTGCAGGATCTGGAAGAACCCTTTGCCGTTGATCGCCATATCCAGAGGCTGACCGGTTTGCTGCAGGTTACCGGCCGTGAAGTTCTTCTGGGTGCCGACGATCTTCACACCGGTACCCAATTGCAGGCCCGACGGCAGTTCGCTGTCCTGGGTCGACTGGGCGCCTGGCTGGCGCTTGATCTGATAGAGCAGGTCCTGGAACTCGGCGCGATCACGTTTGAAGCCCGTGGTCGAAACGTTCGCCAGGTTGTTGGAGATGGTGGTCAGGTTGGTGTCCTGGGCGGACAGACCTGTTTTGGCAACCCATAGAGCCGGAAGCATGCTGTTCTCCTTCGTGCGCCTGTTTGTTGGCGCTGCGCCGCAAAATTAGTATTCAGTGAAACCGCGATCAGCTCATCGCCAGAACGCGGGTCATGGCCTGGTCGTCTTCTTTAGCGCTGTTCATCATCTTGATGTGCAGCTCGAACTGCTTGGAAAGCGCCAGCACCGCGGTCATTTCTTCCACCGCATTGACGTTGCTCGCCTGCAGGAACCCCGAGGTCAGCTTGACGTTCGCGTCGGCCTGGGCCGGCTGGCCGTCCTTGGTGTGGATGGTGCCGTCCAGGCCTTTGGTCATGTTCTTGAGGTCGGGCTGGACCAGCTTGATCCGGTCCACTTCAGCCATCACCCGCGGGCCTTCACCCATTGCGCGGATGCTGACGGTGCCGTCGGCGCCTACTTCGATCTTCTGCTGCGGCGGCACGGCGATCGGACCACCGTTGCCCATGATCGGCATGCCATTGCCGGCCCGCAGCACGCCGAGCGCATCCACATTCATGCTGGCGCTGCGCACGTAGGCTTCGCTGCCATCGGGGGTTTGCACGGCCATCCAACCGTCACCGCTGACCGCCACATCGAGGTCACGACCGGTTTCGATCATGGCACCCGGAGAGAAGTCGGTGGCAGGCCGCTCGGTCATGGCAAACGCCCGCGCCGGAAAGCTGTCACCGAACACCGGCATCGAGCGCGCCTGCTCAAGGTCACGCTGGAAGCCGTTGGTGGAAATGTTCGCCAGATTGTTGGCATGGGCCTTCTGCGCCAGAGCATTCTGGCTGGCGCCGGTCATTGCCACGTAAAGGTACTTGTCCACGCTCTATCCTCTTTCTGACGGACGCTTGCCGCCCACCGCTGTACTGATGAGGCTTAAGCAATTTGCGAACCAACTTTCAAAAAGTGCAGAAAGCCCAGGCGGGGCAAGGGTTTGCGGCAAGACGTGAAAAAAGGCAGGCCCAGGCGGAGTCGAAAAAACGGCGGAGTTATGCCGCAGACGGCAACGCTTGGTGTCCCGCAGGCTTTTCCCGGCGCTCAAGCGCTACGCATGGGTGGAGCGCGGAGCACGCCGAACCGCTGAAACACTTGGCAAGCCACTGGGCACTTGCCCTCCCCGTTGGCCACCTCGAAACGATGGGACCGAGGTTTTGTTGTCCGACCATTACAAGCGCCAAAAAAACCATATGCCTGACGGCCCGGTAAATGCGTGAGTACATATGTAGCTGGCTTGATTTTTATAAAACCCCGACAAAGCCAACTCCAAACAAGAATAGTCCGATAGCTTTTTACATTTACTGATCAAAACCCACTTGGCGTTCAAATACAGCACCCGTAACTTCGGTGCGTCGCAAAGCGGTCACGACTACTTCCCGATCACTCGCACCTTATCAACTTATTATTTTCCAAGGATACTGAAATGCCTGGTATTGATAATGCACCCCATACGCACATGACGACAACTTGGCAAAAACAATTTTCTTATAACGAAATTCTAGACCGATTCGAGCCATTAAGCAGCCTATCACCCGAACAACGGCGCGAGTTGGAGGTACGCCCGGAGCTGAATCCTAACAATAAAGAATACTGGGAAAGCCGAGCTGGGGAATACGATGCCGGGACACTGCCGCCCTGTTGCGACCTAGACCCGACGACCTCGGCGTTCCTGGAGCTGCTGGACAACATCCCCGGCAGGACCATCGAGACCGGCCTGGGCGTGTCCGCCAACGATGTACGCAGCGGCAAGTTTGGAGCGTTATCGCACAGCGCACTCAGGGAACTGGAAAAACTGGATAAGAACCAAAACTACCAATTGGTCTCTCGCGTTAAAGAGGAGAATGACTCAATAAGCGGATCATTGGCATGGTTCCCTGAAAACGGCGGCAGCCCCATTGAAATCGAAAGTTCTACAGAGGGGACGGTATTTCCGCCCAATGGCTCAGCGTTGCTTGAACATATCGACTTATCAATGCTTATACCCACCTATAACAACGAAGGGATTTCTGCCAACGAACTGAGATCCGGAAAGTACGGGCGTCTTCCTCCGGAGATCAATCAGAGCCTTGAAAAACTGCAGAACCATAAAGACTACGCACTGACCACACTCTTTTCCCCCCCACCCAATGAAGCGCCTTACATGGCCTGGGTTGAGAAAGAAACAGATGACACCGTGCTCATCCATCAAGATCCAAGCTACGCGATGTATTGACGCCGCCGTGTCACCCCTCGCAGAAAACCCTGGACATGGCGTCTATCGAGCAGCGTGTTCAGGGGTTTTGCCCTCCTTGCCCAAACCATAATCCCGCAACTTGTTGGCAATCGTTGTATGGGAGACGCCCAAGCGCTTGCCCAACTGCCGACTACTGGGATGTTCGGCATACAGACTTTCCAGCACGGCCTTTTCAAACCGGCCGACGATGGCTTCCAGGCCGCCCTCCAGAGAGAAATCGCCAAGCGGCTGACGCACGCCATAGTCCGGCAGACGAATGTGTTCAGCCTTGACCGTCCCGCCCTCACACAGCGAAACCGCCTGGAACAGGACGTTTTCCAGCTGCCGTACATTGCCCGGCCAGTGGTAATGACTGAGTCGCTCCATGGCCGCCGAAGCCAATTTGGGCAACGGGCAGCCGATCTGCCGGCTGGCTTGATCGAGGAAGTGTTCCACCAGCGGCGCCAGGCCATCGAGGCATTCGCGCAGCGGCGGGATATGCAGCGACAGCACGTTCAGGCGGTGATAAAGGTCCTGACGGAATTCGCCCCGCGCGCAGAGTTCCGAGAGGTCCACCTGGGTTGCGCAGATCACCCGCACATCCAGGTACACCTCTTCATCGCTGCCGACTCGGCGAAAGCAACCGTCCTGCAGGAACCGCAGCAACTTCACTTGCAGGCGCGCGCTCATTTCCCCGACGCCATCAAGAAATAGCGTACCGCCCGCCGTCAGCTCCAGCAGCCCCAGCTTGCCCTCGGCCCGTGCCCCTTCAAAAGCGCCGGGGCCGTAGCCGAACAGCTCGGTCTCGGCCATCGACTCCGGCAAGCCGGCACAATTGAGCGCCATCAACGGCGATTGGCCACGAGGGCTGGCCAAGTGACAGGCGCGGGCAAGCAGCTCCTTGCCGGTGCCGGTTTCGCCTTCTATTAGTAGCGGCGCATCCAGCGGCGCCATGCGTCGGGCCTCACGGACCACGGCAGCCATGACCTTGGAACTCTGGAAGATGCTGTCGAAGCCACGCAGCTCCTGCTTGCGCACATTGTAGATGCGCTCACCGACGCGGTCGGCACGGTGCAGGGTCAACACTGCGCCGGCCATGGCTTCGCTGTCGTCGTGTTCGGCGGATTGCAGCGGCGCGATGTCCGCCAGGAATACGTCACCCTTGACCTTGACCCGCAGGCCATTGATCCGCGATTTGCTCGCGCGCACCAGTTCCGGCAAGTCGAAATCCTCGGCGTAACGCGACAGCGGGATGCCCGGCACCTCATCCACCCGCACCCCGAGCAACTGCGCGGCCGCGCGGTTAGCGGCGACGATCGAGCCGCCCATGTCGATGGACAGCACCGGAAACTCCAGGGCCCCGAGCAACGCATTGAGTTCCATGTGCCGACGTTCACTGGGCATGAGCCCCACACGTTTTACGCCAAACACCCCGGCAATCGCCTCGAACTGCGGGCGCAAGGCCTGGAATTGCATGTTCACCAGATTCGGACAGAACAGGTAGATGGCATTGCCATGCTCACCGCCGACCTCGCCCTTGGCGACGTTGACGCCGTACTCCACCAACAGGTTGAGAATGTCCCGCAGGATGCCGATGCGGTTCTGGCAATGCACTTTGATACGCATGAAAAGGCCCGAAGAAGGGTAGGCGCCGCGTCTTTTTGTCGCTGGGCGCAGATAGTCGTCAAGATTATGTGACAGTCAGCCGTCTTTTCACAGCCCAACACATCAATGAACGGCCATTCCGTAACGAATACTTTACGAATATCGGTAAATTTTCCTACGGTCCCCTTGCGCAGGCCGCTGGAATCTCACCCCAATCGGGTTATCAATACGTACATCGCAGGACATAACAAGAACGAATGCCTAGCAGGAGAGCCGTATGAAGCAGACGCACTACGTGGCCCGCGAGCCCGATGCGCAAGGTTTTATCCACTACCCGCCGGAAGAACACGCGGTGTGGAACACCCTGATCACACGCCAGTTGAAGGTGATCGAGGGCCGGGCCTGCCAGGAATACCTGGACGGCATCGACAAGCTCGGCCTGCCCCTGGACCGCATCCCGCAACTGAGCGAAATCAACACGGTGCTGGCCGAGACCACCGGCTGGCAAGTCGCCCGCGTGCCGGCGCTGATCCCCTTCCAGACGTTCTTTGAGTTACTCGCCAACAAGCAATTTCCGGTGGCGACTTTTATTCGCACCCGTGAAGAACTGGACTACCTGCAAGAGCCGGATATTTTCCACGAGATCTTCGGCCACTGCCCGCTGCTGACCAATCCCTGGTTCGCCGAATTCACCCACACCTACGGCAAGCTCGGCCTCGCGGCCACCAAAGAGCAGCGCGTGTACCTGGCGCGCCTGTACTGGATGACCATCGAGTTTGGCCTGGTGGATACGCCCGCAGGCCGGCGCATCTACGGTGGCGGTATTTTGTCGTCGCCCAAGGAAACGGTGTACAGCCTGTCGTCCGAACCCGAGCACCAGGCCTTCGACCCGCTGGAGGCGATGCGTACACCGTATCGCATCGACATCCTGCAACCGCTATATTTTGTCTTGCCCGAACTCAAGCGCCTGTTCGATGTCGCCCAGGAAGACATCATGGGCATGGTCGAGCGCGGCATGCAGTTGGGTCTGCACGCACCGAAGTTCCCACCCAAACCCAAAGCGGCGTGAACCGTAGGTTTTGATACCAGGTGAATCTGTTCCCTGGCCCCGCGTTGCTTTAGGGTGACGCCACTGACGACCGTTTTCCAGACACTCGAATTCAGGACACCCCACATGACCACCTTGAACCAAGCCCACTGCGAAGCCTGCCGCGCCGATGCCCCGCAAGTCAGCGATGAAGAACTGCCGGTGCTGCTCAAGCAGATCCCCGACTGGAACATCGAAGTCCGCGATGGCGTCATGCAACTGGAAAAGGTTTTCCTGTTCAAGAACTTCAAGTTCGCCCTGGCCTTTACCAACGCCATGGGCGCCATCTCAGAAGCCGAAGGTCACCACCCAGGCCTGCTCACCGAGTGGGGCAAGGTCACGGTGACCTGGTGGAGCCACTCCATCAAAGGCCTGCACCGCAACGACTTCATCATGGCCGCGCGCACCGACGAAGTGGCCAAGGATGCCGAGGGCCGCAAATAATGCACTTCGATGCGATTGGCCGCGTGCCCGGCGACCCGATCCTCGGGCTGATGGACCTGTATGCCCAGGATGCCAACCCGAACAAGTTCGACCTCGGCGTGGGCGTGTACAAGGACGACCAGGGGCTGACACCGATCCTCCCTTCCGTGAAACTCGCCGAGCAGCGCCTGGTGGAGCAGCAAACCACCAAGACCTACATTGGCGGCCACGGCGACGCTGCGTTCGGCAGATTGATCAGCGAACTGGTGCTCGGCGCCGAGTCCACGCTGCTGCGCGCACACCGTGCCGGGGCGACCCAGACTCCAGGCGGCACCGGCGCCCTGCGCCTGAGCGCCGACTTTATCGCCCACAGCCTGCCCGGCCGCGGCGTATGGCTGAGCAACCCGACCTGGCCGATCCACGAAAGCATCTTCGCCAAGGCCGGGATCAAGGTCAGTCACTACCCTTACGTCGGCGCGGACAATCACCTGGATGTGAGCGCGATGCTGGCGACCTTGTCCACGGTGCCCGAGGGCGACGTGGTGCTGCTGCACGCCTGCTGCCATAACCCGACCGGTTTCGACCTGTCCCAGGCTGACTGGCGCCAGGTCCTGCAGATCGTGCGCGAGCGCCACCTGCTGCCGCTGATCGACTTCGCCTACCAGGGCTTTGGCGACGGCCTGGAGCAGGATGCCTGGGCGGTGCGCCTGTTCGCGAGCGAGCTGCCGGAAGTGTTGATCACCAGCTCCTGCTCGAAGAACTTCGGCCTGTATAGCGACCGTGTCGGCGCGCTGATCGTGTGTGCGGCGGATGCCGAAAAGCTGACGGACGTGCGCAGCCAGTTGGCGAATATCGCGCGCAACCTGTGGTCGACTCCGCCGGATCACGGCGCGGCAGTCGTCGCGACGATCCTCGGCGATGCCAAGCTGAAGGCACAGTGGAGCGACGAAGTCGAAGCCATGCGCTCGCGCATCGCACAGTTACGCGCCGGGCTGGTGGAGGCCCTCGCGCCACACGGGCTGGCCGAACGCTTTGCACATATCGGCGCGCAACGTGGGATGTTTTCCTATACCGGATTGAGCGCCGAACAGGTCAAGCAACTGCGCGAGAAACACAGCGTGTATATGGTCAGTTCGGGGCGGGCCAACGTCGCGGGGATCGATGCGACGCGATTGACGCTGCTGGCGCAAGCCATTGCAGACGTTTCGCACACTTAACCGAAGAAATGCAAAACCCAATGTGGGAGGGGGCTTGCTCCCGATAGCAATGGATCAGTCGCCAAATACAGTGACTGACACTGCGCGATCGCGAGCAAGCCCGCTCCCACTTGTTGGGCCGAGCCAGGCCTTAACCCGCGACCATCTCCGATTTCAGCAGCGCCTCTTTGGCCTGCGCATCCGCCAACCGATACAACTCGATATGCCCATCCCAGTGTTCGATCAACGCCGAGCACGACTCCACCCAATCCCCGCAGTTGAGGTAATCCACCTCGCCCACCTTGCGAATCTCCGCATGGTGAATATGCCCGCACACCACCCCATGCAATTCGCGCCGGGTCACTTCATGGGCGATGGCTTCTTCGAAATCGCTGATAAAGCTCACCGCCGTCTTCACCTTGTGCTTCAGATACGCCGACAGCGACCAGTAACCGTAGCCATACCGCGCACGCCAGTGATTCAACCAACGGTTCAACGTCAGGGTGAACTCGTAGGCCGAGTCGCCGAGGAACGCCAGCCAGCGGTGATAACGCGTGATCACATCGAACTGGTCGCCGTGGATCACCAGGAGATGGCGGCCATCGGCGGTGACATGGATGGCTTCGTCCACCAACTGGATGTTGCCCAGGATCAGCTTGGAGTAGCGACGCAGGAACTCGTCGTGGTTGCCGGTGACATAGATCACCTCGGTGCCGCGCTTGGCCATGGTCAACAGGCGGCGGATCACGTTGGTATGGGCCTGGGGCCAATACATGCCACCGCGCAGTTTCCAACCGTCAATGATATCGCCCACCAGGTACACCTTGTCGGCGTGGTAGCCCTTGAGAAATTGCGCCAAGTGTTCGGCCTGGCAATCCCGAGTGCCCAGATGTACATCGGAAATCCACAGGGTACGAACCCGTTGCTTGCGGCTGGGTGTAGCGAATTCGGCACGGGTCATGGGCATCCCTCGACGGTGTTTTCGCGAGCTTGCGCCCTGGCGATTAATAGCCCATGACAGCTGTGCGTCAGTCTGATGACAGCGCCCGCCGACGGCGAAGCGTTGTAGACTGGCAACCTGCTGCCCAGGAGAGCGCGATGAGAGCGTCCCTCACGCTACGCCACTACATCGAAGCACCCATTGCCCACAGCCATGACCATGCGCAGTTGGTCTTCGGCCTGTCCGGGCACCTGGACCTTGAAGTGGAGGGACGCGGCAGCCAGGTCCGCGAGAGCAGCGTGATGGTGTTGCCCTTCTCGGCCCACCACACCTGCGGCAGTCGCGATGGCAGCCGATGCCTGGTGCTGGACGTGCCCACCGAACACTGGGTGCTGCAATCGTTGGGCGAGCATGCCGATGCCAGCCGCCGCCTGCTCGACCAACCGGCGCGTCTGGCCCTGGATTCGCGGCAAAGCCAGTTGGTGCAATGGCTGGCGCACAGCCCGGTGGACGACCCGCTGATCGTCCAGCAAGGCGCGGTACTGCTGCTGGCCAGCCTCAATCATCCGCTGCCCCCCAGCGTGCCGGGCCGCCGCCTGCCCTACGCCGCGTTCAATGCACATATCGAACGGCACGCCGCCCACCCTCTGCAAGTCGCGGACCTGGCACGCCTCGCCGACCTGTCGGTGGCGCGCCTGCATGCCCGTTTCATCGCCGAGTGCGGGCAGACGCCCATGGACTTCATCCGCAGTCGCCGCCTGCATAAGGCCTTGGGCCTGTTAAGGGAAACGCCGTTGCCCATCGGCGAAATTGCCGAGCGCGTCGGCTATGCCTCGCAAAGCGCGTTTGCGGCAGCGATGCTGCGCGAATTCGGCGCCGCGCCCAGCGCGCTGCGGCGCACCACAAAATAGCGAGTCCTGCGCTAAAAATCGCCAGTCGGGCGACAGACACTCACGCCCCCAACCTCTAGACTGCGCGCCTGTCACCCCGTTGGTTCAAGGATCGCAATGACTCCCCGCTCAGCCCTCGGCGCCCTGCATATCGGCGCATTGATGTTTGGCCTCACCGGCGTATTCGGCAAACTGGCGGCCGCCTCGCCGACCATCATCGTGTTCGGCCGTGCCGCGTTTGCGGTGATTGCCCTGGCGATCTTTGCGCGGTTCGCCAGCAATGCGCCGTGGAAACAGCTGCAGATGCGCGACTGGCGCCGGCTGCTGATCAGCGGTGTATTGCTGGCGGCGCACTGGGTAACGTTCTTCATCGCGGTCAAAGTCGCCGGCGTGGCCGTCGCCACCCTGGGGTTTACCGCGTTCCCGGCGTTTACCGTGATCCTCGAAGGCTTGATCTTCCGCGAGCGCATCCGCGCCAACGAAGTGCTGCTGGTGGCCCTGGTCACGGTGGGCCTGGTGCTGGTGACACCGGACTTCAACCTCGCCAGCCAAGCCACGGGCGGCCTGCTCTGGGGCATCGCCTCGGGGTTGCTGTTCTCCCTGCTGTCACTGAATAACCGCGCCAGCTCCGGCCGGGTTCCAGCGGTACAGGCGGCGCTGTGCCAGAACGTGGTGGTCGCGCTGTGCCTGCTGCCCGTGGCGGCGCCGGGGCTGGCGGATGTGCGCGCGCTCGACTGGCTGTGGATCGGCCTGCTCGGTGTGTTCTGTACCGGCCTGGCCCACAGCCTGTTTGTCGCCAGCCTCGCGGTGATCAAGGCCCGCACCGCCTCGGTGGTGTTCGCCATGGAACCGGTCTACGGCATCACCGTCGCCTGGCTGCTGTTTGCCGAAACCCCGACCTTGCGCATGCTGTTGGGCGGCGCGCTGATCATCGTCGCCATCGTGCTTTCCGGCCTGCTGGGCAGCGCCAGCCAGGCCAAACAGCCGGCTGCTACGGCCTGATCTATACTCTGCCCATCCGCAACAGTGTGTCGTCGTCGACGGATAAAGACTTCTCGACGACAGCCAGGGTGTTTAACGGTGCTGCAAGCGAGTGGTCACGCCATTAACGCTATGCAGGAGTTGCATCATGGAAACACTTATCAGCTTGCTGGTTCAGATCATCAGCGGTGCCGTCGGCGGTAATCTGGCGGGGATGACCAAGCAGAGCCTGGGCACCGGGCTCAATACCTTCCTCGGCGGTGTCGGCGGCCTGGTGCTGGGCCAGCTCGTCTCGGCGCTGACGGGCACATCCGGCGGCGAAGCCATGGATGTGGCGACGGTCGGCAGCAACATCGTTGGCGGTGGCGTCGGCGGCCTGGTGCTGACGTGGGTCGTCGGTTTCATCAAGAGCAAGATGGCCGCCAAGTAGGGGCGCATCGCCCGGTCACCGCCCCTGTGCGGCGGTGACCTTCACACCTTGCGATCGTTGTGCCCCAGGTCGCGCTGCGGGTCGATCTGGTCGCGCACGCGCTGCTTGAGCACCTTGGCCTCCGGAAAGCCGCCGTCAGCCTTACGCTCCCAGATCTGCACACCGTCGCAGGTGATGCGAAAAGCGCCGCCGGTAGCCGGTTCCAGCGCCACTTTGCCCAGGTCGTCGGCAAAGGTACTCAACAGTTCCTGGGCCAACCATGCGGCGCGCAGCAGCCACTGGCACTGGGTGCAATAGGTGATGACGATCTCGGGTTTATTCGGCGACATAATTTGACAGGTTCCTGGCGTAACGGGCTGGGAGGGTCGGGTGGCTATAATACCGGCCTTTATCGTCCAGCCCCGAGATTCATGATGCGCCGCCTGTTGTCCTGCCTGTTGCTGTGCCTGCTGCCCCTTCTTGCCGAGGCGGTTGAAACCCCACGCCCGAAAATCGGCCTGGTGCTGTCCGGCGGCGCCGCACGCGGGCTGGCCCACATCGGTGTGCTCAAGGCCCTGGAGGAACAAGGGATTCATATCGATGCAATTGCCGGCACCAGCATGGGCGCGGTGATCGGCGGGTTGTACGCGTCGGGCTACAAGATCGATGAACTGGAAAAGCTCGCACTGGGTATCGATTGGCAGCAGGCACTCTCCGATGCGCCACCCCGGGAGGACGTACCGTTTCGCCGCAAGCAGGATGACCGGGACTTCCTGGTCAAGCAGAAACTCAGTTTCCGCGACGATGGCAGCCTCGGCCTGCCGCTGGGCGTCATCCAGGGCCAGAACCTCGCGCTGCTGCTGGAAAGCATGTTTGCCCACAGCAGCAACACGCGAAATTTCGACAAGCTGCCGATCCCCTTTCGCGCCGTCGCAACCGATATCACCACCGGCGAAAAAGTGGTGTTCAGCAAAGGCCATCTGCCCCAGGTGATCCGCGCCAGCATGTCGATCCCGGCCGTGTTCGCGCCAGTGGAACTCGACGGCCGACTGCTGGTGGACGGCGGCATGACCGATAACATCCCGCTGGACGTGGCGCGGGAGATGGGCGTCGACATCGCCATCGTGGTGGACATCGGCACGCCGCTGCGCTCGCGCAAGCAACTGGCCACGGTGGTGGACGTGCTCAACCAGTCCATCACCCTGATGACCCGGCGCAATTCCGAAGAACAACTCAAGGCCCTGCACCCCAAGGATGTGCTGATCCAGCCGCCTCTGGCCGCCTACGGCGTCACCGACTTCGGCCGCGCCAAGGACATGATCGACGCCGGCTACCGCGCCACCCGCGCCCTCGATGTGCGCCTGGCCCACCTGCGTCCCGCCGAGCCGATCGACCCGGAACTGGTGGCCGCGCGCGCGCCGGGCGAACGGACTCCGATCATCACTTCGATCAGCGTGGAGAACGACTCGAAAGTCAGCGACGACGTGATCCGCTATTACATCCACCAAGCCCTCGGCGAGCCGCTGAACCTGAGCCGCCTGCAAGTGGACATGGGCACCTTGTATGGCCTGGATTACTTTGAACAGGTGCAATACCGCGTGGTGAAAAAAGGCCACGACAACACCCTGGTGATCAGCGCACGCGGCAAACGCAGCGGCACCGACTACCTGCGCCTGGGCCTGAACCTGTCGGACGACATGCGTGGCGACAGCGCCTTCAACCTCGGCGCCAGCTACCGCATGAATGGCATCAACCGCCTCGGCGCGGAATGGCTGACGCGGGTGCAGATCGGCGATCGGCAAGAGCTGTACAGCGAGTTCTACCAACCGATGGACACCGGCTCGCGCTATTTCGTCGCCCCTTACCTCAAGGCCCAGGCGCAGAATGTCGAACTGATTCTGGACAACGACCCCATCTCCGAATACCGCCTGGAACGCTACGGTTTCGGCCTGAACGTCGGGCGCCAGATCGGCAACAGTGGCGAGCTGCGTTTCGGCGTCGGCGAAGCCTGGGGCAAGGCGGATGTACGCATCGGCGACCGCGACCTGCCAAGCGTGAGCTTCAGCGAAGGCTTCTACGAACTGAAGTACTCCTTCGACTCCCTGGACAACGTGTACTTCCCCCACACCGGCGAAGACATCGGCCTGGCTTGGCGCGAATTCGAACCGGGGCTGGGGTCCGATCAACGCTACCGGCAATGGGAATTCAAGCTGGACAAGGCCATGAGCCACGGCCCGGACACACTCGTACTGGGCGGCCGCTACGGACGCACCATGGATAATACGGACGTGGTGATATCCAGCTTCCTACTGGGCGGCGCACGGCAGCTGTCGGGCTTCCGTCAGGACGCGATCTCGGGGCAGAACGTCAGCTTGATGCGCGCCGTGTACTACCGCCGCCTGACGCCGCGCTCATACTTGCCGTTGGATTTCCCGCTGTACCTGGGCGCGTCGCTGGAACGCGGACGAGCGTGGAACAACGACAATGAGTTCGACAGCGGTTATATCAACGCCGCGAGTATTTTCCTGGGCTTCGACACACCGTTGGGGCCGCTGAATTTCAGCTACGGGTTCAACGACGACAATCAGCAGGCGGTGTACCTGAACCTCGGCCAGACCTTCTGAAACGCTGACCGTAAAAACCAAGATGGGAACTGGCTGGCTTGCGATGGCGGTATTTCAGTCGCCAGATCAATTGACTGAATGTCCGTTATCGCAGGCAAGCCAACTCCCACCTATTCGATCTCTGTTGCGCCTGACGTCAGGACTTTTCCAGATTCGCCAGAATGTGCCCATGCACGCGCATGCACACCCGCAGGTCCTCTTCATTCACGCCCACGAACAACTCATGGCGTAATGCAGTGGCGATGGTTTCAATCTGCTCGATCAACGGTCGGGCGCTGTCACACAGCAGGATGCGCTTGGCGCGCCGGTCTTCCACCACCGCCTGGCGCTGCACCAGCCCTTGGCTTTCCAGGCTGTCGAGCAAGCGTGCCAGTGTCGGCCCTTCGACGCCGACACTTTGTGCCAACTCACGCTGCGTCGGCGCTTCTTCGAAACGCGCCAAGTGCAGCAGCACCAGCCAGCGTGCCTGAGACAAGCCCAGCCCCGCCAAACGGCGATCCAGTTCGGCGCGCCAACCTCGGGACATTTGCGCCAACTGCATGCCAAAACGGTGTTGATCGGTTAACGGCATAAAAAACTCATGGTTTAGACTGAAAACAAAGTATGACTAATTATTAGTCAGCTAAGCATGAGCCATGTCAGTAGGCAAGCGCTCGTCTGTACTGATTCGTTTCATCGTCGCAATTGGCACACTAAATTTCGAACTCAGACTGCAACGCGGCACGCACACAGTACAAAACACCCTCGGGAACCCGCCCCGTGAACAGCGGTGCAATCTCCGCAACTGGTGGCAGTTCGCCTTCACCGTCCAGGAAGGCATCCTGGATTTCACCGAGCAAATCTTCTGGCAAATCAAGGGCCTGCTCTAACGACAACTGTTGCTTACCGATGGATTCGGCCAGCAGCGTGTAGACGTTTTTTTCCGAGCATTGCAACTGGCCAGCGATCTGGATCGGGGTCATGCCGGCCCGCGCCAGGCTGATCAATTCGTGGCGAATATCGGCAATTTCCTTCGGCGCTTCGGCCTGGCCGCCGAGCACTTCGAGGAAGGCCTGGCCATAACGTTCCAGCTTGCGTGCGCCCACGCCACTGACCCGGCCCATTTCGGCCAGGGTGGTCGGCTGCTCGCGCAACATCTCCAGCAAGGTCGAGTCGGGGAAAATAACGTAAGGCGGCACGCTGTGTTCCTGCGCCAGTTTGCGCCGCAGGGCACGCAAGGCTTCCCACTGTTCACGCTCCTCGAAGCGCACCAGCTGGCTGGCCTGGCTGGTACTGCTCTTGGCGGTGGTCTGCGGCTTGAGGTCGCGGCGCAGTTCCAGGCTCACTTCCCCCTTGAGCAACGGCCGGCAACTGTCGTTCAGGCGCAGGCCGCCGTAGCCTTCGATGTCGATGTCCACCAGGCCGCGCGCGACCATCTGGCGGAACAGCGATCGCCATTCGCCTTCGGCACGGGCCTTGCCGACGCCGTAGACCGAGAGTTTCTCGTGGCCGAAGCTGCGCACCTTCTCGTTGTCCTTGCCCAGCAACACATCCACCAGATGGCCGACGCCATAACGCTGGCCAGTGCGGTAGATGGCAGACAAACCCTGGCGCGCCGGTTCAGTGGCATCCCAGGTTTGCACGCCGTCGACACAGTTGTCGCAATGGCCGCAGGGTTCGGGCATGTCTTCGTCGAAATACGCCAGCAAGGTCTGGCGGCGGCAACGCGTCTCTTCGCAGAGTGACAGCATGGCGTCGAGCTTGTGCTGTTCCAGGCGTTTGTGGCGCTCGTCACCTTCGGAGTTCTGCAGCATTTGCTTGAGCATCACCACGTCTTGCAGACCGTAGACCATCCACGCATCGGCCGGCAGGCCATCACGCCCGGCGCGCCCGGTTTCCTGGTAATACGCCTCGAGGGACTTGGGCAGATCCATATGGGCCACGAAGCGCACGTTGGACTTGTCGATGCCCATGCCGAACGCGATGGTTGCCACCATGATCAGGCCTTCCTCGTTGAGGAAGCGCTTCTGATGATAGGCACGCAAATCGTTGGGCAAGCCTGCATGGTAGGGCAACGCCGGATAACCCTGCTCGCACAGGAAGGCGGCCACTTCGTCGACCTTCTTGCGCGACAGACAATAGACGATGCCCGCATCGCTGCGCCGCTCGGACAGGAACGCCAGCAACTGCTTGCGCGGCTGCTCCTTGGGCACGATGCGATAGAAAATATTCGGCCGGTCAAAGCTCGACAGGAAGCGCTCGGCGTTCTGCAAATGCAGACGCTCGACGATTTCTTCGCGAGTGCGCTTGTCGGCGGTGGCGGT
The DNA here is from genome assembly GCF_003058185.1 of Pseudomonas sp. GV105. Classification (NCBI taxonomy): domain Bacteria; kingdom Pseudomonadati; phylum Pseudomonadota; class Gammaproteobacteria; order Pseudomonadales; family Pseudomonadaceae; genus Pseudomonas; species Pseudomonas sp. GV105. The sequence continues at coordinate 227,119 of NZ_QBUF01000004.1, forward strand.
CAGGGCGATACGCGGGACGTCGGGGAACAGTTCCGCCAACTGCCCCAACTGCAAATATTCGCGACGGAAATCATGACCCCATTGCGATACGCAGTGCGCTTCATCGATGGCGAACAGGGCGATTTCCAGGCTCTGCAAGAAGGCCAGCATGCGCGGCTGCACCAGGCGCTCGGGGGCCAGGTAAAGCATTTTCACTTCGCCGCGCTTGATACGCGCGGCCAGGTCGCGCTGCTGTTCGGCGCTGAGCGTGGAGTTCAATGCGGCGGCAGCAACGCCGAGTTCCTCAAGGGTCGCCACCTGATCGTCCATCAGCGCGATCAACGGCGACACCACCACGGCAAGGCCGTTACGCAGCAACGCCGGCACCTGGAAACACAACGACTTGCCACCGCCGGTCGGCATCAGGACGAGGGCATCACCGCCATTGGCCACGCGCTCAATGATCGCACCCTGGCGGCCACGAAAACTGTCGTAGCCGAAGATGTCCTTGAGGACGCGTTGAGCCTGCTCGAGCATGTAAAACTCCAAATATCGCCGAAATCCCTCCATACAGGCTGGCCGAAAAAGCGCGTATCTACGGAAAATAATCCGTAAGCGAAGTTTTCTCGGGTTGGCGCTGGCCTGCAGGGGGCATCACAAAACGCGGCAGTATACCCGAGCGTCGGCCGGCAAAGGGCGCGGCTGACGAACAGCGGCCGCTATCTAAAACCGGCCAAATATGCAGTGTGGCTGGCCTGGGCGCTCAAGAAAGCCTAGAATTCAGCATCGTTTATTCCCAAGGTAGTCCTTCAATGTCCTTCGCTGAGCAACTAACCCGCCTGCAAGCCTTCCTCGACGCCGATGAGCTGCATGACGAGGCGCTGGACTACGTGGCCGCCCACGGCTACCTGACCGCCCTGTCGATTTCTTCCGACATCGTGCCGGACCGTGAGTGGATCGACGCCTTGTTCGCCGAAGAGCCTCATTACGCTGACGCCGCCCAGCGCGAAGAGATCGAAGCCACCCTGCTCGCCCTCAAGGCCCACATCGGTCGCCAACTGGCCTCCGACGAGGAATTCGAGCTGCCGTGCGACCTCGACCTGGGCGAAGAGCCGGACGACTCCGACCTGCGCGGCTGGTGCATCGGCTTCATGGAAGGCGTGTTCCTGCGCGAAGCCGCCTGGTTCGAAACCGCCGAAGAAGAAGTCAGCGAAATGCTGCTGCCGATCATGGTCGGTTCGGGCCTGTTCGACGACCAGCCGGAGTTCTCCGACATCGCCGCCGACGCCAATCTGATGGACGACATGATCGTACAGATCCCGGAAGCCCTGACTGCCCTGTACCTGCTGTGCAACGCCCCCGACGAAAAACCGGCGCTCCTCAAGCCACGTCACCACTGAGTCGCACGCCCGTGATCGCCATGGGCAAGCGCTCGCCGCTCCTGCGTTACGCACTGCTGGCCATCGGCTGGCTGAGCGTAACGCTGGGCGTGATCGGCATCTTCCTGCCGGTATTGCCCACCACCCCCTTCCTGCTTCTTGCCGCCGCTTGCTTCGCGCGCAGCTCCCCGCGTTTCTACGCCTGGCTGGTGGAACACCCGCGCCTGGGCCCATGGATTCGCGACTACCTGGACGGCAATGGCATCCCGCTCAAGGGTAAGGTCTACGCCATCGGCCTGATGTGGCTGAGTATCGGTTTTTCCTGCTACCTGGTGCCTCTGCCGTGGGCCCGCGGCTTCATGCTGACCAGCGCGGTGCTGGTGACGATCTACATCCTGCGCCAGAAAACCCTGCCGCCGCGCTGAGCCTCTTTAACACCGTGCCCTGCGACATTAGTGCTCACAAGACCTTGGTCGACACTGACTAATCCCCAGCCATCATGCGAGACTGTCCAACCGGGCCCGAAATGCCTGGGCGTGTTTCTGTCCGGAGTTACCATGACGCTGTCCAGCGGGCTGATCGCCGCCGTTGCCTTGGCCTATATGGCCATTATGTTTTCCATCGCCTTTTACGGTGACCGCCGCCATGCGCCGTTGCCGCCGCGCATGCGTGCCTGGGTGTACAGCCTGTCGCTGGCCGTTTATTGCACCAGTTGGACCTTCTTCGGCGCCGTAGGCCAGGCGGCCGAACAACTGTGGGCGTTTATACCTATCTACCTGGGACCGGTGCTGTTACTGGTATTCGCCCCCTGGGTCCTGCAAAAGATGATTCTGATCAGCAAGCAGGAAAACATCACTTCCATCGCTGACTTTATCGCCGCACGCTACGGCAAATCCCAGTCGTTGGCGGTGGTGGTCGCGCTGATCTGCATGGTCGGCGTGTTGCCTTACATCGCCCTGCAACTGAAGGGCATCGTACTCGGGGTGAACCTGCTGATCGGCGCCGGCGCGGATGCCACCGGCACCCGCGCCCAGGACACGGCGCTGATCGTATCGCTGGTGCTGGCGCTGTTCACCATTGTCTTCGGTACGCGCAACCTCGACGCCACCGAACACCACCGTGGCATGGTGCTGGCGATTGCCTTCGAGTCGCTGGTCAAGCTGTTCGCGTTTCTCGCAGTCGGCGTGTTTGTGACCTACGGCCTCTACGACGGTTTCGACGACTTGTTCAGCCAGGCGATGCTGGCACCACGCCTGGAGGAATACTGGAACGAAACCGTCAACTGGCCCACGATGGTGGTACAGACCGGCGTCGCGATGATGGCGATCATCTGCCTGCCCCGGCAGTTTCACGTCACCGTCGTGGAAAACATCGACCCCCAGGATTTGCGCCTGGCCAAATGGGTTTTCCCTGCGTACTTGATCCTCGCCGCGCTGTTTGTCGTACCGATCGCCCTCGGCGGCAAAATGCTCTTGCCCGGCTCGGTGCTACCCGATTCCTACGTGATCAGCCTGCCCTTGGCCGAAGCCCATCCAGTCCTCGCCCTGCTGGCGTTCATTGGCGGCGCGTCGGCCGCCACCGGCATGGTGATTGTGGCGAGCATCGCGTTGTCGACCATGGTGTCCAACGACATGCTGCTGCCTTGGCTGTTGCGCCGCTCCAGCGCAGAACGGCCGTTTGAAGTGTTCCGCCACTGGATGCTCTCGGTACGCCGCGTCAGCATTGTGCTCATCCTGCTGCTGGCGTATGTCAGCTACCGATTGCTCGGCTCCAGCGCGAGCCTGGCGACGATCGGCCAGATTGCCTTCGCCGCGGTGACCCAACTGGCACCTGCCATGCTCGGCGCGCTGTATTGGAAACAGGCGAATCGACGCGGCGTGTTTGCCGGCTTGGCGGCAGGCACGTTCCTGTGGTTCTACACCTTGGTCCTACCGGTTACCGCGAAAAGCCTGGGCTGGTCGCTCAGCCTTTTCCCCGGCCTGACCTGGTTGCATTCCCACCCGCTCGGCTTGCCCCTCACGTCGCTGACCCTGGGCACCGTGTTCTCCCTGGCGGGCAACTTCACACTGTTCGTCTGGGTCTCGATGCTTTCGCGTACCCGGGTGTCCGAACACTGGCAGGCCGGGCGCTTCATCGGCCAGGAAACCAGCCAACGCGCCAGCACTCGCTCCATGTTGTCGGTCCAGATCAGCGACCTGCTGAGCCTGGCCGCGCGCTTTGTCGGCGAAGAACGCGCGCAGCAGAGCTTTATCCGCTTCGCCTATCGCCAGGGCAAAGGCTTCAACCCCAACCAGAATGCCGATAACGATTGGATCGCGCATACCGAACGCCTGCTGGCGGGTGTACTCGGCGCCTCTTCGACTCGCGCAGTCGTAAAGGCCGCGATTGAAGGTCGGGACATGCTGCTGGAGGACGTAGTACGGATCGCCGACGAAGCCTCCGAAGTGCTGCAATTCAATCGGGCCCTGCTGCAAGGCGCCATCGAAAACATCACCCAGGGCATCAGCGTGGTGGATCAGTCCCTCAAGCTGGTGGCGTGGAACCGCCGTTACCTGGAGCTGTTCAACTACCCCGAGGGATTGATCAGCGTCGGCCGGCCGATTGCCGACATCATTCGCTATAACGCCGAGCGCGGCTTGTGCGGACCGGGTGAGGCCGAAGTGCATGTGGCGCGACGCCTGCACTGGATGCGCCAAGGCCGCGCGCACACCTCCGAACGCCTGTTCCCGAATGGACGGGTGATTGAACTGATCGGCAACCCGATGCCCGGCGGCGGTTTCGTCATGAGCTTCACCGACATCACCGCGTTCCGCGAGGCCGAACACGCACTGACCGAGGCGAACGAGGGCTTGGAACGACGGGTCACCGAGCGGACACACGAGCTGTCGCAGCTCAACGTGGCGCTCACCGATGCCAAGGGCGTGGCCGAGTCCGCGAACCAATCGAAGACGCGCTTTCTCGCAGCGGTCAGCCATGACCTGATGCAACCGCTGAACGCTGCACGCCTGTTCTCCGCCGCCCTCTCCCACCAGAACGACGGCCTGTCGAGCGAAGCCCGGCAACTGGTGCAACACCTCGACAGCTCGCTACGTTCCGCCGAAGACCTGATCAGCGACCTGCTGGACATCTCGCGCCTGGAAAACGGCAAGATCAATCCGCAACGCCAGCCGTTCGTGCTCAACGAACTGTTCGACACCCTCGGCGCCGAATTCAAGGCGCTCGCCCAGGAACAAGGCCTGCGCTTCCGCTTGCGCGGCAGTCATTTGCGCGTGGACAGTGACATCAAGTTGCTGCGCCGGATTTTGCAGAACTTTCTGACGAATGCTTTCCGCTATGCCGACGGCCCAGTGCTGCTGGGTGTACGCCGACACCAGGGCGAGTTGAGCCTGGAAGTCTGGGATCGCGGCCCCGGCATTCCGCAGGATAAACAGAAGGTGATTTTCGAGGAGTTCAAACGTCTGGACAGCCACCAGACCCGCGCCGAAAAGGGCCTCGGCCTGGGCCTGGCGATTGCCGATGGCCTGTGTCGCGTATTGGACCATCGCCTGAGCGTGCGCTCATGGCCGGGCAAGGGCAGCGTATTCAGCGTGCGCGTGCCGCTGGCTCGCAACCAGACCAGCACACCGGTCAAGACCGCGCAGGAAACCGGTCTGCCCCTGAGCGGCGCGCGGGTGCTGTGTGTGGATAACGAAGAAAGCATCCTGATAGGCATGCGCAGCCTGCTGACGCGCTGGGGCTGCGAAGTATGGACCGCCACCGACCAGGCACAATGCGCGGCGCTGCTGGCCGACGGCGTGCGCCCACAACTGGCGCTGGTGGATTACCACCTGGACCACGGCGAAACCGGCACGGAGTTGATGGGCTGGCTACGCACACAGTTGGCGGAGCCGATTCCCGGCGTGGTCATCAGCGCCGACGGTCGTCCGGAGATGGTGGCGCAAGTGCATGCGGCGGGGCTGGATTATCTGGCCAAACCGGTGAAGCCGGCGGCGTTGCGCGCCTTGCTCAGCCGGCATCTGCCCCTTTGATCAGCCACCTATTCGGGCAGGTGCGCCACCCCGTCGGAGTCGGTCATTGCCCGCTCCAGCAGGTCGGCGGGCAAGCTTTTGCTGGCGCGGGCGCCGAGCAACCTTAACTGTTCGGTGCGGCTGACCAGATTACCGCGACCATCTGTCAGCTTATTCCGCGCTGCGCTGTAAGCCTTATCCAATTGCTGCAGACGGTTACCCACTTCATCCAGGTCCTGGATAAACAGCACGAACTTGTCGTACAGCCAGCCGGCGCGCTCAGCGATTTCCCGGGCGTTCTGGCTCTGGCGTTCCTGCTTCCACAGGCTGTCGATGACCCGCAGGGTGGCGAGCAAGGTGGTGGGGCTGACGATGACGATATGACGGTCGAAGGCTTCTTGGAACAGGTTGGGCTCAGCCTGCAAGGCCGCCGAAAAAGCGGCTTCAATCGGCACGAACAGCAACACGAAATCCAGGCTGTGCAAGCCCTCCAGGCGTTTGTAGTCTTTACCGGCCAAGCCTTTGACGTGATTGCGCAGAGACAGCACATGCTGTTTGAGCGCCGCCTGGCCGATCACCTCGTCGTCCGCCGCCACGTACTGCTGATAGGCCGTCAGGCTGACCTTGGAGTCCACCACCACCTGTTTGTCACCGGGCAACATGATCAGCACGTCCGGCTGGAAGCGCTCACCGTCCGGACCTTTCAGGCTGACCTGGGTCTGGTACTCGCGGCCCTTCTCCAGGCCGGCGTGTTCCAGCACGCGCTCAAGGATCAGTTCACCCCAGTTGCCCTGGGTTTTCTGGCCTTTCAGCGCACGGGTCAAATTCGTGGCTTCGTCCGACAGACGCAGGTTCAGTTGCTGCAGGCGTTCAAGCTCCTTGCCCAGGGAAAAGCGTTCGCGGGCTTCATTCTGATAGCTTTCTTCGACACGCTTTTCGAAGGACTGGATGCGTTCTTTCAAGGGATCGAGCAACTGTCCGAGGCGCTCCTGACTGGTTTCGGCGAAGCGCTGTTCGCGCTCGTCGAAAATCTTCCCGGCCAGCTCGGCGAACTGCGCCCGCAATTCGTCCCGCGAGCCCTGCAGGTCGGCGAGGCGTTGCTGATGGCTGTCCTGTTGCTCGCGCAGCTCCGCACGCAAGGCCGCCGACAACGCGTCAAGGCGACGCAGTTCGGCTTCCTTGGCGCTGCGGTCGAGGTTCCAGGCGTGGGCGGCGTCGCGGGCATTGTCGCGATCGATCTGCAGCAATTCGACTTCGCGGCGCACGGCGGCCAGGTCTGCCTGCTTGGCGGCGTTGGCCTGGCTGAGGTCGCTGATTTCGTCACGGCTGGCGTCCAGTTGGGCCGCCAACCCTTCCTGGGCCAGTTGCGCGGTGGTCAGGCGCTCTTCAAGCAATTCCCAGCCGGCCATGCGCGCGGCCAGACGGCGCTGAAGCTGCCAGCACACGGCCAATAACGGCACTGCCGCGCCAGCAAGTCCCAGGGCAATACTGGTCCAGTCAAAAGCCATAGCCATGTCTGCCATCACCGAAAAAGAGCAAGGTTAACCAAGCAAGGGGGTTGAGGACAGCTCAGTCTTCGACCTGGCCCAATTCACGCTGGGCGCGGCGGTCACCGGCACGGGCAGCCAGGCGCAGCAGGTCGTGGCCGATGCGGCGGTCGCGGGCATTGTCGCATTCGCGGCACATCAATTGGCCGAGTCGGCTTTGCGCTGCGACCACGCCATCACGGGCCGGCTGTTTGAGCAAGCGCCCGGCAAAATGTTTGATGTTGGTGCTGTGACCAAGACGCGGGCTGTCGAGCAACCACAAGGCCACTTTCAAGGAGAAACGTTTGGGTGGGGTAACAACCGGAGGGGTGTCGGTAACAGAAGATGATACTGAGCGAAACTTCATAAAGCACTGCGGGACAGAACGGAAGGCGCGCCACTCTACTCTTTTTTTCGTACAGGTAAAGCCGAAAAAACCCTGCACGCCCGTGCTAGAGCAAGCGCTCGGGACAATCCACAGAAGCTGTGGATAACTCAGTGGACAACCCACCTTTAACTCGCGCAAAGCCCCATGGAATGGGGGCCGCAGTCAAACTGACGATTTTTTCACCAATAAAAAAAAGCGATATTTTTCATTGACTTAAATTTTCATTACAGGCAAATGGGGCCCGATGGAAACACTTGACAGAACGGTGACACATACCGTGAACAATGTGTACAAGTCCCTTTGCTCCGGTTATATCGCCAAGGTTTTTTGATCCGACATGGCTTGAATATGTTACTGGCACGGCCAGGCAGGGACTTTTCAAATTCAATGCGGGTCGCCACACTGCCGCACCTACAACGCAACCATGTACGGGTCGATGAAAGGAATTCTGTTATTCACCGTGTTGCTGCTGGCCATTTGCGCGACCTCCCTGGGAATCAACGCCGCTCTGCCTTCGCCGGACGGCGCATTGTTTGCGATCGCGATCCTGCTCTCCGCCGCGTTCACCGCCGCCAGCCTGTGCATCGAGTTGGGCGAGGGCCGGATCAATGACATGGGCGATGTCATGAAAATGATCGAGACCGGCCAGTCCCTGCGCCTGACCCTGGCCGCGTATGCGCTGGGCTGCTCGCTGGCGGCAGCCGTCACGGTGCTGGTGTATCACGGGGTGCTGGAGGGCTGACTGAAGTTTTTTTACCGATACGCTTCCATTCCCCGCTTCGATCCGTTACTATCCGCGGCGTTAGTACCAAGCTGAAAGTCAATTCTGGTCGAACAACTCCCCTGAACAACACGGGATCGACCACCTTGATGGTTTCCAGGTATCACTTGCGACGACACAGCCTTTGAACAAGCAAAGGGTGTCGCGAAGTCTCAATACTCTGACCGAACCAACCTGCCAATTGATCAGGATCTTCACCCCGGGCCCAGAACCTTAGCCCCTGTTGTGTTGCCTGCCCTCCTAAGTACCTACCTGCCAGCCCAAGCGCGCCTAAACTATTAGCGCTTCAAACTGGCTGCTTTGTTCCAGTCGGGTTCTTCGTTCGATCAATAGTGATCGACGTCACTGGAACGTTTTAACGTTGCGCGGTTCTTAACCGTGTCATTTGTAGGAACACCCATAATATGTCCACTCAAATCCATACTCAGGACGCCATTCGCGCCCTCACCAACGCTTTTGCACCAATGAACTGCCTGATCATGGCCGCTCGCAAAGGCTGCTTCAGCTTCACCCTGGTCAACGAACACGGCATCGCTCGTCACAGCGAACGCCTGTACCCCGATCAATACTCCAGCGCAGAGCCGCTGCAGGCCGTGATCGAGCGTACCCGTCAGGCACTGATTGCCTGATCGACCGAAGTCGCTGAAACCCAAAAACCCTGTTTAACAAGCAGGGTTTTTTATTGCCCGGTATTCAGGTTTTGAATATTTGCACTCAGCACGAATAGATATAAACGTTATAACTGAATAAAGAAGATGTTTTTAAAACAGTCCTTTACACCACGAATATGACACTACACTTCAACTCAAGCGGCATGATCCGCTTCCGACGGGCCTGAGATCCGATCCACCGCTGCCAAGCCCCCACCCGCTCAGGCTTCGTCGACCACTTTCACGGACAGAGGCGAGTATGGGTATCGCTGCCAGCGAATTGTGTCGTTATGTGATCAGGCCGACGCTTGTTTACCTCGGGCGCCACGACCAGACCGCTGAATCCCTGCTGCTGGGTATTGCCGCCAGCCAGTCGGAACTTGGCTCCGCCTTGCACGACCGTCGCGGCCACGGCCTCTACAGCATCTCCGACCAGCGTCACCGCGCCTTATGGGACACCTACCTGGCGCTGGACCCCGAACGCGCCAGCCTGGTACGCGGCCTGGCCAGCCAGCACGCCTTCCTTGGCGCGCCCCAGCTTGAGCTGACCGTCAACCTGCGTTATGCCACCGCCATCGCCTGGTTACTGGTGGAACAACAGCGCCCCGCCTTGCCCGAACCGGGTGACATATTGGCCATGGCGCGTATCTGGAAAGAAATATTTCACCCTCAAGGCCGTCTTCGCGATTTCACCCACGCCTGGAAAACCTGTGTTTCATCCATGAATCAGGTGACCTGCTGATCGGGCAATTTACAAAATCCGGTAAAATGCGGCGATTTTGGTAGGATTGTCCTACAAAACGGCTCTATCTCCTGTGTTACAGCCTATAGCGCGATGTGTAATTTGTTGATACTTTCCGCTGCGGTGATCACACGGAGTTCTAATAATGAAAAAAGTAATGCTCAAGACCACACTTAGCCTCGCCGTTGCCATGGCCTCTTCCCACGTCTTCGCAAGTGGCTTTGCCCTTAACGAACAAGACGTCGCCGGGATGGGTACGGGCTTCGCAGGACGCTCTTCTACCGCCGAAAACGCAAGCACTGTCTACGGTAACCCTGCTGGTATGGCTCGCCTGGAAGGCCAACAAATTACCGGTGGTTTCGCGGTGATCGATGCCTCCACCGATATCAAAGATGCCGGCGGCCGTTCCAGCGGGACCAACAAAGGCGACATGGTGCCTTTCACTGGCGTACCTTTCGGTTTCTACACCAACAAACTCAACGATCAATGGTCTATCGGCTTCGGTGTTTATGCACCGTTCGGCCTGAAAACCGACTACGAAAGTGGTTTCCAAGGTCGCGGGTTTGGTAGCAAGAGCGAAGTATCGGTCATCACCTTCCAACCGACTGTCAGCTACGCGTTCAATGATCGCGTGTCCATCGGTTTTGGTCCGACCATCAACCGTATCGACGGCACCCTGGAATCGCGGCCGAGCCTGGCTGGCCTGGGGATGCCAGGCGACAACAAAGTCAAAGTCAAAGGCGACGACACCGCCCTGGGCTTTAACGCCGGTATCCTGGTTCAAGCCACCGATACCACTCGCGTCGGCCTGACCTACCACTCGGCAGTGAAGTACAAACTCGAAGGCCACACCGACGTCACCAAAGCGTCCACGGTTCCATCACGAGTGCTGGCCAATAACCGCTACGACGCCTCATTGAAAGTCGACACGCCTGAATCCTGGGACCTGTCGGTGACTCAAGACCTCAGCGACGCCTGGAAACTGTATGCGGGTGCGACCTGGACTCGTTGGAGTCGCTTGAAAGACATCACCATCAAAAACGAAGGTGTGACAGCGGCTAGCGGAGGCGCATTGGCACCTGCGCTTGTCGGCACTATCACTGAACCGCAGAACTGGCACGACACCTGGGCTTACGCCTTGGGTACCTCGTATCAGGTCACCAAGCAGGTGGTACTGCGTACCGGCCTGTCCTTCGACCAGTCGCCAACCAACAACACCGATCGTTCGCCGCGCATTCCTACCGGTGACCGGACCATCTTCAGTGTTGGTATGGGTTACGCAGTGACGGAAGACCTGACCGTTGACGTGGCTTACTCCTACCTCAAGGAAGAGCCGGTCAAAGTCAACAAATCCAACGCACTGGGTTCCTACAGCTCCAAATACGAAAACAGCGCCAACGGTTTCGGCCTGGGCGTGACTTACAAGTTCTGACCTGCTTGCGCATAAAAAGCCCCGCTCTCCGGTAAAGGAGGCGGGGCTTTTCAATGGGTAACGATCAGGGTTTCGACGCCAACGCTGCCTCTACCGCCTTGAGCAAGTCCGGACTGTCCGGCTTGGTCAGGCTGGAAAAATTGGCGATCACCTTGCCCTGGCGATCCACCACGTACTTGTAGAAATTCCACTTTGGCGCGCTGCTCTGCTGCGCCAGCACCTTGAACAGATGCACTGCGTCCGGCCCCTTGACCGCCTGCGGCTCGGTCATGGTGAAGGTGACGCCATAATTCACGTAGCAGACCTTGGCGGTTTCCTCGCCGGTCTTGGCTTCCTGCTTGAAGTCATCGGACGGCACACCAATCACTTCCAGCCCCTGGTCCTTATAGCGCTGGTACAGAGCCTCAAGGCCTTTGAATTGCGGCGCAAAGCCGCAGAAACTGGCGGTATTGACGATCACCAAAGGCTTGCCGGCAAAGCGTTGGCACAGGTCGATGGATTCCTTGGCGCGCAACTTGGGCAACTGCCCCTCCAGCAACGGCGGGCAACTGGCGGCCATCGCCGCACCGCTAAAAGCAGCCATCAGGACGGGTACTGCAAGCCAGCGCATCTGCATGTCGTGTGTCCTTCAAAATAGTCAGACCACGAACTTAACAGATCGACATACCCAGTTGCATCAACGCCAGCCCACCGCGCTGCCAGCCCCACCATGCCAGAAGCAGCAGCAGCGTTGCCGCCGCGGCCCCAACGAACCAATACCCATTGGAACTCATGCCGCCTCCATCTGCGTCTGCAACCGCGCCACCGGCCGCTCGCGCACCGGCCAGTTCAGAGCGGCGGCGAGCAGGCTCAAGAGAATCGCCACTTGCCAGATCAAATCGTAGTTGCCGGTTCGATCATAGACCACCCCGCCCAACCAGCCACCGAGGAACGAACCGAGCTGATGGAACAGGAACACGATCCCACCGAGCATCGAGAGGTTTCGCACACCAAACAGCGTGGCGACCGTGCCGTTGGTCAGCGGCACGGTGGACAGCCACAGGAAGCCCATCGCCATACCGAACAGGTAGGCCGTGACTTCAGTCACCGGCGCCCACAGGAACAGCACGATCACCACCGCGCGCAACAGATACAAAGCGGTCAGCAGGCGCGGCTTGGACATGCGCCCGCCGAGCCAGCCGGCGGTGTAGGTGCCGGCGATATTAAACAGGCCAATCAAGGCCAATACGGTGGTGCCGGTAGTCGCCGGTAAATGCTGATCGACCAGGTAGGCCGGCAGATGCACGCCGATAAACACCACTTGGAAACCGCAGACGAAAAAACCGAACGCCAGCAACCAGAACCCGGAGTGAGAACAGGCTTCCTTCAGTGCTTCACGCAAGGTTTGCTGGCCAGCCATGACGGGCAGTGGCCGATCCTTGAGCATGCTCACCAGCGGCAGAATCAGCGCCACCATCAAGCCCAACGCCAGCAGCGCCGCCGACCAGCCCAACCAACTGATCAAACCCAGGGTGCCCGGCACCATGGCAAACTGGCCGAAAGAACCGGCGGCGCTGGCAATGCCCATGGCGATGCTGCGTTTTTCCGGCGGCACCGCACGGCCGACCACGCCCAGGATCACCGAGAATGAAGTGCCGGACAGGCCGATACCAATCAACAAACCGGCGCTCAACGACAGTGACCAGGCCGAGTCGGACATGCCCATCAATACCAGGCCGACGGCGTACAACACCCCGCCAACCAGCACGGCCTTGCTCGCCCCAAAACGGTCGGCCAGGGCGCCGGTGAACGGCTGCGCCAGGCCCCAGATCAGGTTCTGCAGGGCAATAGCGAAGGCAAACGTCTCACGGCCCCAGCCAAATTCGGCGCTCATCGGTGCCAGGAACAGACCGAAGCCATGCCGTACACCCAGCGACAACGCCAGGATCAGCGCACTTCCCACAAGAATCCAGCCACTGGTGCGCCACATCGAAGTCATTTCTTATTCTCCATTTACGGGTATATACCCGCTTATAGTCGAACAAACCCGCGCTCAGGCAAGTTCATCCAGCAAGGCCAACAGGGTTTCGCGTTTTTCCGCGCCCAGCCGATCAATCAATTTCTGCTGCGCCGCTTCCCACGCTGGCAACGCTGCGGCCAGTCGTTCTGCACCGGCTTCGGTCAACAGCACCAGGCGGTTGCGCAGATCGTCGCCTTCGACCAACCGCACCAGGCCTTCGCCTTCCAGCACGCGCAGGTTGCGCCCCAAGGTACTGCGATCCAGGCCCATGGCGTCGGCCAGGCTGGAAATGCTCGGTTGATCGAGACGCTGCAAATTGCACAGCAGAGAATACTGGGCGACGTTGATCCCGAAGCCGTCGAGAGCGCCGTCGTAATGCCTGCTGACGCCACGGGCGGCACGTCGCAGGTTGGTGCATAAACATTGGGAGGCAAGCATGGAACGTGTATATACCCGCGATTAAGGAAATGCAAGCAAGTGTTACAGCGCCAATCCGACCACAACCGCCACTTCCAGCAGCTCCAGCAGGGCGCCAGCGGTGTCCCCGGTGGTGCCGCCGAGACGCCTGACCATCAACTGACGCAAGCCGATAAAACACAGCGCCGCGAGCAGGACCGCGATCCCACCGCTGAAACCACCGATCAGCAGGCAGGCCAGGCCGCTGAGGATCAGCACCTGCTGGCCGACAATCCTTGGTAAGTGGTCCGACAATGCCTGGCCCAATCCTCCGGCACGCACATAGCGCGTGGTGAGAAACAGCGCGAGCATCGACGCACGCCCGATCAGCGGCGCGAGGATCAGTGCCGCGCCGTTGTGCTGCTCGATCAGCGCCACCAGGGCGGTGAACTTGAGCAGCAATACCAGGCCGAGGGTGACCACGGCGATCGGCCCGCTGCGCGGGTCCTTCATGATGGTCAGGGTGCGTTCGCGATCGCCGAACCCACCGAGCCAGGCGTCCGCGCTGTCCGCTAGCCCGTCCAGGTGCAAGCCGCCGCTGAGCAACACCCAGGCCGTCAGTAACAACGCGGCGTGCAGCAACAACGGCGCGCCCGCCAGCGCGAGGTTCAGGCCCCACAACAGCAGACCGAACAACAGGCCCACCAGCGGATAAAACAGCAGTGAGCGCCCCAGTTCCTGGGGTTGCGGCATGCCCGGCAGACGAATCGGCAGGCTGCTCAGGAACTGCAAGGCGATCCAGAACGGCAGCATGTTCAGCGCCCTTCCTTCAACGCGCCGTCAGCCGCAACCTGCAGGCTGAACAGTGCGCCATGGGCGACTTCGACATTCAGCAACTGCGCTCGGGGCAAACCGCGCGCCCGGGCCAGCAGCAGACGCATCACGCCACCGTGGCTGATCAACAACACACGCTGTCCGGCATAAGCCTGATGCAAGCGTGAGACCGCGCCGAGAACCCGATCGGAAAAGTCGCTGACACGTTCACCGTCAGGTGGCGTGAAGCTATAGGGGTCGGCCCAGAACGCGCCCAGCCCGTCGGCGTCGGTCTCCATCAACGCCGCCGCGCTCTGCCCTTCCCAGGCGCCGAAGTGCAATTCCTGCAGGGCCTTTTCCAGGCTAACCGGCACCTTGAGTGTTGCGCCCAGTTCTTGCGCGAACCGCGCACACCGTTGCAGCGGCGAACTGATCAATCGGTCCCATGGGCCCTGCCCGGCCACCGCAGCACGCATCTGCGCCCAGCCGTTTGCGGTGAGCGCATCGTCGAGGTTGCCGCGCAGGCCACCGCCCAATTCGGTTTCGCCGTGGCGCAACAGGTCCAGGTGCAAGGTCATGCCGGGCGGTCCGCCACGGCGGCTTCGGCGAATGTCGCCATCTGCCCGTGCAGCGCGCAGGCCAGGCGCAGCAGCGGCACCGCCAACGCCGCGCCGCTGCCTTCGCCGAGCCGCAGGCCGAGTTCGAGCAACGGTTGCGCGTCGAGGCAGTGCAGCACGTGGCGATGGCCAGGCTCGGCGCCGCGATGGCCGAACACCAGCCACTCCCGGCACGCCGGGTTCAGCCGCGTGGCGACCAACGCGGCAACGCTGCAGATAAAGCCGTCCACCAGCACCACGATGCCGTCCTGGGCGCAGGCCAGATAGGCACCGACCAACGCCGCGATCTCCAACCCGCCGAGGTTGAACAGGGTGTGCAGCGCATCACCGCGTTGCGCGGCATGCACCGCCAGTGCGCGTTCGATGACGGTGACTTTGTGGCTGACACCCCGGGCATCCAGGCCGGTACCCGGCCCGGTCAAATCGCTCACCGGGCAATCGAGCAAGGCACACGCCAACGCGCTGGCGGCGGTGGTGTTGCCGATCCCCATCTCGCCGCCGATAAACAGCTGTGCGCCGCTCGCCAACGCACGGCGCGCGCTGTCGCGACCGGCCTGCAGCGCCAGCCGCCCTTGCGCCTCGGTCATCGCCGGGCCGTTGACGAAGTTGGCGGTGCCCGCTGCGATATTCAAGTGACGCACGCCGGGCAGGTTCAGCGACGGCGTCACCGTGCCGAGGTCGATCACTTCCAACTGCGCCGCCAGTTGCTGCGCCAATACGCTGATGGCCGCACCGCCGGCGACAAAGTTATGCAGCATCTGCCCGGTGACTGCCTGGGGATACGCCGACACGCCTTCGGCCACCACGCCGTGGTCGCCGGCAAAGATGGCGATCCACACCTGCTCCATCGCCGGTTTGACCCGGCCTTGCAGGCCGGCCAACTGCACCGCCAACGCTTCCAGGCGGCCGAGGGAGCCGGCCGGCTTGGTCAATTGCTGTTGGCGCGCCAAGGCGTGTTGATACGCCGAAGCGTCGCTGGCCTTGCACGGGTTGAGCCACCAGGTTTCCGTCATAACGCAGTACCTTTCAAAGTCAGGGGCAGGCCGGCAACGGTCAGGACAACGCGCTGACACCGTTCGGCCAAGGCTTGATGCAGCCAACCGGCTTCATCCACATAGCGGCGAGTCAATTCGCCCAGCGGCACGACACCCAAACCGGTCTCGTTGCTGACAAACAGGATTTCACCTGGCAATGAGGCCAGGCTTTCGAGCAATTGGTCACGCTCAAAAGCCAGACGCTCGGGGTTATCGAGCAGCAGCAGATTGGTCAGCCAGAGCGTGAGGCAATCCACCAGCAGGCAGCGCTCGGGCGCGGCGTTTTCGCGCAGCACCCGTGCCAGTTCGATCGGTTCTTCGATCAGGCCCCAGTGATCCGGGCGGCGCTGGCGATGCAGGGCGACACGCTGGTTCATCTCGCCGTCCAGCGGTTGGCTGGTGGCGATATAAATGACGGGCAACGCGCTGTCGCTGGCGAGTTTTTCCGCCAGGCGGCTCTTGCCGGAACGGGCGCCGCCGAGAATCAGTTGGAGCATGGGATGGCACCTCGGTATTCGAGCCGGGCTCGGTCAACGGTGGGAGCTGGCGTGCCAGCGATGCAGGCACCTCGGTGTCTCAGGCAAGCCCTCAAATCCCACACAACCTGCGCAACAGCGCGGTATCCAGATGCTGTTCCACCAGGTCGGCCAACCGTTCGATGTCGCGCTCGCGCAGGGCGTGGTAATCGACCTCCTGCACCGCCTGCACACCGGCCCAGCGCAACAAGGCGCTGCACGCGGCCGGGGTTTCGAATACACCGTGCAGATAAGTCCCGAGGATTTGCCCGTCGGCGCTCTGGGCGCCGTCATGTCGGCCATCGTCCAGATACACAGCAGGACGTTCCAGAGCCGCGCCGGACGTCACGCCCGCATGGATCTCATACCCACTGACCTCGGCGTCCTCCAGCAACAGGCGCCCACGCACATTGCGCAACTGCTTCTCTTGCGCCAGCGTCGTACTGAACGCCAGCAGCCCCAGACCGTCACTGGAGCCGGCCGGCCCCTCGAGCCCGAGCGGGTCATGCACCTGCTCGCCGAGCATCTGCAACCCGCCGCAAATTCCCAGCACCTTGCCGCCGTAGCGCAAGTGCCGCGCCACCGCAGTGTCCCAGCCATTGGCGCGCAGGTACGCGAGGTCACTGCGCACGCTTTTCGAGCCCGGCAGAATAATCAGGTCGGCGGCGGGAATCGGCTGGCCCGGGCCGATGAACTGCAAGTCCACCTGGGGATGCAGGCGCAGCGGGTCAAAGTCGGTGTGGTTGCTGATGCGCGGCAACACCGGCACGACCACCTTGAGCACCTCGGCCGCCTTGTCGATCTGACGCTGGTCGATGCCGTCTTCGGCCTCCAGGTGCAGGTCCATCACGTAGGGCAATACGCCGACCACCGGTTTGCCGGTGCGCGCTTCCAGCCAATCCAGCCCTGGCTGCAACAAGGCGATATCGCCGCGAAAACGGTTGATGATGAAGCCTTTGACCCGTGCCTGTTCGGTCGGCGAAAGCAATTCAAGGGTGCCCACCAGATGCGCGAACACGCCGCCGCGATTGATGTCGGCGATCAGCAGCACCGGGCAATCCACGGCCTCGGCGAAGCCCATGTTGGCGATGTCATTGGCGCGCAGGTTGATCTCCGCCGGGGAGCCTGCGCCTTCCACCATCACCACCGGGTAGGCGTCGCTCAAACGCGTGTGGGACGCCAGCACCGCCTGCATCGCGATGGCTTTGTAGTCGTGATAGGCCACTGCGTTCATGCTGGTCACGGCGCGGCCATGGATGATCACTTGGGCGCCGGTGTCACTGTTGGGTTTGAGCAGCACCGGGTTCATGTCGGTGTGCGGCGCCAGGTTGGCGGCCTGCGCCTGCACCGCCTGGGCGCGGCCGATTTCGCCGCCTTCGGCCGTCACCGCGCTGTTGAGCGCCATGTTCTGCGGCTTGAACGGCACCACCGCCACGCCCTGGCGCACCAGCCAGCGGCACAAGGCGGTGACCAGGGTGCTTTTACCGGCATCGGACGTCGTGCCTTGCACCATCAGCGTACTCATACCGCGTCCTTGTAGGCGATCAGGGCCTGTTCCAGGCGCTGCCAATCGGCGTCGGTGTCGGGCAGGCCGAAACGCAGGCTGCTGTCGTGGACAAACAGGCGCAGCAGAATGCCGCGCTGGGCCATGAAGTTGTGCATGCGTTCGGCGTGAGGGGTGATCAGCCATTGAAACAGGGCGCAGCCGCCCTGGGGTTGGAAACCTTGGCGCTCGAGCAAATCGAACAAGCGCTGGCCGGCTTCCAGGCAACGGTTGCGTTGCCGGGTGTGCCCGGCGGTATCGCGCAGACACGCTTGACCGATCACCCGCGTCGGCCCGCTGACCGCCCACGGCCCGACCTGTTCGGCCAACAGCTTGAGCAACTTGCGCTCCGCCAGCACAAACCCCAGGCGCACACCGGCCAGGCCGAAGAACTTGCCGAACGAACACAGCACGATCAGGCCGACCTGATGGGCCTGGCCGGCCAGGCTCAGGTGCGGCGTGACGTCCATGAACGCTTCGTCCACCACCAGCCAACCGCCGCGCTGGGCCAGCCGCGCATGCCAGTCGAGCAGCCGTTGCGGGGTCAGGCTCAGGCCCGTGGGGTT
The DNA here is from genome assembly GCF_003058185.1 of Pseudomonas sp. GV105. Taxonomy (NCBI): domain Bacteria; kingdom Pseudomonadati; phylum Pseudomonadota; class Gammaproteobacteria; order Pseudomonadales; family Pseudomonadaceae; genus Pseudomonas; species Pseudomonas sp. GV105. The sequence continues at coordinate 245,486 of NZ_QBUF01000004.1, forward strand.
ATTCGGGTTGACCACCACCAGCACGTCCAGGCTGTCGAGAAAGAAGTCGACCTCCTGCTCCTGCACTTCGCGCACCACGTAGCCGGCGCGACGCCAGGCCTCGGCGTGCTCGGCATAGCAAGGTGACAGCACGCCGACCTTGCCGCCCCGGCGCAAGCGCGGCAGCAGTTGGATCGCCGCCTGGGAACCCGGCACTGGCAATAAATGCGCGGTGCCATAGTATTCGCTGGCGGCTTGCTCCAGACCGTCGTCGGTTTCCGGCAGACGCGCCCAGGCGCGCAACGGAATCTCGGGGACCGGCCACGGCCAGGGCGCCAGGCCGCTGGACAGGTCGAGCCATTCGGCCTCGGCAATCCCATATTCAATCGCCGCCTTACGCAGCCGGCCACCGTGCTCAAGCATACAATTGCCCCCCGACGCATAGGATCAGCAGCCACAACCATACGCCGCGCTGCACCAGTTGCCAGCCGCGGTCGATGGCGTCCGCATCCGCCGCCGGGCCTTCGCCCAGTGGCGGACGCTGGTGCAGCTCACCGTGATAGATCGCGGCACCGCCCAACTCGACGCCCAAGGCACCTGCCCCCGCCGCCATCACCGGACCGGCGTTGGGGCTGTCCCAGGTCGGGCCCTGACGGCGCCAGCATTTGATGGCCAGCCTGGTTTTACCGAGTACGGCGTAGGTCAACGCCACCAGGCGTGCCGGAATATAGTTCAGTACATCGTCGATCCTGGCCGCCGCCCATCCGAAACGCTCGAAGCGTTCGTTGCGATAGCCCCACATGGCGTCGAGGGTGTTGCTCAAGCGGTACAGCACCACGCCCGGCACACCCGCGACGACAAACCAGAACAGTGCGGCAAACACCGCGTCGCTGCCGTTTTCCAGCACCGATTCGGTGGCGGCGCGAGCGACTTCAGTGCGATCCAGTTCACTGGTCTGGCGACTCACCAGGTAACTCACGCGCCGCCGGGCTTCGTCCAGGTCATCGCCGCGCAGGGCCTGGGCCACCGGGATCACGTGCTCGCCGAGACTGCGCATGCCGAGGGCACAGTACAACGCGAGGATCTCCAGCACCCAGCCGATGTAAGGCGCCCACGACAACGCGGTGGCCAACAGCGTCAACGGCACCACCGCAATAAACCAGGCGGTCACGCCGTGGCTGCGCCAGCCACGGCCACCGCTGTTGAAACGCTGCTCGATGCGCGCGGCGAAGTTGCCGAACGCCACCAGCGGATGCCAGCGCCTGGGCTCGCCCAGCAGCGCATCCAGCGCCACCGCAGCGACACACAGCAAGGCCACACTCATTGACGCACTCCCCAGGTATTTTCATACAACATGTCACTCAGCGGGCGCGGTTCGGCCCAGCCTTCGAGCTGCAACATCGGTGCCGGATAGAACGCCTCGACCGGCCCCAGGCACAACACCGCCAAGGGTTTCGCGCCGGGCGGCAAGCCCAGCAGGTCGGCCAGGGCCTGCGGTTCGAACAACGACACCCAGCCCATGCCCAGGCCTTCGACCCGCGCGGCCAGCCACAGATTCTGGATCGCGCAGGACAGCGAGGCCATGTCCATTTCCGGCAAGGTACGCCGGCCGAAGATATGTCGCTCGCGCTCATCCATCAGCGCCGCCACCAGCACTTCGGCGCAGTCGTGGATGCCTTCGACCTTGAGCTTCATGAACGTATCGGAACGCTCGCCCAACGCCTCGGCGGTGCGTATGCGTTCTTCCTCCACCAACTGTTGAATCCGCCCACGCAATGGGCGATCGCTGATGCGGATAAAACGCCACGGCTGCATCAAGCCGACGCTCGGCGCCTGGTGTGCGGCCTGGAGCAAGCGCTGCAGCAGTTCGGGAGCCACGTCACCGCCGCTGAAGTGACGCATGTCGCGGCGTTCGGCGATGGCACGGTAGACGGCGTCGCGCTCGGCCTGGGGGAAAGAGTTGTCGGTCATGAGCCTATCGCGGGCAAGCCCGCTCCCACCGTGGATTCGTGCTGTGGCGCAGCGTGCGGTGCGACTCGCTCGGGCGCAAACAGCGCGGCCACGGCCCGGGGGTTGGAGGGGAAGTAGAAGTGAACGTAGGAAGCGGTCAGCCGCCCCTGTCGATACACCGCCTCGGCCCCGCGCCCGCCATTGGGGCTCACGCCACGGGCAATGGGCACCCAGTCGGTGCTGGTCAGCGAGTGGTGATAGGTGTGCCCACGCAACACGCCCTCGGGCAATTCGACGCTTTGCAGAGCCAGCGCCGCGAGCTTCTTTTGCATCACCGCAGCGCCCTGCAGCAGGCCGACCAGTCCGGCGCGGAGGCCGTCGACATCGGTGAGCGAGTCCAGCAGATAGAGCATGCCGCCACACTCGGCGAGCAGCGGTTTGCCGGCAGCGTGATGGGCGCGGATCGCCTCCAGCATCGCGGTGTTTTCCGACAGTGCCTGGTGATGCAATTCCGGGTAACCACCGGGCAGATAGAGGCTGTCGGCGTCTGGCAATTGGCGATCATGGATCGGCGAGAAGAAGCTCAACTCGGCGCCCATCGCCCGCAGCAGATCGAGGCTGGCACCGTAAGTGAAGGCGAAGGCTTCGTCACGCGCGACGGCGATCCGCACGCCAGCCAGCAACGGTTCGGTGCGGGTTACCGGCGGTGCGGCAAAGGTGACCGGCGGCGGCAACGCAACCTCGCAACTGCTGCCCAACGCTTGGGCGGCGGCGTCCAGGCGCAGGTCGAGGTCATTCAGTTCGCTGGCTTGCACCAGGCCCAGGTGGCGGCTGGGCAATTCGATAGCGGTCTCGCGGGACAGCGCGCCATACCAGCGCAGGCCTTCGGTGAGGCTGCCTTCGAGCAATTGCGCATGGCGCAGGGTGCCGACGCGGTTGGCCAGCACGCCGGCGAACGGCAAGTCCGGCTGATAGCGTGCCAGGCCGAGGGCCAGGGCGCCGAAGGTCTGCGCCATGGCCGTGCCATCGATCACGCCGAGCACCGGCACACCGAAGTGCCGCGCCAGGTCGGCGCTGGAAGGTGTGCCGTCGAACAGCCCCATCACGCCTTCGATCAGGATCAGGTCCGCCTCCCCCGCTGCTTCCCACAGTAGGCGGCGACTTTCCTGCTCACCCACCATCCACATGTCCAATTGATACACCGGCGCACCGCTGGCGCGCTCGTGGATCATCGGGTCGAGGAAGTCCGGGCCGCATTTGAACACACGCACCTTGCGCCCCAGGTTGCGGTGCAAGCGCGCCAGCGCGGCGGTGACCGTGGTTTTGCCCTGGCCGGACGCCGGTGCGGCGATCAAGACAGCCGGGCAATGGCGGGGCTGATTCAAAGTTCGACGCCTTTCTGTGCCTTGATACCGGCCTGGAACGCATGCTTGAGCATGCCCATGTCGGTGACGGTGTCGCCCATTTCGATCAGTTCAGGCTTGGCGCCACGGCCGGTGACCACCACGTGCTGCATCGGCGGGCGGGCCTGCAGGTCGCTGAGGACTTGATCGAGGTCGAGGTAGCCGTGCTTGAGCGCGATGTTCAGCTCATCCAGCACCACCAGGCCGATGCTCGGGTCTTGCAGCAATTGGCGGGACACCGCCCAGGCGGCCTCGGCGGCCGCGATGTCGCGCTGGCGGTCCTGGGTTTCCCAGGTAAAGCCCTCGCCCATTACATGGAAACGCACTTGCTCGGGGAAACGGCGGAAGAACAGTTCTTCGCCGGTGCTGTTGCGCCCCTTGATGAACTGCACCACACCGCACTGCATGCCATGGCCCATGGCGCGGGCAAGCATGCCAAATGCCGAGCTGCTCTTGCCTTTGCCGTTGCCGGTCAGCACCAGCAGCAAGCCGCATTCGTTCGGGGAATTGGCGATGCGCTCATCGATCACGGCTTTTTTACGCAGCATGCGCGCCAGGTGGCGTTCGTCGCGCTCGGGGGAATCGGTCATGGCAGCTCTCCGTTGGGGCTGGACAAAAACGGCGGGCAGGAAAAATCAAAAACAGACAGCCAAGCATCGCCCACCGTGATGCTGTTGGATGATCCGGGCCGGTCTCCGGGCTCATGAGTGGCGCGCTAGCGCGCAGGCCGACGGCGCGCCTTCCCATATCGCAGGCGATACAGTGGCAAACAGCACCGTCTTGACTCATTTACCGTTGCGGGGGCAGCGCCGGAATCGCGGCAGCACTGTGTACAAGTGCGCTCACTCACCGGCTTCCCTGTTTCACTCAGTCGACCCGTGGGTCACAGAGCACCTGGAACAAGCGGCGAAGGTTAGTGGGTTGGGGGTGGAGCGTCAATTAAAGCTGGCCTTGCACTTGAACCATCGCCGCATCGGGCGCCTCTACCCTTACAGACATCCAGGAGAAAACCATGCATAAAACAAGACTCGCCTTACTGATCATGCTCGCGGGCACCCTCGCCGCCTGCGGCGAAAGCTCGACCCTGAAGGTGTCCGATGGCACCGGGCCTTCACCGCAGCTGCCGGAGCCGAACAAGACCCTGATCCCCACCGTGAACATCGCTCCGGCCATCGGCTGGCCGGCGGGCACCCAGCCCACGGCCGCCGCCGGCACCCAAGTGGCGGCGTTCGCCGAAGGCCTGGACCACCCGCGCTGGCTGTATGTACTGCCCAATGGCGATGTGCTGGTGGCGGAAACCAACGCGCCGCCCAAGCCGGACGACGCCAAAGGCCTGCGGGGTTGGGTGATGCAGACAGTCATGGGCCGCGCCGGTGCCGGTGTGCCGAGCCCGAACCGCATCACCCTGCTGCGCGATGCCGACCATGACGGGGTCGCGGAGACCCGCACCGTGTTCCTGGAAAACCTCAACTCGCCCTTCGGCATGACGCTGGTGGGCAATGACCTGTACGTGGCCGATTCGGACAAGCTGTTGCGCTTTCCCTATCAGACCGGCGAAACCGCGATCAAGGCCGCCGGCAGCAAGGTCATCGACCTGCCAGCGGGCAGCATCAACCATCACTGGACGAAAAACGTGGTGGCCAGCAAGGACGGCAGCAAGTTGTATGTGAGCGTCGGCTCCAACAGCAACGTCGCCGAGAACGGCCTGGAAGCGGAACAAGGCCGCGCGGCGATCTGGGAAGTCGACCGCGCCAGCGGCCAGCACCGTATCTTCGCCTCCGGCCTGCGCAACCCGAACGGCATGGCCTGGGAACCGCAGAGCGGCAAGCTGTGGACGGCAGTGAACGAGCGCGACGAGATCGGCAGCGACCTGGTGCCGGACTACATCACCTCGGTCCAGGATGGCGCCTTTTATGGCTGGCCCTTCAGCTATTACGGGCAGCACGTGGATGTACGCGTCACACCGCAGAACCCGGACCTGGTGGCCAAAGCCATTGCGCCGGACTACGCCGTAGGCCCACATACCGCCTCGCTGGGCCTGACCTTCGCCGAGGGCAGCAAACTCCCGGCGCCCTTTATCAACGGCGCGTTTATCGGCCAGCACGGCTCGTGGAACCGCAAGCCGCACAGCGGCTACAAGGTGATCTTCGTACCGTTCGAGGGCGGCAAGCCGAAGGGGCCGCCAGTGGACGTGCTGACCGGGTTCCTCAACAGCGAAGAACAAGCCATGGGACGACCGGTTGGCGTGGTCATCGACAAGCAGGGTGATTTGCTGGTGGCGGACGATGTGGGGAATAAGGTGTGGCGGGTTTCTGCGGCTAAGTAACTATTACAAATGTGGGAGGGGCGGTGCGACGATTCGACTTGCCCACGATGGCGGTGGGTCAGTCACTGAATGCATGGACTGACACGCCCTCATCGGGAGCAAGCTCCCTCCCACATTTGGATCCTGCTTTGGCTTAGGGGTTGCGGGCCAAGTGCTCAGCCGGTAACACGCGCTTGGCGCTCAGGTAGGCGTTCTGCCAGTAGGCTTTGGACAAGGTGTCCAGCTTCACCGTACCGCCCGTCTGCGGCGCATGCACAAAGCGCCCTTCGCCGACATAGATCCCGGCGTGGCTGACCTGCGAGCCGCCACCCGTGGCGAAGAACAGCAGGTCACCGGTTTGCAGGTTCTGTGCGCTGACGTCCTGGGCGCGCATCACGATCAGTTCGCGCGTGGTGCGCGGCAGAGAGATGCCCGCGGCATCACGGTAGACAAACCCGATCAACCCGCTGCAATCGAAACCGGAGTCCGGCGTATTGCCGCCCCAACGATAAGGCGTACCGACCAGGCCCAGCGCGCGGAACAGCACGTCTTCAGCGACCGGCGAACTCTGGCTGGAATAGTTGAACACTGGTTTAGGCTTGGCCGCTACGGGCGCAGGCTGCGGGCGGCTTGCGCAGGCGCTGAGCAGCGCGGCGCAAACAATAAGAATCAGGCGGGCCGAGGTCGACATGTGCAGAACAATCCTGGTCTGGATGCGGCTTTCGCTGCCGAACGCTGAAAACCAGAACGCGCAAGCATGGCTTGCGCGAACGGATTACAACAATGTCCAGAGATTCTAGCGCTTACACGTCAAACTTCAAGTATCACTTTAACTTTACTTGCTAGCGGTAATCGTCGTCGGGGCCATGGCAAGTGCGCGCTTGGCTTCGATGAAGGTTTTGCTCCAGTAGCTGTCGCCCAGGCTGTCGACTCGAACACCACCGCTGCGGCGGCTGCTGGAGTGGATAAACTGGTTATCGCCCAGGTAGATACCGGCGTGACTGACGCGACCGCGGCCACTGGTACTGAAGAAAAGCAGATCCCCAGGCTTGAGGTTGTTACGCGCGACCAACGGTGCATTCACGTTGATCATTTCGCGGGTGGAGCGTGGCAGGTTCATGCCAGCTTCTTCGCGAAACAGGTAACCGATAAAACCGCTGCAATCAAAACCGGCTTCAGAGGTACCGCCGAAACGGTAACGGGTCCCGATCAGGGACATGCCGCGTTCGAGGATGCTGTCGGCCAGAACGGGAAGCTGATAAGGCTTGTTGCCAGCGAAGGCGGCCAGTTCTTTTTCGGTTGCCAGCTCTTCCTCATAAACAGTGGAAGACTGCGCAGCAACGAATTTTGCCTGATTTTTATACTGTTGATTGTGCTGCTCGGCCACTTGTTGAGGGTGGGAGGCGCAACCAAACAACAGAGCGACAAGTGCGAGAGGCACGAGGGGTGCGAAGCGATTTAGCATGGGCACGACCGTGGCTGATGTGTAAAGAAGTCGAGACTATGCCTTCTATCACATCGATTTGCAAATTCAATCGTGATCCATGTGACTTACTGTTTGCGTTATGACATCTAAGCCCTTAATACCCTTTGCGCGTGTTTTGCGTGGTCAAGCCGGCCAAAACGCAGGTTTCCTGGCGCCTGAAATTTGCCGAAGCCCCCGAAATACAAGGGCTGGCTACCAGCCGAGGGTTTCCTTGAGGAAGGGAATCGTCAGCTTGCGCTGGGCCTGCAAAGAGGCCTGATCAAGCTGCTCGAGCAAATCGAACAATGCGCTCATGCTGCGGGTGCCGCGGGTGAGGATAAAGTGCCCGACCTCGTCGGTGAGGTGCAGGCCGCGACGGGATGCACGCAATTGCAGGGCACGCAATTTGTCCTCGTCGGACAGCGGGCGCATCTGGAAGATCAGCGCCAGGGTCAGGCGCGACTTGAGGTCGGCCAGCTTGACCGGCAACTCACGGGGCGAGGTCGAAGCCGCGATCAGCAGGCGGCGCCCGCTGTCGCGCAGGCGGTTGAACAGATGAAACAGCGCCTCTTCCCAATCCGCCTTGCCGGCGACGGCCTGCAGATCGTCCAGGCACACCAGTTCGTATTGTTCGAGGTTGTCGAAAATCCCGATCCCGCGGTCCATCAACTCCGCCAACGGCAGGTAAACCGCCGGTTCACCCATCTGCTCGAAGCGCAGGCACGCAGCCTGCAACAGGTGGGTGCGCCCCACGCCTTGCTTGCCCCACAGGTAGATCAGGCTTTCAGTCCACCCGGCGTCGGCTTCGCAGAGCCGCTCGACATAGCCGAGTGCTGCGGCGTTGGCGCCTGGGTAGTAATTGATAAAGGTGGCGTCGTCACGCAGACGCACACCTAAGGGCAGCTGAATCGGTTTCATGCTGACTGAACGGCTCCGATCGAACCGTTAGTGGCCTCTGTGAAAAGTTTGCAAAGTTTATACCCGTGACGCCGGGCGCACAATGCAGCAGACCATAAGCAAAATCAAAGGTTTGCGTTAACTTGTTGGATTTACGCAAATTGTTTGACGCCACAGCGCCAGAAACAACAAACCCGGCCTGGGCCGGGTTTGTGACGCTGCGATTACAAATCGGGGTCTTCAACGCCCCCGTACATATCCGAATCCTTGTACAGATCGTGGACATGACGCACCAGCACCATGATCACCGCCGCCACCGGCAGCGCGAGCAGGATGCCGGTAAAGCCGAACAACTCACCGCCAGCCAGGATCGCAAAGATCACCGCGACCGGGTGCAGGCCGATGCGATCACCCACCAGCAACGGGGTCAGCACCATGCCTTCGAGGGCCTGGCCGACCATGAACACCGCGACAATCCCGAGCATCGGGTACAGGTCACCGCCAAACTGGAACAGCCCGGCCACCAGCGCCGCACCGATACCGATCACAAAGCCCATGTACGGCACGATCGCGGCCAGACCGGCAATCAAGCCAATCAACAGGCCCAGCTCCAGGCCGATCGCCATCAAGCCGGCGGCATAGATAATCCCCAGGGCCAGCATCACCAGCAGCTGGCCGCGCACGAACGCCCCCAAGACCTCATGACACTCCCCAGCCAGGGACACGATGCGCGCTTCACGGTCACGCGGCAGCAGGCTGCGGATCTTGGCCATCATGATGTCCCAGTCCCGCAACAGGTAGAACGCCACCACCGGGATCAACACCAGATTGGTCAGCCAGCCGATCAGCGCCAGGCTGGATGCCGTTGCCTGGCTGAGAACCACGCCGACGATGTCGGTGGTCTGGCCCATATGCTCGCTGATCGCAGCCTTGACCTTGTCGAACTTCCAGAAGCCATCCGCCAGCCCCAGCTTGGCCTGGGCCCACGGCATCGCCGTGTGCTGCAGCCAGTCGAGCATCTGCGGCGCCAGTTCATACAGACGGAACAACTGCTTGGCCAGCATCGGCACCAGCACCAGCACCAACGCCGTGATGATCAGCGTAAACAGCGCAAACACCGTGACCACCCCCAAAGTCCGCGACAGGCCGGCTTTCTCCAGGCGATCCACCACGGGATCGAACAGATAGGCGAGCAACAGCGCGACCAGGAACGGCGTCAGGATCGAATGCAGCAAGAACACAAAAACGCACAGCAGGGCGATCCCGCCAAGCCACACCCAACGACGCGTATCCGCCATACACCACTCCATCTTTTATCGGCTGCTATATAAAGCAGAACATTTACCAACGAAAACGCAGTTGCGCCTGCGGCTCAGGGGCGGCGACCGGCTGCGTGCCGTCCACTGGCGGTTGCGCAGCCAGTGCTTCACCCGGGGGAATCTCCTGCAACCTGGCCAGGCTCAGTTGAGTACGCAACTGATCGGCGCTGCCATTGACGCGATACACAATACGATTGCCATCCACGCGCTGCGGCTGGCCGCCAAACGGCTCGAGCAAGTGGCCCAACGCGGCGTAGCGCTCCAGGGTCATGCCCTGTACTTCGAGCAATTGCTCGGTGCTCGCGCCCGGCTTGACCACAAAGCGCGGCGCCAGTTTCTGGCTGACCGCCAGCATCACGGCATCGGCCACGGCGGCGGTGTCGGCGCCTTGCGCGGTACCCTGCTCGCTCTTGTCGCCCAACCACAGGCGCCATTTGGCCTGCCATTGGCTGCCTTCCTGGCGCGCATGCACTGCGAGCATCGCATCGGCGCCGTAGCGTTCCGAGGCTGCACGCAACGGCGTGGCGTCCGCGCTTTCGAGGTTGGGCGCGGTGGCGACCACCTGTTCATCCAAATCCCCCAACGGCAGGCGCAGCGGCAAGCCGCGATGTTGCGCCGCACGGCGCAGCGCCTGCGCGACGGCCTGGCCATCCCCGACCAGGTTGCTGCCGTCGGTGGAGTCATTCAGCCACCAACCCAGGATCGACGGCCGATTGCTGCCCCAGATCGACAGGCCGGCCTCACGCAAGGCGCGATCGGTGCTGACGGGGTCGAAATCCACTTGCAGGCTTTCCGGCGGGCCGGCGTCGTAGCCGTATTGCGTGATGATTTGTTGCGGGTCCTTGCGCACCGCCGCCAGGCCGGGGCCTTCGGCGGCCTTGGCGTCGCCAGTGAGGCGGATCACCAGGGTCTGTACGGCGCGCTGGGTCGCCTGGTCGCGTTCTTGCGGTGACTGGCTGCTGACCGGCTCCAGTACTTGATAAAGGCCATTGAGGGTTTCGGCATGACTCGCCAGGCTGACCAACGACAAGCAGCCTACAAAAAACACATTACACAGACGCATGGAAGATTCCCGAACGACAAAATTAGCGGCTGGAACAGACCGCGTGATCTCGGTTTGCCAAGGCTGTGACCACAGCGATCGGTAAAACATTCACGGGGTCTCGGTAAGTTTTCCTACTGTCATAACGATAGCGGGTTCAAGGCTATACCTTAATACGGAGCTGGGCAGACCCGATTAGCATTTTTTTAACCGGCTTTTTTATCTATGTGGCTCTGCCCGTCGGCCCGAGGATGGCCGCTGACCCTCAAGCCTGATAAAATCGCGCGCCTTCGCAGACCGTCAATGGCTGGGCCTTTTCACAAGAGCCCTTGCCCAATCGGTCGTTACCCCTGAATCCCCCCTAAAGGCCTGGATCATGAGCAAGCAACCCTCCCTGAGCTACAAGGACGCCGGTGTAGACATCGACGCCGGTGAAGCATTGGTCGAACGCATCAAGAGCGTCGCCAAGCGCACTGCGCGCCCCGAAGTCATGGGTGGCCTGGGCGGTTTTGGCGCCCTCTGTGAAATCCCGGCCGGCTACAAACAGCCCGTGCTGGTTTCCGGCACCGACGGCGTGGGCACCAAACTGCGCCTGGCCCTGAACCTGAACAAACACGACAGCATCGGCATCGACCTGGTCGCCATGTGCGTCAACGACCTGGTAGTGTGCGGCGCCGAGCCGTTGTTCTTCCTGGACTACTACGCCACCGGCAAGCTCAACGTCGAAACCGCGACCCAAGTGGTCACCGGCATCGGCGCTGGCTGCGAATTGTCGGGTTGCTCCCTGGTCGGCGGCGAAACCGCTGAAATGCCAGGCATGTACGAAGGCGAAGACTACGACCTGGCCGGCTTCTGCGTCGGCGTGGTCGAAAAAGCCGAGATCATCGACGGCTCCAAAGTGGCTGCCGGCGACGCCCTGCTCGCCCTGCCGTCGTCCGGCCCGCACTCCAACGGCTACTCGCTGATCCGCAAGATCATCGAAGTGTCCGGCGCCGACATCGAGAACATCCAGCTCGACGGCAAGCCCCTGACCGACCTGCTGATGGCGCCGACACGCATCTACGTCAAGCCACTGCTCAAGCTGATCAAGGACACCGGCGCGGTCAAAGCCATGGCCCACATCACCGGCGGCGGCCTGCTGGACAACATCCCGCGCGTCCTGCCCAAAGGCGCCCAGGCGATTGTCGACGTGGCCAGCTGGCAGCGTCCTGCGGTATTCGACTGGCTGCAAGAGAAAGGCAACGTCAACGAAACCGAAATGCACCGCGTGCTGAACTGCGGCGTGGGCATGGTGATCTGCGTGGCGCAAGAGCACGTGGAAAGCGCGTTGAACGTGCTGCGCGAAGCCGGCGAACAGCCTTGGGTCATCGGCCAGATCGCTGCTGCCGCCGAAGGCGCGGCTCAGGTTGAACTGAAGAACCTTAAGGCGCACTGATGTCTGCAACCTGTGATGTCGTGGTGCTGCTCTCCGGCACCGGCAGTAACTTGCAGGCCCTGATCGACAGCACGCGCACCGGCGACAGCCCGGCGCGCATCGCTGCGGTGATCTCCAACCGCAGCGACGCCTATGGCCTGCAACGCGCCAGGGAGGCAGGCATTGCCACGCGCACCCTGGATCACAAGGCTTTCGAAGGTCGCGAGGCCTTCGACAGCGCCCTGGTCGAACTGATCGACGCCTTCAACCCCAAACTCGTGGTACTGGCCGGCTTCATGCGTATCCTCAGCGCTGATTTCGTGCGGCACTACGCTGGGCGGCTGTTGAATATCCACCCTTCCCTGCTGCCCAAGTACAAAGGCATGCACACCCATCAGCGCGCCCTCGACGCGGGCGACAGCGAGCATGGCTGCAGCGTGCATTTTGTCACCGAGGAACTCGATGGCGGGCCTCTGGTCGTACAGGCAGTGGTTCCGGTAGAGTCTGACGACTCGGCGCAGACGCTTGCGCAACGGGTTCATACGCAGGAACACAGGATTTACCCGCTGGCTGTTCGCTGGTTTGCCGAGGGGCGGTTGATTCTTGGTAAACAGGGTGCATTATTGGACGGTCAGTTACTCGCGGCCAGCGGCCACTTGATTCGAACCTAGGAGATTTTATGCGTCGCGCCTTGCTCTTCGCTTTTGCGCTGTTCGCCTTGCCTGCGGTGCAAGCAGCAGATTTACATCCTTTCTCCGCCAGCTACACCGCCGACTGGAAACAGTTGCCCATGAGCGGTTCGGCCGAGCGCAGCCTGACCCACAATGGCGATGGCACCTGGACCTTGAACTTCAAGGCTTCCATGATGATTGCCAGCCTCACCGAAACCAGCGTGATCCAATTCGACAAGGACGCTCTGCAGCCGAAGAGCTACACCTTCGAACGCGGCGGCCTGGGCAAGGCGAAAAGGATCAACCTGGACTTCGACCAGACCGCCAAGAAAGTCACCGGCTTTGAAAACAAAGACCCGGTCAACGTTGCCCTGCAAAGCGGCATGCTCGACAAGTCGACCTACCAGTTGGCGCTGCAGCGCGATGTCGCGGCCGGCAAGAAGAGCATGAGCTACAACGTGGTTGAAGGCACCGACGTCGACACTTACGACTTTCGCGTGATCGGCCCGGAAAAGGTCCAGACCAAAGCCGGCTCCATCGACGCGATCAAGGTCGAGCGCGTGCGTGACCCGACCCAAAGCAAGCGCATCACCCAGATGTGGTTTGCCAAGGACTGGGGCGGCATCCTGGTTGCCCTGCGTCAGGTGGAAACCGACGGCAAGGAATACAACATCATGCTGCAAGACGGCACGGTTGACGGTCAGCCTGTCAAAGGCAGCTGATTGAACTGATACGTTGGAAAAGAGCCTCGCGCAATGCGGGGCTTTTTTTCGCCTGGAATATTCAGGCAAGGCCGTTATTGCCTGACGCAATCATGAAGCTTTTGTCATAAAACCCAGCCGCCTGTGGCGCAATGTCGCGGTTTACGCGGCCTGCACAATTGTTGCTATTTATGTAAAGGACTGTTGCAGGAAAAATCGGTTTACTTAGCAAGCTAACAAAACATATAACAAATGCCTGCGACGACTTGCCGCAGATCAACCAGAGATTGGAGCAAGCAGATGACTGTAAAAGTGACTGAGCGCGACGACGAACATATGTCCCACGAAGCATTGGGCCATGGGATTCACATCTGGGACGTACACCAACAAGACCTGCTGGTCGGCATGTTTCATAACGAGAGCGACGCTCATAACTATAAAAACGAGCTCGAAACCCTTGAGATGAAACGCCAGGCACAAAGCTCCTGACTATTTGCCAGACTCAGGCGCCAGGCCCACGCAGCCTGGTTGCCTGAAAACAAAAAACCCGCCGGTGAGCGGGGTTTGTTGTTTTACAGCCTTACCACATCAGATCATCCGGGATCTGGTAGGCGGCGTAAGGATCATCCTCATCCGGCACCTGGCTTTCGGTGAGGATATTGAGCTGGACGATACGCTCCGGCGCGCGCTCCTGGATCTTCAGCGCCGCTTCGCGCGGGATCACCTCGTAACCGCCGGCGTGATGCACGATCGCCAGGGAGCCGTTGCTCAGCTTGTTGCGCATCAGCGTGTTGACCGACAGGCGCTTGACCTTCTTGTCATCCACGAAGTTGTAGTAGTCCTCGGTGGTCAGCTTGGGCAGGCGCGAGGTCTCGATCAGTTGCTTGACCTGGGCCGTGCGGGCCTTGGCCTCGGCTTTCTCCTGCTGCTGGCGGTTCAGCTCCTGGTCGCGCTTGACCTTCTCGGCCATGGCTTCCTGGGCCAGGCGTGCCTGGGTGTCATCGGCCTCGGCCTGGCCTTTGTGGACCAGACGTTGATGTTTCTGTTTCTCTTTGCCGACCTGCTTGGCCTGCTTTTGGTTGACCAGACCTGCTTTGAGCAACTGGTCGCGAAGGGAAAGGCTCATGGTGCTTACTCACTTAGGCAACTGCTCAACCGCAGCTGGACACGTTCTTTTCCTGGCGTTTGGCTTCGCCCCACAGGGCGTCCAACTCTTCGAGGGTGCAATCTTCCATGGATTGACGCGTATCGCGCAATGCCTGTTCGATAAATCGGAAACGTCGCTCGAATTTGGCATTGGCACCGCGCAAGGCGGTTTCCGGGTCGACCTTGAGGTGACGGGCCAGGTTGACCGCAGCAAACAGCAGGTCACCGACTTCATCGGCGATGGCCACTGCATCGTTATCGGCCATGGCTTCGAGCACTTCATCCAGCTCTTCGCGCACGTTATCCACCACCGGCAACGCAGCGGGCCAATCGAAACCGACCTGGCTGGCACGCTTCTGCAATTTGGCGGCACGGGACAGCGACGGCAAGGCGGTGGGCACATCGTCGAGCAGGGACAGTTGCTCGGGGGCGTCGGACTTTTCCGCGCGCTCCTCGGCCTTGATCTGCTCCCAACGCGTCTTGACCTGCTCTTCGCTCAGTTGCGGGATATCCAGCGGCGCGTACAGATCGCCGGTGGGGAACACATGGGGATGACGTCGAATCAGCTTGCGGGTGATGCTGTCGATCACCCCGGCGAACTCGAAGCGCCCTTCTTCCTGTGCCAGCTGGCTGTAATACACCACCTGGAACAACAGGTCGCCCAACTCGCCTTGCAGGTGATCGAAGTCGCCGCGCTCGATGGCGTCGGCGACTTCGTAGGCCTCTTCCAGGGTGTGCGGGACGATGCTCGCGTAGGTTTGCTTGATGTCCCACGGGCACCCGTATTGCGGGTCGCGCAGGCGATTCATCAGGTGCAGCAGGTCTTCAAGTGAATACATCATTCTATTTCCGATCAGGTATGAACACCGCCGAACAACTGTGGGAGGGGGCTTGCCCCCGATTGCGGTGGATCAACCAAGAATCTGGTACCTGACACTCCGCTTTCGGGGGCAAGCCCCCTCCCACTTTCAGACTGTGTTCATCCAGATGCTCATGGGGTACGGTTGCGCCGCGTCTCGATGATGTTCGGCAACTGGGAAATCCGCCCCAGCAACCGCCCCAACGCGTCCAGCCCCGGAATCTCGATGGTCAGGGACATCAACGCGGTGTTGTCCTCCTGTTTGCTTGATGTCCCACGGGCACCCGTATTGCGGGTCGCGCAGGCGATTCATCAGGTGCAGCAGGTCTTCAAGTGAATACATCATTCTATTTCCGATCAGGTATGAACACCGCCGATCAACTGTGGGAGGGGGCTTGCCCCCGATTGCGGTGGATCAACCAAGAATCTGGTACCTGACACTCCGCTTTCGGGGGCAAGCCCCCTCCCACATTCAGCCTGCATTCATCCAGACGCTCATGGGGTACGGTTGCGCCGCGTCTCGATGATGTTCGGCAACTGGGAAATCCGCCCCAGCAACCGCCCCAACGCGTCCAGCCCCGGAATCTCGATGGTCAGGGACATCAACGCGGTGTTGTCCTCCTTGTTCGAGCGGGTGTTGACGGCCAGCACGTTGATCCGCTCGTTGAGCAGCACTTGCGACACGTCGCGCAGCAGACCGGAACGGTCGTAGGCACGGATGATGATGTCCACCGGATAGGTGAGCACCGGCACCGGGCCCCAGCTGACCTGGATGATTCGCTCCGGCTCACGCCCGCCCAGTTGCAGCACCGAGGCGCAGTCCTGGCGGTGAATGCTCACGCCACGGCCCTGGGTGATGTAGCCGACGATGGCGTCGCCCGGCAGCGGCTGGCAGCAACCGGCCATTTGCGTCATCAGGTTGCCGACGCCCTGGATCTGGATATCGCCACGCTTGCCGGGCTTGTAGCCGGTGGCTTTGCGCGGGATCAGTTCCAGCTGTTCGTTGCCGCGTTCCGGCTCCACCAGTTGCTGGGCCAGGTTGACCAGTTGCGCCAGGCGCAGGTCGCCGGCACCGAGGGCGGCGAACATGTCTTCGGCGATCTTCATGTTGGCCTTTTCGGCCAGCTTGTCGAAGTCCACCTGAGGCAGGCCCAGGCGCGCCAGTTCGCGTTCGAGCAGGCTTTTGCCGGCGGCGACGTTCTGGTCGCGCGCCTGCAGCTTGAACCAGTGGACGATCTTCGCCCGCGCCCGCGAGGTGGTGATGTAACCCAGGTTCGGGTTCAGCCAGTCGCGGCTCGGCGTACCGTGCTTGCTGGTGATGATCTCGACCTGCTCGCCGGTCTGCAGGCTGTAGTTGAGCGGCACGATGCGCCCGTTGATCTTGGCGCCCCGGCAGTTGTGGCCGATTTCGGTGTGCACGCGGTAGGCGAAGTCCAGCGGCGTGGCGCCCTTCGGCAGGTCGATGGCGTGGCCGTCGGGGGTGAAGATGTAGACCCGGTCCGGCTCGATATCCACCCGCAGTTGTTCGGCCAGGCCGCCGATGTCGCCGAGTTCTTCGTGCCACTCCAGCACTTGGCGCAGCCAGGAGATCTTCTCTTCGTACTGGTTGGACCCGGCCTTGACGTCGGTGCCCTTGTAGCGCCAGTGCGCGCACACCCCCAGCTCCGCCTCTTCGTGCATGGCGTGGGTGCGGATCTGCACTTCCAGCACCTTGCCCTCGGGGCCGATCACTGCAGTGTGCAGCGAGCGATAGCCGTTTTCCTTGGGGTTGGCGATGTAGTCGTCGAACTCCTTGGGGATGTGCCGCCACAGGGTGTGGACGATACCGAGCGCGGTGTAGCAGTCGCGCATTTCCGGCACCAGCACGCGCACGGCGCGCACGTCGTAGATCTGGCTGAAGGCCAGGCCCTTGCGCTGCATTTTGCGCCAGATCGAATAGATGTGCTTGGCGCGGCCGCTGATGTCGGCGTCGACGCCGGTAGCCTGCAACTCGGCGCGCAGCTGGCCCATCACGTCGGTGATGAAACGCTCGCGGTCGAGCCGGCGCTCATGCAGCAGCGTGGCGATCTGTTTGTATTGGTCGGGTTCGAGGTAGCGGAAGGACAAGTCCTCCAGCTCCCATTTGATATGGCCGATACCCAGGCGGTGCGCCAGCGGTGCGTAGATGTCGAAGACTTCGCGGGCCACGCGGTTGCGCTTTTCGTCGTCGGCGGTTTTCACCGCACGGATCGCGCAGGTGCGTTCGGCCAGCTTGATCAAGGCGACGCGCACGTCGTCGACCATCGCCACCAGCATCTTGCGCAGGTTTTCCACCTGGCCCTGGGTGCCCAGCACCATGGACTGGCGCGGGCTGAGGCTGGCGCTGATGGCGGCCATGCGCAGCACGCCGTCGATCAGCTTGGCCACCACGGAGCCGAAGCGCTGGCCCACGGTGGCCAACGGGATATGCCCTTCACGCACGCCGCGATAGAGCACGGCAGCGATCAGCGAATCCTGGTCGAGCTTGAGATCGGCGAGGATCTCAGCGATTTCCAAGCCGGTGCGAAAGCTCGAAGTGCCTTCGGCCCACAGGTTCTTGGCCGCATTGTCTTGCTGTTCAGACTCACGAGCGAACTCGCAGGCTGCTTTCAAGGCTTCACGGTCCAGTGCCGGGTCGACACTGATGGCATGATCCAGCCATGCCTCGAGATTGATACTGCCGTCGGTGTTGATCGGCTGGTGTGCTCTCACCTGTACCATCTTGCTTACCTTCCCTACGACGCACCTTCGATGCGCCAAAAATCATCGCTGACCTGCTTTATCACTAAAGCTCACACACTCCCTGGCAGGTCACGGCCCAGGAGAATGCAGGCCAGTCGGATTAAACGGGCATCCTAGCCCGCCTCAAATAACGCCATCGCCTCGACATGCGCGGTTTGCGGAAACATGTCGAGGATCCCGGCACGTTTTAGCCGGTAACCCTGCTTGACCAACTCAACCGTGTCCCGCGCCAGCGTCGCCGGATTGCAGGACACGTACACCAGGCGCTTGGCCCCCAGGCTGGCGAGCTTGCGCACAACCTCCAGGGCACCGTCGCGAGGTGGGTCCAAGAGTACCGCAGAAAAGCCCTGTTTGGCCCATTCCGCGTCAGTCAACGACTGGGACAAATCGGCCTGAAAAAACTGCACATTATGCAAATTATTGCTGACGGCATTCAGCGCCGCACGCTCGACCATGGCCTGCACGCCTTCCACCGCGACCACTTCGCGCACCTGGCGCGCAAGTGGCAGGGCGAAGTTGCCCAGCCCGCAAAACAGGTCCAGCACGCGCTCATCGGCTTGCGGCGCCAGCCATTCGAGGGCCTGGGCCACCATCGCCGCGTTGACCCCGGCGTTGACCTGGACAAAATCGCCCGGCCGATACGCCAGCTCCAGAGCCCACGGTTCCAACCGATAACCCAGGGCCTGGTCAGGCTCGACCGGCTCCGGCTGGCCCTCGCCATGCAGCCACAACTGGGCCTCATGGAAGGCGCAGAATTCTTTGAGGATCAGCAGATCGGCGTCGGACAACGGCGCCATATGGCGCAGCAATACGGCGATGGACGACCCGCTGAACAGCTCCACATGCCCCAATGCCTGCGGTTTGCTCAAGCGCCGCAGCATGTTGGGCAAACGCTGCATGATCGGTTGCAAGGCCTGTACCAGCACCGGGCAATCGTCGATGGCGACAATGTCCTGGCTGGCCACGGCGCGAAAGCCCACTTCCAGGGTCTTGGCCTTGGCGTCCCAGCGCACCGCCACGCGGGCGCGACGCCGATAGCCCAGCTCCGGGCCACTCAAGGGTGCCGCCCACGCCTGCGGTTCGACCCCTGCCACACGCGACAATTGCTCGGCGAGCATGCGCTGTTTCAGGGCAAGTTGTTCAGCATGGGGCAGGTGCTGCACGCTGCAACCGCCGCAACGACCGAAGTGCGCGCACGGCGCCGGGCGCCGCAGTTCGCTGGGCTTGAACACACGCTCGGTGCGCGCCTCGACCACTTTGCCGTGGGCGCCCAATACCCGCGCTTCGACCTCTTCACCGGCCAGCGCACCGTTGACAAACCAGGTGCGGCCTTCAAAGAACACGATGCCACGGCCGTCATTGGCCAGGCGCTCGATGGTCAGGCGTTGCTTCTTGCCCACCGGAATCTGTGGGGTACGGCTGCCGCCCGTCGGCTGGAAGCGCAGGCCTCTCTCGTGCTTGGCCATCAGTTGGGTTCGTCGAAAATGCCGGTCGACAAGTAACGGTCGCCACGGTCACAGATGATCGCGACGATCACCGCGTTTTCCACTTCCTTGGACAATCGCAACATGCCGGCCACGGCGCCGCCGGAGGACACACCGCAGAAGATGCCTTCTTCACGGGCCAGGCGGCGCGTGGTGTCTTCGGCTTCACGCTGGGCCATGTCGATGATGCGATCCACGCGCGTGGCGTTGTAGATCTTCGGCAAATACTCTTCGGGCCAGCGGCGAATCCCGGGGATCGACGCGCCTTCCATCGGTTGCAGGCCGACGATCTGGATCGCCGGGTTCTGCTCCTTGAGGTAGCGCGAGTTGCCCATGATGGTGCCGGTGGTGCCCATGGAACTGACGAAATGGGTAATCGTGCCCTGGGTCTGGCGCCAGATTTCCGGGCCGGTGGTGGTGTAGTGCGCCTCGGGATTGTCGCCGTTGGCGAACTGGTCCAGCACCTGGCCACGGCCTTCGGCGGCCATGCGCTCGGCGAGGTCGCGGGCGCCTTCCATGCCTTCTTCCTGGCTGACCAGGACCAATTCGGCACCGTAGGCGGTCATCGCGGCCTTGCGCTCGGCGCTGCCATTGTCGGGCATGATCAGCACCATCTTGTAACCCTTGATCGCCGCGGCCATGGCCAGGGCGATCCCGGTGTTACCGGAGGTGGCTTCGATCAGGGTGTCGCCCGGCTTGAGCTGCCCGCGCAGCTCGGCGCGCGTGATCATCGACAGCGCCGGACGATCCTTGACGGAACCGGCCGGGTTGTTCCCTTCGAGCTTGAGCAACAGGGTATTGCTGGTTTCACCCGCCATGCGTTGCAAGCGGACCAGGGGCGTGTTGCCGACGCAATCGGCGATTGTAGGGTACTGCAAGGTCATGGCGTATTCGCAATCCAGACTGCGGGGCGAACATCATACCGGGAAAGCCTGGCGCGCCATATCACGCAAAGTGCGGTGCTTATGGCTTAAAGGCATAAGCACGCAATCAGCCGGTCACGAAGCGGGTCCACTCCTCGCGCGTCAGTTGCTCAATCAATTGCTCCTCGTCGTGCGCCCTCAAGGCTTGCACCTTACGCACCAGCAGCAGGTACGCGCCTTCGCTCATCTCCGCGCTTTCGACTTGCGCCTGCGCACGCTCCATTTCTCGATCGTATTGCCCAAGGCGCGCGTCGAACCTCGATCGGTATTTACGCGCCAGAAACTGCCGCCAATATTCTGCTTGCACCAATAAAGCCGGCCAGTCGAACTGAGCTTCGGCGGCCACGATCATTCCGTGCATCCTGGTGATTGAGTTCGCATTGGGGCCACCCAGTGTCCTGGCCAAACGCTCTTCGAATCCAAGGGGTAAATCCAGGCTGTGCGCCAACGCAATGCGGCTGGCAAGGATCATGCTGCTCACCACATCCCACGTTTGATGGCGGTCGAAACGCAACACCATCTCATCAATGGCCTGCAACCGTTTCAGGGCTCGAAAGTAATTCAAGAGTGGCGCGGCATCACCGTCCGTGTCGCGGGCGAGCAGTTCGATCGGCAGGAACTCAAGCTCCAGCGCATTGAGTGATAACAGCCAGCCATCCACCCCGCGATTGAGCTCGAAGCGGTGCTGAAACAGGATCACGGCCAGCTGCTCGTTATGGGTTGCACTCTCGATCAACTGCCACACGCGGCGCGTCAGGTCTTCTCGCAGCGCCCGAAAGCCGGTGGCGATGAGCGACGGATAGGCCGCGATACATGCCAGCAACTCAAAAAAACGATCAGACATCGGGCGTTGCTGCAGTTGCGCCCAAAGTGCCTGGTAGTGGGGAACCTCAGCGAAAGGCAGCACCGTCAACCATGTGTCGGGGCGCGTGGATGCCGCTGCGGGCTGGGCGTCCAGGCCAAAATCGATATCCGCCTGCCCCGGCCACTCACGGTAGCGGCGCATCATTTGCAGGGAGCCCTGTGAAAGCGGGTTGCCTTGCAAATTCATCGCTCGATGAACATTTGGGTAAATGAACAAATCGAGGCTGGTCAAGATCGATATTCGATTGTCACGCAAATCAAAGACCTCCAGTGATCGCAAGATGGCGGCGCCAAGGGGCAGGCTTTCAATTTGCGTATTGCGCAGGTTAAGCACGCGCAACTTCTTCAACCCATGCAGCTTCAAGCGCTGCCCCAGTCTCAGTGGGTTTACCGATAAATCCAGTGTCACCAGGCTGGTCATTTCAGCGAGCAGTATTACGTCCCCCAGTTGAAGCTTGAGCCGATTATTCGAGAGGTTGAGCAGCGATAAATAGCCCAGCTGTGCCAACCCGACGGGAAGGCGCTGCAGATGATTACCGTTGAAAAACACCCAGCGAAGCTGCGGAAAACACCTGAAAAAACTGGTTGGAATGGTTTCCAGCCGATTGTTTTTCAGGCTCAACAGTTTTACATGACCGAAATAGGCGCCCAGCGGCGGCAAATCATTTAATGCCAAGTCATCCAGGATGAGTTCATACGGTACCCCGCGAACGGAGTCTTCTTTAGCCCAGCAGCGCTGAATGCGCGCCGCCGCCTCACGTTGTGCGGGCAAGTCCTCGGGCTTCCCCTGTCGGCACCATCGCTCAAGGTTGGCATTCAAGACGGCGCGCTCTCTGAACATGAAGTTGATCGCGCTTTCCCGCTCTCGGACGGAATCACTCAGGCCCTGGAGCAGCGCGAAGGCCTGCTCATCGGTTTTCGCCGGAAACAGCTGCCGCAGCTTGGCGACGTGTTCACGGTCCACCGGCCCCCAATGATCACCGCCGCTCAACGGGTAACCCATGCGCCCATCCGCCAGGCGCCGTGGCGGGACGTACCAGGGGCGTCGCTGTGGGTCGAACAGGCTGAGGGCGCGTTGCGAACGCTGTTCGATCTCCCGGCGCAGCGCATCGTGGGTGTAGTGCAGTGCTTCACGTTCAATCGACGGTAACGCGTCCAACAGCACCGCCAGGAACGCCCCGGGACGCCCGGTCGGTTGCCGTTCACCGTTCGCTTGAAGAATGTAGGCCTGATAATCCACGTCGACCGCTTCCAGTATCCGTCTGAGCGCGCCGTCGACCGGGCCGATGCTATCGATCAGGCGACCGCGCTCCCACACCTCGACCCGCAGGCGGTTCGGCCATCCGTCGATGTCCGGCAATGTATGCAGGATCAGTCTCGAGGTGTCTTCACTCGCTGCAGCCGGCAGATACAATCCCTCCAGCGCCCTGATCTTGCGCGCGACGCTCACCCGCCAACGCGCGGCCGACATCAGGCTCAAGGGGATGCGGCCGGCCTGCAGGCTGAGGCGCTCCTGCGCGGTGACGTCGCGCACCAGCTCTTCGGCGAGTGCCGCCGTCAAACTGGGAAAATCGCGCTGCAGCACCTGCGCCAATGGATCGCCCGATGGCTGCTGTTTTTGGCCCAGCGCCTTGAAAAACAGGCGCTCCATGTGGGGCCGGTTGCGCGCGACCTCGGCCTCGAGCACCGCGACCTGCTCGGCGCGGGTGGCCGCCGCCGGCCCCACCAACGTTTCGGCGCTTTCGACACCGACCTCGCCGAGCAGCCTGTCGAAAAAATCCCGCCCCGTATCCACGCCGGTGTTGATCCGTTGATGCCGCATGAAGCGCTCGACGGTCTCCACCACGATTGCCGGCGCGCGCTCATTGCGCAGATGTATCCGGCGCAGGACGTCCGCTGTCACCCCGCTGATCTGCTGAATCTGCTCGATGGCATCCGCCGGCACTGCGCGGGTAAACGGCCCCAGGCGCTGGAACGCCTTGGCGCCGTCCCACGTCAGCGGGTTTTCCCATTCGTGCCGCCAGGCGCCGGCACCGTTGTGGCTCAACAGCGGGGCATACGCATCGTTCAGGGACGGGTGCAATAGGCGCCATGGCTGCTCCGCCACCTTGAAATAAGCATCGTCCAGCCACAGGTAGCGCTCCGCCCCCAGGTGGTATAGGCCAAGGGCATCGGGCTCTGCGGCGATACGGGCGGTATCGACGTGACTGACGTAGTGCGCGATCTCGCGCCGGTCGGGATAAAACGCGCCATCCGGCGCACGATGGCGCAACAGGGCGCGAGCGACCTGACGCCGAAAGTCGGCAACGCTGTGCTCCGCGCTCAAGCCGAGTAGACGCCGGTCATCGTCGGACAGCTGGCGCATGATCGCCAGATAGAAACCGTTGGCGCCACTCAGCATGGCGCCGGTGCGCGACTCACGGTGGTAATACGGCGAAAATCGCCCTTGGCCCTGATCAATGACCACCACGCTGCGGTCCTGCGCCCCCTGCGAAACATAGGGCAGCGCTTGCGTGGCCGGGCTGACGAGCAACGCCTGGGCGCTGCCGTCGCGCAGCACGCTGTGGGCGAAATGCGCGGCCCAATCCTGGGTTTGCCGGTCAAATCGGCGCGGATGAAAAAGCCCATCGACGATGGCTTCGCGGCGCGTCACCAGGCGTGCGGCGCGCAATGCGTCATAAAGCGCCTCGGGTTGCAGTTGCGACTGCAGCAGCTGGGTTTGCTGATGCTCCGATAACGGGTGTTCGCGCAACACCTCGAGCAACCGCGCCATGCTCAGTTCGGGGTGCAAGGCCCGTAGTTGGGTAATCACCGCCGGTACGGGCTGGTCGGGGCTGACGCGCTCGGGCAACAATTTGAGTACCGATGCACTGGCACCCACCGCGTCAGCACGGCAGGTGTCGGCAAACCGCGTGAGCGCGTCAAACAGATCGTTCCTCAAGGCCTTGGCTTTCGTCGCCAATTGCTGGCGAAGCAACTGCGCGTCACCCGAAACAAGCGCCGGCACCAACGCCACAATGGCCTGTGCCAGATGGGCGGTGAAGCGGCGCGGCGTGGCATAGGCGAACTCATGATTTTCCAGCGCGGTCAGCGTAACCACTGCCGTTGTCGCACGCGTTGCGTCCTTGTTGTAGCGACGCACCTCCAGGCCCTGATGGTCTTCAATGCTCAACGACATTCCCGCCGGCCAACCCTCCAACTGAGTGAGCAGCGGCGCCATGACGTCCAGCGCGTCGACGGGTGCGGGGCGGCTGGGGTCAGCGTCTGCGGCCAGCCAATCGATCAGCCGGTCGGCGCGCAACCGATGCACGGCGTCGACCAAAGACGCCGACGCCGGCGCGCCCTCCCATACCTGGTTCAAGGTCTGTGCCGAGGTCGCGCTCGTTTCGAGCAAAATCTCGATTTGCCGTGGCAATACGTCCTGGCTGCCGAGCATTCTTTCGAGCACCTGCGGGCTCGACAGATGCCGGTGTTCAGGCACGGCGCTGTAGCGCTGGGACAAGCGTTGATACAAATGCTGATGGCGACGCAGCACGCTGCGCCCCAAACGCGTATGCAATCGACCACTGATCAGTAAATCGGCAAGGTCGGCAAACCCCTGGAGCAATTCGGCAGGCTCGCCGAGCAGCGCCTGCCGCCCCCCTTCGACCAACGCTTGCTCCATCGCTATGAACATCGCAAACGCCCTCACCCGTCCCAACCCTTTTAACGCCCCCGGCACCGGGATCAGCAGCACATCGAGGATTTCCCCGATCAGGGTCTGGAACAGCTCGATCATGGTGGGCATGAAACCGGGCGTCTGGTGCGCCAATTCCTGCAGATTGGCGCGACTGCGCTCGCGATAGAAATCGTTCAGGCTCAGCGCCGGGGACTTTTGCACGACGTTGCGCACATAGCCGACTTTATCGACGATATTGACGCTCGGAATGACACGGGCCAGCCAGTCGACCAGTTTTTCCAACCCCTCAAGGTCGCGACGCGGCTGCGCGGTTTTACCGATTTGCTTGAGCCGCGCACAGTCACGCAGCCACATGATCTGATACAGCCAATCGACCCGCCCCGCGCGGTAGGCCGCATGGAACTCCGCATGAAACACCTCGCAGGCTTGCCGATGGCTGGCATGATGACGCAGCGACCCGCCGGGGCGATTCGGGATAAAACTGAAAGCCCCCTTGCAACCGCTGACGGAAAAAACGATGTGGGGAATGCTCAAGCTGTCGCCGGGAGGCTGGCCGGCGTAATGCCCGACCAAGCCGATCGATTGTGGTAACCAACTGATGTTGTCCGTCCCATGGGGCACGAAAAGCAGCATTTCCTCTACGCGCTCCCAGCGCGCTTCTCCCGCCAGCGCACGTTTCACCTGCTGGTATTTGTCCCGGTCGACGCGGCTGGCTTCGGTGTTTCTCAAGGCCTCGATGAGGGCGAACTCAAACTCGGCATTCGCCAACCGCATGATGCTGCTGCCCAGCGAGGCGTTGGCCTGCAGCGCCTGGTCGAGACGGCGACGCAGTTGCCCGCCGAGATCGAGCCGGCGCACCAGCGCAATGAATTCGCCGGCGGTCGCGTTGATGTTCCTGTCGAGGTAACTGGCATCGGCCAGGCCGGTGCGGCCGGGGTAGCTCCAGCCGGTCAGGCCGTCATAGTTCATACAGGCGGCGTCCCATAAGGTCACGCTAGAGATCTTGATCTCATCGCCTTTCAATTCGCGCCGGACGCGACCGGAGTGCTTGAGGTAGCGGGTATTGATCTTCGCCACCTTGGGGTCGATGTACTGGCCGGTCAGGGTTATCAACGCGCTGCGCAACGACTCCAGGGCATGTAGCTCGAACGCTTCGGTGAGTTGGCGGATGCCCTGCTCCATGGTGTGCTGGGCATCGATCCAGGCCCTTTGCAGGCGCACGTACTCACGTTTTTCGGCAAGATCGAGCCCGCCGAGAAGGCCGTCGAACTCAGCTCTCAAGCCATCCAGGGCCTGCAGGACTGACCACTCCAGGCCCGCCATCAAGGGTGCGCGCTGCTGCGCGATAAAAGCGCTCAGCGTGTCCTGCGGTGTGGGGGTAATCGGCTCGCTCATGGCTCTGCTCCTGAAAAGCTCAGCCTATCGCCTCGCCGTCAGCGTCTCAGGTAGCTATGTAGCGCCATGGATCAGCCGTGGTTCTTGTCGAAAACCGCCGGTCCCATCGCCGCAATCTGGCCCTCGATCAACGCATCGAAGGGTTTGAGTAACGGCTCGAAAGAAGTGGGCGCCTCCAGCACCTGCAACGCCTGCACAATCGCCTCCACCGTCGACAAGGCACCGGGGCCCGGCGCCTTGCGCAGCCGGTAGCGCGAGACGGCGCCCGCGGCCAGCGTCACCCTGGGCAGCGCCGCCAGCAGCGGGTTGAGGTGCAACAGCTTGCGCGCCTTGCGCCAGGTGCCGTCGGGGACCACCAGCAACAACGGCTCGTCACTCGGCCCATAAGCCTGCAGCGGCTGGGCATCGTCTGCCGGAAACAACAGGCGCGCCTGATAGCCGGGCGGGTTCAGCAAGCTCGGCAGATCGTCGAATACCTCGCCCACCACCAACTGTGCATTGTTCAAGCCCAACGCCGCCAACCGCGCGGTATTGAGCGCATGGTTGACCTCGCTCGGGTGCTGCAGCAGCAACACGCGGGTGCGACTGTCGAGGCTGGGGATCAGCGCGCACAGGCAATGGGTGGCGGGCCGCAGGCAACGGGAACACTGGGGTCTGGACATGGTTTTTCAGGCCTGGTTGAGCTGGGTTTTGAGCAAGTCGCGAAACGTCTGGATCAGCGGCTCGCGGCTACGGCCACGGCGCATGATCATCGAGAACGGCGCCTGGTAGCCGAAGGTCGCCGGCAGCAGCACGCGCAGGTCGCCCTTGTCGGCCCAGGCCTGGGCGTAGTGTTCGGGCAGGTAGCCGATGTAGGCGCCGGACAGCACCAGGATCAGTTGCGCCTCCATACTTTCCACGGTGGCGGCGCTGTGCTTGAAGCCGTGGCGCGCCAGTTCCGCCTGGCTCCAGTAGCCGCGCCCGACCATGCGCTGCTGGGTGATCACCTGCTCGGGGATGCGCCGCTCATTGAACAGCGGGTGCCGGGTGCTGCAATACAACCAGTGTTGTTCACGGTACAGCGGCATGTAGATCAGCCCGCTCATGCGGTTGGAGAACGCGCCGATGGCCAGGTCCAGGCGGTTGTCCTGCACACCCAGTTGCAGTTCGTAAGGGCTCAGCACCGACAAATGCAGGTGCACCGCCGGGTGTTCCAGGCTGTAGGCGCCGATCACCTCGGCGAACGGCAGGGCCTTGTCGCTGACGGTGGAGTCGAGCACGCCGAGCTTGAGCGTGCCGCGCAGCTCGCCTTTGAGCGCGGCGGCGTATTGCTCGAAACCTTCCAGTTCGCCCAGTAGCCGCAGAGTCTCCTGATGGAACAACTCGCCCTTGCTGGTCAGGCTGAACCCGCCCCGGCCACGGTGGCACAGCACCAGACCCAACGCCGATTCGAGCTGGCTCATATAGGTGCTGATCGCCGAGGTCGACAGGTTGAGCTCGTGCTGCGCATTGGCGAACCCCTGGTGGCGCACGACGCTGACGAAGATGCGCAGGAGTTTCAGGTCAGGCAAGGCGTTGGCCATGGTCGGCTCCGGGGAGGTGATCGCAGTAGTCTACCTGCCGGCATTAGTTTAGAAAAATCTGAACTAAGTATTTGCCTCTGCCGATTCTTCCCACTCCGGGCTTTTCGCAGAATCGGCCGCTAATAAACACAACACGATGAGGCAATCCCGTGGACAAGATTTTCCACCAACCACTGGGCGGCAACGAAATGCCGCGCTTCGCCGGCATCGCCACCATGATGCGTCTTCCCCATTTGCAATCGGCCAAGGGCCTGGATGCGGCCTTTATCGGCGTGCCGCTGGACATCGGCACCTCGCTGCGCGCCGGCACCCGCTTCGGCCCCCGGGAAATCCGCGCCGAATCGGTGATGATCCGCCCGTACAACATGGCCACCGGTGCCGCGCCGTTCGATTCGCTGTCGGTGGCCGATATCGGCGACGTGGCGATCAACACCTTCAACCTGCTCGACGCCGTGCGGATCATTGAAGAAGCCTACGACGAGATCCTCGAACACAACGTCATCCCCATGACCCTGGGCGGCGACCACACCATCACCCTGCCGATCCTGCGGGCGATCCACAAAAAGCACGGCAAGGTCGGGCTGGTCCACATCGATGCCCATGCCGACGTCAACGACCACATGTTCGGCGAGAAGATCGCCCACGGCACCACCTTCCGCCGCGCAGTGGAAGAAGGCCTGCTCGATTGCGACCGCGTGGTACAGATCGGCCTGCGCGCCCAGGGCTACACCGCCGAAGACTTCAACTGGAGCCGCAAGCAAGGCTTTCGCGTGGTGCAGGCCGAAGAATGCTGGCACCACTCCCTCGCGCCGTTGATGGCCGAAGTGCGCGAAAAAGTCGGTGGCGGCCCGGTGTACCTGAGCTTTGACATCGACGGCATCGACCCGGCCTGGGCGCCCGGCACCGGCACCCCGGAAATCGGCGGGCTGACCACTATCCAGGCGATCGAAATCATCCGTGGCTGCCAGGGCCTCGACCTGATTGGTTGCGATCTGGTAGAAGTTTCGCCGCCTTACGACACCACCGGCAACACCTCGTTGCTGGGCGCCAACCTGCTGTACGAAATGCTCTGCGTACTGCCCGGCGTGGCGCACCGCTGATGAGCACCCATGAGGTGTTGAAAGCGGCGGCCAACCTAGTGTCGGCCTTCGCACGCAACGACCGCGAGGCTTACTTCGGCGCGTTCAGCGCCGATGCCAGCTTCGTGTTCTACACCCTGCCCCAGCCGCTGCTCAGTCGCGATGCCTACCAGGCATTGTGGGACAGCTGGCGCCGGGACGAGGGGTTCGAGGTGCTGTCCTGCGTCTCGAGCAACGCCGTTGTCAGCCTGCAGGGTGATGTGGCGATTTTTATGCATGACGTGGCCACCGAGCTGCGCATGAACGGGGAGCAATTCAATAGCCAGGAACGCGAGACCATTGTCTTCAGACGGCAAGGGTTGGACGTACAACAAAAACAAGGCCTGTGGCTGGCCTGTCACGAACATTTG
This sequence comes from Pseudomonas sp. GV105, assembly GCF_003058185.1. Taxonomy (NCBI): domain Bacteria; kingdom Pseudomonadati; phylum Pseudomonadota; class Gammaproteobacteria; order Pseudomonadales; family Pseudomonadaceae; genus Pseudomonas; species Pseudomonas sp. GV105. Next base: position 274,793 of record NZ_QBUF01000004.1, read on the forward strand.
TCCGCTATGCCGGAAGGGCTGCCGCCCCCTTAGCCAATGTGATCGGAGCTGATCATGAATAATAAAAACAACGAAAACAGTATTCGCAAGATAGAAACCAACGGGGTCGAACAGATCCCGGACCATGAACGTACCGCCGGGCCCAAGGATCTGTTTCGCCTGATCTTCGGCGGTGCCAATACCTTTGCCACAGCGGTGTTGGGTGCCTTTCCGGTGCTGTTCGGCCTGTCGTTCCAGGCCGGTGTCTGGGCGATTGTGCTGGGCGTGCTGGTGGGTGCGCTGATCCTGGCGCCCATGGGCCTGTTCGGGCCGATCAATGGCACCAACAATGCTGTGTCGTCCGGGGCGCACTTCGGTGTCCACGGGCGGATCGTCGGCTCGTTTCTGTCATTGCTGACGGCGATTGCCTTCTTCTCACTGTCGGTGTGGAGTTCGGGCGATGCGCTGGTCGGCGGTGCGAAGCGGCTGATCGGCCTGCCGGAAACCGACCTGACCCTGGGCCTGGCCTACGGCGTGTTTGCCATCCTGGTGCTGACGGTCTGTATCTACGGCTTTCGCTTCATGCTGTGGGTCAACCGCATCGCGGTGTGGGCGGCGAGCCTGCTGTTTCTGCTGGGGATCTTCGCGTTCGCGCCGACCTTCGACAGCCACTTCGCCGGCAGCGTGGCCCTCGGCCAGAGCGGTTTCTGGGCCGCGTTTATCGGTGCGGCGCTGGTGGCCATGAGCAACCCGATCTCCTTCGGCGCGTTCCTCGGTGACTGGTCGCGCTACATCCCGCGTGAAACGCCGAAAATTCGCATCATGCTGGCGGTGGTCGCGGCACAGATCGCCACCTTGATCCCGTTCCTGTTCGGCTTGGCCACCGCGACCATCGTCGCGGTCAGGGCACCGGACTACATCGCGGCCAACAACTACGTCGGCGGTCTGCTGGCGGTGGCGCCGAGCTGGTTCTTCCTGCCGGTGTGCCTGATCGCGGTGATCGGCGGCATGTCCACCGGCACCACGTCGCTGTATGGCACGGGGTTGGACATGTCCAGCGTGTTCCCGCGCCTGCTGTCGCGGGTCAAGGCCACGCTGCTGATCGGGGTGATGTCTATCGCCTTCATCTTTATCGGACGTTTCGCCGCCAACCTGGTGCAGAGCGTGTCGACCTTCGCGGTGCTGATCATCACCTGCACCACCCCGTAGATGGTGATGATGATCATCGGCCTGATCGTGCGTCGCGGCTTCTACTGCCCGGACGACCTGCAGGTATTTACCCGCGGCGAACGCGGCGGGCGCTACTGGTTCAGCCACGGCTGGAACTGGCGCGGCCTGGGGGCCTGGATTCCGAGCGCGTTGGTGGGGCTGTGCTTCGTCAACCTGCCGGGGCAGTTTGTCGGGCCATTGGGCAACCTCGCCGAGGGCATCGATATCAGCCTGCCGGTGACATTGGGGCTGGCCTCAGTGGTGTACCTGAGCTTGCTGCGCCTGTTCCCGGAACCGGCTGCCGTGTACGGCCCTACCGATCCACGCAGCGAACGCACGGACGTGCACGCTGAACCGGCGCTGCAAAAAGCCGCCTGATTTCCATAAAAAAGATAATCGGAGACCCGCCGTCATGGCTTTGGATTTATTCGTCGTACTCATCTACGCCGCCGGCATGCTCGTGCTCGGCTATTACGGCATGCGCCGCGCCAAGACCCACGAAGACTACCTGGTCGCCGGGCGCAATCTCGGCCCGTCGCTGTACATGGGCACCATGGCCGCCACGGTATTGGGCGGCGCGTCCACCGTCGGCACCGTGCGCCTGGGGTATGTCCACGGCATCTCCGGCTTCTGGCTGTGCGCCGCGCTGGGCATGGGGATCATCGCGCTGAACCTGTTCCTGGCCAAGCCGTTGCTGAAGCTGAAAATCTTCACCGTCACCCAGGTCTTGGAAAAGCGCTACAACCCCATGGCCCGCCAGGCGAGCGCGGTGATCATGCTGGCCTACGCGCTGATGATCGGTGTGACCTCGATCCTGGCCATCGGCACCGTGCTGCAGGTGCTGTTCGGCCTGCCCTTCTGGATTTCGGTGCTGCTCGGCGGTGGCGTGGTGGTGATGTACTCGACCATCGGCGGCATGTGGTCGCTGACCTTGACCGACATCGTGCAGTTCGTGATCAAGACCGTCGGCCTGATGTTTATCCTGCTGCCGATCTGCCTGTACCGCGTCGGCGGCTGGGACGAACTGGTGGCCAAGCTGCCGGCGTCGAACTTCAGCTTCACCGCGATCGGCTGGGACACGATCATCACCTACTTCATGATCTACTTTTTCGGCATCCTGATCGGCCAGGACATCTGGCAACGGGTGTTCACCGCCCGTGACGAAAAGGTCGCCCAGTACGCAGGCACTTTCGCCGGTTTCTACTGCATTCTCTACGGCCTGGCCTGTGCGTTGATCGGCATGGCGGCCCATGTGCTGATTCCCGATCTGGATAACGTCAACAACGCGTTCGCCGCGATCGTCAAAGTGTCGCTGCCCGATGGCATTCGTGGGTTGGTGATTGCGGCGGCGTTGGCGGCGATGATGTCGACGGCCAGCGCCGGCTTGCTGGCGGCGTCCACCGTGTTGACCGAGGACCTGCTGCCACGTTTGCGCGGCGGCAAGCAGTCGAGCCTGAACATCAACCGTCTGTTCACCCTGCTGACCGGTATCGCGGTGCTGGGCATCGCGCTGGTGGTGAACGATGTGATCAGTGCCCTGACCCTGGCTTACAACCTGTTGGTGGGCGGCATGCTGATCCCGCTGATCGGGGCGATTTTCTGGAAGCGCGCGACGACTTCGGGGGCGATTACGTCCATGACCCTCGGCTTCGTGACGGCGTTGGTGTTCATGTTCAAGGACGGCTTGGACGCGAACACGCCGATCTACTACAGCCTGGCGGTGGCGTTGGTGAGTTTTGTCGGGGTGAGCCTGTTGTCGCGCCGGCCTGAAACGGAACCGGCGCGAGCCGCCTGAACAAGCACGCGGGAAATCAGGTTTTCTTCAGCGGGTGCGACGTCGGATGTCGCACTCGTTTTTTTTTGCGTGGCGTACCAAGCATCGCGAGGGCGGGTTTGCTTGCTCCCACACAAGCCCGTTCCTACACAGATTCTGCGGTGTTCCGACGACTGCGGTTCAACGCCGACGTGGACGACGCTGCTCATCATCCGTGCGAATGGGCACCGGCTGCAGCGGGGGCTCGATCAGGCCCAGCGCAACGCCAAGGTCGTGGAGCCAGGTTTGGATTTTCTCTTTCATGATTGCCCCCTTTGAGGGTAGTGCGGGTCGGCGGAAATTCTTTCGCCTCTTCCTACAAATAGTAGCCCTAACTCCTACACATTGCATGAACGAAACCACAACGAACTATTACCAAATTCATGCAAATACGACAGATCGGTCAGGCGATCGCCCGGCTATCTTGCAGGAACCCTGCCTGGCCTTCGCGCTGCAGTTCGATCCATGCGTTGAGATTAGCGCCGAGCATACCCTTTCGCCACATCAGCCAGGTGGTCGCAGTGGCAAAAGGCTCAGATAGGGGATGAACGGACACGCTGTCCTTGCCTGGCAGGCTGTCGAGCATGGATTCGGACATCAAGGCCACGCCGGAACCGGCGATCACGCAGGCGAGCATGCCTTGATAAGACTCGATCTCAATGGCACGGCCCATCGCCACGTGCTCGTGGGAAAACCACGTCTCCAAACGTCGGCGATAGGAACAACTGCGTCGGAAGGTGAACACCGCACGGCCGGCAACATCCTGGGGGCCGAGTACTGGCGGGTGGTCGGCTTCGCAAATCAGCATCAGCTTTTCGTCGCACAAGGGCACACCGTCCAGGGACGCGATAGTCAGCGGGCCGTCGACCAGCGCCGCGTCGAGACGCCCGGTGATCAAGCCTTCGAGCAGCTCGCCGCTGGGCGCCGATTGCACCTGCAGATTCACCATCGGATACGCCTTGTGATAGCGCGCCAACAGTTTCGGTAAGTGAATCGCGGCGGTGCTGTACATGCTGCCCAGCACAAAGTCACCGGCCGGTTGCCCGCCTTGCACGGCACCGTGGGCTTCGTCGTGCAGCGCCAGCAGACGGGTGCTGTAGTCCAGCAACACTTTGCCCGCAGGGGAAAGCTGCAGGCGTTGACGTTCACGAACGAACAACTCGACGCCCAGTTGCTCCTCCATCTGCCTGAGCCGGGTCGACAGGTTCGATGGCACGCGGTGCAAGCGCTCGGCAGCGCGGGTGATGGAGCCCTCTTCCGCCACGGCCTGGAAAATGCGCAATTGACTGAACTCCATACCTTTCTCCAAAACTGAACAAGTTTCTCACTATTATTCATTTTTACAGAAAGTCAATCCACCTTAGCCTGCACGTCATTCGCTTTCCCGCAGGAAACCTTGCACATGTCGCCGTTGACTCGCCTCCTCGCCAGCTTTATCGCCCTGATGATGGCCATGGGCATTGGCCGCTTCGCCCTCACCCCGCAAATGCCACATCTGCTCAGCGAGGGGCAGATTGATCTGACCGGTGCCGGGCTGATCGCCGCCGCCAACTACCTGGGCTACTTCGTCGGTGCGGTGGATTCGATTTTCGCGCGCAGCCATCACCCTGTACGCGGTCGCTTGTACGGCGGGTTGTGGTTGTGCGTGCTGCTGACCCTGGCGTCGTACTGGGCCCATGGGTTCTGGCCGCACCTGCTGTTGCGCTTCGGCACCGGCGTGGCCAGCGCCTGGGCGCTGGTGATGATCACCAGCCTCAGCCAACCGCTGGCGATTGCCGCCGGGCGGCCGCGCTTGGGCGCCCTGGTGTTTGCCGGGCCGGGCCTGGGGATTCTGTTGACCGGCCTGCTCGCGCTGGGTTCGAACCTGCTGGGACAAAGCTCCGCAACACTGTGGCTGGTCTACGGCGGGGTGGCGCTGCTGATGCTGCTGGCGATCCTGCCTTTCCTGCCTCAACCGAGCGTCACTGACACGCCCGTCAGCGACGCGAGCAGCAATGCGAGCATCGCGCACCTGGGTTGGGTTTATTTCCTCTACGGCCTCGGCTACATCATCCCGGCGACCTTTCTGTCCCAGATGGCCAGCGCGCAGTTCAAGGGCGCCTGGCAGGCAGACCTGTTCTGGCCATGCTTTGGCCTGGCGGCTGCGCTCGGGGTGGTCGTGGCGAGCCTGCGCCGCAAGGCCGCGAACACAACCCGCCGCTGGCTGATGACAACCTTATGGTTGCAAGCGGCGGGCGTATTTACCTGCTTGCTCGGCAACGGCTGGGGCCTGGCGCTGGGCGTATTGCTCTGCGGCGCACCGTTTCTGGCGTGTATGCAGTTGGTGATGGCACGCTTGCGCGAGGTGGCGCCCCACGGCTACCAGCGCAGCACTGGGGTGCTGACCGCGAGCTTTGCCATCGGACAACTGAGCGGCCCATTGCTCGCGTCGGTGAGCAGCCACCTGAGCGGCGGCCTGCAACCGGCGCTGGTGATCGCCGGTTGCGGGTTGTTATTGGCCGGCGCGCTGTTGCTGCGCCCGGCCGCGGCAGTCAGCCAGCCATCAGCGGCGTTGGCACGCGAGCCTGTTCGCGCCGAGCGAGCACCAGGAAAAACAGCCCACCCAGGAAGCAACCGGTGAACCAGGCGAAGTTGGCCATGCCCTGCAAGGCCGGGGTGAACGTGATCGCGACACCCACCAGCGTCGCCGGCAACAGAGCCTTGACCGCCGTCCAGTTCACGCCGCCGTCGAAGTAATAACGCCCGCTCGGGCTGTCATCGAACAGCGCATCCACGTCGATCTGCTGTTTTTTGATCAGGTAGAAGTCCACCAGCAAAATCCCGAACAACGGCCCGATAAACGCGGCGAGGATGTCCAGGGTGTAGTGGATCATCAGCGGGTTGTTGAACAGGTTCCACGGGGTGATAAAGACTGAAGCCACCGCTGCAATCATGCCGCCGGCGCGCCAGCTGATTTTGCTCGGCGCAACGTTGGCGAAGTCGAACGCCGGGGACACGAAGTTGGCGACGATATTGATGCCGATCGTGGCCGTGACAAAGGCAAAGGCGCCCAGCAACACGGCCATGCTGTTGTCGATACGCGACACGGTGGCGATCGGGTCGTGGAGCATTTCACCGAATACCGGCAAGGTGCCCGAGACGATCACCACGGTCACCAGGGAGAACGCCAGGAAATTCACCGGCAGCCCCCAGAAATTACCGCGACGCACATCCTGCATGCTGCGACAGTAGCGGCTGAAATCGCCGAAGTTCAGCGTCGGCCCGGAAAAGTACGACACCACCAACGCCGTCGCCACAATCACCTGGCCAAAAGCCTGCCAGCCCGACAAGGACTTTTCCGCCAGGGTAAAGCTGATATTCGCCCAGCCCGCCTTCCACACGATCCAGCCGGCCAAGGCGAACATCACCGCATAGACCACTGGCCCGGCCCAGTCGATAAAGCGCCGGATAGACTCCATGCCCGCCCAGAATACGGCCGCCTGCAACACCCACAAGCTGAGGAAACCAAACCAGCCCAGGTAGGACAGGCCCGCGAAGTGCGGCTCTGCATACACGGCCATCTGTGGGAAAAAGCGCAGCACCACGATGATCAGCGCACTCGACGCCAGATACGTCTGAATCCCGTACCACGCCACCGCGATCAAGCCGCGTATCACCGCCGGAATATTCGCACCGAACACACCAAACGCCAGTCGGCAGATCACCGGGTACGGTACAGCCGCTTGCTGGCTCGGCCTGGCCACCAGGTTAGCGATCAATTGCACGATGCAAATACCCGCGAGCAACGCAATCAGCACCTGCCAACTGGCCAGCCCGAGGGCGAACAGGCTGGCGGCGAAGACATAGCCGCCGACGCTGTGTACGTCGCTCATCCAGAAGGCAAAGATGTTGTACCAGGTCCACTTCTGCGGCAGTGGGCCCAGGTCCTGGTTGTACAGGCGCGGGCTGTAGCCTTTGGGCAATTGTTCGGTCATCGCTTGGCTCCTCGAAATACCCGCCTGCGCTGCCGTAACGGGATGCATACGGAAGGCGGCGCGGTTTGTATACGAAAGAGTCAGCAGAATGCGTGCCAATGGCACACAATCCCCACGGGGCGGGGTACCAAAGGATGTATCGAGAGTTAGATCGGTGTATACCGCTCAGCAACGGTGCACGCCTTAATCCTGTACACAATCACTTGCACACCCGTTGTGCACACAGGTGCCTGACTGCGCACTAGGCGGCGCTGAGGAATGTGTTCAAGTTGCTCAGGTCATCTGCGCCGTAGGCCGACAGAACAAGGATTTACGGGGCATCGGCACAGCTTCTGTAGGAGCGATTCGCTCCTACAGAAGAGCAAACCGCACTCAGCTCAGTTCAATGCGATCGGCATGAATCACAATCTGGCCCTGCTTGTAGAGCGCACCAATGGCCTTCTTGAAGTTGCCTTTGCTGACGCCGAACAAGTTGCTGATCACCGCCGGGTCGCTTTTATCGCTGACCGGCAGGCTGCCGTTGTTTTCGCGCAACTTGGCGAGGATCTTCGAGTTGAGGCTGGAAGCCGCTTCCTGGCCGACCGGTTGCAGGCTCAGGCTGATATTGCCGTCGGCGCGGATTTCCTTGATAAAGCCTTTCTCTTCCTTGCCCGGGCGCAGGAACTTGAACACTTCGTTCTTGTGGATCAGGCCCCAGTGCTTGTTGTTGATGATCGCCTTGAAGCCCATGTCCGTGGCCTCGGCCACCAGCAGGTCGACTTCCTGGCCAACCTGGTAGTTGGCGGGCGTCTTGTCCAGGTAGCGGTCAAGGCGCGCGGTGGCGGTGATGCGCTTGGTGTGCTTGTCGAGATAGACATGCACCACGCAATATTCGCCAGCGGTCAATTGACGCTTTTCTTCCGAATACGGCAGCAACAGATCCTTGGGCAAGCCCCAATCGAGGAAGACACCGATGCTGTTGACTTCCACAACTTTCAAACTGGCAAATTCGCCAACTTGAACTTTTGGTTTTTCAGTGGTGGCGATAAGTTTGTCATCGCTGTCCAGATAAATGAATACGTTAAGCCAGTCTTCATCTTCACTGGGAATATCTTTGGGGATATACCGATTAGGCAAGAGGATTTCACCGTCTTGCGCACCATCCAGGTACAAACCAAAGTTAGTGTGTTTAACCACTTGCAAGCTGTTGTAGCGCCCGACTAAAGCCATTTCCAATACCCTCATTGCGTGGGCGGCATTCTACCCGAGTTGCGTCCGGCACGCGCGCACGCCTGAAAATTCGCGGGTTCGCATAGCATTCTACCGGCACCGCCCCGCTCGTCTGATCAATCGGCTGAATTCCGCCGCGCCGGCGGCGCCCGACAGACCGCGTGGTTTCGAGTTAAAACAGTAAGTTAGAGGCTTATTTCGACGACGAACTTTGCCGGTTTCAGCCAGCGCACCAAATACAAGGGGATATTTACCAAGCAATTGTCAAGCATTTCCTGTACGATGCCTGGCCAAGTTAATTTTCTACAGGTTAGTGGCCGCCATGCGCGTAAAAGCATCCAACAGCAAAGCAAAGCCAGCTCCCGCCGTCGAAACCAGCGAGTCGATCAACAGCCAGATCGCTGCGTTCCTCAAGTCCGGTGGCGAAATCCAGCAGATTGCCAAGGGCGTCAGCGGCCAGACTTTCGGCCCGTCCAAGCAGATCAGCCTGGGCAAAAAGTAAGCTGACCGCGCAACACACCTGGTCCCTAAGCGTCTTGCCAGCAAGGCGCTAGGACTAGAGCCCGAAACACCCCATTGCTTCTCCCGCGACACAAAATCGACCAACGGACCTCACCGCCTGGCATTCGCCGGTATGCTTGCACACGTCTAGCACGGGCATCTGCCTGATACCTTCCGTTACTGCTCCTCGCTTTTCATGGAGTGAAGCATGCTCAAAACCTGTATTTTCCTGATCGCCGCCCTCGCCGCCAGCCCTTTGGCCGAAGCGCAGATTTTCCAGCGCGAATTGGGCGACTTCGATCTGAAACTGGGCACCACGCCCAGCCGCAGCATGGCCCAGGGCCTGGTCAAGCCGACATCGCCGGGCAGCGACGCCTTCCACGGCGGCCTCGACCTGAGCCACGACAGCGGCCTGTACGTCGGCCAGTTCTCACCGAACATGGGCCTGTCTTCGGCGAGCAACCTTGAAATCGACTCGTACATGGGGTTCAAACACCCCTTCGACCAGACGCTCGGCTACGAAGTAGGGTTGATCCACTACAGCTATCCCTCGCTCAGCCCCCTTGACAGCCAGGAGTTCTATGGCGGCCTGAACCTGCTGGGCAATCGCTTCGGCGCGTCCTTCAGCAACGACCCCGACCGCCAGGACAGCACCCTGTTCGCCGACCTTGGCGGCACACAGCCGTTCGGCATCGGCGTCAGCATGAAGTACACCACGCATCAACTGGGCAGCCCGGTCTCGGTGGACGGCGGTTCGATCCGCAGTTTCAGCGACTGGTCGGTGCAATTCTCACGGGCGTGGATGGGCGTTGACCTTGACTTGATCTACAGCGACTCCAGCCTCAACGGCGGCGACTGCTCGGCCTACTCCGGACACAATTCGCAATGCGATGGGCTGTTGACCTTGAAGGCAGCGCGGACGTTTTATTGATGGGCTGAACTGTCGCACCCAGCGCGGGTTCACATGCATTAACCCCCTCTGCGCAAGGACCCGCCCATGCTGAGCCGGCTCAATTTTCTGCTGCCATTCGTGATCCTGAGCCTGGTGCTTGGCGGCTGCAACCGCGTGGGTTTGGCCTACCGCAATCTCGACGTGATCATCCCGTGGACCCTCAGTGACTACCTGGACATGAATGCCGGGCAGAAACGCTGGTTCAACGACACCCTCCAGCAACACCTGGCCTGGCATTGCACCACGCAGTTACCGGGTTATCTGGACTGGCTCGACCGCCTGCAACAGATGGTCGACAACCATCAGGTCAGCGACAACGCCTTGCAGAGCCGTACCGACGAAGCCAAACAGGCGGTGAGCGAGATCGCGCGCGCGATCACACCGTCGGCGGTCCACTTGCTGCGCGGGCTGGACGACCAGCAGGTCAAGGACATGAACGACGCCCTGGCCAAAGACCTGCGCAAGCGCCAGGACGAATACCTGAAACCGCCCCTGCCGCGACAGATCCAGGCGCGTGCCGAGCGCATGAGCAAGCGCCTCGATGCGTGGATCGGGCCGCTCAGCGCCAGCCAGCAGCAACGGGTGGTGGCCTGGTCTGCGGAGCTGGGTGACCAGAACCAACAGTGGATCGACAACCGCGCCCGCTGGCAGGCGCAGTTCATCGACGCTGTGCAACAACGCCACGACCCTGACTTTGCGCAGAAAATGCAACAATTGTTGGTGGACCGCGAACGCGCATGGACCCCGGAATATCGGCAGGCCGATGCCCAGACGGAAACAGCGGCGCGCAGCCTGATCGTGGATCTAATGGCGCAAAGCAGCGTACAACAACGCCAGAAATTGACGCACAAAATCGCGGGCGTGCGCAGCGATTTCAAGGCGCTCAAATGCCTCAACGCCGCCGCAGAGTAGAACGTGGGAGCAACATCGCGCCCACAGGCCCTTCAGGCAATCGCCGCCTTGGACGCCACGTCGTCGAACGTCGCCGGTTCCAGCGCATCCGCCTGCTCATCGAGCACCTGACGCGGGTGAGCGTGGCCCGGTATCGAGCTGTCGATCAACGCCAGCAATTGGGCTCCTCGTGGCGTCAGGATAAAGTTCTCACCATTACCACCCTCGTCCTCGGGCCGCGACTCGATAAACCCGCGCTTGAGCAACAGCGCCTCGTAATCCGCAGCGGTTTTTTTCAACACATCCAGATTGCCGGTGGACTCGCCCGCCATGACCTTCTCGGCGGCCTCCTGCTCGGCGTACTTACGCGGGGCAAAGCTGCCCTCGCCATTCTGCACTTCATGCAACAGCCGTTCGATCAGATCCCAGTTGTAAGTCGTCATCCTGATTCCTCCTGCGGGCCAAAAGGAAAAGCAGCCCGTTCAGAGTTGGGACACGTCTCGTCAGCGGCCGTTCAGCCGAATGGACAGGCGTCACTTCTGTGTACTTTCCAGACGTTCGCCGCCTCAACTGGGCGGAAAGAAGCTGCGGCCAAGGCAAAAAACCGCAGGCAAAAAAAAACCGGACAGCGTCCGGTTTTTTTATCGCGGCCCAGCCTTATTCGGCAGCCGGTGCTTCTGGCTTGCGGCGCTTGAGCGGCGCCATGCCGTCCTTGCTGACCAACGACAGGTTGTCGGTCTTCGGCCGGTTGGCGATCTTGCGCTTGGTCGGCGACTTGGCGCCGGCCTTCTTCTTGTCACCCTTGCCGTCGACTTTTTTCTTCTTCACGCCTACGGCCTTGCCCGAAGCCTTGACCTTCTTCGGCCCGGTGTAGGTGCCTTTGACTTCCTTGATGGTGCGGCGCTCGAACGACTGCTTGAGATAGCGCTCGATGCTCGACATCAGGTTCCAGTCACCGTGGCAGATCAGTGAGATCGCCAGGCCATCGTTGCCAGCACGCCCGGTGCGACCGATACGGTGGACGTATTCGTCGCCGCTGCGGGGCATGTCGAAGTTGATGACCATGTCCAGGCCGTCGACGTCCAGGCCGCGCGCGGCGACGTCGGTGGCGACCAGGATCTTCACCCCGCCTTGCTTGAGGCGGTCGATTGCCAGCTTGCGGTCCTTCTGGTCTTTCTCGCCGTGCAGGACGAACGCTTTGTAGTCCTGCGCCACCAGGCGGCCGTAGATGCGATCAGCCGCAGCGCGGGTGTTGGTGAACACGATGGCCTTCTGATAGGTCTCGTTGGCCAACAGCCAGTTGAGGATCTGTTCTTTGTGGACGTTATGGTCAGCGGTGATGATCTGCTGGCGCGTGGTCGCGTTCAGGTCGCTGACGTTGTTGACCTGCAGGTGCTCGGGGTTGTTCAGGACCTTGGCAACCATGTCGCGCAGGGTCGAACCGCCGGTGGTGGCGGAGAACAGCATGGTCTGCTGACGATTCACGCACTCGGCCACCAGGCGCTGCACGTCATCGGCAAAGCCCATGTCGAGCATGCGGTCGGCTTCGTCGAGCACCAGCACTTCGACTTCCTTGAGGTCGAGGTTGCCAGCGTTGAGTTGCTCGATCATGCGGCCCGGGGTGCCGATAAGGATGTCCGGGACCTTGCGCAGCATGGCGGCCTGGACCTTGAAGTCTTCGCCGCCGGTGATCAGGCCGGACTTGATGAAGGTGAACTGCGAGAAACGTTCGACTTCTTTCAGGGTCTGCTGGGCCAGCTCGCGGGTCGGCAGCAGGATCAGGGTCTTGATGCTGACGCGGACTTTGGCCGGGCCGATCAGGCGGTTAAGAATAGGCAGGACGAAAGCGGCCGTCTTGCCACTCCCGGTTTGAGCCGTCACCCGCAGGTCACGCCCTTCGAGCGCGAGCGGGATGGCCGCTGCCTGCACAGGCGTAGGCTCGACAAATTTAAGCTCGGCCACGGCTTTGAGCAGGCGTTCGTGCAGGGCGAATTGGGAAAACACGGGTGCTACCTCGAAGAAATACAAAATATCAGCTGCATAGGGTAACGGTTTCGAGCGTCCAAACCGAGTTTCTTTACGCGAACAGGGCTAATCAGCTGCTTTTTTGTTAAGGCGTTTGTCTGTAACGCCAATGTAGCTGCTCTTAAATGCTCTAATCGACCGGTCTTGTCTTACAGAAGAATCGGTTTCACCCATGGATATCAAACAGCTCTGGCTCAACGTCAAAGACCTTTGGAACGCCCTCGATGAACACCCGCTGCTGCATTCCAGCCTGGGCTTGCTGGTGTTGTTGGTGGTGGCACTGTTGCTCGGACGGGTGGCGCGTTACCTCATTCTGCATGCGGTCAAATTGCTCGGCCGGCAACCGGCCCTGCACTGGCTCAACGACTTGCGCCACAACAAAGTCTTCCACCGCCTGGCGCAGATGACCCCATCGCTGGTGATCCAGTTCGGCCTGCACCTGGTGCCGGACCTGAGCAAGACCGCAACGCTGTTCATCGGCAACGTGGCGTTGGCGTTCACCATCCTGTTCGTGGTGCTGGCCATGAGCGCGCTGCTCAACGCCCTGCTGGACATCTATGCGCGCACCGAACATGCACGTACCCGCTCGATCAAGGGCTATGTGCAGTTGGCGAAGATGATTCTGTTCGTGTTTGGCGCGATCATCATCGTCGCCACCCTGATCGACCGCTCGCCGCTGTTGCTGCTGTCCGGCCTGGGTGCGATGTCGGCGGTTATCTTGTTGGTCTACAAGGACACCTTGCTGTCGTTCGTCGCCAGCGTGCAGTTGACCAGCAACGACATGCTGCGGGTCGGCGACTGGATCGAAATGCCCCAGGTCGGCGCGGACGGTGACGTGGTGGACATCACCTTGCACACGGTCAAGGTGCAGAATTTCGACAAGACCATCGTCTCGATTCCGACCTGGCGCCTGATGTCCGAGTCGTTCAAGAACTGGCGCGGCATGCAGGCGTCAGGCGGGCGTCGGATCAAGCGCAGCCTGTTTATCGATGCCAGCGCCGTGCGCTTCCTGCGCGACGATGAAGAAGTCCGCATGACCCAGGTCCACCTGCTCACCGACTACATCAGCCGCAAGCAGGCCGAACTCAAGGCCTGGAACGAAGCCCAGGGCCAAAGCGCGCAGTTGTCGGCCAACCGCCGGCGCATGACCAACCTCGGCACCTTCCGCGCGTATGCCCTGGCTTACCTGAAAAGCCACCCGGACATCCAGCCGAACATGACCTGCATGGTGCGTCAGATGCAGACCACCGCCCAGGGCGTGCCGCTGGAAATCTACTGCTTCACCCGCACCACGGCGTGGTCGGATTACGAGCGGATTCAAGGGGATATCTTCGACTACCTGCTGGCGGTGCTGCCAGAATTCGGCTTGAGCCTGTATCAACAGCCGAGCGGCACGGACCTGCGCAGCGGGCTGTTCGCAATTACGCAGAACACCACGACCGCCCAAGCGCTGGAGCGCTGACAAGGCAGACGGCGCGGGGCTCGCGTGCCCCTCGCCGGTCGAATCACCACACGCCCCCGCGCCCAATCAGGCCTTGCGCTACAGGCCAGGCCAACTCGGTAAATAGCCGAGGAACATGTCTAGTTGCCGCACGCGGCAAAATCAAACCGACGCCGCAACTAAGAAAACTCTACCTATACGTTTAGTGAATTTCACTATTCAGGCACCCGGTTTTTAATCTGTTTTTAGAAAAACCAAAGCTATAGCATCTGGCCATCGAACAACTCTGTGAGAAGGCGTTACTTATGTTATGGACAACTAAGCTTTCAGATGATGCGGCACACTTTGTATTAAGTTCGGATGCGGAAGCATTGACTCATTACTGCGGTGCAACTGCCTTTTCTCAACCTCGCGACTTTTATACCGACAGCCCCTACCAGCGGCCTTCAAGGCCGCAGGACGTGACCGATTCGATTATCAGCAGTTGCCTGACAAGCGAGCAACTCTCACACAGCCAGCATCTTTTGGCGCAACGTTTATTATTGAATATCTATGAGCAAGACTTGGTCTTTTTACCCAAGCCGCCCATGGCGCTGGATCTCAAGGTATTCAAGGACTTTTATGACCCATTGCATGCCGCGTCGGGTAAAAAGATTCGTCCGTTATTGGAGCACTACCTCTACAACTGGCTCAAGGAAGAGGTGCACATCAACGGCCCCTGGTGCCTGGACGCCTTTGTCGCCCACACCGACAAGGTCTTGGACGATGTGGCCCGCTCCGACTCAAAACTCCATGAGGTCCTGACCACCAGCCGCCATCCCGAACGTGCCGCGCGGTTCTTCATGACGCAATGCGCCGGCGACTTCCTCAGTGAAGCCTCGGCCATGGCGCGCAATGTGCTGGGCAACAGCGGCGTGTACACCAGCGAGCTGTTCAAGATCCTGATCGACGAATACGGCTACGGCATCGACAAGAAAAAGCACAGCACCATTTTTGAAGACATGCTCAAAGACATGGACATGTCCCATCACGTGCATCACTACTGGCAGTTCTATACCCCGGCCTCGCTGTCGCTCACCAACTACTTCCACTACGTGTCGGCCAACCATGGCGAGCTGTTCCGCTATATCGGCGCCATGTACTACACCGAAGCCACGCTGGCCCTGACCACCCAGCATCAGTCGCGCGCCATCAAGACCATCTTCAACGGCACCGTCTCCACCGAATACTTCGACGAGCACTCACACATCGATGTGCATCACGGAAGAATGGCCCTGCAACGCCTGATCCTGCCGATGATCAAGCAGTTCGGCAACGCGATCATCCCCGACCTTATCCGCGGTTTCGAGGAGTTCCGCTTACTGCAGGACATCGCCGACGAAGAGCTGTATGCCCATATCAAGTGGCATGACGAGTTGGACGAACACCGTGCCCAAGCCAGCGCCCTCCAAGGCCGCAAGCCAGTGGACCTGACGATCACCGAGCCTGAACACGAGCTTTCGGTGCTGCATACCCACCCCAACGACGAGCTGTTCTGGGTCGAGTCCGGCGAGCTGGATTTCGTCGCCAGCCCCGAACTGAGCGTGCGCCTCAAGGCCGGGGAAGGCGTGGTGATTCCCAAGGGCATGCTGCATGGCACCCGCGTCGTCAGCCCGTCCTGCACTTACACCGTCACGGCCATTTGAGGACGCCGCCCCATGAAAGCCATCAGCCTGAACCTCAGCCATACCCACTATGTGGCGGTGGAAGGGAAAACCTACTTTCTCAAGCGCCATGCACATTCGACTCAACTGCTGCCGACCGCCTGCCCCCATCGCGGCGGCCCGCTGCACATGGGGGAAGTGACGGGTGACGGGCAAAGCGTGATCTGCCCCTGGCACGACAACGCCTACAAGGTCTGCAACCTGGAAAAGAAGTCGCTGCCCACCGTTCGCGTCAGAAACCAGATCAGCACCGTCATTGGTGACACCGAGCGGTGCGTGCCTCTCCTTAAACTCTCTCGTTACGACTGATGGTGCCCATGAATAATAAATCGACCCTTGCTGCGTTTTACTCGATCGTGACCCTCTTCACCGGCCTGGACATGGCGATTGTGATTGCCATGGTCTGGTTCGGCCTGGAGACCACCGGCTCGACCTTCCTGGTGGGCGCCACCTTATGCGTGGCGACCGTGGTGCCGTATCTGTGCGAGCAGTACATCGGCCGGTTCTTCACCATTGAACTGAGCATGAAACGGCTGTTGTACATTCGCCTGACCGCGTTCGCCGCCGTACTGGGGCTGTCCTTTACCGACGCGGCGCTGTTGCCGATCGGCTTCCTGGCGATTGCCTTCGTGGTGGGGGTCACCGACTACTTCACCATCAGTACCCTGGAATCGAAAAACACCAAGCTGGTGCTGGCCGGGCTGACCAACAGCGACACCTCGGCGCGCTTGATGCAAACCTCCATCCAGATCGGGGCCTTTGGCGGTGCGCTGCTGGGCGGGGTGATTGTGGATGTGTTCACGGTCAACCAGACCCTGCAGATCATCAGCCTGGGGGCGATCCTGTCGTTGGCGGCGATTCTTTTTGTCGCGGCCACGCCCACCGCCGACGCCACCGAGCAAGTCGTCGACACCCACACGGCGCAGTCCCTACAGTTGCCGCGCAACCTGTACATCCTGATCATCGTGTTGAGCATGATCGGCTTCCATATCGGCGCCTTCAACAGCCTGGTGCCGATCGTGTTCCAGAAGCTCAACGAATGGAACGCCACCCTGTTTGGCGTCGCCAGCGGCCTGGCGGGCCTCGGTGCGTTCAGTGCCGCGGTGCTGCCACGGATCAAGCTCAACAGCTACAGCGCGATCCTGCTGGTGATCCTGGCCGACGTGGCAATCGTCTATTTCCATAACCTCTACGTGATGATGGCCGCCGCTTTCCTGCTGGGTTTCTGCATCAACAGCCTGCGCATCCAATTGCGTAAAACCCTGATCGAGTCGGCGCCCAACGCACGGATCGCCGACGTGATCGCCGCCAAAAGCTCGCTCTACTACCTGCTGGTCAGTGGCTCGGCGCCGATGATCCTGACGTTCTTCACCACCACAAGCTTCCTCGGCCTCGAAGGTGCGCGCGTGCTGATGATCGTCTCCGCCGCGCTGTTGGCCGCTGCCGTACTGGCGTGGAACCTCACCCCTGCCGTCGCGGCCACCGCCACCACAAAATAGGAGTACCTGCTTTGGAAACCGTACTGATCGTTGACCCGTTCTCCACAGGTAAACTCTACGCGCCCTTGCTCAAGGCTCAGGGCGTGAGGTGCTTTGCCGTGATTTCCACCGACAGCTTGCCCGCGCATTTCACCGATGACCTGATCAGGGAAAACTTCGAGGCGGTCTACCACTGGGAAGAGGGTTTGCTGGAGATCCTCGAACCGCTGTCACTGAGCGCCGTGATCGCCGGTTGCGAAACCGCGATCTACCTGACCGACTACCTCACCGAAGTCCTGCGCGTTCCCGGCAACAGCCGCGTCACCAGCGACCTGCGTCGCAACAAGTTCTCCATGCAGCACGCCCTGAAAAAACACGGGCTGGCGAACATCGAATCGCAACTGCTGAGCTCACCGACGCGCATTGCAGAGGTGGTTGCCACGCTGGACGACAAGACCACCTACGTGGTCAAGCCGCTCAATTCCGCCGCCACCGAAGGCGTGGTGTTTGCCCAAGGCCGGGCCGGCGTCAAGAGCGCCTTGGACACTGCGGCCTGGCAGCGCAAAAACGACCTGGGGGAAATCAACCTCGGTTTCATCGTGCAGCCGTTCGTGTCGGGCCCGGAATATGTGGTGGATATGGTCGCCTTTGACGGCGTGTACATCATTGCCTCGGTGTGCAGGTACACCAAGGTCCAGAGAAACGGCAGCATGTTTGTCTACGAAAGCCTGGACACCCTCGACCCCCGCGCCGAAGACCTGCAACCGCTGACCGACTATGCCCGCCAGGCGGCCGCGGCGCTGAGCATCGAGGTCGGCCCGATTCATATGGAGATCATCTGGTCTGCCCACGGCCCGGTGATGATTGAAGCCGGCGGCCGCTTGCATGGCGGCATCGCACCGCTGCTGTTTCAACAGGTGTATCACCCGGATTTGCTCTCGCTGGCCATCGACAGCTACCTCGGCCGCCCACGCCCGCGCGCCGATGCGGTCAGCCAGATCAGCCACGGTCGGATCGGGTTCTTCTGCTCCGACGAACAACGCACCTTCGCCGCACCCTCGCCGCAGGCCCTGCAGAGCGTAACGGAGGACGAGGCCTATTGCGGCCACCGCTACTTCATCCGCCCGGGCGACACCACGCCGGTCACGATCGACTTCGCCACCTGTCCGGGGCTGTTCTGGCTGCAACACCTCTCGGCGCCGCAACTGGACATCAGCAGCGCCAATCTACGTAAACAGCTGTGGTGTTAAGACCATGAAAAGTCGTTTGATCATCCGAAAGTCAGCCAGTGATCTGGGCATCAACAACGCGTGCGCGGCGGTTATCGAAGACATTACCGTGTCGGACGACCAGAGCTTCGTCAGTGTCCTGCAAAGCAACCTGAATCACGTTGCGTCCCACCTCAACGAGCTGGACTCCAACGTCATTTACGAAGGCTTTGCCAAGCAACTCAAGAAGCTCGGCTACGAAAACACGGTGAGCGCCAACGAGAAACTGTTGCGGCGCTTCATCGCCAAGGGCGTATACCCCATCAACAACATCGTCGATGCCTATAACGCCGTGGCGATCCGGCATGGGGTCAGCATCGGCGTACACACCTACCATCGGCGGGACGACATCTACGTCATGCGCTCGGAGGCGCCCAGGGCTTTCCGCCCGCTGTTCGCCAAGAAGGAGATTACGATTCCAGCGGGCGATATCGTCTATACCTGCGGTGACGTGCCCCTGGCGAGCATCGGCAAGGTCGACGCCGACGCCCATGACTTCAGGCTGACGAAGGACTCGTCGAGCCTGCTGGTGGTGGTGCTGGGGCACGACGATACGCCGTTGGCCTTCAACCAGGCCGTCATCGAAGAGTTCGTCGACACCCTGCGCCAGCGAATGCCGGCCTTGAGTCATCACTTTCTCGAGACCGTACACGATCACGCCTGAGGCTGGAACCGCGTAGCCGCTGCCGGAACAGCAGCGGCTACCGCCAGGCCTTGAGCACCGGGTTGACCACCACCTCGCGCACATGCTCGATCTTCAGCAGGTTGTCCTTGAACACCATCAGCTCTTCAAAGTTGCGGTATTTGACCTCGAGCATCATGTCGACGTCGCCGAACAGCGAATAAGCCTGAACCACTTCACGGAACTGGTAGATCTTCGGAAACACCAGGTGGCAGTTGCTGCCATTGAGCGTGAGCATCAAAAACGCCGATTGCTGGGCTTCTTCATCGGCGGCGACGTTGATGGTGAAGCCGAGGATAATGCCCTTCTCGATCAGTTTCTGAACCCGCGATTCCACGGCGGTTCGCGACTTGTGAACTTGTCGCGCCAGCTGCGCCAGGCTGACCCGGGAGTCGTCCTTCAAGGCAGCAATGATCTGTTCGTCAACCTTGTCCACTCTGCCGCCCCCACACTTTTCTCTTCTATAACAGACTTTCATTCCCGCTCACGCCTGCCCTGGGCCTATCACCTCGCAGACTGTACGCCAGGCCCAGGCTTTATGCCCAACCGACTGATCCACACTGCCGCCAGAATCACCAAACCGCCCAGGGCCAGACGGCCCAACGGCTCGTGCTGGTTCCAGATCAACAGGTTCAATAACAGCCCCACCGGCACATGCAGGTTGTTCATCACCGCCAGGGTACCGCCGTTGACCAGGCACGCGCCCTTGTTCCACCAGTACATGCCCAGGGCCGTGCTGACCAGCCCGAGGAACACCAGCACGCCCCATTGCAGCGGCGCTTCGGGGAGGAAATCAGCCTTGCCGAACACCAGGAATGCCGGCAACACCACCAGCAGCGCACCGAGGTAGAAATAACCGAAGCGCCGGTAGTGCGGCAGATCACTGGGGTAGCGCGCCACCAACTGCTTGTACATGACTTGCCCGGCGGCGTAGGTGAAGTTGGCCAGTTGCAGCAGCAGGAAGCCCCCAAGGAAGTGCGGGGTGACTTGATCGAAGCGGATGACCGCCGCACCCGCCACCGCGACCAGCGCGGCGACCAGGGCCCAGGGGTTGAAGCGTCGGTTGAGGGCGTCTTCGATCAGGGTCACATGCAGCGGCGTGAGGATGGTGAACAGCAGCACCTCGGGCACCGTGAGCACGCGAAAGCTCAGGTACAGGCAAACGTAGGTCACGCCAAATTGCAGCGCACCGATGACCAGCATGCCGCGCATGAAGGTCGGCTGCACCGAGCGCCAGCGCGTCAGCGGAATGAACACCAGCCCGGCCAGCAGCACGCGCACCAGCACCGCGAAGTAGCTGTCGACGTGACCGGCAAGGTATTCGCCGATCAAGCTGAAGGAAAATGCCTGTATCAGGGTGACAACCAGTAAGTAGCCCATGCGCGCCTCGTATCGAATGGGCGGGACATTAAAGGTTTTCGGCGGCTCACGAAACTCGGCGCAAAAAAAACCCGACCTCGCGATAGCGGCAGTCGGGCAGGAGCACTCAGGAGCAACAAGTGCAAAGGGAGGTTTTTACGCGGACTTGAAGGGTTTGCGTGGTGAGATATAAACACCGCGCGATTATGTGACGATTAAAGGATCACGCGACTTGCGCCAGCAACGCCTTGGCGTGGTTGATGCCTTTTTCCTGGAAGTCGCCGCTCAGGTTCACCCCTTCGGCGTGAATGAACGTCACGTCATGAATCCCGATGAATGCCATCACCTGACGCAGGTAAGGTTCCTGGTGATCGGAGCTTGCGCCGGTGTGAATCCCGCCCCGGGCGGTGAGCACGATGGCCCGCTTACCGATCAACAAACCCTGGGGGCCGGTGGCCGTGTATTTGAAGGTCACACCTGCACGCAACACGTGATCCAGCCAGGCTTTGAGGGTGCTGGGGATGGCGAAGTTGTACATCGGCGCCGCCATCACCAACACGTCGGCGGCGAGCAATTCATCGGTCAAGGTGTTGGAGCGATCCAGGGATGCCTGTTCGCTGGCGCTGCGCTGATCCGCCGGTTTCATCCAGCCGCCGAGCAGGTTGGCGTCCAGGTGCGGAAGCGGGTTGAGCGCCACGTCGCGCACGGTGATCTGATCCGCCGGGTGCGCAGCCTGCCATTGGCTGATGAACTGCCGGGTCAGTTGGCGGGAGATCGAATCCTGCTGGCGGGCGCTGCTTTCGATGATCAGTACGTTGGACATGGCTGCGTAGGCTCCATCTGTAATTGCTGTAAGTCGATGGAGAAAAGATTAACCAGAGCCAATTCGATAAAAAAGCGCAAAAAACTGCTACAACCCATCTAGAAATTTGTTTATAAGCGGAGTATTGCTGTAGGCATGCTCCGCTGTCGCTTTATTTCGGTGCACATTCCAGTGCGATACGCATCTTGATGATCGCGCGGTTGAACTTGACGGTGGTGTTGGTGCTTTTGCCCGCCGGCACGCTGACAGTACGGCGACGGGGTGATTCCGGGCCGTTGGTGAAAGTCACCGAACACAGCGCGTCGCGCGTGCCGTAGTTGTTCAGTTGGATCGAACTGATGTCACCGTCCACGTCGGACGCGGTGTAATCCACGCTCACGCCGTCGATCTTTTTTGTCACATCGATGGGGTAGGCAAACGCACTGAGCGGCAGCAGTGCCAGCACCACACAACACAATTTTCTCATTCGGCAGTCTCCAATAAGGACTGTCAGCTTAGGACAAGAGGAGCTCATCTTGAAAGCGCCCCGCGTTACCCTCGATCAATGGCGCACGTTGCAAGCCGTGGTCGACCATGGCGGCTTCGCCCAGGCGGCCGAAGCGCTGCACCGTTCGCAGTCCTCGGTGAGCTACACCGTGGCCCGCATGCAAGACCAGCTCGGGGTGCCGCTGCTGCGCATCGACGGGCGCAAGGCCGTGCTCACCGACGCTGGCGAAGTGCTGTTGCGCCGCTCCCGGCAGTTGGTGAAAAACGCCAGCCAACTCGAAGACCTCGCCCACCATATGGAACAGGGCTGGGAAGCCGAAGTACGCCTGGTGGTCGATGCCGCCTACCCGAATGCACGTCTGGTGCGCGCCCTGACCGCGTTTATGCCGCAAAGTCGCGGCTGCCGCGTGCGCCTGCGCGAAGAGGTGTTGTCGGGGGTTGAAGAGCTGTTGATCGAAGGCGTGGCCGACCTGGCGATCAGCAGCTTCAACATCCCCGGCTATCTCGGCACCGAGATGAGCAACGTGGAGTTTGTCGCCGTCGCTCACCCCGAGCATGCCTTGCACCGCATGAACCGCGAACTGAGCTTCCAGGACCTGGAAAGCCAGATGCAAGTGGTGATCCGCGACTCCGGGCGCCAGCAGCCGCGCGATGTCGGCTGGCTCGGCGCCGAACAGCGCTGGACCGTCGGCAGCCTCGCCACGGCCGCCAGTTTCGTCGGCAGCGGCCTGGGCTTTGCCTGGTTGCCCCGGCACATGATCGAGCGCGAACTCGCCGAAGGCGTGCTCAAGCAGCTACCCTTGGAGCAGGGTGGCAGCCGTCACCCTACGTTCTACCTGTACTCGAACAAGGACAAACCCTTGGGGCCAGCGACGCAGATCCTCGTGGAGCTGCTGCGCACATTTGACACCGCCCCCCTGGATGCGCCTTTCGCCGCACCGCAGCAAGCCTGAAACGGAGTTCATGCATGGCCTGGTTCGAACATGAAGGGTGCAGCCTGCATTACGAGGAATATGGTCACGGCACCCCGCTGATTCTGATCCACGGCCTGGGCTCCAGCAGCCAGGATTGGGAACTGCAGATTCCGGTGCTGGCCCGGCATTACCGCTTGATCGTGGTGGATGTGCGTGGCCATGGGCGTTCCGACAAACCCCGGGAGCGCTACAGCATCAAAGGTTTCACCCTCGACCTGATCGCCCTGATCGAACACCTGGACCTGCCCGCCGCGCACGTGGTGGGCTTGTCCATGGGCGGCATGATCGCGTTTCAACTGGCGGTGGACGAACCGGCGCGGGTCAAGAGCCTGTGCATCGTCAACAGCGCGCCCGAGGTCAAGGTGCGCAGCGCCGACGATTACTGGCAATGGGCCAAGCGCTGGACCCTGGCACGCGTCCTCAGCCTGGCCACCATCGGCAAGGCCCTGGGCGACCGGCTGTTTCCCAAACCGCAGCAAGCCGACCTGCGCCGCAAGATGGCCGAACGCTGGGCAAAAAACGACAAACGTGCTTATCTCGCCAGCTTCGATGCAATTGTGGGCTGGGGCGTGCAGGAACGACTTTGCAGAATTGCCTGTCCAACCCTGGTCATCAGCGCCGACCACGACTACACCCCTGTGGCGCACAAAGAAATCTATGTAAAACTGCTGCCCGATGCGCGGCTGGTGGTCATCGAAGATTCCCGCCATGCCACACCCTTGGATCAACCCGATGTCTTTAACGCTACCCTGCTCGATTTTCTAAAGACAGTCGAAACCACTACCCAGGATCACTGACCCATGCTGAAAAAAATCGCCTTCTTTGCCGGTTCCGTTCTGTTCGCTGCCAACCTGATGGCCGCCGAGCCCGCCAAGGCGCCCCACGTATTGATCTCCACCACCAACGGCGACATTGAAATCGAACTGGACCCGGTCAAGGCGCCGATCAGTAGCAAGAACTTCCTGGCCTACGTCGACAAGGGCTTCTACACCAACACGATTTTCCACCGTGTGATCCCGGGCTTCATGGTCCAGGGCGGCGGGTTCACCGCGCAGATGGCGCAAAAAGACACCAACCCACCGATCAAGAACGAAGCCAGCAACGGCCTGCATAACGTGCGTGGCACGCTGTCGATGGCCCGCACCTCGAACCCGGATTCGGCCACCAGCCAATTCTTCATCAACGTCGCGGACAATGCCTTCCTCGATCCAGGCCGCGATGCCGGTTATGCCGTGTTCGCCAAAGTGGTCAAAGGCATGGACGTGGTCGACATCATCGTCAACTCGCAGACCACCACCAAACAAGGCATGCAGAACGTGCCAATCGATCCTGTCCTGATCAAGTCGGCCAAGCGCATCGACTGAGGTCCGCAGGTAGTTCCGCGCGGCGCTCACAAGGCGTCGCGCGCCTTTGAACAGGAGAGCCCGCCGGGCGGGCGTCAACCCTAATGCTCTATCGTCGTTTCGAACAACTGATCGATATTTTCCGCGACGCGCCCAGCGCCGCCCCTCCCGATAAAGTCCTGCCCTTCTACCTCTACTACCTGCGTCAGGTGTGGCCGTGTTTCGCCGCGCTGTTGGTGGTGGGCTTGATCGGCGCACTGATCGAAGTCGCGCTGTTCAGCTACCTGAGCCGCATCATCGACCTGGCCCAGGGCACGCCGCCCGCGAACTTTTTCCAGATCCACAGCACCGAGCTGATCTGGATGGGCGTGGTCGCCCTGCTGCTGCGCCCGATCTTCGGCGCCCTGCATGACCTGCTGGTCCACCAGACCATCAGCCCCGGCATGACCAGCCTGATCCGTTGGCAAAACCACAGCTACGTGCTCAAGCAGAGCCTGAATTTCTTCCAGAACGACTTCGCCGGGCGCATCGCCCAGCGCATCATGCAAACCGGCAACTCCCTGCGCGATTCCGCCGTGGCGGCCGTGGACGCGATCTGGCACGTGGCGATCTACGCCATCAGTTCCCTGGTGCTGTTTGCCGAAGCCGACTGGCGCCTGATGATCCCGCTGGTGACCTGGATCGTCTGCTACAGCCTGGCATTGCGCTACTTCGTGCCGCGGGTGAAAGCGCGTTCGGTGATTTCCTCCGAGGCGCGCTCCAAGTTGATGGGCCGCATCGTCGATGGCTACACCAACATCACCACCTTGAAGCTGTTCGCGCATACCCAATCCGAGCAGGAATACGCCAAGGAAGCGATCATCGAGCAGACCGAAAAAACCCAGTTGGCCAGCCGCGTGGTGACCAGCATGGACGTGGTGATCACCACCATGAACGGCCTGCTGATCGTCACCACCACCGGCCTGGCCCTGTGGTTGTGGACCCATTCGCTGATTTCCGTGGGCGCGATTGCCCTGGCGACCGGCCTGGTGATTCGCATCGTCAACATGTCCGGCTGGATCATGTGGGTGGTCAATGGCATTTTCGAAAACATCGGCATGGTGCAGGACGGCCTGAAAACCATCGCCCAGCCACTGGCCGTGGTCGACCGCGACAACGCTCCACGCCTGACCGTGCCCCATGGCGAAGTGCGCTTCGAGCAGGTGGATTTCCACTACGGCAAGAAGAGCGGGATCATTGGCGGCCTGAACCTGACCATCGAGGCCGGTGAAAAAATCGGCCTGATCGGCCCCTCCGGCGCAGGCAAATCGACCCTGGTCAACCTGCTGCTGCGCCTGTACGACCTGCAAGGCGGGCGCATCCTGATCGACGGCCAGAACATCGCCGAGGTCGCCCAGGAAAGCCTGCGCGAACAGATCGGCATGATCACCCAGGACACGTCGCTGCTGCACCGCTCGATCCGCGAGAACCTGTTGTATGGCAAGCCGGACGCCAGCGACGAGGAGCTCTGGGCGGCCATACGCAAGGCGCGTGCCGATGAGTTCATCCCGCAGCTGTCGGACGCCGAAGGCCGCACCGGGCTGGATGCCCATGTGGGCGAGCGCGGCGTGAAACTGTCCGGCGGGCAACGCCAACGCATCGCCATTGCGCGGGTGCTGCTCAAGGATGCGCCGATCCTGATCATGGACGAAGCCACCTCGGCGCTGGATTCGGAAGTCGAAGCGGCGATCCAGGAAAGCCTGGAAACCCTGATGCAAGGCAAGACGGTGATTGCGATTGCGCACCGGTTGTCGACCATTGCGCGGATGGACCGCCTGGTGGTGCTGGAGAAAGGCCAGATCGCCGAGACCGGCAGCCATGCCCAGTTGCTCGCCCACGGCGGGTTGTATGCGCGGCTGTGGCAGCACCAGACCGGAGGCTTCGTCGGCATCGACTGAAACTGCCGGGCCTACACAACTCAAAAGGTGGGAGGGGGCTTGCTCCCACATGGGTGTCCTGGATTTGTGCCGCAACCGTGCTGTACTCAGTGCAGTGCCAAGACGGGCGCTGAAGTAAATCGCAGGGAGCATCACTGATTTACTGATTCGGTAGAGCGATCTATCAAGGACGGGTACATGTCTTTGTTCAAGCGTTCAGTCACAGAAGGTTTAGGTACGTTTTGGCTGGTGCTGGGCGGTTGCGGGAGTGCGGTGTTGGCCGCGGCGTTTCCCGCAGTCGGCATCGGGTTGTTGGGGGTGGCCCTGGCCTTCGGGCTCACGGTACTGACCATGGCGGTCGCCATCGGGCACATCAGCGGTTGTCACCTCAACCCGGCGGTATCGGTGGGGCTGGTCGTGGGCGGCAGGTTTCCAGCCAGGGAGTTACCGGCGTACATCGTTGCCCAGGTCATTGGCGGCATTGTCGCCGCGGCGCTGTTGTATGTGATCGCCAGCGGCAAACCGGGGTTCGAACTGGCGTCAGGCCTGGCCTCCAACGGCTATGGCGAGCATTCGCCTGGCGGCTATTCAATGGCAGCGGGGTTTGTCTGTGAGCTGGTGATGACAGCGATGTTCGTGCTGATCATCCTCGGCGCCACCGACCCGCGTGCCCCGAAGGGCCTCGCCCCCATCGCCATCGGCCTGGCGCTGACCTTGATCCACCTGATCTCGATTCCCGTGACCAACACCTCGGTCAACCCGGCCCGCAGTACGGGACCGGCGCTGATCGTGGGCGGGTGGGCGATCCAGCAATTGTGGATGTTCTGGCTCGCGCCGATCCTCGGCGCGGTGATCGGCGGCGTGGTCTATCGATGGTTGGGCAAGGAGGAGCCGGCCTGAGGCAAAACGGGTTCAGCCCTGCCGATACGGCAGGGCTGCCCTCGCCTCTTCGGCATACGCCAGAATCCCCACCCGCTCGCGCTCCAGGAAGTCTTCGACGGCCGTCTTCAACCCTGGATGACGCAGGTAGTGCCACGACCGGGTGATCACCGGCTCGAACCCACGAATCAATTTATGCTCGCCCTGGGCACCGGCATCGAAGCGCTGCAAGCCGTGGGCGATGGCGTAATCCATACCTTGGTAGAAGCAGGTTTCGAAATGCAGGCGGTCGAATTCCGCCAGGCAGCCCCAGTAACGCCCAAAGAAGCTGTCGCCGCCGATCAAGCTGAACGCCATCGCGACCGGGCGTGTGCCTTGTTTGGCCAGCACCACGCGGATCGCTTCGGGCATGCGTTCGGCCAGCAGGCTGAAAAACGCACGGGTCAGGTACGGCGCCTGGCGGCGCACCGCGTAGGTGTTGGCGTAGCAGGCGTAGACGAAATCCCACTGCGCCTCGCTCAGTTCATGGCCTTGCAACCATTCGAACTCGATGCCCTGCCCCGCCACCTGTTCGCGTTCCTTGCGCATCTGTTTGCGCTTGCGCGAACTCAAGGCGTCAAGGAAGTCCTGGAAGTCCCGGTAGCCTCGGTTCTGCCAGTGAAACTGACAGCCCAGGCGCGGCAACCAGCCCGGCTGTCGGGCCAGGGCGTCATCCGCCAGCGGGTCGGTGAAGTTGATATGGGCGCTGGAGAGCCCTTCGATTTCCAGGTAACCGGGCAGGCTGCCGAGCAACTCGAAACCGTCTTCAGCGCTGGCGGCCAACAGGCGCGGGCCGCTGACCGGGCTGAACGGCACGGCGACCAACAGCTTGGGGTAGTAATCGATACCGGCCCGCTCGCAGGCCTGCGCCCAACCGTGGTCGAAGACGTACTCGCCAGAGGAATGCCATTTGCGATAACCGGGCAATGCCGCCACCAGCCGATCACCGTCCCAGTGCAGTAAATGCTCAGGCTGCCAACCCGAATGCGGGCTGAGGCTGGCGCTGTCTTCCAGCGCGCTCAGGAACGCATGTCGCACAAAGGGCTGGGCCTGCGGCACCAGGGCGTCCCAGGCCTGCGGGGCGATTTCGGACAGGCTGTCCAGGCGTTGCAGCGGCATCGGCATCCTCACTACT
This sequence comes from Pseudomonas sp. GV105, assembly GCF_003058185.1. Lineage (NCBI taxonomy): Bacteria > Pseudomonadati > Pseudomonadota > Gammaproteobacteria > Pseudomonadales > Pseudomonadaceae > Pseudomonas > Pseudomonas sp. GV105. Next base: position 302,872 of record NZ_QBUF01000004.1, read on the forward strand.
TCAGGGCGTGAAAGCCTCGCGAGTATCGCTTATCGCCGCTGCCGACACACCTCCAAATCGCCGGACAAGGCTCTAAACCAATAGTTCCGTTCATAAATAATTTGTCATCTACCTGACATCAGTTCGCCACTGCGCCGTCATAAACGATCGCGATACTGACGCCTGTTTTTAGCGCGCCTGGTTCTACCCCGGCAGTTATTTTTTCCGTCCGTCATCGGTCGGTTGTGTCCTGGATGGTTTGCCATCCCTCCTCACTTTCGGAGATTGATATGCGTCTTGCTTCCACTAAAACTGCGGCGGCCCTTTGTGGCGGCTTGCTGCTGGCCCTGAGCGTTCCGGCCAGCGCTGCAGTCGACGCTAAATTGCTCGACATGCTCAAGGCCAACGGTCAAATCTCGGCTTCGCAGTACACTGAACTGCAAGCTGAGCTGGCCAAGGATCAGAAAGAAAAGCAGATCGCACAGCAAGCTCAACAAGAGACCAACGAACAGATCGCGGCCACCGCGAAAAAAGCCAACGACCTGAGCGTGTTCGACCAGAAACTTGCCTGGGCCGCCAAGACCCAGTTCAAGGGTGACGTGCGCTTCCGTCAGGAAACCGTGAAGATCCAGGGCGAATCCAACAACGGTGGCCGTGACAAGGACCGTCAGCGTATCCGTGCCCGTCTCGGCGCCTACACCGAGATCAACGACCAGGTCGACACCGGCATTCGTATCGCCACCGGCAGCAGCGACGATGCGCGCTCCACCAACCAGGACCAGGACAACTACTTCGACAAGAAGTCGATCTGGCTGGACCTCGGCTACATCGACTACCACCCGAAGCAGATCAAGAACCTGCACGTCATCGGCGGCAAGATGCTCCAGCCATGGGTGAACATGGGCGACGTGATCTGGGATAGCGATATCAACCCGGAAGGTCTGGCCCTGACCTACAAATACCCGCTGGGTAGCAGCGCCGAGCTGTTCGGCAGCCTCGGTAACTACAACCTCAAGGACAACGTCGACGGCGACGGCGTGCAATTCCGCCACGACCTGCGCCTGACTTCCGGCCAGTTGGGCACGCGTTTCTCGGTGACCGACAACCTGAAAATGACCCTGGGCGGCAGTATCTACGCCTACCAGAACGACGAAAACAGCACCTGTACGAGCAGCACCACGCCTTGTGCACTGGCGGTCAACGGCAACTCGGCGAACGAACAATTCCGTCTGTACGAAGGTTTTGCCCAAGCCGACATCGGTGGCCTGGCCGTGCCGCTGGCGTTCTACGGTCAGTACGTGAAGAACAACGATGCTTCCAACGATCAGGACACCGCCTGGTTGCTGGGTGCCAAGTCCAAGGTGTTCGGTTTCAACCTGGACTACAACTACCGCGATACACAACGTAACGCTGTGGTAGGCGCCTTCACCGATTCGGACTTCGCCAACGGCACCACCGGTTCGCGCGGTCATAAGATGAAGGTCAGCTACGACATCGACAAGAACTTCGCTGTCGGCGCCACGTACTTCCTGACCAAGGCTGACTACGCCAGCCGCACGCAGCGTGATGCCAACACCAACACCCTGCAGTTGGATGCTGAAGCCAAGTTCTAACTGTAAGTGCGACACGCCTTGGGCCAGGATGGCCCGGGGTGGCTGTAACAGCCTGGCGTGGGTGAATCGGTCCCCATCATCCGTCCGATTCCCCCACGCGAGTCTGCCTTCCCCCCGCCGTTACTGATCCTTGCGCCGCTCGGCGGCCAGCCGTTCAGCCAAGGCATCCACATCCTGTACCGGCGCCTGCGGCATGATCCGCAATGTGGCCTGCAGCAAGCGCATCTGACGGATAAAACGCCGGCAATTAGGGCAGAACATCAAGTGATGACGCACCAGCAGCCGCTCGCGAAAGGTCAACTGACCATCGAGAAAGTCACTGGAACGCGCCACTTGCTCTTTACACGTCAACATTCGCCGGTTTCCTCAAAATGCTCCACCGTGGCGAAGACTTTAAGCCGTGCGCGATGCAACAGCACCCGCACATTGGAGAGCGAAAGCGTCAGAAGATTACAAATCTCCTCCAACTCCAGGCCCTGGCGTTCACGCAGCACCAGTACGCTGCTTTGCAGTTCCGACAAACTCAGCAACGTATGTTCCAGGCATTTGCGCAGTTCGTCCTCCGTGAGCAGGGCTTCTGGGGTGTCCTGGTGCCAGGCAAAAGGGGCGACCGCCCAGTGACCGTCATCCGCGCTGAAACGCTCATCGCCGATCGTGCCGTGGGGCGAGGGCAAATCATCGAGTAACACTTCGCGACGATTCTGTTTGTAGCGGCTCTTGGCGGCATTGGCGGTGATGGTGAGCAGCCAGGTCTTGAGGCTGGAGCGCCCTTCGAACTTTGGCAGGTTGCGTACCACCGACAGCCAGGCGTCCTGTACCACTTCGTCGGCATGACGCTGACCGGCAATCGCGTAGGCCACCGCGCGCATGGCGCTTTGGTATTGGCTGACCAATTCCTTGTAGGCCCGCTGCTCGCCCTTGAGCAAGCGTTCAAGCAGGTGCGCGTCGTCCGCTACTGCCATTCGAGACCTCGGTTTCCAAGTGAGAACGCGATCTGTGTGGGGCTGGTTTGCCAGCGCCCACATTTGACCGCGGCGAGCCGCAGGATCAGCGTTTGCGCAGGATCACGCTGCCGATCGAATAGCCGGCGCCAAACGAACTGAGTACCGCCACGGCACCTTTGGGCAGGTCGTCCTGGTAAGTGTGGAACGCGATCACCGAACCCGCCGAGCTGGTGTTGGCGTAGGTGTCGAGAATCACCGGCGCTTCTTCCACCGTGGCTTCACGCCCCAGCAGCTTCTTCACGATCAGGTGGTTCATGCTCAGGTTGGCCTGGTGCAACCAGAAGCGCTTCACGTCGTTCACGTTCAACTGGTTTTCCGCCAGGTGCGTGCCGATCAACTCAGCGACCATCGGGCAGACATCCCGGAAGACTTTACGGCCTTCCTGCACGAACAGCTTGTCGGGCGCGCCGATGCCCTCTTCCGCCGCGCGGTTGAGGAAGCCGAAGTTGTTGCGGATGGTATTCGAGAACTTGGTCAGCAGCTTGGTGCTGACCACGTCGAACTGGTGCTCGGAGGTCGCCAGGTCAGCGCGCTCGAGGATCACCGCAGTGGCCGCGTCACCGAAAATGAAGTGGCTGTCGCGGTCGCGGAAGTTCAAGTGGCCGGTGCAGACTTCCGGGTTGACCATCAGGATCGCCCGGGCCTGGCCCAGCTTGATGCTGTTGGCGGCGTTCTGGATGCCGAAGGTCGCCGAGGAACACGCCACGTTCATGTCGAAGCCGAAACCGGCGATGCCCAGGGCTTCCTGGACTTCGATGGCGATGGCCGGGTAGGCGCGTTGCAGGTTGGAGCAGGCGACGATCACCCCGTCGATGTCGGCGGCGGTCTTGCCGGCGCGCTGCAGGGCCTGTTCGGCGGCGCCGATGGCCATCTGGCAGAGCACCGACCATTCGTCGTTGCTGCGCTCGGGCAGGCGCGGGGTCATGCGCTGCGGGTCCAGGATGCCGTCCTTGTCCATCACAAAACGGCTCTTGATGCCCGACGCCTTCTCGATGAAGGCTGCGCTGGACTCGGTCAGCGCCTGCACGTCACCGCGTTCGATGGCGGCGGCGTTCTCCGTGTTGAACTGCTGCACGTAGGTATTGAAAGACTGCACCAGCTCTTCGTTGGAGATGCTGTTGGCCGGGGTGTACAGGCCAGTGCCGCTGATGACGACGTTATGCACGGTCGTTCCTCTAAATCTGTCAGGCAGAAGATATTGGTACCGTCGTACCAAACTGTAAGTCGTTTGATTCCGTCCAGCGGGCATCAAACTGGCAACGCTTTATTCCATCGCGCCGCGGCTGCACACCAGCCCATCACGACGCTCCCGGCATTTATAACCGCGAAGTTTGCCACAACCCTGGGGATTTGGCGCCATATCCCGGATAAGCGCCATTGCCCATTGGTGTGATTACGCTTCGACCAGGCTCCATTGCTTGCTCAGGCGCTTGTCGGAAATCGGCACCCGGGTGCCCAACTGCTGGGCAAACAACGACACCCGATATTCCTCCAACCACCAGCGATAGAGCGCTAGCTGGGGGTCGTGCTTGCCTTCCTGGGCATGCTTGTTCAAACGGTTCTGGTACTGCGCCCACAGGCCCGCCAGCTCGCCGCTCCACACCCGATCTTTTTGCACCTGGCTGGGCAGTTTTTCCAGACGCAGCTCGATCGCCTTGAGGAAACGCGGCAACTCCTTGAACCACTGCGCCGGAGTTTCGCGCACAAAGCCGGGATAAACCAGATTGCTCAGTTGCAGCTTGATATCGTTCAAGGCCACCGCCTGGGCCAGGTCGATCTTGCCTTTGAAGCGCTTTTGCAGGCCGTGCCAGAGTTTCAACACGTCCAGGGTCAAGCGCGCCAGGCGCTCGGCGTGTTCGGTCCAGCCGCCACGCTTGCGCTCGGCCAGCGCCGCCAGCCCGGCGCCGTCACGCGGCAGGCTGGCTTCGCCTTCCAGCACGCAGCTGTCGAGGCTGGCCAGCAAAATATCTTCCACCAGCGCCTCGATGCGCCCCAGTTCGCGGTACATCAGGCCCAGCTCGGTCAGGCCGGGCAATTTGCCGCGCAGGAATTTTGCCGGTTCGGCCAATTGCTGCATCAGCAGGCGCTGCAAGGCCCGACGGTGCTGGAACTCGGCCTCGGCGGCGGTGGAGAAACGTCCTTCCTTGACCGTGCCGTTTTCTTCCACCAGCGCCGGGTACACCGTCATCGACAGCCCGGCGATCTTTTGCTGGGTCTTCTCGGCCACCGCCGCGAACACCTTGGCTTCCACCGGCTGTTGGCTTTTTGCCGTCTGCGGCACGGCCAACGCGGCCTGGCTGGCCTCGGCAAAGCGAGCGGTCAGTTCGGCCAGGTCGCGGCCTTCGCCGAGAAACTTGCCCTGGCCGTCGACCACTTCCAGGTTCATCTTCAGGTGGCTTTCCACCTGCTGCGCGGCCTCGGCCCAGGCTTCATCGCTGACGCGCGCGCCGGTCATGCGCAGCAGTTCGCGCCCCAGCGCCTGGGGCAGCGAGCCCTGGGCGAATTCGATACGTTGCAGGGCGGCCCTGACGAAGTCCGGCACCGGCACGAAATTCTTGCGCAGGGCCTTGGGCAGGTTGCGCACCAGGGCGATGCACTTGGCTTCGATCACCCCCGGCACCAGCCACTCCAGGCGTTCGGCGGGCAAGGCCGGCAACAGCGGCGCCGGCACGCGCAAGGTCACGCCGTCACGCGGGTGGTTGGGTTCGAAGTGGTAACTCAAGGCCAGCGCCAGGTCGCCCAGGTGCAGGGTGTCCGGGTAATGCGCGGCGGTGACTTCGCTGGCGTCGCGGGCCAGCACGTCTTCCTCGCGCATGATCAACAATTGCGGGTCTTTCTGGCTGTTGACCTTGTACCAGCTGTCGAACGTGGCGGTCTGGTGGATCTCCGCCGGCAAGCGCGCATCGTAGAACGCGTACAGCGTCTCTTCGTCGGCCAGGATATCGCGCCGACGCGCCTTGGCTTCCAGCTCGTCGAGCTGCTCCAGCAACTGCTGATTGGCGGTCAGGCACTTGGCCCGGGACTGGATTTCGCCGCGCACCAGGCCTTCGCGGATAAACAGCTCGCGCGACACCACTGGGTCGACCGGCCCGTAATGCACCGGCCGGCGCCCGACCACAATCAGCCCGAACAGGGTGATCTGCTCGAACGCCACCACTTGGCCGCGCTTCTTCTCCCAATGCGGTTCGAAGTGGTTTTTCTTGATCAGGTGCCCGGCCAGCGGTTCGATCCAGTCGGCATCGATCTTCGCCACCATGCGTGCGTACAGCTTGGTGGTTTCGACCAGCTCGGCGGTCATCAGCCACTGCGGACGTTTCTTGCCGATGCCCGACGACGGGTGAATCCAGAAGCGCCGCTGACGCGCACCGAGGTAATCGCCGTCTTCGGTTTTCTGCCCGATCTGACTGAGCAGGCCCGACAGTACGGCTTTGTGCAGTTTCGCGAAGTCGGCCGGGTCCTTGTTGACGGTCAGCTGCATGTCGCGGCAGATCAGGCTCAACTGGCGATGGGAATCGCGCCACTCGCGCAGGCGCAGGTAGTTGAGGAAGTTCTTGCGACACCAGTTGCGCAGCGGGCTGGCGGTCAGTTCCTGGCGCTGCTCTTCAAAGCCACGCCACAGATTGACCAGCCCGGCGAAGTCCGAATCGGCGTCCTTCCATTGTGCGTGGGCCTGGTCGGCGGCCTGTTGGCGTTCCGGCGGGCGCTCGCGCGGGTCCTGGATCGACATGGCGCTGGCCACGATCAGCACTTCCTGCAAGCTGCCCAGCTTGGCGGCTTCAAGCAGCATGCGGCCCATGCGCGGGTCCACCGGCAGGCGCGCCAACTGGCGACCCAGCGGGGTCAGTTGGCTGTTGCGGTCGACCGCCGACAGTTCTTGCAGCAGGTTGAAACCATCGCTGATGGCCTTGCCGTCCGGCGGTTCGATAAACGGGAAGTCGCTGATTTCGCCCAGGCGCAGGTGCAGCATCTGCAGGATCACAGCCGCCAGGTTGGTGCGCAGGATCTCCGGGTCGGTAAATTCCGGACGGCCGATAAAGTCTTCTTCGCTGTACAGGCGGATGCAAATCCCCGGCTCGACCCGGCCGCAGCGGCCTTTACGCTGGTTGGCGCTGGCCTGGGAGATCGCCTCGATGGGCAGTCGCTGCACCTTGGCGCGGTAGCTGTAGCGGCTGATGCGCGCGGTGCCGCTGTCGATCACATAGCGAATGCCCGGCACGGTCAGCGAGGTTTCGGCGACGTTGGTCGCCAGCACCACGCGCCGGCCGGGGTGGGACTGGAAAATGCGCTGCTGTTCGGCCGGTGACAGGCGCGCGTACAGCGGCAAAATCTCGGTGTGCTTGAGCTGGGCCTTGCGCAGCATGTCGGCGGCATCGCGAATCTCGCGCTCGCCCGGCAGGAACACCAGCACGTCGCCAGGGCTGCGCCGCTCGCTGCGCTCATAGGCGGCGATTTCATCGAGGGTGGCGAGGATCGCCTGATCGACGGTCAAGTCGTCCTCGACGCGGTTGCCCTCCTCGTCCTGTTCCAGGGTCAGCGGGCGATACCAGGTGTCCACCGGGAAGGTGCGGCCCGACACTTCGACAATCGGCGCATCGTCGAAATGCTTGGAGAAGCGCTCCAGGTCGATGGTGGCCGAGGTGATGATGACTTTCAGGTCCGGGCGACGCGGCAACAGGGTTTTCAGGTAGCCGAGCAGGAAGTCGATGTTCAGGCTGCGTTCGTGGGCTTCGTCGACGATGATCGTGTCGTAGCGTTCGAGGTAGCGGTCGTTCTGGGTTTCCGCCAGCAGGATGCCGTCGGTCATCAGCTTGATCAGGGTGTTGGAATCACTCTGGTCTTCGAAGCGCACCTGATAACCGACCAGTGCGCCGAGCGGCGTGGCCAATTCTTCGGCAACCCGGCTGGCGACGCTGCGCGCTGCGATCCGACGTGGCTGGGTGTGGCCGATCAGGCCGTATTGGCCGCGACCGATCTCCAGGCAGATTTTCGGCAACTGGGTGGTCTTACCCGAACCGGTCTCGCCGGCGATGATCAGCACCTGATGCTTGAGCAACGCCGCCTTGATTTCGTCGCGCTTGGCGGCGATCGGCAGGCTGTCGTCGTAGCGGATCAGCGGCAGGCTGGCGCGCCGCGCCGTGACCTGGGCGCAGGACGCCTGCATGCGCGTCACCCACTGCGCCAGCTTCTCCTCATCGGGCTTCTTGCGCAGCTCGAGCAACTGCCGCCGCAAACGGTGGCGGTCGGCGAGCATGGCGTGATCGAGGTTTTTCAGCAGTTGGTCGATAGCGGGCGCTTGGTCAGTCATCAGGTGCGTTTTGGTCGTCTATTTATGCAGGGGGCGGATTGTCGCAGAAAACCGCCGGCATGCGCGCCCCTCATTCGTTCTCGCGCTCCTTGCGCCGGTATGGAAACACATCGATGACCTTTCCGGCGCGAATCGCGTCCTGCAGGCCCTTCCAGTAGTCAGCATCGTACAACTCGCCGTGCAGTTGATCGAACAGCTTGCGCTGGCCGGCGTCGGCGAACAGGAACGGCGGGAACTCTTCGGGGAACACATCCAGCGGGCCGATGGAGTACCAGGGCTCCGAGGCCATTTCATCCTCCGGCGTGCGGGGCGCGGGGATGTGGCGGAAGTTGGCTTCGGTGAGGTAGCAGATCTCGTCGTAGTCGTAGAACACCACGCGGCCGTGGCGGGTGACGCCGAAGTTCTTCAGCAGCATGTCGCCGGGGAAAATGTTCGCCGCCGCCAGTTGCTTGATCGCCAGGCCATAGTCTTCCAAGGCTTCGCGCTCCTGGGCGGGGCTGGCGTTGTCGAGGTAGAGGTTGAGCGGGGTCATGCGCCGTTCGGTCCAGCAGTGGCGGATCAGCACGGTGTCGCCTTCGACGGCAACGGTGCTGGCGGCCACGTCGAGCAATTCGGCCAGGCACTCGGGCTCGAACTTGCTCAACGGAAAGCGAAAATCGGCGAACTCCTGGGTATCGGCCATGCGCCCGACGCGGTCGACGCTTTTGACCAGGCGGTACTTCTCGATCACGGTGGCGCGGCTGACGTTTTTCGACGGCGAGAAGCGGTCCTTGATGATCTTGAACACCGTGTTGAAGCCCGGCAACGTAAACACGCTCATGACCATGCCGCGGATACCGGGAGCCATGATGAACTGATCGTCGGTGGTGGCCAGGTGGTTGATCAGCGCGCGATAGAATTCCGACTTGCCGTGCTTGTAGAAGCCGATCGAGGTGTACAGCTCGGCAATGTGCTTGCCCGGCAGGATGCGCTTGAGGAAGCCGATGAACTCCGCCGGCACCGGCACGTCGACCATGAAGTAGGAGCGGGTGAAGGAAAAAATGATCGACACATCGGCTTCGTCGGTGATCAGCGCGTCGATCTGGATGCCCTGCCCTTCGCGGTGCAGCAGCGGAATCACGAGGGGCCACTGCTCGTCGCGGGTGTAGATGCGTCCGACAAGGTAGGCACCCTTGTTGCGGTAGAGCACCGAGGAAAACAGCTCGACCTTCAGCTCAGGGTCCTTGCACACCCAGTCGGGCAGGTTCTCGCGCAGTTGCACTTCGAGGCGGCGCAGGTCGGCCGGCAGGTCCGCGTAAGGTTCGCTGAAGCTGTAATCAGCGAAAATCTGCGCCAGCATGTCGGAAATTTTGCCGACTGGCGTGTAGACCCGGGTTTGCGCCGCCCTCGCCCGGCGCAGGCTCGGCCGCGTGGTGTGGACGAACATGCAGCCGTCACTGATCAGGTCATGGCTGAACAGGCCACAGAAGATCGAGTTGTACCAGGTCTCGGACAGCTCATCGTCAAAGCGCAGGTCGATCAGGCCGATGTAGGCGCTTTTCACCAACGGCCAGGCCTCGATGTCCATCAGGGTGGCGTCATCGAAGCTCGCCCGCAGGCGGCTCGTCACTTCGCTGACTTTCTCCTCATACAGGTTGATACGCGCCGCCGAAGCCGCCTGGCCCTGCTGCCACTGGGCCTTTTCGAAACGTTCACGGGCACCATCGGTGATCTGGCGGAAGTGCTCGCGGTAATCGTCGAAGCCATCGAGGATCATCTGGGCGATAGCGAGGGCGGGTGTGCGCTGCGACATGCGGGAAACCTCGGACGGGTATCTGGAAGCCCAGAGCTTAGCCAGTGAATGCAGGCAGGAGAAGCAGTCATTTAGCATGTTGGTTTGTGGACTTTCGTTCATTTCGCCGATTGATGGGCGTTGCTGGAAACACTCAGCGCTGCTCCGGCGCAAATTGGCCAGCAGAGGCCGGTGACGCGGTTTTTCCGGTAATCAGCGATTGTGTCGAGCCGGGCGCTGGGCAACACTCGCCGTCCGATTGATGTAGGAGTTTTCCGTGAGACCTGTCGACACCCTATACCTGCTGGGGCTGGCCGCGATCTGGGGCGCGAGTTTCCTGTTCATGCGTATTATCGCCCCGGAAATCGGCACGCTGCCGACCGCGTTCTTCCGCGTGTCGATTGCCGCCGCCGGGTTGCTGGTGATGCTCGCGGTGATGCGCGTGAACTGGGACTTCCAAGGCAAGTTCAAGACCATCCTGCTGCTGGGCGTGATCAACTCCGGCATACCCGCGACCCTGTACTCTGTGGCGGCCCAGGTGTTGCCGGCGGGTTACTCGGCGATCTTCAATGCCACCACGCCGTTAATGGGCGTGCTGATTGGCGGATTGTTTTTCAGCGAACGCCTGACGCCATCGAAAGTCGCCGGGGTGTGCCTGGGCCTGTTTGGCGTGGGCGTGCTGACCCGCGCCGGGCCGGTGGCGTTTGACCTGGAATTGTTGATGGGCGCGTTGGCCTGCTTGTTGGCCACCACTTGCTACGGCTTTGCCGGGTTTCTCGCGCGCCGCTGGCTGGATCAGCGCGGCGGGCTCGACAGTCGGCTCGCGGCCCTGGGCAGCATGCTCGGCGCGACCTTGTTCCTGCTGCCGCTGTTTGCCTACAGCGCCATCGTTCATCCGCCGGCAAGCTGGGGCGGTTGGCACGTGTGGTTGTCGTTGCTCGGGTTGGGGCTGATGTGTACGGCGTTTGCCTACGTCCTGTACTTTCGCCTGCTGACAGCCATTGGCCCGGTGCGATCGATGACCACCACCTTCCTGATCCCGCCGTTCGGGGTGCTGTGGGGTGCGTTGCTGCTGGATGAGCCGCTGTCGATGGCGCATCTGTATGGCGGGATATTGATCGCGGGGGCATTGTGGTTGGTGTTGCGGCCGGGGAAATTGGCCAAAGCGCTGTAGGAGCATGCCTGCCCCTACAGCGTGTCCGCTGGTTAGCGTTTACGGAACACAAAGACCAGGCCAATGATGATCAACCCCATCCCCAGTAAGCTCAACCACGCGAGCCGATTGCCGAAGATCAGGTAATCCATCACCGCCGTCACTGCCGGCACCAGGTAGAACAGGCTGGTGACATTGACCAGGTTGCCGCGGGCGATCAGGCGGTACAGCAACAGCGTCGCCAGCAGCGACACCACCAGGCCCATCCACAGCACCGGCAGGTAAAAACTGGCGGTGTGTTCGAAGTGGAACGGCTGGAACGGCACGAACACCGAGCACAACACCAACCCGGCCAGGTATTGCACGGGCAGCGTGCCCAACGGGTTATCGGTGATGCGCTTCTGCATGATCGAGCCGAAGGTCATGCTTGCCAGGGCCAGCAAACCGAACAGCATCCCGGCCAGGGACATCCGCGACAACCCGATGCCCTGGTACACCACCATGATCAAGCCGGCCAACCCCAGGCCCAGGCCGAACATCCGGCGCCAGGAACGCTGGCGCTCCATCAGCACCACGGTCAGGATCGGCTGCACGCCCATGATGGTCGCCATCATCCCCGGCGTGACGTTGAGGTCCAGGGCCAGCAGATAGAAAATCTGGTACGCCCCCAACAACACCAGCCCCGTCGCCGCCGCATACCACAGCGGCTTGCCGGGTTGTGGCAGTTTCAGCTTGAGGATCGGTACCAGCATCACCAGCCCCGCCAGGGCGATGGCAAAACGGATCAGCAAAAAGGCAAAGGGCGACGCATGGGCCAGGCCCAACTTGGAGAAAATCGCCCCGCTGCTCCACAGCAATACGAACAGGCTCGTCGAGGCCGCCGCGGCCACGGATTGTTTTGACATAACAGACATGGTTACCACCTGTAATCAGGCAAAAAAGCCGATTCAGCCAAGCAAGGCTGAAACTCAGTAGGTTTTTTTCAGGCGGGCATAGGGCAACAGCAATCAGCTGATCAGCCCGAAATGCCAACACCCGGCGGTGATACGACTGCGTACACCGGCGTGCTACTGACAGGTGGGGGGTAGTGGCTGATCTGCGCAGGCTGCAGGTTCCCGCACGGCACGACCACAGCGCTGGACGCTGAATCGACTACCGCTATGCACAGGAATGCAGGCATGGGCTGATCTTTTGAGGAGGTGAAGACGCGGCGACTATAACCAACCGCCGACATATTTTGCAATCGCTCCGGCAGCGCTCTTTTCGCGTGACGGCATTTTCATTTTGGCGCCGGAACCCACTCGCTATACTACCGAGCAGTTTTTTCCAAGGATGTCACATGACCGCATTGCCCTGGGTGTATCTCGTCCTCCTGTCCATCGGCTATGCACTGGCGTTGCTCTACGGCCAACTGGGTGTGCTCGCGGCCATCTCCGTGGCGCTGTTGTTGATCGCCGGGTATGCGGTACGCCAACAACGTACCCCGTGGGCGCGCTACGTCGGCCACGGGTTGTTCATCGTCTTGGCCTTGGGCCTGGCGATGCACTGGCTGCCGGGGTTCTACAACGGGCGCGGTATCGCACCCCAGCGTTTCAGCGCCGATGCCGTGCCCTTCTCGATGTACCTCAACCAGGACAAACCACTGATCGGTTTCTGGCTGTTGCTGGCCTGCCCGTGGATTGTGGCGCGGCGTTCATTGCGCCTGTCGATCTGCGTCACCGCCCTGGCGCTGGCGCTGACGGCCATCGCAGCCCTGGGCGGCGCGGCGTTGCTGGGGATCATCAGTTGGGCGCCGAAGTGGCCGGAGCAGGCGTGGCTGTGGGTGCTGAATAACCTGTTGCTGGTGACGCTGGTGGAAGAAGCGCTGTTTCGCGGCTACATTCAGGGCGGCCTGAGCCAGCGCCTCAAACACTTGCCCTACGGCGAAAACCTCGCATTGCTGCTGGCCTCGCTGCTGTTCGGCCTGGCGCACCTGAGCGCGGGCTGGCAGTGGGTGCTGCTGGCCAGCATCGCCGGGGCCGGTTATGGCCTTGCTTATCGTTTTGGCGGCCTGGGTGCGGCAATTGCCACGCATTTCGGCCTGAATTTGCTGCATTTCGGACTGTTTTCCTACCCAATGCTCGCCGGCTGATTATTACGAAAATAAGTTAAATAAATGATCGCCACCGCCGATACCCCTTGAAAGCCTTGCGGATTGAATAACCATGCGTAATAACCAGCCCGTTACCCAGCGCGAACGTACCTTCCCCGCTCAGCAACGGTTGATCTCCACCACAGATGCCAAGGGTGTCATCACTTATTGCAACGACGCTTTCGTCGAAATCAGTGGTTTCTCCCGCGACGAATTGGTGCGTGCCCCGCATAACCTGGTACGCCACCCGGACGTTCCGGCGGCTGTGTTCGCACACATGTGGTCCACGCTCAAGCAAGGCTTGCCATGGATGGGCATCGTCAAGAACCGCTGCAAAACCGGCGATCACTACTGGGTCAACGCCTATGTGACGCCAGTGTTCGATGGCAACCAGGTGGTCGGCTATGAATCGGTGCGCGTCAAGCCCACCGCCGAGCAGGTCCGCCGGGCCGAAGCGCTCTACCACCGCATCAATCAGGGCAAGCCCGCCATTCCCCGGCGGGACAAGTGGCTGCCGGTGCTGCAGGACTGGCTGCCATTTATTCTGGTCAGCCAGTTGAGCTTCATGATTGGCGCATCGCTCAATTCTCAATGGGGCTTTGCCCTCGCGGCAGGGTTGTCGGTGCCGCTGGGCCTGCTGGGCCTGAGCTGGCAACAGCGCGGTCTCAAGCGTTTGCTGCGCCTGGCCGAACAGACCACCTCCGACCCGTTGATCGCGCAGATGTATACCGACAGCCGTGGCGCCCAGGCGCGACTGGAAATGTCGATCCTCAGCCAAGAGGCACGTCTGAAGACCTGTCTCACGCGCTTGCAGGACACCGCCGAACACCTCAACGAGCAGGCCGCGCAGTCCAACACCCTGGCGCACAACAGCTCCAGCGGCCTGGAACGCCAGCGTGTGGAAACCGAACAAGTGGCTACCGCGGTCAACCAGATGGCGGCGACCACCCAGGAAGTCGCCAGCCATGTGCAGCGCACGGCCGATGCCACCCAGGAAGCCAATCGCCTGACCGGGCGCGGCCGCGATATCGCCGGGGAAACCCGCGAGGCGATTCAGCGGCTGTCGGCCGCGGTTGGCGAGACCGGTGTGACGGTCACCCAACTGGCCAAGGACAGCGATGAAATCGGCGGCGTGGTCGACGTGATCAAAGGCATCGCCGACCAGACCAACCTGCTGGCCTTGAACGCCGCGATCGAAGCGGCACGTGCCGGTGAGATGGGCCGTGGTTTTGCGGTGGTTGCCGATGAAGTCCGCCAATTGGCGCAGCGTACCGCTGAATCGACCGGGCAGATCCATACCCTGATCGCCAAGCTGCAGCAGACCGCCGCCGCTGCCGTACAAACCATGGACGCCGGGCATCGCCAGGCCGAAGAAGGCGTGGCGCGGGTGATGGAAGCGGACCAGGCACTGGTGGGCATCAGCGAAGCGGTGGCCAACATCACTGACATGACCACCCAGATCGCCGCCGCCACGGAAGAGCAAAGCTCGGTGGCCGAAGAGATCAGCCGCAATATCAGCACCATCGCGCTGTTGGCGGATCAGACCTCGGAACAGGCATTGAACTCGGCGCAGTTGAGTGAAGAGCTTACTGTTACCGCCAATACCCAGTATTCGCTGGTAGAGCGTTTTAACCGTTAAACCGCTATCGGGGGCAAGCCCCCTCCCACATTTAACCGCGTACATACCTTGGAATGCAGTCGAATGTGGGAGAGGGCTTGTTCCTTCCCACATTTAACCGTGTACACACCTTGGAATGCGGTCGAATGTGGGAGAGGGCTTGTTTCCTCCCACATTTAACCGCGTACACCTCATGTGGGAGGGGGCTTGCCCCCGATAGCGCTCTAACAGGCGCCGATAAACTGAGCCACTCGCACCGCCGCCGCCTCCAAATGCTGCTCATGGCTGAACCCTGAAGCCTTCAACGGTTTCAAATCATGATCCCCCGCCGCCAGCCACAGCACCTCGATGCTCGGTGACAAGTCATACCCCTGCACCGCGACTCGATTACCCAAGGCATCGCGTTCGCCCTGCACAATCAATGTCGGCGTGTTCAACCCGGCCAAATGCGCGACTCGCGGCTTTTCCGGCTTGCCCACCGCATAGAACGGATAGCCCAGGCACACCAAGGCATCGGCCTCCAATTCATCGGCGAGCAAACTGGCCATGCGCCCGCCCATGGACTTGCCACCAATGGCCAGTTTCCCAGCGGCATGGCGTCGCACCTCGGCATACACCTCGCGCCAGCTTTCCAGCAGTTTCGGCGCCGGGTTGGGCGGGCGTTTGCCCCCGTCCAACCGGCGCTGGGCCATGTAGGGAAACTCAAAGCGCACCACATTGACGCCATGCCTGGCAAGGCGCGCAGCCATGTCGTTCATGAAAGATGAGTCCATCGGTGCACCGGCGCCGTGGGCCAGGATCAGCGTCACAGGCGTATGCGCTGACGCACCCGAGGCGATATCCCACAGCCAGCCATGCTCCTGCACACACCGTGCCCATTGATCCCCGTCAATACTGGCCTTGTGCTCTTTGCCCATGCTTACCTCGCTTTTTAGTCTGCCTATAACTCCAGCCCAAGTGTCGCATTTGCTTGGGTTGAACCGTGGATGGGGAACCATGAACACTACTTTAAGTACCGCCTATAACTACAAGGTGGTCCGCCAATTCGCGATTATGACGGTGGTGTGGGGCATCGTCGGCATGGGGCTCGGGGTTTTTCTCGCGGCTCAATTGGTGTGGCCTGCACTCAACTTTGACTTGCCTTGGACCAGCTTCGGCCGCTTGCGCCCGCTGCACACCAACGCGGTGATCTTCGCCTTCGGGGGTTGTGCGCTGTTTGCCAGCTCCTTCTACTCGGTGCAGCGCACCTGCCAAACCCAGCTGTTCGCGCCGAAAGTCGCGCAGTTCTGCTTTTGGGGCTGGCAACTGGTCATTGTCCTGGCAGCGATCACCTTGCCACTGGGTTACACCAGTTCCAAGGAATACGCCGAGCTGGAATGGCCGATCGACATCCTGATCACTATCGTCTGGGTGGCTTATGCCATTGTGTTCTTCGGCACTGTGGCCAAGCGCAATACCAAGCACATCTATGTCGGTAACTGGTTCTTCGGTGCGTTCATCATCACCGTGGCAATCTTGCATATCGTCAACAACCTGGAAATCCCGGTCAGCCTGACCAAGTCCTACTCGCTGTACGGCGGTGCGACGGATGCCATGGTGCAGTGGTGGTATGGGCATAACGCAGTAGGTTTCTTCCTGACTGCCGGTTTCCTCGGGATGATGTACTACTTCGTACCCAAGCAAGCCGAACGTCCGGTGTATTCCTATCGCCTGTCCATCGTCCACTTCTGGGCGCTGATCACCCTGTACATCTGGGCCGGTCCGCACCACCTGCACTACACCGCGTTGCCGGACTGGGCACAGTCGTTGGGCATGGTGATGTCCCTGGTGCTGCTGGCACCAAGCTGGGGCGGCATGATCAACGGCATGATGACCCTCTCGGGCGCCTGGCATAAGCTGCGCAGCGACCCGATCCTGCGCTTCCTGGTCGTCTCGCTGGCGTTCTACGGCATGTCGACGTTCGAAGGGCCGATGATGGCCATCAAGACCGTCAACTCGCTGTCGCACTACACCGACTGGACCATCGGCCACGTACACGCCGGCGCGCTCGGCTGGGTGGCAATGATCTCCATCGGCGCGCTGTATCACATGATCCCGAAAGTCTTCGGCCGCGAGCAGATGTACAGCGTCGGCCTGATCAACGCGCACTTCTGGCTGGCCACCATCGGCACCGTGCTCTACATCGCCTCGATGTGGGTCAACGGCATCGCCCAGGGCCTGATGTGGCGTGCGATCAACGAAGACGGCACCTTGACCTACTCCTTCGTCGAAACCCTGGTGGCCAGCCACCCTGGCTTCGTCGTGCGACTGGTGGGCGGTGCGGTGTTCCTCAGCGGCATGTTGCTGATGGCTTACAACACATGGCGCACCGTGCGCTCGGCACAACCTGTCGAAGCCACCCCTGCCGCGCAGACGGCCTGAGGAGTCAGTGATGAAACACGAAACGATTGAAAAGAACGTCGGCCTGCTGATGCTGCTGATGGTGCTTGCCGTGAGCATCGGCGGCCTGACCCAGATCGTCCCGCTGTTCTTCCAGGACGTGACCAACAAACCGGTGGAAGGCATGAAGCCCTACACCGCGCTGCAACTGGAAGGCCGCGACATCTACATCCGCGAAGGTTGCGTACAGTGCCACTCGCAGATGATCCGTCCGTTCCGTGCCGAGACCGAGCGCTACGGGCACTACTCGGTTGCGGGCGAAAGCGTCTGGGATCACCCGTTCCTGTGGGGCTCCAAGCGTACCGGGCCAGACCTGGCGCGCGTCGGCGCACGCTACTCGGACGACTGGCACCGCGCGCACTTGTACAACCCGCGCAACGTAGTGCCTGAGTCGAAAATGCCGGCTTACCCATGGCTGGTGACGGCACCGCTCGACAGCAGCCACACCGAAGCCAAGCTCAAAGTGATGCGTACCCTCGGCGTGCCCTACACCGACGACGACATCAACGGCGCAGTGGCCAGCCTCAAGGGCAAGACCGAGATCGACGCGCTGGTTTCGTACCTGCAAGTCCTCGGCACCGCCATCAAGAGCAAGAGGTGAGCCATGGGATTTGAATTCGATGCGGGCACCATCCGCGGCCTCGGCACGCTAGTCGTTGCCATCGCCTTTATCGGCCTCTCGCTGTGGGTATTCAACAACCGACGCAATGCGGAATTCGAGCAGGCACGCCTGCTGCCGTTTGCCGACGAACCCACCGCCACCCCATCCGACGCTCAAGAAGCGCCTGCAACAAGGAGCAATCGGCCATGACTACCTTCTGGAGTACATGGATCTGCGTACTGACCATCGGCAGCCTGATCGGCCTGACCTGGCTGCTGTTCGGCACCCGCAAGGGCGAGACCAAGGGCAGTGTCGACCAGACCATGGGCCACGCCTTCGACGGCATTGAGGAATACGACAACCCGCTGCCTCAGTGGTGGTTCATGTTGTTCGCCGGCACCCTGCTGTTCGCCGTCGGCTACTTGATCCTCTACCCGGGCCTGGGCAACTGGAAAGGCGTCCTGCCGGGCTATGAAGGTGGCTGGACCTCGACCAAGGAATGGGACAAGGAAATGGCCAAGGCCGACGCCAAGTTCGGGCCGATCTTCGCCAAATTCTCGGCCATGCCAGTGGAAGAAGTCGCCAAAGACCCACAAGCGCTGAAAATGGGCGGGCGCCTGTTCGCCTCCAACTGCGCGGTGTGCCACGGCTCGGATGCCAAGGGCGCGTATGGCTTCCCGAACCTGGCGGACAATAACTGGCGCTGGGGCGGTTCCGCCGAGGCGATCAAGACCACCATCATGGGCGGTCGCCACGCGGCGATGCCGGCCTGGGGCGAAGTGCTGGGCGAAGACGGTGTGAAAAACGTCGCGGCCTATGTGCGTCACGACCTGGCCAAGCTGCCACTGCCAGCCGACAGCGGCGCTGACCTGGTCGCCGGCCAAGCCACGTTCAACACCACCTGCGTGGCCTGCCACGGTCCGCAAGGCCACGGCACCGAAGCCATGGGCGCGCCGAACCTGACCGAGCCAAGCGGCTTTATCTACGGCACCAGCCTGGCGCAGTTGCAGCAAACCATTCGCCACGGCCGTCAAGGCCAGATGCCGGCGCAGGAAGTGCTGCAAGGCAATGACAAGGTTCACCTGCTGGCCGCTTATGTTTACAGCCTCTCCCACAACGCTGACGGCGCAACGCCGCAACGCCAGGCAGAGTAACGCTCCACCCCTGAACTGCCGCCCCTGATCCGGGGGCGGTAGCTCAACCCTCCTACGCGACCAAGTGTCGCACCCTTCCAAAGCACTGCTTTCCCCTCCTGCCATTCGGGTCTACGCTTGTCTGCACAGCGGATCGGTACAGACCGGTCGACGGTCGACTTGCACGCGCTGGGTTGCATACTTCTGCAGGGATGACAGGCGCAAAGGCTGGCAGCGACCGGCTGTCGTGCCACTGACCGTTCATCGCTTCAGCAGCGTGTCGACACACAGCGAGTCACCCGCCGACGCGTCACGCAAAAATTCCTGTCCGATCGATCAGTTTTTGATTTCGGATTTTGTCCTTACATCAAACATGGAAAGGGCGCAGAATCTGGCGTGGCACGCATTGACACAGGTCACCCTTGCGTTGCAATGGCACCTCGGTTTCTACATACTTGCGACCGATTTTTACCTATAAAAAAACCTAAACCGTGGAACCTTAGAATGAGCACAGCAATCAGTCCGACTGCTTATAACTATAAGGTAGTCCGCCAGTTCGCCATCATGACGGTGGTCTGGGGGATCCTTGGCATGGGGCTCGGGGTCTTCATCGCCTCGCAACTGGTCTGGCCGGAATTGAATTTCGGCCTGCCATGGACGACCTTCGGCCGCCTACGCCCGCTGCACACTAACCTGGTGATTTTCGCCTTCGGCGGATGTGCATTATTTGCCACCTCCTACTATGTCGTGCAGCGAACCTGCCAGACGCGACTGATTTCCGACGGCCTCGCCGCCTTCACCTTCTGGGGATGGCAAGCCGTGATCGTCGGGGCCGGCATCTCGTTGCCGCTGGGCTACACCACCACCAAGGAATACGCCGAGCTGGAATGGCCCATCGCCATTTTGCTCGCGATTGTCTGGGTGATCTACGCGGTGGTGTTCTTCGGCACCATCGCCAAGCGCAAGACCAAGCACATCTATGTGGGTAACTGGTTCTACGGTGCCTTCATCCTGGTGACGGCGATGCTGCACATCGTCAACCATGCGTCGTTGCCGGTCACCCTGTTCAAGTCCTATTCGGCCTACGCCGGAGCGACGGATGCGATGATCCAGTGGTGGTACGGCCACAACGCCGTGGGGTTCTTCCTCACCACCGGTTTCCTGGGGATGATGTATTACTTCGTGCCGAAACAGGCCGAACGTCCCATCTACTCTTACCGTCTGTCCATCGTCCACTTCTGGGCGCTGATCACCCTGTACATCTGGGCCGGTCCGCACCACCTGCACTACACCGCGCTGCCGGATTGGGCACAGTCGTTGGGCATGGCGATGTCGATCATCCTGCTGGCGCCAAGCTGGGGCGGCATGATCAACGGCATGATGACCCTCTCGGGCGCCTGGCATAAGCTGCGCACCGACCCGATCCTGCGCTTCCTGGTGGTTTCGCTGGCGTTCTACGGCATGTCGACCTTCGAAGGGCCGATGATGGCGATCAAGACCGTCAACTCGCTGTCGCACTACACCGACTGGACCATCGGCCACGTACACGCCGGTGCGCTCGGCTGGGTAGCGATGATCTCCATCGGCGCGCTGTACCACATGATCCCGAAAATCTTCGGGCGTGCGCAGATGCACAGCGTCGGGTTGATCAATACGCACTTCTGGCTGGCCACCATCGGCACCGTGCTCTACATCGCCTCGATGTGGGTCAACGGCATTACCCAAGGCCTGATGTGGCGTGCGATCAACGATGACGGCACCCTCACCTACTCCTTCGTCGAAGCGCTGCAAGCCAGCCACCCGGGCTACATCGTCCGTGCCCTGGGCGGCGCGTTCTTTGCCTCCGGCATGCTGTTCATGGCCTACAACGTCTGGCGCACCGTGCGTGCCTCCGACCCTGCAGAAGCCGAAGCCGCCGCCAAGATCGCCGTTGTGGGAGCCCACTGATGAAGCACGAAGTAGTCGAGAAGAATATCGGCCTGCTGGCCTTCTTCATGGTCATCGCCGTGAGTATCGGCGGCCTGACCCAGATCGTTCCGCTGTTCTTCCAGGACGTGACCAACAAGCCGGTCGAAGGCATGAAACCGCGTACCGCCCTTGAACTGGAAGGCCGCGACATCTACATCGCCAACGGCTGTGTCGGCTGCCACTCGCAGATGATCCGTCCGTTCCGCGCCGAAACCGAACGTTATGGCCACTACTCCGTGGCCGGTGAAAGCGTGTGGGACCACCCGTTCCTGTGGGGTTCCAAGCGTACCGGGCCGGACCTGGCCCGTGTCGGCGGACGCTACTCCGATGACTGGCAACGCGCGCACTTGTACAACCCGCGCAACGTTGTGCCTGAGTCGAAAATGCCGGCGTACCCGTTCCTCGTGGAAAACAAGCTCGACGGCAAGGACACCGCGAAGAAGATGGAAGTCTTGCGCACCCTGGGCGTGCCCTACACCGACGAAGACATCGCCGGTGCAGCCGCAGCCGTGAAGGGCAAGACCGAAATGGACGCATTGGTGGCCTACCTGCAAGGCCTTGGCACCATCATCAAAAGCAAACGGTGATTCTTCATGGATATCGGGATGATTCGTGGCCTGGGCACCGTTGTCGTGATGGTGGCCTTTATCGGCCTGGCGCTGTGGGTGTTCAGCCCCAAGCGCAAGTCGGAGTTTGACGACGCAACCATGCTGCCCTTTGCGGATGACCCCGAAGCCATCAAGCACGTCGAGCAAGCTTCTAGGAGTAACAAAGAATGACTACGTTCTGGAGTCTGTACGTCACAGTCCTCAGTCTGGGTACCATTTTCGCCCTGACCTGGCTGCTGCTGTCGACCCGCAAGGGCCAGCGCGCCGAGCAAACGGACGAGACTGTCGGCCACTCGTTCGACGGTATCGAGGAGTACGACAACCCACTGCCGAAATGGTGGTTCATGCTGTTCGTCGGCACCATCGTCTTCGCCCTCGGCTACCTGGTGCTGTACCCCGGCCTGGGCAATTGGAAAGGTCTGCTGCCGGGCTACAACTACCTCGACAACGACAAGCAGACCGCCTTCGCCAACGGCCAGACCGGCTGGACCGGCGTGCATGAGTGGGAAAAGGAAATGGCCAGGTCGGACGCCAAGTTCGGGCCGATCTTCGCCAAATTCGCCGCGATGCCGATTGAAGAGGTTGCCAAAGACCCGCAGGCCCTGAAGATGGGCGGCCGTCTGTTTGCCTCCAACTGCTCGGTATGCCACGGTTCGGACGCCAAGGGAGCCTACGGCTTCCCTAACCTGACCGACGCCGACTGGCGCTGGGGCGGCGAGCCCGCGACCATCAAGGAAACCATCATGAAAGGCCGCCACGCGGTGATGCCGGCCTGGGCCGAAGTCATCGGCGAACAGGGCGTGGCCGACGTGGCGGGCTTCGTGGTGACCAACCTCGACGGCCGCAAACTGCCGGAAGGCGCCAAGGCCGATGTGGCCAACGGCGGGAAACTCTTCGCCGCCAACTGCGTGGCCTGCCACGGCCCGGCCGGTAAAGGCACACCCGCCATGGGCGCACCCGACCTGACTCACCCGGGCGCGTTCATCTACGGTTCAAGCTTCGCCCAACTGCAGCAGACCATCCGTTACGGCCGCCAGGGCCAGATGCCTGCACAGGAATTACTGCAAGGGAACGACAAGGTGCATTTGCTGGCCGCATATGTTTACAGCTTGTCCCATGGGGATAAGAAGGCTCAAGAGCAGTAAGCTTCATCAGAAACACAAAAGCCCCGCACAGTACAAACTGGCGGGGCTTTTTTCTGGCAGCTATATGGGCCAATGAAATCGATGCGTTGATCGCCGCTACTGCTCTGGTTCATGGGTTAACCCATGGGACGAATAACCGCTCCACGCGCAAAAACCGTCCATACTTCACAAGTCAATTGATCCACGTCACCTACACCATCAATTGATTTCCCCCAACGCGACCAAAGGTCGCACCCTTTGCGCGTCATCGGGGGCGTATCATTACGCCACTGCAAGACCCTTCATTTGACCCCGACCGGCACGTACTGGCCGAGGCAAATCTCCACCGCCGTGGGATGCAATGATGAGCAAGCAAATACCGGTACAAGACGTTACTCCACCTGCCAAAAACTCCAACAACGGTGTCGACCTCTACGCGTCGCGAGAGAAAATCTACACCCGCGCCTTCACGGGCCTGTTCCGCAACCTGCGCATGCTTGGCGGCGCCGGTCTGTTCCTGCTCTACTTCGGCACGGTGTGGCTGAACTGGGGTGGTCACCAGGCCGTGTGGTGGGACCTGCCGGAACGTAAGTTCTTCATTTTCGGTGCGACCTTCTGGCCCCAGGACTTCATCCTCCTCTCGGGCATCCTGATCGTCGCGGCCTTTGGCCTGTTCTTCATCACGGTGTACGCGGGGCGCATCTGGTGCGGGTATACCTGCCCGCAAAGCGTGTGGACGTGGATCTTCATGTGGTGCGAAAAAGTCACCGAAGGCGACCGTAACCAGCGCATCAAGCTGGACAAGGCGCCGATGGGCGCCAACAAGTTCCTGCGCAAGTTCAGCAAACACACGCTGTGGCTGCTGATCGGTTTTGTCACCGGCATGACCTTCGTCGGTTATTTCTCGCCGATCCGCGAACTGGTGTTCGACTTCTTCACCGGCCAGGCCGATGGCTGGTCGTATTTCTGGGTCGGTTTCTTCACGCTCGCCACCTACGGCAACGCCGGCTGGCTGCGCGAACAGGTGTGCATCTACATGTGCCCCTATGCGCGTTTCCAAAGCGTGATGTTCGACAAAGACACCCTGATCGTCTCCTACGACCCACGTCGTGGCGAAGTGCGTGGCCCGCGTAAAAAAGGCGCCGACTACAAGGCCCAGGGCCTCGGCGATTGCATCGATTGCACAATGTGCGTGCAGGTGTGCCCGACCGGCATCGACATCCGCGATGGCCTGCAGATCGAATGCATCGGCTGCGCCGCGTGTATCGACGCCTGCGACAACATCATGGACAAGATGGATTACCCGCGCGGCCTGATCAGCTACACCACCGAGCACAACCTGTCGGGGCAGAAAACCCACAAGCTGCGTCCGCGCCTGATCGGCTATGCGCTGGTATTGCTGGCGATGATGAGCCTGTTGGCCACGGCATTTTTCATGCGTCCGCTGGTGGGTTTCGACGTCAGCAAAGACCGTGTGCTGTACCGCGAAAACGCTGAAGGACGGATCGAGAACGTCTACAGCCTGAAGATCATGAACAAAGACCAGCGCGACCACACGTATGTGCTTGATGCTGCCGGGCTGCCGGACCTCAAGCTGCAAGGCCGCCGCGAAATCAAGGTGGCTGCCGGCGACATCGTCAGCATGCCGGTCGAACTGTCGAGCGCGCCGGAGCAATTGCCGTCGAGCACCAACGAGGTGAAATTCATCCTCAAGGATGCCGATGACGCCAGCGTCCACATTGAAGCCAAGAGCCGATTCATCGGCCCACAAGTTCGTTAACGAGAGAGCTGAACAATGCCCGTAGCCACTGCCGCAAGCCCCTGGTACAAGCACCTCTGGCCCTGGATCATCATTGGTATCCTGGCCTGCTCGGTGACCTTGACCTTGTCCATGGTGACCATTGCAGTGAACAACCCGGACAACCTGGTCAACGACAACTACTACGAGGCCGGCAAAGGCATCAACCGCTCCCTGGACCGCGAACGCCTGGCCCAGACCCTGCAACTGCGCGCCAAGGTGCATCTGGATGAGCTGACCGGTGAAGTCGAACTGCACCTCACCGGCTACAGCAACCCGAGCACCCTGGAACTGAACCTGATTTCGCCGACTCAGCCCGAGAAGGACCGCAAGATCAACCTGGCCCGCAGCGACAGCGAACCCGGTCGCTACATCGGCCAGGTCACCGACAAGGTCGAAGGTCGGCGCTTCGTCGAACTGCTCGGCGTGGAAGGCGACAGGACCTGGCGCTTGTTCGAAGAAGAACAGGTCAACCACGACAAGGACTTGCTGCTCGGGGATGAACCGCTGCAGGGTGCTGAAGATCTGAAGAAGTAAACAGGCTGCGCTTCACGCATCGCGGGCAAGCCCGCTCCCACATGGACACCGCGATCCACTGTGGGAGCGGGCTTGCCCGCGATGAGGCCCTACCCGCCACCAAAGATCTAACGCCATGACCACCCCAACCCCCTGCTACCACTGCGCCCTGCCCGTTCCACCCGGTAGCCGCTTCACCGCCGTGATCCTCGGCGAGCGCCGCGAACTCTGCTGCCCGGGCTGCCAGGCCGTGGCCGAAGCGATCGTGGCGGGCGGGTTGGAAAGCTATTACCAGCACCGCAGCGAAGCCTCGGCCAACCCCGAGGCACTGCCGGTGCAATTGGTCGACGAACTGGCGCTGTACGACCGCGCCGATGTGCAAAAACCCTTCGTGCGCCACGATGGCGAACTGGCCGAAGCCACGCTGTTGATGGAAGGCATCAGTTGCGCGGCCTGTGGCTGGCTGATCGAAAAACACCTGCGCAGCCTGCCCGCCGTGGCTGAGGCGCGCCTGAACCTGTCCAACCATCGCCTGCAGGTACGCTGGGCCGACGGGCAACTGCCGCTGAGCCAACTGCTCAGTGAGCTGCGCCATATCGGTTACGCCGCCCACCCCTATCAGGCAGATCGCGCCGCCGAGCAATTGGCCGGCGAAAACCGTCTGGCCTTGCGCCAACTCGGCGTTGCCGGGTTGCTGTGGTTCCAGGCGATGATGGCGACCATGGCCACCTGGCCGGAATTCAATATCGACCTGAGCGCCGAACTGCACGTCATCCTGCGCTGGGTCGCGATGTTTCTGACCACGCCCATCGTGTTCTACAGCTGTGCGCCGTTTTTCAAGGGCGCCATGCGCGACCTGCGCACCCGCCACCTGACCATGGACGTGTCGGTATCCCTGGCCATTGGCGGGGCTTACCTGGCCGGCATCTGGACCGCGATCACCGGCGTCGGTGAACTGTATTTCGATGCGGTGGGCATGTTCGCGCTGTTCCTGCTGGCCGGCCGCTACCTGGAGCGGCGGGCCCGCGAACGCACGGCCGCCGCTACCGCGCAGTTGGTCAACCTGCTGCCTGCCTCATGCCTGCGTTTGAACGCTGAAGGCCAGAGCGAACGCATCCTGCTCCCCGAGCTGGCCCTGGGCGACCGCGTGCTGGTTCATCCCGGTGCCGTGCTGCCGGCGGACGGGGTGATTCTCGACGGCCAGTCGAGCATCGACGAATCCCTGCTCACCGGCGAATACCTGCCGCAACCGCGTCAAGTCGGCGATGCGGTAACGGCCGGCACCCTCAACGTCGAGGGCGCGCTGACCGTCGAAGTGCGCGCCCTGGGCCATGACACGCGCCTGTCCGCCATCGTGCGCCTGCTGGAGCGGGCCCAGGCCGAGAAACCGCACCTGGCGCAAATCGCCGATCGCGCCGCACAGTGGTTCCTGCTCGGCTCGCTGGTCGCCGCCGTGCTGATCGGCCTGTTGTGGTGGCAGTTGGACGCGTCGCGGGCGTTCTGGATCGTCCTGGCAATGCTGGTGGCGACCTGCCCGTGCGCGCTGTCGCTGGCCACGCCGACCGCCCTGACGGCCGCCACCGGCACCCTGCACAAACTCGGCCTGCTGCTGACCCGCG
Organism: Pseudomonas sp. GV105; assembly: GCF_003058185.1. Taxonomy (NCBI): domain Bacteria; kingdom Pseudomonadati; phylum Pseudomonadota; class Gammaproteobacteria; order Pseudomonadales; family Pseudomonadaceae; genus Pseudomonas; species Pseudomonas sp. GV105. The sequence continues at coordinate 329,252 of NZ_QBUF01000004.1, forward strand.
GCCATGTGCTGGAAGGCCTGAACCAGATCGACACGGTGATTTTCGACAAGACCGGCACCCTCACCGAAGGGCGCCTGGCGCTGCGTGCGATCCGCCCCCTGGGAGCGTTGAACAGCGACCAGTGCCTGGGCCTCGCCGCCGCCCTGGAAAATCGCTCAGAACACCCGATCGCCCGTGCCTTCGGGCGCGCGCCCCTGGCCGCCGACGAAGTGCTCAGTTCCCCCGGCCTCGGCCTGGAAGGCTGGGTGGGCGAACGTCAACTGCGCATCGGCCAACCGGGCTATGTGTGTGAACTCAGCGGCTGCCCGATCCCCGCCGCGCCGGATGAAGCCGGGCAATGGCTGCTGTTGGGCGACCGCGACGGCGCCCTCGCCTGGTTCGTCCTGGATGACCGCCTGCGCAGCGACGCCCCGGCCCTGCTGGCGGCCTGCAAGGCACGCGGTTGGCGCACGCTGCTGCTGTCGGGCGACAGTTCGCCGATGGTCGCCAGCGTCGCCGCCGAACTGGGCATCGACGAAGCCCACGGCGGCCTGCGCCCCGATGACAAGCTGCAAGTGCTGCAACAACTGCACAAGGAAGGGCGCAAAGTGCTGATGCTCGGCGATGGCGTGAACGATGTGCCGGTGCTGGCCGCCGCCGATATCAGCGTGGCCATGGGCTCGGCCACCGACCTGGCAAAAACCAGCGCCGACGCGGTGCTGCTGTCCAACCGCCTCGACGCCCTGGTGCAAGCGTTTACCTTGGCGCGGCGCACCCGTCGGGTGATCATGGAGAATCTGCTGTGGGCCGGGCTGTACAATGGCCTTATGCTGCCGTTTGCCGCGCTCGGCTGGATCACGCCGATCTGGGCCGCGGTCGGCATGTCCCTCAGTTCGTTGACCGTGGTGCTCAACGCCCTGCGCCTGACTCGCCTGCCGAGCGCGCCGACCGCCAGCACCCCCTCAGTAACCCGCCCGTTGCCGGCTTGAGCCGCGCGGGCATGGAGTGCAGATGCCAGCTTTATACGTGATGATTCCGGCGGCGCTGCTGATTGTGGCCATCGCCATCTACATCTTCTTCTGGGCGGTGGACAGCGGCCAGTACGACGACCTCGACGGCCCGGCCCACAGCGTGCTGTTCGACGATCAGGACCCAAACCACCTGGCCGCCGTCGACGAGGCCAACAGCCCCGAGCCCCCGACCGACCCGAAAGATCCACCCCATGCTTGATCTGGCGCCGCTGCTGGTCTCCGCGCTGATCCTTGGCCTGCTGGGGGGCGGCCATTGCCTGGGCATGTGCGGCGGCCTGATGGGTGCGCTGACCCTGGCGATCCCCAAGGAGCAACGCAGCCGCAGGTTCCGCCTGCTGCTCGCGTACAACCTGGGGCGCATCCTCAGCTACGCCACCGCCGGCCTGCTGATCGGCCTGGCCGGCTGGGCCGTGGCCAACAGCCCGGCGGCGATGTTCATGCGCGGGCTGGCCGGCCTGCTGCTGATCAGCATGGGCCTGTACCTGGCCGGCTGGTGGAGCGGCCTCACCCGCATCGAAAGCCTCGGTCGCGGCCTGTGGCGGCACATCCAGCCGGTTGCCAACCGTTTGCTGCCGGTGTCCAGCCTGCCCCGCGCCCTGCTGTTGGGCGCGCTGTGGGGCTGGTTGCCGTGCGGGTTGGTCTACAGCACCCTGCTTTGGGCCGCCAGCCAAGGCAATGCGCTGGACAGTGCGGTGCTGATGCTGGCGTTCGGCCTGGGTACCTGGCCAGTGCTGCTGGCGACCGGGCTGGCCGCCGAACGCGTCACGGCATTATTGCGCAAACGCAGTGTGCGTACCGCCGGCGGCGTGCTGGTGATTCTGTTCGGTATCTGGACCTTGCCCGGCCCCCATCAGCACTGGCTAATGGGCCACTAAAAGGCCATGTGGCATAGCGCCGCTCCCCGTTGACGCAAATCAAGATGCCATATCCGCCACGCCCCTAGACTCGGCCGACTAGTCTATCCGGGGGAACGCCCGCATGCTCGACGCCATTCGTTGGGACAGCAACCTGATTCATCGCTACGATTTGGCGGGGCCACGCTACACGTCCTACCCCACCGCAGTGCAATTCGACAGCCAGGTCGGCTCCTTCGACCTGCTCCACGCCCTGCGCGACAGCCGCAAGGCTGCACGCCCGTTGTCGCTGTATGTGCACGTGCCGTTCTGCGCCAACATCTGCTACTACTGCGCCTGCAACAAAGTCATCACCAAGGACCGCGGCCGCGCCCAGCCCTACCTGCAGCGCCTGGAACAAGAGATCCAACTGATCGCCTGCCACCTCGATCCGAAACAGACCGTGGAGCAACTGCATTTCGGCGGTGGCACCCCGACTTTTCTCAGCCATGACGAACTGCGCCAGGTGATGGCCTGCCTGCGCAAGCATTTCAACCTGCTCGATGACGATTCCGGCGACTACAGCATCGAGATCGACCCGCGCGAAGCCGACTGGGCAACCATGGGCCTGCTGCGCGAGCTGGGCTTCAACCGCGTCAGTATCGGCCTGCAAGACCTCGACCCGGAAGTGCAACGGGCGGTCAATCGCCTGCAAAGCCTGGAAGAAACCCGCGCCGTGATCGATGCCGCGCGCACCTTGCAGTACCGCTCGATCAATATCGACCTGATCTACGGCCTGCCCAAGCAAACCCCGATCAACTTCGCGCGCACCGTGGAAGAAGTGATCAAGTTGCAACCGGATCGCCTGTCGGTGTTCAACTACGCGCACTTGCCGGAACGCTTCATGCCTCAGCGGCGGATCAACGCCGATGACCTGCCGTCCCCGGCGGCAAAACTGCAGATGCTGCAAACCACCATCGAACAGTTGACCGACGCCGGCTACCGCTACATCGGCATGGACCACTTCGCGCTACCGGACGACGAATTGGCCATTGCCCAGGAAGAAGGCACCCTGCAACGCAACTTCCAGGGCTACACCACCCACGGCCATTGCGACCTGATCGGGCTCGGGGTGTCGGCCATCAGCCAGATCGGCGATCTGTATTGCCAAAACACCAGCGACCTCAATAGCTACCAGAACGCCCTGGCCGACGCGCAACTGGCGACCAACCGCGGCCTGGTCTGCACCACGGACGATCGGTTGCGGCGGGAAGTGATTCAGCAATTGATCTGTAATTTCAGCCTGACATTCGAGCAGATCGAACAGGCGTTCAATATCGATTTTCGCGGCTACTTCGACGAGATCTGGCCGCAACTCGAAACGATGGCCGACGACGGCCTGATCGAACTGGACGCACAAGGCATTCGCGTTCTACCGGCCGGGCGGCTGCTGGTGCGCTCGGTGTGCATGGTGTTCGATGCCTACCTGGAACATCAGAACCGGCAGCGCTTTTCGCGGGTGATCTGAAGGTTCTATGCCATCGCCAGGGAGGCCGCCTTCATGGCGTCTTCGCCGCTCAGGCCTTTCATGGCTTTGGCCAGCGAGGCTTGCGCGGTCACCAGGCTCGCCTGCAGTGCGCTGAGTGAGGCTTGCAGGTTGCTGGCCTTGACCCGCGCCTGGTCAGGCGTCAGGCTCGTGTCCGCCATCACTGCAGCCAGCTCGGCCTGTTTCTTGGCGATCTGCTCCTTGATCTGACGGATCATTTTCAGCGTCTGCTGAATGTTATCCGGCAGGCCACTCTCTTCGATATCGCTGTTGGCTTTCTTCGCGGTACCCGCCGCCTTCAATGCCGCTCCGGAAATAGTCACGGTCACGCCCTCGACCGCCTTGGCCGGACGCAGCGGCGCCGACGTGGCGTCCTCAAGTGCTTTGGCGGCCTTGGCTTCTTTAGCCTCCGCCACCAGGTCCTTGGGCTCGCGAACCGCCGGAACCGGCAGCTTGGCAGCAGAGTTTTCACCGATGGAAAGCATGATGTGAGCCTCCAGGCTCTAAGGGACACTGACTTGTATCGGCATCGATACAATAATCTTTATCCCGGCATCGGTTTTTCGTCCATGCTGGCCTCTTCTACCCACAGTGCGTTACCCTTATGTCTTATGTGTGTTTTCCCACAAGGATTTAAGAAATGTCCGAGCCCGTTAAGCTGCGCGCTAACAGCCAGGCCCATTGCAAGGATTGCAGCCTGGCCCCCCTCTGCTTACCACTTTCATTGAATCTGGAAGACATGGATGCGCTGGACGAAATCGTTAAACGTGGACGCCCACTGAAAAAAGGCGAGTTTCTATATCGCCAGGGCGACAAGTTCGATTCTGTCTATGCAGTACGTTCGGGTGCATTGAAGACCTTCAGCCTGAGCGACAGTGGCGAAGAGCAGATCACCGGCTTCCACCTGCCGAGCGAGCTGGTCGGGTTGTCGGGGATGGACACCGAGATTCATCCGGTGTCGGCTCAGGCACTGGAGACCACATCGGTGTGCGAAATTCCTTTCGAACGCCTGGACGAACTGGCCCTGCAACTGCCGCAACTGCGCCGCCAACTGATGCGTGTCATGAGCCGCGAGATCCGGGACGACCAGCAAATGATGCTGCTGTTGTCGAAGAAAACCGCCGACGAGCGCATCGCCACCTTCCTGGTCAACCTGTCGGCGCGGTTCCGTGCCCGTGGTTTCTCGGCCAACCAGTTCCGCCTGAGCATGTCGCGCAATGAAATCGGCAATTACCTGGGCCTGGCGGTGGAAACCGTGTCCCGGGTATTTACCCGTTTCCAGCAGAACGAACTGCTTGCCGCCGAAGGCAAGGAAGTACACATCCTCGACCCGATCCAGCTGTGTGCGTTGGCGGGCGGCTCCCTGGAGGGCTGATCCAGACACTTGCGGCCGCGCCAATCGGCCAGGCCGCAAGGTATACTTCGAGTCCGTTTTCCGCCCCTGGACTCTGCGACGATGACCTTCGATTCGTTCGACATCAAATCCCTGATCCGCCCTGTCATCGACTTCCCCAAGCCTGGGGTGATCTTTCGTGACATCACGCCGCTGTTCCAGTCGCCCAAGGCCCTGCGCCTGGTGGCCGACACCTTCGTCCACCGCTACGTCGAAGCCGATTTCAGCCATATCGGTGCGATGGATGCCCGGGGTTTCCTGATCGGCTCGATCATCGCCTACCAATTGAACAAACCGCTGATCCTGTTCCGCAAACAGGGCAAGCTGCCGGCCGACGTGTTGGCCGAGGGTTACCAGACCGAATACGGCGAAGCCTTCCTCGAAGTGCATGCCGACAGCCTGTGTGAAGGCGACTCGGTGCTGATCTTCGATGACCTGATCGCCACCGGCGGCACGCTGATCGCCGCAGCAAACCTGGTGCGGCGCATGGGCGCGAAGGTGTTCGAAGCGGCGGCGATTATCGACCTGCCGGAACTGGGTGGCACACAACGCCTGGAAGATATGGAGATTCCGACGTTTTGCCTGACGCAATTTGCGCTGAGCGAGCGTTGAGGATTATCACCGACACCACACAACCCATGTGGGAGCAAGCCCCCTCCCACACCTTGACCTGCCGCGTGGCTTAAAGCGCGATGGGTTTGCGACCGGCAAACGAATGCGCCAGGGTGCCGCCGTCCACCAACTCCAGCTCGCCACCCAGCGGCACACCGTGGGCGATCCGCGAGGTGACCAGGCCTTTGTTGCTCAGCAGTTGGGCGATGTAATGCGCGGTCGCTTCACCCTCCACGGTCGGGTTGGTGGCCAGGATCACTTCAGTAAACGTGCCCTGCGCTTCGATCCGCGCCACCAATTGCGGAATGCCGATGGCTTCCGGGCCCAGGCCGTCCAACGGCGACAGATGGCCTTTGAGCACGAAATAGCGCCCGCGATAACCGGTCTGTTCCACCGCGTACACGTCCATCGGCCCTTCCACCACGCATAACAGCGTGTCATCGCGACGCGGGTCGGCGCATTGCGGGCAGAGTTCTTCCTCGGTGAGGGTGCGGCACTGGCGACAGTGACCAACGCCCTCCATGGCCTGGCTCAAGGCCTGGGCCAACCGGGTGCCGCCGCTGCGATCACGCTCCAGCAGTTGCAGCGCCATGCGCTGGGCGGTTTTCTGGCCGACACCGGGCAAAGTGCGCAGGGCGTCGATCAGTTGGCGAATCAGGGGGCTGAAGCTCATGGGCGAAGGGTCCGACAAAACAACGAGACGCGGTTTATACCCGCGCCCCGGATTAGCGTCAAATGCTCAATCCTGCGCGACGCGCACCACCAACTTGCCGAAGTTGCGTCCTTCGAGCAAACCGATAAAGGCTTGAGGCGCGTGTTCCAGGCCGTCGACCATGTCTTCGCGGAACTTGATCTTGCCGTCGCGTACCCACGGCGCCATGGCGCTGAGGAATTCCGGCTGGCGATCGCCGTAGTCATCGAACACGATAAAGCCCTGGATACGCACGCGCTTGGTCAGCAAGGTGCGTTGCAGCGCCGGCAGTCGATCAGGGCCGCTGGGCGCTTCATGGGCGTTATAGCCGGCGATCAGCCCGCATAGCGGGATCCGCGCCTTGGGGTTGAGCAGCGGCAGCACGGCATCGAACACCTTGCCGCCGACGTTTTCAAAGTAAATATCCACGCCCTTGAAACAGGCGAGGGCCAATTCATCGGCGAAGTTCTCGCTTTTGTGATCGATGCAGGCATCAAAGCCCAGCTCATCCACCACGTAACGGCACTTGTCGGCCCCGCCCGCGACACCCACCACGCGCAGGCCCTTGAGCTTGGCCACCTGGCCCACCACCGAGCCCACCGCACCGGACGCGGCCGCCACCACCAGGGTTTCGCCGGCCTTGGGCTGGCCGATGTCCATCAGGCCCATGTAGGCGGTCATGCCCGGCATGCCCAGCACGCCCAACGCCATCGACGGGCTGGCCAGACCGTTGGGCACCGGCATCAGGTTGCGACCGTCGCTAATGCTGTGGCTTTGCCAGCCGGTGGAGCCGACCACCAGGTCGCCCGCTTCGAATTTCGGGTTGCGCGACTGCTCGATACGGCTGACAGCGCCACCCGTCATCACTTCGTCGATTTCCACCGGAGCGGCGTAGGACGGTGCATCACTCATGCGCCCGCGCATGTAGGGGTCGAGGGACAGGTACAGCGTCTTCAACAGGACTTGGCCGTCTGCCAGTTCCGGCAGGGTCACACGTTCGAGGCGGAAGTTTTCCGCGGTTGGCGCGCCGTGAGGGCGCGAGACCAGGACAATGCGCTGGTTAAGCATCGGTTCTTGAGGCATCGGGGGGCTCCGTTATCGAGGGTCGAATTCAATGGCATCAAGTGCAGACACTGGCCAAGGCACCGAGGTTCGACAAAGTTACCCTTGCGTAGCCGCTACGCAGGGGAAAACAGCCAAAAAAAATGCCAGGCGCGATGCCTGGCATTCCAGTCTAGCTAAGGCTGGCCGATCAGAACGGCAGTTTCATGCCCGGTGGCAGTTGCATGCCAGCGGTCACGCCGGACATTTTGTCCTGGCTGTTGGCTTCGATCTTGCGCACAGCGTCATTGACGGCCGCAGCGAACAGATCTTCCAGCACTTCACGGTCGTCATCGCTGACGCCTTCGAGCAGGCTCGGGTCGATGCTCACGCGCTTGATGTCGTGACGACCGGTCATCACCACGCTGACCATATCGCCACCGGCTTTACCGGTGACTTCGGCGTTGGCCAGCTCTTCCTGCATCTTGGCCATCTTTTCCTGCATCTGCTGTGCCTGCTTCATCAGGCCGGCCATGCCACCTTTCATCATGGGAATCACCTCAAAAGTACGTGGATCAATAAGTAGCCCGGTGTCATGACGCCTGGGGCACCGGGGCTTCGACAGGTTCAATAGTATCGTGACGGACGACCGCGCCGAACTGTTGCATCAATTGTTGGATGAGCGGGTCACCGTGGATCGACTCCTCGGCCTCGCGCTGGCGATTGAGGCGTCGGCGGGTCGCGGCCTGGGCCGGGGTTTCCTGCTCGGGCTTGATCAACTCGATGGTGATGCTCAGCGTGCGCTCATGATACTGGTTGAGGGCATCGTTGAGCCGGCGCTGCTGGGTCGCGTTGAACAGGGCGCTGTGGGCCGGGTCCAGGTGCAGCAACCAGTGGTCGCCCTCGATGGCGATCAGGGTGCAGTTGGCGGCGATGCTGCCGGTCATGCCGGAAATCGGCAGTTTCGGGAACAGCTCCAGCCATTGCAGGGCCAGGCCGGTGGCCGGCGCGGCAGCGGGTTCCGCTTCGGGCTCGGGGGCCGGCTCGGCGGTGTGTTCGCTGGCCAGTTCGTCGAGGTAGCTGTAGGCCGAATCGATGTCCGGCTCGATGTAGTCTTCGTCCAGCGGCGGTTCGTCGTCCAGGTCGATGCCGGGCGTTGCGGCGTCCACCTGGGCGACGGTCGGCTCGGGGACGGGCGCACTGACCCATTCCGGCGCATCCGGCACCACGCTGTCCGGCATTGGCGTAGGCATCGGCGTCAGCTCGGGCTGCTCGCCGGCGGTTTCCAGCACGGGCTCCACGGCGGGCTGCAGCTCGACCTCGGGTTCAGCCTCTGCCGGGGCATTCCAGGGCAGGTCGACCACCGGGGCCGGTTCGGGCTCGACGACCGGCACCGGCGCGACAACCACCGGCTCAGGCACCGGCGCAACCGGCGCAGGCGCAGCAACCGCTGGCGCGACCACCGCCGCGCCAGCCACTGATTTGGCGGAATCAACTGTGGCCTGGCTGATCCCCACTGGCTTTAGCGGCTGTCTCGGCGCGTCCGTCGCGTCGGCGGGGCGGAAGGCCAGCATGCGCAGCAGGACCATTTCGAAGCCGCCACGCGGGTCTGGTGCGAGGGGCAAGTCGCGGCGACCGATCAGGCCCATCTGGTAGTAGAACTGCACGTCTTCGGCGGGCAACGCCTGGGCCAGGGCCAACACGCGGTCGCGGTCGCCGTGGCCGTTGTCGACGCCTTCGGGCAGGGCCTGGGCGATGGCGACGCGGTGCAGCACGTTGAGGATTTCCGAGAGCACACCGTTCCAGTCCGGGCCTTGTTCCGACAAGTGGCGCACGGCTTCGAGCAACGCCTTGGCGTCGCCTTCGATCAGCGCGTGCAGCACGTCGAACACCTGGCCGTGGTCGAGGGTGCCGAGCATGGCACGCACATCGGCGGCCATGACCTTGCCTTCACCAAAGGCGATGGCCTGGTCGGTGAGGCTCATGGCGTCACGCATCGAACCATCGGCGGCACGGCCGAGCAGCCACAGCGCGTCGTCTTCGAACGGTACGTTTTCGACACCCAGCACGTGGGTCAAGTGCTCGACCACGCGCTCCGGGGTCATGTTTTTCAGGGAGAACTGCAGGCACCGCGACAAAATCGTTGCAGGGAGTTTCTGCGGGTCGGTGGTCGCCAGGATGAATTTGACGTAGGGCGGCGGCTCTTCCAGGGTTTTCAACAATGCGTTGAACGAATGACTGGAAAGCATGTGGACTTCGTCGATCAGGTAGACCTTGAAGCGGCCACGGCTCGGCGCGTACTGCACGTTATCGAGCAGCTCGCGGGTATCTTCAACCTTGGTGCGGCTCGCGGCGTCGATCTCGATCAGGTCGACGAAACGCCCTTCGTCGATCTCGCGGCATACCGAGCAGGTGCCGCAGGGCGTCGAGGTGATGCCCGTCTCACAGTTCAGGCACTTGGCAATGATTCGGGCAATGGTAGTCTTGCCGACACCGCGAGTACCGGTAAACAGGTAGGCGTGGTGCAGCCGTTGGCTGTCCAAGGCATTGATCAGAGCCTTGAGCACATGGGTCTGGCCGACCATTTCGCGGAACGAGCGCGGGCGCCATTTACGTGCAAGAACCTGATAACTCATCGAAAACCGTCGCAACTGAGAAGCGGAAGCCGGTAATGCTAGCGGAGCAAGGGGGAAATTGCATCCGGCACGCTTGCCTTATCTGCCTAAGATTGCCTGAGCGGCCCCGAAAAGGCCTGAACCCGGAGAGTGTATGCGCGTAGTCCTGGGCGCCTTATGGATGCTCACCACCGCCAGCCTTGCGGCGCCCGCACCGTTGCGTTTCTCGGTTTCCGACAGTTGGGCGATGCCTATGGTGCAAGTGGAGGACGGCCAGCCCACCCAGGGTATTTTGTATGACCTGATGTCAAGCCTGGCCACCCAGGTCGGCCGCCCGGCCGAGTTCCACGTACTGGCGCGGGCACGCATTGCCGCGGCCATGGCCCATGGCGACATCGATGTGCGCTGTTATGTCGCCCAGGCCTGGCTCGACAACCTGTCTGGCGACTACCTCTGGAGCCTGCCGTTGCTGGTCCAGCGCAACGTATTGGTCAGCGTCCGCAACCAGCCGGTGCAATTGGCCCGGCTGGCGCCGCAGTCGATCGGAACGGTGCTCAATTATCGCTACCCCACGCTCGACCCATTGTTCGCCAAAGGCCAACTGAGGCGCGACGACGCCCGCAGCGAAGAACAAGTGCTGCACAAACTGGTGGCCGGGCGCTTCAAGTACGCGGTGAGCAATGAATGGATCGTCGACCGCTTCAACCAGCACCTGCCGATGGAACAGCGACTGCACAAAGTCGCCGTCATCGAGGAGCAAAGCCTGGGCTGCGCCGTGCGCAACGACCCGGACCTGCCGGTGCAACAAATCCTGCGCACCCTGCTGCGGATGAAGATGTCAGGCGAAATCGACGACATCATCCAGCTGTACACCGGCGAAAACGCCGTGCCCCTGCACGCTCCTGACAAGAACTGACAGCGCCGCCTTTTAGACTGGGCTCAACCACCCCGTCCTCAAGGAGCCTCCATGAACGCCGTCGCCCAATACTTCCTGCTGTATGTCGACAGCCCCGCCACCAGCGCCAACTTCTACAGCCGCCTGCTGGACAAGCCACCGGTTGAATTGAACCCGACCTTCGCCCTGTTCATTCTCGATAATGGCGTCAAGCTCGGCCTGTGGTCGCGCCACAGCGTAGAGCCGGCCACCCAGGTCACGGGCGGTGGCGGCGAATTGGGTTTCCCCCTGCCCGACAACGCCGCCGTGGATGCCCTGCATGCCCAATGGCTGGCGCGGGGCGCCACGATCATCCAGTCACCGACCGCCCTGGACTTTGGCTACACCTTTGTCGCCCAGGACCTCGACGGTCATCGGTTGCGCGCGTTCTGCATGAGCAACTGAGCCGCGCCGCCAACGGCCTTCGAGGCTGATGGCCGCCACACTGGCGAGCACGATCATCGCGCCGAGCATCACCTGCCCGGCGACGTGCTCGCCCAGCAATATCGCCGCCATCGCCATGGCCACCGGCGGAATCAAGTACATCGCCACCGATGCACGGCTGACCTCGACATGCTTCAACACATAAGCCCAGGCCAGGTACGCCAAGGCACTCGGGAAAATGCCCAGCACCAGCACCGCCAGGTTTTCCGGCCAGGGCGTCTGCGCCACGGCGGCGGGCAGGCCTGGCAGGTTCACGCAGAGCATCAAGGTGCCCGACCACACCATGTAGCACGCCAGGGTCAGCGGGCTGTAGCGGTGGGCACAGTGTTTCTGGATGGCGAAATACACGCTCCATGACACCGCCGCCAGCAGGATCAACAGCCCACGCGGGTCGATGTCGCCCACGCCCTGCTCACCCCAGATCACCACCAGCACGCCAAGCAACCCCAGCAACACACAGCTCCAGCGCCAGACACTGACCCGCTCCCTCAAGCCAAAAAACGCGATCAGCACACTGAACAGCGGCGCCGACTGCGCCAATACACTGGACGCCGCCGCCGTGACCCATTGCTGCCCATAGTTGAGGCAAGTGTGATGCAGGAACACCCCGAAAAAACCCAGCACCAGCAACCACGGCACATCTCGCAGGCGCGGCCGACCGATATCCAGCACCAACGCGACGCCGCCCATAAACACCGAGGCAATCAAAAACCGCAGCAACGCCAGTTGACCCGGACTGTAGCTGCGCAGCCCCATGTGTACGCCAATCGGCGAATAGGCCCAGCAGAGGATCACGCTGGCGATGACTAGCGTAAGCTTTAGGCGTGACGGGGAATTCATCAACGGCATCCAGAAACAGAGAAGGAATGCCGCCAGTCTTGGCCGGGTCACGCCGTAGGACAATTAAGCGTTTCTGACTTCTGAAATCAGTGGAACTGAGCAATGGAAATGGCCCAACTGAAGATGGTGCGAGCCGTGGCGCAAACCGGCAGCGTGGCTCAGGCCGCGGCGCAATTGCATTGCGTGCCGTCGAACATCACCACGCGCATCAAACAGCTGGAAAGCGAATTGGGCACGCCGCTGTTCATCCGTGCCGGACGCGGGCTGGCGATCAGCGCCGCCGGTGAAATCTTCCTCGATTACTGCGAACGCATCCTGGCCCTGGTGGACGAATCCAAACGCGCGGTGGACGCCAACGCTATCCCGCGGGGCACCTTGCGGATCGGCGCGGTGGAGTCCTGCGCCAGCGGCCGCCTGCCACCGCTGCTGGCGGAATACCATCGACGCTACCCCGACGTCAGCCTCGAACTGGTGACCGGCGCCTGGGGCCAACTGCTCGACGACCTGCAACACCACCGCCTGGACGTGGCGCTGGTGGCCGCCGGCAACAAACGCTCCAAGCTCGAAAACAGCGTGGTCTACAGCGAACGCCTGGTGCTGATCGCCAGCGCCTGCAGCGCACCGATCAAGCGTGCCGAGGACCTGGCAGGGCGTACCCTGCTCGTCTGGCCGCCTGGCTGCCCTTATCGCGCCGCCTTGGAAAACTGGGTCAAGCCCCATGACTTCAAGCCGACCATCGCCAGCTATGCCAGTTGGGGCACGATCATCGGCTGCGTCAGCGCGGGGATCGGAGTGGCGCTGGCGCCGGAGGGCATTCTGGCGCGCTATGAGCAGGCCAATCAGCTGGCGTCATACCGGTTCGAAGAACTGGCGGCCGTGGATAACCTGCTGTTCTGGCACAAGGACACCCAGCGACATCTGGCCCGTGATGCATTCGCAGGGCTGCTGCGCGAAACCTTCGGCCAACCCTGAGCGAACATCAGCTTTTCGGGGCAGCCAATCGCGCGTACTGATCCTGGCTGATCCAGCCGATGAACGACCGATCCTGAGCATTGACGAACTCGACCTGGGCCCAGCCGTCCTTGAACGCCAGCACGCCGACCACATCCCCTTTGACGATATACGCACGCTTGGCCGCCTTGGCGCCCGGGGTCTTCAGCAAGTAGGCCTTGTCGGCGGACACGGTCACCAGGCCGATCCATGGCTTGTTGGCAGTCTGGCTCAGGTCCAGGCCGGTGGCGATTTCCGGCATCAACACACTGACGCAACCGGGATGCTGACGACCCTGTTCGACGGTCAGGGTCACGCCGTCGGACGAAGGCGCCACGCTGCCGGGGTAGGCATCGTCAAGCCAGGTGGTCAACGCGTCGGGCTGGCCCTGCAGGTAGAATGCGCAACCACGGGTCACGCCCTCGCCCAGTTCTTCGGCGTAGAAACCTTCGACCTGATGCTCGGGCGTCACCGCCAGCATCAACCCTTCGTACTTGCCCGAATGCAACACAGCGGAACCGGCGAATACCGGCGCCACGGCACACCACGACAACACACCCATCGCGAGATAACGGATCATCTTATTTTTTCCTCTCAAGTGCGTCGTAGGCTTTTTTCATGAGGTCATCATAGTTGCCGTAGTCCTCGCCGTTATAGTTACGGGCCATGGCGGTAAAGTCTTTGGCTTTCATGGCTTTCATCAATGCCGGGCTGTGGCTGCACAAGGCGAGGAAAGCCTTTAGTTGATTACCGGCATTAACTTTTAATGCGGCAACGAACTCAAATACGCTTGTGTAACCGCATGCCGCGAAATTGAACCCCATGATCTGAAACATGCCCCATGACGCCGACATCAAGGCAGCTTCCTGATTCAGCGCAAATGCGGTGGCCATGGTTTCCCAGGCCTTGATCTGATCCTTGTTATTGACCTGCCACTGCGGCCCGGCCTTTCTGACGTAGGGGTACGACAGCAGCGGGTGCGCCTGGTCGTAGATACGCTTGGTGTACTTGCGAAACTGGTGCCCCTCAAAGGCGATCACCGGCAACTTGGCCGGGCCGAACCCGGAACGCCCACCCGATTCCACGGTGGCAAAGGCCCTGATGATATTGACGGAAATACCATTGCCCAACTGCGTAGCGGCGTTCTGGAAGTCGCTATCGCTCAGGGTCATGCCCCCGTCGCACGTGGCCTGAAGTATCAACTGCCGATTGCGCCGCTCGGCCTCGACCATCGCGCGCATGCGGTCCAGGTACACATTGACCGTGGCCTGCACCGCATCGCCGCTGTTGCTGCCGAACACATTGAGAAAGCTCGGGATACGCATCGTCGGGAAGGCCTTTACCGGCACCTTCACCGCTTCCTCGATCAGGCTGTTGAACGTGCGGCCGGTGGGGTCGATCACGCCATCGGGATGGGCGTACTTGAGATGACGGAACTGATACTGGCTGATGCACTGCACCAATTGGCCGTCGCACTTGCCGTTTTCAGCCAACGGAAACCCCATCTTGGGGATGATCAAATTGAATAAATACTGAATGCACTGAACATCGGCGGGCAAGTTACGGGCTTTACCGGGCGCGCCAACTGAAGCACTGATAAGACGGGGTAACCCTTGCAGGCTTTTCATCACAGACATCCTTGTTAGTTAAAGAAGTGATAGCACTTCAATATCAAATCAGCACCATTGTCATACTCTGAAACAAGTGGCCGGCGGAAACTAACAAGGTGGTTTGAGGTTGTCCAGCAGGGCTTTTTAACGGTGTGAAATAGCCGTCATACGCTGCGCAGTAAAACAACGGCAGATGACTGAAAAGAAGCTGGAAGGATGTGAAACAGAAGAGGTACGGCAAGGAGGAGCGTTATGGAGGCAACCCCACCAGCCACACCCCGGCACACAATGTTCCCGCTGTGGCTGCTGCCTTCCGGCTCTGACCAGGTTCACGGGTAATCGTTGCGGGGGGACCGATGGGGTCACCATAACGACGCTGGCCTCTCGGCAAGCCGCGCCATTGTACCGATCTGATCGGAAGTTACAACCGTTAGTACGGGATTAAAAAATGAAGAGGTTCAAGCACTTGCCCTAACCGTCCGGATCTCTCCTTCATGCCTGTGCCTGCAGGGCCTCATCCGCCCTGCCGCCCTCTTCCTGGATGACCAGGTGAATGAAGTGCAGCTTGGCGATCACTGCCGGTGGCAGTACGAAGGGGTAGAAATCCGGCTGGCCCATGGCGCGGGACAGTTCGTTGAGCATGCCGGCCAGTTCGATCCAGGCGTTGACGAATGACAGGAACGCCGCGCCGCCGGGGTGTTCGGGGTCGTAGAGGGTGGCGCGGGGGAACGGCTGGTAATCCAGGTCCATTTCGCGGGCGCTCATGCCGAAGCCCAGGGCGGTGTCGACGGCGTCCATCATGTGCAGATAATGCGCCCAGGTTTCGGCCCAGTCTTCCCAGGGGTGCATGGTGGCGTAGGCGCTGACGCAGGTGTGGTGCCAATCCGCGCGCGGGCCGTTCTGGTAGTGCTGGTCGAGGGCGTCGGCGTAACTGGCGCGTTCGTCGCCGAACAGGTGGCGAAACGCTGGAAGCCAGTGGCTGTTGGCGATCAGCCGATCCCAATAGTAATGGCCGACTTCATGGCGAAAGTGGCCGAGCAAGGTGCGGTACGGCTCGCGCATCTGCACGCGGATTTTTTCGCGGTGGGCGTCGTCGGCTTCCTTGATGTCGAGGGTGATCAGGCCGTTGGCATGGCCGGTGGTCGGCGCATTGCCTTCCAGGTCGATGCCGACGAAGTCGAAGGCCAGGCCGTTGTCTTCGTCGACGCTTTTGGGCACGACCTGCAGGCCCAGGCTGATCAGTTGCGCCACCAGCCGGCGCTTGGCGGTCTCGACCTTGCCCCAGCGCTCGGGGTTTTCTGCGATCGACAGGTCGGGAATGGTGCGATTCAGGCTGCACGCCACGCACAGCGCGGCGGTGCTGTGGGCGGGAATCAGCCAGTTGCAGGCGGCCGGGCTGTCGAGGTTGGCGCAGCGGCGGAAAGCGCCGGCGTCGGGGTTGTCGTCCAACAGCCAAGTGTCGACGACCGGGCCCGCGTGCAATGAAGACAGGCGGCTTTGTTGCGGTGGGTAGCCGAGCAGCGCCGAGCAGGCCAGGCATTGGCTGTTGCGAAAGAACAACGACTGGCCACACCGGCACTGCCAGACCTTGCTGTTGCGCGAGGATTCGGCCATGAACGGTGCGGCGATGCGCGAACTGAGTTGCTCGAAGAAGCGGTACATGGCGATCTCTCCCGGGGTGACGAAGACTAGATCATTTCGCGCCCGGGATCGTTCCACTTTCTTCGAAGGGCCGCTTCGCAGCCCAGCGGGAGCAAGCGCCCGCGCCACAAGAAGTTGTCAGACAGTGATGTTGTGCCGAGCCAGAAAGTCCACGAAGGCGTCTTCGTCCAGAACCTTCAGGCCCAGTTCGCTGGCCTTGGCCAACTTCGAACCGGCACCCGGCCCGGCCACCACGCAATAGGTTTTCGCCGACACCGAACCGGCCACCTTGGCGCCGAGGCTTTCGAGCTTGTCCTTGGCCACGTCGCGGCTCATCCGCTCCAGCGAGCCGGTCAGCACCCAGGTGTGCCCCGCCTCCGGCAAACCTTCGATCACTTTTTTCGCGCTCTGCCAGTGCATGCCGAATTCCTCGAGTTGCTGCTCGATGGCCAGGGCACGCTGGGCGTGGTCGGGGTTATCGAAGAACTCGCGCACGGCCTTGGCCTGCTTCTCGGGCAGCGCCTGGCGCATATCGAGCCAGTCGGCCGTGATCACGCCTTCGAGGGAGCCGAACTTGTCCGCCAGTTTCTGCGCGGCGCCGGGGCCGACGCTGGGCACGTTGAGTTTGTCGAGCAAACCGCCGAGGGTGGTGCTGGCGGCGAACTCCGCGGCCAGGTCGCCTTGGTCCTGCAGTTGCAGGCCGCACTTGTCCGGCGCCAACAGCGCGCCGATCACGTCCTGGTTGTGGCGGTCTTCAAAGAAGCTGTGGATCTCGTGCGCCACTTCCAGGCCCACGTCCGGCAGGTACGTCAGCACTTCCGGCAAAGCGCGCTGCACGCGCTCCAGGGACGCCAGGGAGCGCGCCAGCACCTTGGCGGTCTCCTCGCCCACATCGGGAATGCCCAGGGCGTAGATGAAACGTGCCAGGGTCGGCGTCTTGCTGTGTTCGATGGCGCTGATCAGCTTCTTGCTGGAGACATCGGCGAAGCCTTCCAGGTCGATGATCTGTTCGTACTTGAGCATGTACAGATCCGCCGGCGAGGCGATGAGTTTTTCGTCGACCAATTGCTCGATGGTCTTGTCGCCCAGGCCGTCGATGTCCATCGCCCGGCGCGAGACGAAATGGATAATCGCCTGCTTGAGCTGCGCCCCGCAGGCCAGGCGACCGACGCAGCGGTACACCGCGCCTTCGCTGACGGTTTCCTTGCCCTTGCTGCGCTTGACCAGTTGCGTGCGCTCGACGTGGGAGCCGCACACCGGGCAGCTTTCCGGGATATGCACCGCGCGGGCGTGTGCCGGGCGGCGCTCGGTGACCACCGAGACGACCTGCGGGATCACGTCCCCGGCGCGGCGGATGATCACCGTGTCGCCGATCATCAGGCCCAGCCGCGCCACTTCATCCATGTTGTGCAGGGTGGCGTTGGACACGGTCACACCCGCGACCTTGACCGGTTTCAGACGCGCCACCGGGGTGACGGCGCCGGTGCGGCCGACCTGGAATTCCACGTCGAGCAGCTCGGTCAACTCTTCCATGGCCGGGAATTTGTGCGCGATCGCCCACCGCGGCTCGCGAGCGCGGAAACCCAGTTCGCGCTGGGAGGCAATGCTGTTGACCTTGAACACCACGCCGTCGATTTCATAGGGCAGGTTGCTACGCCGCTCGCCGATATCGCGGTAGTAGTCCAGGCATTCCTGGATGCCCTTGGCCAGTTTCAGCTCATGACTGATCGGCATGCCCCACTTCTGCAACTGCTGCAAATTGCCGATGTGGGTGTCGCTGATATCCGCCGTCACCTGGCCAATGCCATAGCAGCAGAACTCCAGCGGGCGGCTGGCGGTGATTTTCGAATCCAGCTGGCGCAGGCTGCCGGCGGCGGCGTTGCGCGGGTTGGCGAAGGTCTTGCCGCCGACTTCCAGCTGCGAGGCGTTCAGGCGCTCGAAACCGGCCTTGGACATGAACACCTCGCCGCGCACTTCCAGGGTCGCCGGCCAACCACTGCCGTGCAGCTTCAACGGGATATTGCGCACGGTACGCACATTCACGCTGATGTCTTCGCCGGTGGTGCCGTCGCCCCGGGTGGCGCCGCGCACCAGTTCGCCGTTCAGATACAGCAGGCTGACCGCCAGGCCATCCAACTTCGGCTCGCAGCTGTATTCCACCGCAGCACCGCCGCCAAACAGGTCGCCGGCCGGCAGGTCGAGGCCTTCGGTCACCCGGCGATCGAACTCGAGCATGGTGGTTTCATCGAAGGCGTTGCCCAGGCTGAGCATCGGAATCTCATGCTTGACCTGGGTGAACGCCGACAACGCCGCACCGCCGACCCGCTGCGTCGGCGAATCACGCGTGACCAGCTCCGGATGCTCGGCCTCCAGGGCCTTGAGTTCCTGGAACAAGCGATCGTACTCGGCGTCCGGGACGCTCGGCTCGTCGAGGACGTAATAACGGTAGTCGTGCTGATCCAGTTCAGCGCGCAATTCGAGGATGCGGGTGTGGGCGGCGGTCATGGGTGTTCTCTCATAAAGCAAAAGAGCAGCCGAAGCTGCTCAAATGTTGGTGCGCTTATTCTATCGACAACGCTTGAGGCCAAACCTCAGCGTTTCTGTGTCAGGGCGCGACGCTCGAACTCGACGATGCGCTGACGGTAGTGTTCGATGGTCTGGGCGGTCAGGACGCTGCGCTGATCGTCCTTCAGTTCGCCGTTGAGCTCCTGGGACAGCTTGCGCGCTGCGGCAACCATCACGTCGAAGGCCTGTTTCGGATGACGCGGACCCGGCAGGCCGAGGAAGAAGCTCACGGCCGGGGTGCTGAACAGGTCGATGTCGTCCAGGTCGAAGGTGCCCGGCTTGACCGCGTTGGCCATCGAGAACAGCACTTCGCCATTACCGGCCATGCTTTCGTGGCGGTGGAAGATATCCATCTCGCCAAAGCGCAGGCCGCTTTCCAGGATGTTCTGCAACAGTGCCGGGCCCTTGAAGCCAGCGGCGTCGCGGCAGATCACGCTGATCACCAGGACTTCTTCGGCGGCCGGCTGATCGTTCACCGACTGGCGCGGCGCACTCTTGGCCGGGCTCTCGTCAGGGAAATCGTCATCGCGGCTGCTGAAGCTCGGGCCGTCGTCCACGCCCAGGTTCAGGTCGCCCTGATGCGGCTCGGCGGCGGCGGCACTGCCACGTTTGCCACGCTTGGAGGACGGCTCGCGGGCTTCGCGCACAGGGGCGCTCATGGACGGCAAGTCATGTTCGTCCAGTTGCGGTTCCTTGTGGGTATCCAGCACACGGGGCGGCCCCAGCAGCTCGGCGCTGCCGTCGTCGTCGGGCAAGTTGGACAGGTTGCGGTCCAGACGGAACTTGAGCTTGCCCTTGCCGCCGCGCATACGGCGCCAGCCATCAAAAAGAATACCGGCAATGACAATAATGCCGATGACGATCAGCCACTCGCGCAGACCGATTTCCATGTAATCCCGTGCCTCTAATAAAAAATGCTGAAAAATAAGGGGTTTAGCACCGTGCAAACCGCTTTAAAACGTGGCGCCAACTCTATGTTCTGACTGACGTTTTGCCCACGCATACGAAAAATTGACATTAAACTAGCACGACCAAAGATAACTTTACACCGTCTGTCAAAATGCCTTGAACAAATATGCCAATTTGCCACTTTCGTCAGACCGGTAAACCGCCCTACATCGCGCTGATAATCTTCGTTGCCGGCATGGCTCAGGAATCCACCATCGCCATCGCCTCTTCGACATCCACCGCCACCAATCGCGAACAGCCCGGCTCGTGCATCGTCACCCCCATCAACTGATCCGCCATTTCCATGGCGATCTTGTTGTGGGTGATATAGATGAACTGCACGGTCTGGGACATCTCTTTGACCAGGCGTGCGTAACGTCCAACGTTAGCGTCATCCAGTGGCGCGTCAACTTCATCGAGCATGCAGAACGGCGCCGGGTTCAACTTGAAGATGGCAAACACCAGGGCCAATGCGGTCAGGGCTTTTTCGCCGCCGGACAACAAATGGATGGTGCTGTTCTTCTTGCCCGGAGGCCGCGCCATGATCGTTACCCCTGTATCGAGTAGATCTTCGCCCGTCAGTTCCAAGTAAGCGCTGCCGCCACCGAAAACTTTTGGGAATAACGCCTGTAAACCGCCGTTAATCTGATCAAAGGTATCTTTGAAGCGGTTGCGGGTTTCCTTGTCGATCTTGCGGATCACGTTTTCCAGGGTGTCCAGGGCTTCCACCAGATCGGCGTCCTGGGCGTCCAGATAACGTTTACGCTCGGACTGTTGCTGGTATTCGTCGATGGCAGCGAGGTTGATCGCACCGAGTCGCTGGATACGCGCGGCAATCCGCTCAAGTTCTTCTTCGGCGTCTTTCTCGTTGGCCTGGGCGGTCAGGGTGTTGAGCACGCCGTGCAGGTCGTAGCCGTCTTCGAGCAGTTGGTCCTGCAGGGTTTTGCGCCGCACGGTCAGGGCCTGCCATTCCATGCGCTGTTGCTCGAGCTGGCCGCGAATCAGTTGGGATTGCTGCTCGGCCTGGGTGCGGCGTTTTTCCGCGTCGCGCAGTTCGCGGTCGGCGTCTTCCAGGGCGATTTGCGCGGTCTTGAGTTCTTCGTCGACGGTCATGCGCTTGTCGAGCAGTTCTTCGAGCTTGAGCCGCAACTCTTCCAGGGGCGCTTCGCCCTCCTCCAGGTTGAGGCTCAGTTGCTCACGCTTTTCGGTCAGGCGCTCGGACTGCATCTCCAGGCGCTCCAGGGCCTGGCGCGTGGAATCGTGCTGGGCACGCAGGGAGCCGAGGCGCACCGCCAACTGGTGGGCGTGGTCCTTGTGCTGGCGCGCTTCCTGGCGGACGCGGTCGAGGCGTTCGCGCAGGCTGTCGCGCTGGGCCAGCAGCAATTCGCGCTGCTCGGTGTCGACGGCCATGCTGTCGAGGGCTTCCTGCAATTGCAGGCGCGCCTCGCCGATCTGTTCGTGTTCGAGGGCGCGCTGCTCGCCCATCTCGGCCACTTCTTCGTCGAGGCGAGTGCGGCGCAGGGTCAGTTGCTCGACCTTGGCCTTGCTCGCCGACAACTGGGCTTTCAATTCGCCCTGCTGGCGCGCTTCGTCCTGCAACAGGCGGCGCAGGTGTTCGCGGCCGGTCTCTTGCTGGCGCTGGGTGGCGCGCAGGGTCTGCAGTTCGGTTTCCAGGCTTTCCAGGGTGGCTTCGCGCTCTTCACGCTCGGCGATCAGCTTGACGATTTCCTGGCCACGGGCCAATACGCCACTTTCCGCCTCACTGGCGCGGCGCACCCGCAGGAAGTGGCGGCCGACCCAATAGCCGTCGCGGCTGATCAGGCTTTCGCCGGCGCCCAGTTGACCGCGCTGGGCCAGCGCCTGCTCCAGGGATTCCACCGGCTTGACCTGGCCCAGCCACGGCGCCAGGTCAAGTGCGGCCTCGACTTTATCCAGCAGGCTGCCCGGCACGCGCGCGCCATCGGCGGCGGGGCTGAGCAAGCGCAGATCGCCCTGGGCAAAACCGGCCAGGTCGAAGCCGGCAAAATCATCCACCAGCACCGCTTGCAGGTCGGCGCCGAGCACGGTTTCCACCGCCAACTCCCAACCGGCCTCGACCTTCAAGCCCTCCGCCAGACGCGGGCGTTCGGCCAAGTGCTGGTCACGCAGCCATTCGGCGGTGCCGGTGCCAGGGTCCAACGCGGCCTGCTGCAAGGCTTCGAGGGACGCCAGGCGCCCGTTGAGCCGCTGCAGATCGCCTTGGGCCTGTTGCTGGGCCTGGGTCGCCTGTTGCAGTTGCTGACGCAATTGCTCCAGGCGCTCCACTTGCTGTTCTTCGCTGGCTTCCAGCTCTTCGAGGGTCATTTCGCTTTCGGCGAGTTGCTCGCTCAGCTCCAGGATCGCCGCGTCTTCCGGGTCGGCGGCGAGCAGCACGCGCTCTTCCTGCAAGCGACGCTGGCGCTCGGCCAGGCGCTCCATGCTGGTTTCCAGTTGCTGGATGCGCGACTGCTGCACCTCGGCCTGGCGGCGCGGTTCGGCGGAGCGCAGGTTGAAGGTGTCCCACTGCTCCTGCCAGCCGTGCATGGTGGTCTCGGATTCTTCCAGAGTGGCGACGGCTTCTTCGGCAGCGGCGCTGGTGATTTCCTGTTCGGGGGTGAGCATGTCCAGCTCTTCGCCGAGGGTCAGCAGCAAGGTGCGGTCGTGGCCAAGGTGGGACTCGGTCTCCAGGCGCGCGCGCTCGGCTTCCTTCAGATCGTCCTGCAACTGGCGCAGACGTTGCTGGCCGTGCTGGATGCTCTGCTCAACCCGGGCGATGTCGCCGCCCACCGAATAGAAGCGGCCCTGCACCAGATTGAAGCGCTCGGACAGGTCATGATGCCCGTCGCGCAGGCGCTCGATGCTGGCGTCGGCGTTGCGTTGTTCGGCCACCAGGGCTTCGAAGCTGATTTCCTGGGTGCCGATGATCGCTTCACGCTGGCCGACCTGATCGTTCAGCGCCTGCCAGCGCAGGGCCGACAGTTGTGCCTTGAGCTGACGCTCTTCGCCCTTGTATTCCTGATACTTCTCGGCGGCCTGGGCCTGGCGGTGCAGGCGCTCCAACTGGCGCTCCAGCTCTTCGCGCAGGTCGGTCAGGCGGGCGAGGTTTTCATGGGTGCGGCGGATACGGTTTTCGGTCTCACGACGGCGCTCCTTGTACTTGGAGATGCCGGCAGCTTCTTCGATAAAGTTACGCAGGTCTTCGGGCTTGGCTTCGATCAGCTTGGAGATCATGCCCTGTTCGATGATCGAGTAGCTGCGCGGGCCAAGGCCGGTGCCGAGGAAGATATCGGTGATGTCCCGACGGCGACACTTGGTGCCGTTGAGGAAGTAACTGTTCTGGCTGTCGCGCGTCACTTTGCGGCGGATGGAAATTTCCGCGTAGGCCGCGTATTCGCCGACCAGGGTGCCGTCAGAGTTGTCGAACACCAGTTCGATGCTGGCCTGGCTCACCGGCTTGCGACTGGTGGAGCCGTTGAAGATGACGTCGGTCATCGACTCGCCACGCAGGTTTTTTGCCGAGCTCTCGCCCATCACCCAGCGCACGGCATCGATGATGTTCGACTTGCCGCAGCCATTGGGCCCGACCACCGCCGCCATGTTACTGGGGAAGTTCACCGTGGTCGGGTCGACGAAGGATTTGAACCCCGCCAGTTTGATGCACTTGAGCCGCACGCTTAGGCGTCCGCCAACGCAGCGATCACCAGCGAGCAACTGCGCTGGCCGTAGGCCGACAGCACCAGGCGAATCTGCGGCAAGTCACGGGCGAGCACGGCGGCGAGCAATTGCTCGAACAGCGCGAGGTATTCGCTCATGGAGGCCTTGCGTTGATCCAGGGCCAGGTAATAGGCGCGGTTCATCGCCGGCTGCAGGTTCTCGACGGTTTCCTGCAAATACGGATTGTTGGCGAAGGGGTACGCGGCACGCATCACATTGAAGCTTTCTGCGACGAAGGCGCGGATGTCCTGGCGTTCGAAATTGCTCACCAGGCGCTGCTGGATCTGCACGAACGGCGCCATGTCGGCCTGGGTCTGCCAGCCCTGCGCCACCGCATTGCCGAGCAGGATGTACAGCTCGGCCATCAACGTACACAGGCTCTGCACCTTGTGCGCGGTGAGTTCGGTAACGTGAGCGCCACGGCGCGGCAGGATCGCGATCAGGTGGCGACGTTCGAGGATCAGCAAGGCTTCACGCACGGAACCGCGGCTGACATTGAGTGCCAGCGTGACCTTCTGTTCCTGGATCCGTTCCCCAGGCTTGAGATCGCCGCGAATGATACGTTCGGCGAGGTGGTGAGCGATTTGCTCGGCGAGACTGTCCGGCGCCTTGAACGTCATGTTTTCCCTTCAAAATCTTCTATCGATACAAGCGCGCCAGTGTAGCGCAAATGCCCGCTGATGGCGCTCGGCCCACCTTCAAGAATTTGGCATGAAATAAGCAGCGATGAACCGCCAGAAGCCCCCAAAAACGCCGGTTCCAGAAGACTGGACCATAATTGATAGGGTTGTGACCGTATTTTCTTGACCTTTAGGTCAGAAAATCATTGACCGAAAAGTCAGACATGACTAGATTCGGCGCAAAGCGGTTAACAACAATAATGAGTCTGTGAGGCCTTCCGTGATCCAGTTTTTACTTAACCAGGAACTCCGTAGCGAGCACGCCCTGGACCCCAACCTGACCGTGCTCAACTACCTGCGCGAGCATGTGGGCAAACCCGGCACCAAGGAAGGCTGTGCCAGCGGCGATTGCGGCGCCTGCACCGTGGTGGTCGGCGAACTGCACAGCGATGAGCAGGGCGAGCGGATTCGCTATCGCAGCCTGAATGCGTGCCTGACGTTCGTGTCGTCGTTGCACGGCAAACAGTTGATCAGCGTCGAAGACCTCAAGCACCAGGGCCAACTGCACAGCGTGCAACAGGCGATGGTGGAGTGTCACGGTTCGCAATGCGGCTTCTGCACCCCCGGTTTTGTGATGTCGTTGTTCGCCCTGCAAAAAAACAGCGACGCGCCCGACCGCGACAAAGCCCATGAAGCCCTGGCCGGCAACCTGTGCCGCTGCACCGGCTATCGCCCGATCCTCGCCGCCGCCGAACAGGCCTGCTGCAACAAACCCCAGGATCAGTTCGACAGCCGCGAGGCCCAGACCATCGCCCGCCTCAAGGCTATCGCGCCGACGCACACCGCTGAACTCAACAGCGGCGACAAACGCTGCCTGGTGCCGCTGACCGTCGCCGACCTGGCCGACCTCTACGACGCCTACCCCCAGGCCCGCCTGCTGGCCGGTGGCACCGACCTGGCGCTGGAAGTCACGCAGTTCCACCGCACGCTGCCGGTGATGATCTACGTCGGCAATATCGACGAGATGAAGCGCATCGAGACGTTCGACGATCGCCTGGAAATCGGCGCTGCCGCCGCCCTCTCCGATTGCTACACCGCGTTGCGCCACGAATACCCGGACTTCGGCGAACTGCTGCAGCGCTTCGCCTCCCTGCAAATCCGCAACCAGGGCACCCTGGGCGGCAACATCGGCAACGCCTCGCCGATCGGCGATTCGCCGCCGCTGCTGATCGCCCTCGGCGCGCAGATCGTGCTGTGCAAGGGCAACGTCCGTCGCACCCTGGCGCTGGAAGATTACTTCATCGACTACCGCGTCACCGCACGCCAGGACAGCGAGTTCATCGAGAAGATCATCGTGCCCAAGGGCCACACGGGGTTCCGGGCGTACAAGGTATCCAAGCGCCTGGACGACGACATTTCCGCGGTGTGCGCGGCGTTCAACCTGAAGATCGACGACGGTGTGATCAGCGACGCCCGCGTCGCCTTCGGCGGTATGGCCGCCACGCCCAAACGCGCACAGCACTGCGAAACCGTGCTGATCGGCGCGCCCTGGAATGCCGCCACCGTGGAGCACGCCTGCGCCGCCCTGGCCGAGGATTTCACCCCGCTGTCGGACTTTCGCGCCAGCAAGGAATACCGCCTGCTCAGCGCGCAGAACCTGCTGCGCAAATACTTCATCGAGCTGCAAACGCCGCACATCGAAACTCGGGTGACCGCTTATGTCTAACCATCACGCCGTGGCAAAAACCCAGGCCGAACTGGCCGAGCTGTTTGCCCAGGATCTGACCTCCGGCGTCGGCCGCAGCGTCAAGCACGACAGCGCCGCCAAGCACGTATCCGGCGAAGCGCAGTACATCGACGACCGCCTGGAATTCCCCAACCAGTTGCACCTGTATGCGCGCCTGTCCGACCGCGCCCACGCCAAAATCCTCAACATCGATACCGCGCCCTGCTACGCCTTCGACGGCGTGCGTATCGTCATCACCCACGAAGACGTGCCGGGGCTCAAAGACATCGGCCCGCTGCTGCCGGGTGATCCGCTGCTGGCCATCGACACCGTGCAGTTCGTCGGCCAGGTGGTGCTGGCCGTGGCCGCCCGCGACCTGGAAACCGCGCGTAAAGCGGCGCTGGCCGCAGTGATCGAATACGAAGACCTGGAGCCGGTGCTCGACGTGGTCGAGGCCTACCGCAACCAGCATTTCGTGCTGGACAGCCACACCCATCAACGCGGCGATTCGGCAACGGCGCTGGCGGCCGCGAAGCATCGCATCCAGGGCACGCTGCATATTGGCGGCCAGGAACACTTCTACCTGGAAACCCAGATTTCCTCGGTGATGCCCACCGAAGACGGCGGCATGATCGTCTACTGCTCCACGCAAAACCCCACCGAGGTGCAGAAGCTGGTGGCCGAAGTGCTCGACGTGTCGATGAACAAGATCGTCGTCGACATGCGCCGCATGGGCGGTGGTTTCGGCGGCAAGGAGACTCAGGCCGCCAGCCCGGCGTGCCTGTGTGCGGTGGTCGCGCGCCTTACCGGGCAGCCGACCAAGATGCGTCTGCCGCGCGTCGAAGACATGCTGATGACCGGCAAGCGCCACCCCTTCTATATCGAATACGACGTCGGCTTCGACGACAGCGGGCGCTTGCACGGCATCCAGCTGGAGCTGGCGGGTAACTGCGGCTGTTCGCCAGACCTGTCGAACTCGATTGTCGACCGCGCCATGTTCCACGCCGACAACGCGTATTACCTGGGCGATGCCACGGTCAACGGCCATCGCTGCAAGACCAACACCGCGTCCAACACCGCCTATCGCGGCTTCGGCGGCCCGCAAGGGATGGTCGCCATCGAAGAAGTCATGGACGCCATCGCCCGTCATCTGGCCCTCGACCCGTTGGCGGTGCGCAAGGCCAACTATTACGGCAAGACCGAGCGCAACGTCACCCACTACTATCAGACCGTCGAGCACAACCTGCTCGAAGAGATGACCGCCGAGCTTGAGGCCAGCAGCCAATACGCCGAGCGCCGCGAAGCGATCCGCCGCTACAACGCGCACAGCCCGATCCTGAAAAAAGGCCTGGCGCTGACCCCGGTGAAATTCGGCATTTCCTTCACCGCCAGCTTCCTCAACCAGGCCGGCGCGCTGATCCATATCTACACCGATGGCAGCATTCACCTGAACCACGGCGGCACCGAGATGGGCCAGGGCTTGAACACCAAGGTCGCGCAAGTGGTGGCCGAGGTGTTCCAGGTGGACATCGACCGTGTGCAGATCACCGCCACCAACACCGACAAGGTGCCCAACACCTCGCCGACCGCCGCCTCCAGCGGTGCCGACCTGAACGGCAAGGCCGCGCAGAACGCCGCCGAAACCATCAAGCAACGCCTGGTGGAATTTGCCGCGCGCCACTACGCGGTGAGCGAAGCGGACGTGGCATTCCACAACGGCCATGTGCGCGTGCGCGAGCAGATACTGAGCTTTGAAAGCCTGATCCAGCAGGCGTATTTCGCCCAGGTGTCGTTGTCGAGCACCGGCTTCTACAAGACCCCGAAAATCTTCTACGACCGCAGCCAGGCGCGCGGTCGGCCGTTCTACTACTTCGCGTTCGGCGCGGCCTGCTGCGAAGTGATCGTCGACACCCTGACCGGCGAATACAAGATGCTGCGCACCGACATCCTCCACGACGTCGGCGCATCGCTGAACCCGGCCATCGACACCGGCCAGGTCGAAGGCGGCTTTATCCAGGGCATGGGCTGGCTGACCATGGAAGAGCTGGTGTGGAACGACAAGGGCAAGCTGATGACGAACGGTCCGGCCAGCTACAAGATTCCGGCCGTGGCCGACATGCCCTTGGATTTGCGCGTGAAGCTGGTGGAAAACCGTAAGAACCCGGAAGACACGGTGTTCCATTCCAAGGCCGTGGGTGAACCGCCGTTCATGCTCGGGATTGCCTCGTGGTGCGCGATCAAGGATGCGGTGGCGAGCCTAGGTGACTATCGCCACCAGCCGAACATCGATGCGCCGGCGACGCCTGAGCGGGTGTTGTGGGGCTGTGAGCAGATGCGGAAGTTGGGGGCTGCGAAGGCGGTTGAGGCTGAAACCGAGATGGCTTCGCTGTAAATCGAGGTGCTGCCATCGGGGGCAAGTCGAATCGTCGCACCGCCCCTCCCACATTTTTGATCTGTGAATACATTCAAGTGTGGGAGGGGGCTTGCCCCGATGACGGTAGAACTGACAACAGAAATGTTGAGGTAGACATGAACAACTGGATCAGCGCCCTCGCCAACCTGCAAAACCAGGGCGAACCCTGCGTGCTGGTGACCATCATCGAAGAGCTCGGCTCCACGCCGCGCAATGCCGGTTCGAAGATGGTCATCAGTGCCGCACACACGTTCGACACCATCGGCGGCGGGCACCTGGAATACAAAGCGATGCAGATCGCCCGCGACATGCTCGCCCGCGGCCAGCAACACACCCATCTGGAGCGCTTCAGCCTCGGCGCGAGCCTGGGCCAGTGCTGCGGCGGCGCGACCGTGCTGCTGTTCGAACCCATGGGCCAGGTGCAGGCACAGATCGCCGTATTTGGCGCCGGCCACGTCGGCCGCGCCCTGGTGCCGTTGCTGGCGAGCCTGCCGTGCCGGGTGCGCTGGATCGATTCGCGCGAGCAAGAGTTCCCGGAATACATCCCACAAGGCGTGCGCAAAATCGTCAGCGAAGAACCGGTCGACGAAATTGCCGACCTGCCCGTAGGCAGTTACTGCATCGTGATGACCCACAATCACGCGCTGGACCTGGAACTCAGCGCCGCCCTGCTCAAGCGCAATGACTTTGCCTACTTCGGCCTGATCGGTTCAAAGACCAAGCGCGTCAAGTTCGAACACCGCCTGCGGGATCGCGGCGTCGACGCCGCACAACTGCAACGCATGCGCTGTCCCATGGGCCTTAGCGAAGTGAAGGGCAAATTGCCGGTGGAAATCGCCATCTCCATCGCCGGCGAAATCATCGCCACCTATAACGCCCATTTCGGCCAGCACACCGCGAGCGCCGAACCCATTGCCCAACTGCTGCCGGCTTCGCGTCGCAGCCAAGCTATCTAAATTGAGATCACCATGCCTTCGACTCGCAAAGCCTACCGCGCCGCCATCCTGCACAGCCTCGCCGACCCCGCCGAAGTGGGGATCGAGGCGTCCTATGAGTATTTCGAAGACGGCCTGCTGGTCATCGACAACGGCCGGATCAGCGCCCTGGCCCACGCCCACGACCTGCTGCCGCACCTGCCCGCCGAGGTCGAAATCACCCACTACCAGGACGCGCTGATCACCCCCGGGCTGATCGATACGCATATCCACCTGCCGCAAACCGGCATGGTCGGCGCTTATGGCGAACAGTTGCTGGACTGGCTCAACACCTACACCTTCCCCTGCGAACGCCAGTTCGCCGACAAGGCCCATGCCGAGGACGTCGCAGAGATTTTCATCAAGGAACTGCTGCGCAACGGCACCACCACCGCGCTGGTGTTCGGCAGCGTGCATCCGCAATCGGTGCAGGCATTCTTCGAGGCCGCCGAAAAACTCGACCTGCGCATGATCGCCGGCAAGGTGATGATGGACCGCAACGCCCCCGACTACCTGACCGACACCGCCGAATCCGGCTACCAGGAGAGCAAGGCGCTGATCGAACGCTGGCACGGCAAGGGCCGCCTGCACTATGCGGTGACGCCGCGCTTCGCACCTACCAGCACGCCGCAGCAATTGGCGCTGGCCGGGCAACTGCTGGGCGAATACCCCGACCTGTACATGCAGACGCACATCAGTGAGAACAAGCAGGAAGTCGAGTGGGTCAACGAGCTGTTCCCCGAGCGCAGCGGCTACCTGGATGTGTACGACCACTACCAGCTATTGGGCGAACGCTCGGTGTTTGCCCACGGCGTGCATCTGTGCGATGACGAATGCGCGCGGTTGGCGCAGACCGGCTCGGCAGTCGCATTCTGCCCGACCTCGAACCTGTTCCTCGGCAGCGGGCTGTTCAACCTGCCGATGGCCGAGAAGCACAAACTCAACGTGGGCCTGGGCACTGACGTCGGCGGCGGCACCAGCTTCTCGTTGCTGCAGACGTTGAACGAAGCCTACAAGGTCATGCAACTGCAAGGCGCGCGACTGAGCCCGTTCAAGTCGCTGTACCTGGCCACCCTGGGCGGTGCGCGGGCGCTGCGGTTGGAGGACAAGATCGGCACGTTGCAGCCGGGTACCGATGCGGACTTCCTGGTGCTGGACTACAACGCCACGCCACTGCTCAGCTATCGCATGAAGCAGGCCAAGGACATTGCCGAGAGGTTGTTTGTATTGATGACGTTGGGGGATGACCGGGCGGTGTTGCAGACCTATGCGGCCGGTAATCTGGTCCACCAACGCTAAGTTCAGATATGCCACAAACCCAAATGTGGGACGGGGGCTTGCCCCCGATTGCAGTGGTTCAGTCAAAGCATCCAGTGACTGATACACCGCAATCGGGGGCAAGCCCCCTCCCACATTTTTTGATCGGGCTTAGAGTTTGACCGACGAACGCCCCGGCTTCTTGCTCTGCAACAAATGCGAGAACACCGCATGCAAATCATCCGACGCGCTTTCCTCGTCGAGGTTGAGCTTGCTGTCGATATGATCCATGTGATGCATCATCAAATTCACTGCCAGCGCCGCGTCCCGGGCTTCGATCGCATCGATCAACTGGCTGTGTTCATCGTAGGAACAGTGCGAGCGGTTGCCGCTTTCGTACTGCGCGATGATCAATGAGGTCTGGGACACCAGGCTGCGCTGGAAGCTGATCAGCGGCGCGTTCTTCGCCGCTTCGGCCAGCTTCAGATGGAATTCGCCGGAAAGGCGGATACCGGCACCGCGATCGCCGCGGGAGAAGCTGTCGCGTTCGTCGTTGACCATCTGCCGCAACTCGGCCAACTGCTCCGCCGTGGCGTGCTGCACCGCCAGCTCCGTGATCGCCCGCTCGACCAGGCGCCGGGCCAGGAACACCTGGCGCGCTTCTTCGACACTCGGGCTGGCCACCACCGCGCCGCGATTGGGCCGCAGCAGTACCACGCCTTCATGGGCCAGGCGCGACAGCGCGCGGCGAATGATGGTGCGGCTCACGCCAAAGATTTCGCCGAGTGCCTCTTCGCTCAATTTGGTACCGGGTGCCAGGCGTTGTTCGAGAATCGCCTCGAAGATATGCGCGTAGACGATATCGTCCTGGGTTCCGCTGCGGCCGGTCTTGCTGGCTCGCGGTTGTTTCTTGAGAGGTTGCAACTGTTCGTTCATGGGCACTCGGATCGGGAGAACGGCGGCGAATTAACGGTAATACGGCAACAAAGAGGCGCTGGCAAGTATCAGCTAAAATCAGCGCACATTGTACACAACCCCATACGCCAACACACTGTACGGCTGTTTGCGAGCCCGGCTGTATTGCAATGAGTCGTTACGTTTGAGTTTAGGCTTGAATCTGCGCCTTCACTGGCAAACTCCCAGGTAAAAGGAACACCTCGCCATGACCGACGCCACCCAAGCGCCCTTGCGCCCACTGGCCGACACTTCTCCCTCGGCCATCGTCGCCGGTTTCATCGCCATGATGACCGGCTATACCAGCTCCCTGGTGCTCATGTTCCAGGCCGGCCAAGCCGCCGGTTTGACCAGCGCGCAGATTTCCTCGTGGATCTGGGCGATTTCCATCGGCATGGCGGTGTGCAGCATCGGCCTGTCCCTGCGCTACCGCACACCGATCACCATTGCCTGGTCGACACCCGGCGCAGCGCTGTTGATCACCAGCCTCGGCGGCGTCAGTTACGGCGAAGCCATCGGCGCCTACATCACCTGCGCGGTGCTGGTGACGCTCTGCGGGCTGACCGGCAGCTTCGAAAAACTGGTCAGACGCATCCCGGCGTCGCTGGCGGCGGCCTTGCTGGCGGGGATTCTGTTCAAGATCGGCAGCGAGATTTTCGTCGCCGCGCAGCATCGCACCGGCCTGGTGCTGGGGATGTTTTTCACCTACCTGCTCATCAAACGCCTGTCGCCGCGGTATGCGGTACTCGCCGCGCTGGTGATCGGCAGCGTGCTGTCCGGGCTGATGGGGCTCCTGGATTTCAGCGGCTTTCACCTGGAAGTGGCAACGCCGGTCTGGACCACACCGCACTTCTCGCTGGCGGCGACCATCAGCATCGGCATCCCGCTGTTCGTGGTAGCGATGACCTCGCAAAACATGCCGGGCGTCGCAGTGTTGCGCGCCGACGGCTATAACGTGCCAGCGTCGCCGCTGATCACCGTCACCGGCCTGGCCTCGCTGGTGTTGGCGCCGTTCGGCTCCCACGGCATCAACCTGGCGGCGATCAGTGCGGCGATCTGCACCGGGCCCCACGCCCATGAAGACCGTAACAAGCGCTACACGGCGGCAGTCTGGTGTGGCGTGTTCTACGGCATTGCCGGGGTGTTCGGCGCCACATTGGCGGCCTTGTTCGCAGCATTGCCCAAGGAACTGGTGCTGTCGATTGCGGCGTTGGCGTTGTTTGGCTCGATCATCAATGGCTTGAGCATCGCCATGAATGAGCCGAAGGAACGGGAAGCGGCGCTGATCACCTTTATGGTCACCGCGTCAGGCTTGACGTTGTTTTCCATCGGGTCGGCGTTCTGGGGGATCGTGGCGGGGGTGTTGACGCTGCTGATTCTGAACTGGCGCAAGGCATAAAAAAACGGCGACCCTCAGGTCGCCGTTTTGTTTAGTATCACTTAGCCGCGTTGATCGGCTTTTCCGGATACCACACGTCCATCAACGGGCTGACTTCAGCCTTGGTCAGCTCGGAACGGGTTTTCAGCCAGGCGTCAACGGCAGCACGCTGCGCTTCGGAGACCGAGCCACGCTTCTGCAGGCAAACCAGACCGTAGTCATCGCCGCCGACATAGCCCAGACCGTTGGCTTCCATGGCTTCTTTGATGAATGCTTCGAGGAAAGCGTCGATAGCTTCTTCACTCAGGCCTTCGTTGAAGTCCAGGTTCAGTTCGAAACCCAGCTCTTGAAATTCATCAACGCACAGTTTTTTGCGCAGACGCTGGGAACGGTTAGTCGCCATTGGAACAATCCTCATAAGTAATAACGGGCGGCACTTTAGCAGCTTAAGGCAGCGATTGCCCGACTCTCTGGGACAGGCGGCGAAATGCCTGGAAAAAAAACCCCGATTAGCAGCTATCGTTCAGCTACAAGTGGTTCCAGCTTGGGGCATAATGCCGACACTTTCATGACTACTGAGGGATTTTCTTACATACCCCTCGCCTTTTTCACCCTCCTCAGCAGTAGGGTTTTATTCCTTATGATCAAATCTTTGCGTCCATTGCTCCTTGCCGGCGTTCTCCTGCCGCTGGCTTTTTCCGCCACCGCCGCCCCGATCAATAACACCCTGCCACCCAACGTTGCACAGGCCCTGCAGAAGGCCAAGTTGCAGAACACCGCATTGTCCCTGGTGATGCTGCCGTTGAACGGCCCCGGCACCCCCACCGTCTTCAATGCCGACGTCTCGGTGAACCCGGCCTCCACCATGAAGCTGGTCACCACCTACGCAGCCCTGGAAATGCTCGGCCCCAACCACCAGTGGAAGACCGAGTTCTACACCGACGGCACCCTCAGCGGTGGTGTATTGCGCGGCAACCTGTACCTCAAGGGCGGCGGCGATCCCAAGCTGAACATGGAAAAACTCTGGCTGCTGATGCGCGACCTGCGGGCCAATGGCGTGCAGCAAGTCACCGGCGATCTGGTGCTGGACCGTAGCTTCTTTATCCCGCCGCAACTGCCGGAATTCAATGACGACGGCAATGACGAGAACAAACCGTTCCTGGTCAAGCCCGATGCCTTGCTGGTCAACCTCAAGGCCCTGCGCTTCGTGACCCGCAACGATTCGGGACGCGTGATCGTGTCGGTCGAGCCGCCGATCGCCAGCATTCGCATCGACAATCAGGTCAAGGCGTCCAACGCCAAGCAATGTACCGGCGACGTGCGCTACAACCCGGTGACGGCGGCGGATGGCAGCATCACCGTGACCGTCAGCGGCCAGTTGGGCGATGGCTGCAGCTCGCAGACCTACTTGTCGTTGCTCGACCACGCCACGTACACCGCCGGCGCCGTGCGGGCGATCTGGCAGGAGTTGGGCGGCACCATCCAGGGCCGTGACATCCAGGCACCGGTGCCCAAGGACGCCAAGGTACTGGCGCGGGCCTTCTCGCCGGACCTGGCGGAAATCATCCGCGACATCAACAAATACAGTAACAACACCATGGCCCAGCAGTTGTTCCTGAGCCTGGGCGCGCAGTTCCGCAACGACGCCGACGGCGACGATGCCAAGGCCGCGCAACGCGTGGTACGCCAGTGGCTGGCGAAAAAAGGCATCACCTCACCGCACCTGGTGATGGAGAACGGTTCGGGCCTGTCCCGTGCCGAACGCGTCAGCGCGCGTGAGATGGCGGCCATGTTGCAAGCCGCGTGGAGAAGCCCCTACGCCGCGGAATACATCAGCTCGATGCCAATCGCCGGCACCGACGGCACCATGCGTAAACGTCTGAAGACCACCGCCATGCGCGGTGAAGCCCACGTCAAGACCGGTACCTTGAACACCGTGCGCGCCATCGCCGGGTTCAGCCGCGACAACAACGGCAATACCTGGGTGGTGGTGGCGATCCTCAACGATCCGAAGCCGTGGGGTGCGTCGTCGGTGCTCGACCAGGTGCTGCTGGACCTGTACCGCCAGCCAAAGCTGGCGGCAGCGGCGCCAGTCCTCTAGACACCGCCACAACCTGTGGGCAAACCCGCGCCCACAGGTTGTGTACGACCTCGACATTCACACCGGCAAGCGTTCCGCTTCGACTCGATCCCTGCCCGCCTGCTTGGCCACGTACACCGCCGAATCCGCGCGCAGCAGTAACCCGTCGATCCCCTCATCGACCCGCCAACTGGCCACCCCGAAGCTGGCGGTGACGACTCCCACCGTCCCCATCGGCGCATCGCGCAGCGCCCGCCATAGCTCCATCGCCAAACCGTAGGCCTGGGCGCCGTCGGTGTTGGGGCACAACACCATGAACTCCTCGCCACCCAGGCGACAGAACACATCGGTGCGGCGCAGACGCTGGCTGATGCGCTTGCACAGTTCCTGCAACACCCCGTCGCCGACCGCATGGCCGTACTGGTCGTTGATACGCTTGAAGTGATCGATATCCAGCATGATCACCGACAACGCCCCCGAGGTGCGATTGAGGCGGACCATCTCAGCCTTGAGACGATCCTGGAAATACCGACGGTTATGGATCCCGGTGAGGGCATCGGTGATGGACAGCGCGCGCAGTTCTTCTTCCACGCGCTTGAGATCGGAAATGTCCGACACATAGCCATGCCACAGCGTACCGCCGCCCGGCAGTTCTTCCGGCGTGGCCTCACCGCGGATCCAGCGCAGGCCCCGTTGCGGCAGTTGCACGCGGTACTCTTCGCGCCAGTGGCTCAATTGCAGCGCGGATAAGCGGATCGACGCACGCACCCGCTCGACGTCCAGCGGGTGGATGCGCTCCAAGACCTGCGTTGCATCCCGTTGCAGCACCCCTGTGTCGATCTCATAGATATCGCGCATGCCATCACTGGCGTAGACAAACCGCCACTTGTCCTGGGGTTCCAGAGTGAATTGGAAGATCCCGCCCGGGACATGGGCGCTGAGCTTTTTCAGCAGACGGTCGCGCACGGCCAGGGCCTCATAGGCGCGTTTTTGCTCGGTGACATCCAGGTACATCGCCAGGTGCCCGACCCATAAGCCATGGTCATCCAACAACACGGTGCCCAACATATTCACCGTCAAACGGCTGCCATCCTCGCGCACCAAGGTCCACTCGCGCGCCTCGTGCGGGCTGCCCGGGCTCTCCACCAGCATCGCCTGGCTCGGCGGGATTCGCCGGCCCAATGCAATGCTCAGACTCGCCGCACGCACATCCAGCTCCGCCGCCACATGCAGGCTCTCCAGGGTCGAGCGGCCGAGTATGTGCTCGGCCTTGAACCCCAGCATCTGCTCGGCACCGGCGTTGAAGGTGTTGATCACGCCGTGCAAGTCGGTGGCAATGATCGCAACCTGCGTCGCGGCGTTCAGCACACTGCGTAACTGGCCATGGGCGCTGCGCAGTTCCTGCTCGCGCAGGCGTAGCTGCACGGTACGCTGCTCCACCAGTTTCAAGGCGCGCTGACGCTGGCTGACCAACATATAGAGCAAGACACTGAGCAACAGGCTGAAGAGCCCGCCCACGGCCAGGATCGGGACCAACGACGAGCCGTTGCCCTGTTCGAACACCTGGCTGGGGCGCAGGTTCAGGGCGTAGACATGATCGCCGAGGGTGAGGCGACGCGCGGCGATCAGATCGCTGTCGGCCAGGGCATTGCTGGATTCGTACAACAGGCGCCCTTGCTGGTCGGAAGTGTCGACGATCTGCGTCACCAGATTATCGCGATCCGACTTGGGCAAGCCGTCGGCCATCAACTGGCGCATGCTGATCACGGCCATCACAAAGCCGTAGGGTTCTGTTCCGCCCGGGGAGACGACCGGCGCGACCAATAACACCCCGGTGGCATAGGCCGGTTCCACCCCCACCAACTGCATGGGCTGGGACACGGCCAGCTTGCCGCTCGCTTGTGCGCGCTCCAGGGTCGAGCGCCGCAGCGGCTGGGCCAGCAGGTCAAAGCCCAGCGGCGAACCGAGCAGGCTTCGGGTCTGGCTGTACAGGACCGGCACGTATTCATCGCGCTCCACCGCCGGGGCCAACTCACCGCGTGAATTCAGTTCCCGTATGCTGAACGGCAGACCGCGCTGGCGCGATACGTCCTGTTCAAACTGAGCGCGCTGATCACGCATAACCCGCGGCGCCCAGGCATAGGCCCGGGAACGCAGCAGCAAAGGCTGGGCAAAACCGTCGAACTCGTCGCGGGACACATCATTGGAATTGACGAAGAAGCGTTGCAGGCTGGTCAGGCGTTGCTCCTGGTCCTCGAAACGCTCCTGCAGACGGGTGAATCGCTCATTGACCAACAGCTGGAAACGCTGGCGCCCCTGCTGTTGATAGAGATCGGATGTCGCCCAGGCGACGATGATCGTCAAAGCGCTACCGCCCAGAAACACCACCAATGCCATCAACCAAGCCGATACCTGCTCATTGATAAAACCTAGGATCTTCGGGCGAACGGCTTGCAACGGCATAGGCAACACTCACAACGCCAGCGTGTGGGGGATCACTTTGGCCGGACATTTAGTTATAGCGAGCGGCCCTCCGTTTGACCAGCGTAAAAAAGCCGCAAGACCGGATAATTCCAGGCTTGCGGCTGATGGGTGGAGCAATCAGCGAGCAGTGATTTTCCAGGCCCGATGGATCTTCGCGTTACGCGCAAAATCCGGATCGAGGGTCTTGTCGCTGATTTCCTCGACCGCGTAGCGTTCGCTGAGGTTGTCCTCAAGCACGAACTTGCGGAAGTTGTTCGAGAAGTACAGCACGCCGCCCGGTGCCAGGCGCGCCATGGCGAGGTCGAGCAGTTGCACGTGGTCGCGCTGCACGTCGAAGATCCCTTCCATGCGCTTGGAGTTGGAGAAGGTCGGCGGGTCGATGAAGATCAGGTCGAACTCATCGCGACTGGCTTCCAGCCACGCCATCACATCACCCTGCTCCAGGCGGTTCTTGTCGGAGAAACCGTTGAGGGAGAAGTTGCGGCGCGCCCAGTCCAGGTAGGTCTTGGACAGGTCGACGCTGGTCGTGGTGCGCGCGCCGCCCTTGGCCGCATGCACGCTGGCGGTGGCGGTGTAGCAATACAGGTTGAGGAAACGCTTGCCGGCCGCCTCTTTCTGGATACGCATACGCATCGGCCGGTGGTCGAGGAACAGGCCGGTGTCGAGGTAGTCGGTGAGGTTGACCAGCAGCTTCACGCCGCCTTCGCTGACCTCGGTAAACTTACCCTGGGCGCTCTGGCGTTCGTACTGCTTGGTGCCGCTCTGACGCTCGCGGCGCTTGACCACCACGCGGCTCTTGTCGATGTTCAGCGCCTGGGGAATGGCCGCCAATGCGTCGAACATGCGCGCGGAGGCTTTTTCCGGGTCGATGGATTTCGGCGCGGCGTATTCCTGCACGTGGACCCAATCGTGATACAGGTCGATGGCCATGGAATATTCCGGCATGTCGGCATCGTAGACGCGGTAGCAATCCACGCCCTCACGCTTGGCCCACTTGCCCAGTTGCTTGAGGTTCTTTTGCAGGCGGTTGGCAAACATCTGCCCGCCTTCGCTCAGGCGCGCCTGTTCGACCACAGGGGCCGGCGCCGGTGCAGGTTTGATCGGGTTGCCGTTCTTGTTGTACTGACGCTCTTGCGGCTCGGTCGGGGCCTGGTCGTAGGCGGCTTGTTCACGTTCGGCCTGGCGCTGCTCCGGGGTGCGGCGCTCGCCGGTGACGAACTGGTCCGGGTTGACCTTGATCAGCAGCAATTTGCACGGCAAAGCGCCGTTCCAGAACGAATACTGCTTGTGACTGCGGATGCCCATGCGCTTGCCCAGGTCCGGCGCGCCGGTGAACACCGCCGCCTCCCAGCCCATGCACGCCTGGCGCAGACGCTCGCCGAGGTTCTGGTAGAGGTACAACAGGCTCGCTTCGTCGCCCAGCCGCTCGCCGTAGGGCGGGTTGCAGATCACCAGGCCTTTCTGGTTCTGGTCCGGGCGCGGCTCGAACGTGCCGACTTCGCCCTGGTACACCTTGATCCAATGGCTGAGACCGGCACGCTCGATGTTGTTGCGAGCAGGCTGGATCAAGCGCGGATCGGCTTCGTAGCCACGAATCCACAACGGCGGCTTGTTCATGCCGATGGCAGCGCGCTCGCTGGCCTCGGTGTGCAGTTTCTTCCACAACGCCGGGACGTGACCGAGCCAGGTGGTGAAACCCCACAGTTCGCGATTGAGGTTGGGCGCCATATCGGCGGCGATCATCGCGCCTTCCACCAGGAAGGTGCCGACGCCGCACATCGGGTCGGTCAACGCGCCGCCTTCCGCAGCGATGCGCGGCCAGCCGGCACGGATCAGGATGGCTGCAGCGAGGTTTTCCTTCAACGGTGCCGCGCCCTGCTGCAGGCGGTAACCGCGCTGGTGCAGGCTGTGGCCGGACAGGTCGAGGGAGAGAATCGCTTCGCCACGGTCCAGGCGCAGGTGGATGCGCAGGTCCGGGTTGATCTTGTCGATGGACGGACGCTCGCCGGTCGGGGTGCGCAGCTTGTCGACAATCGCATCCTTGACCTTCAGCGCGCCGAAGTGGGTGTTGTCGATGCCCGAGCCGTGACCGCTGAACTCCACCGCCAGGCTGCCGTCCGGGACCATGTGATCGGCCCAGTCGATATCCAGCACGCCATGGTAGAGGTCTTCGGCGTCCTTCATCGGGAAGCGCTTGAGGACCAGCAACACGCGGTTGGCCAGGCGCGACCAGAGGCACAGGCGGTAGGCGGTTTCCATGTCGGCCATGCCGCGCACGGCCGAGGTGTGCTCGCGGGCTTCCTCAAGGCCAAGCCCGACGGCTTCCTCGATCAGCAGGCCTTCGAGGCCCTTGGGGCAGGTGAGGAAGAGTTCAAAACGGTCCGACATGGGCAATCCAGGCTTTTCAGCAATAAATGAACGGGCGACGCATCGCCGGCTCGGTTTTCAATCAAGCACTTTTCTTGAAGAGTGCCCGCGTGGCACGAATGTGCCGTCCCACCCCGTCTGGCGGGCCTGTGGGCCTTGATTGACGGGGCAGAGAGATAAGTTATGCAACAAAAAGAAATATTCAGACCCTTCGTCGAATAATAACCGACTGCAACGGGCGGGCTTTTTCAGCAAGGGATTAAGCCATTCTCTTCGTAAGGCACATCATAGCCGGCTTTGCCCAATAAAAGGGGCGAAAAGCCATCCCAGCTTATGGCTATAACATCGTTATTGTTACGTGCTTATGACAAAACGATCATTGAATCCATGTGACCTATTGGTTAGAACTCAACACAGGTCAGCGCCACAACGGCACTGGCACATTGGCTCGCCACGCCGGCAGCGGGCCGCACCAACGGCAGAAAAACTCTGCCCGGCCTCAGACGAGGCCGAAGGATATCAAGACAGTCAACAAGTGAGGGAAACACCCTATGAGAAGACTTAAGCGTGATCCGTTGGAAAGAGCATTTTTACGCGGATATCAATACGGCGTTCATGGCAAATCCCGTGAGCTTTGCCCATTTACTCTACCGTCGGTACGCCAAGCCTGGATCAACGGCTGGCGAGAAGGACGCGGCGACAACTGGGACGGTATGACAGGCACTGCGGGCATCCACAGACTCAACGAACTTCACGCGGTCGGCTAATCAAGGGCATTCAATTCCGACACCAGCACGAATATAGCTAACGACTTAACCACGCACGCCCTATCCAGGCGGCGGGCTTCGGCCCAGGGGCTCCTCTTGAGGAGCCCTTTTTATTGGGCGTGTGTCAGGCCTTTTTGGGCAATGCCGCAATCGCGTCCACCGCCTCGCGAATCAGCGCCGGGCCTTTGTAGATAAAGCCGGAATACAGCTGCACCAGGCTCGCACCAGCGGCGATCTTCTCGGCCGCTTGCTTGCCTTCGGTGATACCGCCGACCGCGATGATCGGCAAACGCCCGGCCAGCTCGGCGGCCAGCACCTTGACGATGTGCGTGCTCTTGTCACGCACTGGAGCGCCCGACAAGCCGCCCGCCTCGTCGCCATGGGCCAGGCCTTCAACGCCGACACGGCTGAGGGTGGTGTTGGTGGCAATCACCGCATCCATGCCTGACTCCACCAGGGCCTGGGCGACCAGCACGGTTTCTTCATCCGTCATGTCCGGGGCGATCTTGATCGCCAACGGCACACGCTTGCCATGGCGCACGGCGAGGTCTTCCTGGCGCAGGCGCAAGGCTTCGAGCAATTGCTTGAGGGAGTCACCGAACTGCAGGCTACGCAGGCCCGGGGTGTTGGGCGAGCTGACGTTCACCGTGACGTAGCTGGCGTGGGCGTAGACCTTGTCCAGGCAGATCAGGTAGTCATCCACCGCGCGCTCCACCGGCGTATCGAAATTCTTGCCGATGTTGATCCCGAGGACGCCCTTGTACTTCGCCGCCTGGACCCGCGACAGCAGGTGATCGACACCGAGGTTGTTGAAGCCCATGCGGTTGATGATCGCCTCGGCCTCCGGCAGGCGAAAGATGCGCGGCTTGGGGTTGCCCGGTTGAGGGCGCGGGGTCACGGTGCCGATTTCGACGAAACCGAAACCCAACTGCGCAAAGCCATCGATGGCCGTACCGTTCTTGTCCAGGCCGGCAGCCAGCCCGACCGGGTTGGGAAAGTCGAGCCCCATCACCGAAACCGGCATTTTCGCCGGTGCCTTGCATACCAGGCCATTGAGCCCCAGGCGGCCACCGGCACCGATCAGGTCCAGGGACAGATCATGGGAAGTCTCCGGGGAGAGTTTGAACAACAGCTGGCGGGCCAGGGTATACATGGGCGGGCTAGACTCGGATGGCGGCGATAAGTGGCGGCGATTATAGCCGGGCTGGCGGCCTGCGTGCGAGGCGTGCCGCCCAATCGTCAGTAGCGATGCGCGACCAACGCTTCGTAACGGGCCCAGACCTTCTGTGCGTACTGCAAGCGCAACGCCTCACGCTGTGGACCAGGCCCCGGGCCTGCGTTATAGGCGCCGATGGCCGTCCAGTTATAGCCGAAGCGCTGAACGAACTCGGCAAGAATCGAGGCCCCGACCTCTATTGACAGGCACGGCTCACTCAACAGCCGGTCTTCGGTGATGCCTAGTTTGAGCAAGCGGGGCAAGTGAATGCTGTTGATCTGCATCAGGCCGATATCGCGGGTGCCGTTGCGATTGTTGTAATTCATCGCGCCCGCACGGTAACCCGACTCTACGGCGGCAATGGCCTGCAGCAATTCCGGCTCAAGATCGTAGCGACTGGCCACCTCGTCCCAACAATACGCCAGCGCCTTATTGCTGCCCATCAGCACCACCAGCAACAGGCCCTTGCGCCACGCATTGCGCATCCCGGGGCTACCTGCCACAGGCCGAACAAACATCGATAGGCTGCAACGAGGCGCGCTCGGCTGGCCGCACCGGGCATGTAAAGCGATAGCCCCTGCCATAGATCGTCTTGATAAACCCTTTGTCGGCGCGCAGATGTTTACGCAACGAATAAATGCAGCGTGTCAGCGATTCCTCCGACACCTCCCCCTGGCGCCAAGCCATTTCAAGCAAACAGTCTTTGGTCATCAGCGCACCACCGGACACCAACAACAAGCGCAGCACTTGCCATTCCTTGGGCGGCAACTGGATATCCGCGTCCTCGCCGGTCAAGCGTCCATCGCCATGCAGGGTCCAGCGGCCAAAGACCAGGGAAATCGTCATCCCTCCATCATTCACCACGGCCATACACACCTCTGCATCCAACCACTGACATTGAAATCCTGATTTCCAGAAATGGCGCATACGCCGACTGCACGACTATAAAAAAAGCCTCCCCGAGCCACCCTAGGAGAAAGCCCATATCAGCAGGGCTTTCCGGAATCGCCTTGTAAGAAATCTCACTGGAACTGATAACTAAGGCGATACCCACTCCTGGTAGACCTCAAGCAGCTCAACCCCCAGGCGGTCTTCCAACTGCACCAGCTCGCCCAGAGCCAGTAACTGACCGTTGACGCGCACTTCCACGCAATGGATGACCTCCGGTGCCAGCGGCAGCACTTTCCCCGGTGCAAACAACGCCAGCCGCTTGCGCGTGATCAGTTGTTCCTGCAAAAGAATTTCCAGATGCATGACGAGCGCCTACCTCATTGATCGACATCGCGAATCGACCGCACAAACGCACGGTGCACCCGTTCGTATTGCGGCTGAGTCAGCGGTGGCGGCCCGACGGTGCCATCCAGGGTCTTGAGCTCGTTGCCCACGGCCCGGGCCTGAATCACAAACAGCCGTACTTCGGCACGCTGGCCAGGCGCAGTGGCACGCCCCTGCGCATCAACATCCCGGCGAAACCCGCCCAACCACAGGCGTTTCCCCT
This sequence comes from Pseudomonas sp. GV105, assembly GCF_003058185.1. NCBI lineage: Bacteria > Pseudomonadati > Pseudomonadota > Gammaproteobacteria > Pseudomonadales > Pseudomonadaceae > Pseudomonas > Pseudomonas sp. GV105. Next base: position 372,431 of record NZ_QBUF01000004.1, read on the forward strand.
GCGGCATCCGAACGACACTGCTGACGCTGACCCGCCCGACTGCGGTCATTTTCTGACGCCGCCCCGCCTCGCCCATCTGGCGGTCATCCTCAAGGCTCAGCAGCATCTCGATCTCGTTCGCCTCGGCAAACCGCGGCAACGCGCTGACCTGGGTGCCATAGCGTATGGGTTTCCAGTCGGTGCGAGCGACGGCGGGCCCCGGCACGTAGAGTGTGTGGTTATCCTGGAACACCGCAGGAACGTTCTCCTGGGTGAGAATCACCGGCAGTGTCACCACCCGCGCGCGCCGTCGTCGCTCCAGCACGGCGATCTGCGCCATCAGGCGATTGTCCTCCAACGGCTCCAGCACCCGGGTCGCCGAAGTTGATGTGTGGGTTTCCTCGGCCCAGGCCTGGTCGATTTTCTTCAGTTCGTCACGGTCCACGTCCACCAGCCACAGCGAAACCTCGATGGCGCGCTTGGGCACATCCAGCTCCGCCACCAATTGTTCGATAAAACGCACCTGGGCAGGCTTGCCCTTGATCAGCAGGCTGTTGGTATCCGGGTAAGGAATCACGGCCAGGCTCTTGTCGGCCAGCAAGCCGGGCGGCCGTTGCGCGGGGGCCTGTTGTTCGCGGGAAAGCACGGTCTCGATCAGCGACGCCATGCCCGGCACATTGACCTTTTCCTCGCCCATCACGTACTCGCGGTCCGCCACATGGGTATTGAGCACCTGCACCACGCCAAACGCCTGCTGGCCCACACGGAGCGCGGCCCGCTGGCGGTCCATCAATTGCGTAAGGTGCAGCACCTGGTCGACATAGTTCGCCGGCCCGGACACATAGAACATCCGGCCCCCGCTCTCCCGCAGCGGGTAGCGGGACTCATCGAGCCCCGAGCGACGCATGAACTCGCGCAGCCTTGAGACGGAAATATGCCGCAGCGTCACCGCCGAGCTCTTCGCTTCATCTGCTGCGTAGAGGTAGAGCACCTGCCCGTCGCTGTACCAGATCAGGTGATGCTGCTCGGCTACCGCCTCCAGCACCTGCTGCGCCCGGCTGAAATCGTAGGTTCCGTCAACGCGTTGCCGAGCCGCCGCCCGGCTGACAACGACCGGCAGGCCGAGAGGCAGCGACAACGCGCTGAAAAACGTGTGCAGGCTTTCGTCCCGCGCCTGGTAAGTCTCACCCCGGGCAGACGCACAGCCCAGCATCAACACCGCGTAAAACAGCCAGCGGCACAGCCGATGGGCGGCCATCGTTGTCGGAGAATCAGCGTACACCGTGGGGTTTCCTGGGCAGTCTGGCATAGGGAAGCGGCCATACTGAAAGCCTGTGGCGTTTCAATCTTGATGGAAAGTTGACGGCGTAGCGCGCCGTTCCGCCCGTGGCATGTGCCTTGCTATGCACTCTGTATCAGAGCGCGCGCCAACGTCGGAGCGGGCTTACGGACAAAGGCGTCGTTACCCGCAATGGCTCGCGCCGCCATCTGAGGGAGCGACGCTTTTTTTTGAACGAAAAGGTAGGTGTTGATGAACGATTCGGACGGCAACAGCCCGATAAACGACCCGCTGGCCTGGGTCAACGGCAGTGACGCCCCGGAAAAGAGCAGCCTCGACCTGGGCTTCATGGCCTTGAGCGACTGCGCCTCGCTGGTGGTCGCGGCCACCCAGGGCTTCGCGCAACCCTATGGCTTGACACTGAACCTCAAGCGTCAGTCGTCGTGGGCCAACCTGCGCGACAAACTGGTCAGCGGCGAACTGGATGCCGCCCACAGCCTGTATGGGCTGATCTACGCCGTACACCTGGGCATCGGCGGCGTGGCCGCCACCGATATGGCGGTACTGATGGGGCTGAACCAGAACGGGCAGAGCATCAACCTGTCCCACGACCTGCAACAGCAAGGGGTGGTCACTCCTGAGGCACTGGATCGCCACGTGCACCAAAGCCGAACAAAACTGACCTTCGCCCAGACGTTTCCCACAGGCACCCACGCCATGTGGCTGTATTACTGGCTGGCGAGCCAAGGTATCCATCCATTGCAGGATGTGAACAGTGTGGTGGTACCGCCGCCGCAAATGGTGGCGCACCTATTGGCCGGGCGCATCGACGGTTTTTGTGTCGGTGAACCCTGGAGCGCCAGTGCGGTGAAGCAGAACCAGGGCTTCACCCTGGCGACCAGCCAGGCGATCTGGCCGGACCACCCGGAAAAGGTGCTCGGCTGCACCCAAGCGTTCGTCGACCAATACCCCAACACCGCCCGCGTACTGGTGATGGCGATTCTGGAGGCCAGCCGCTTTATCGAGGCGAGCCAAGAAAACCGCCGTTCCACCGCGCAGCTGCTCAGCGCCCGCGAGTACCTCGACGCGCCACTCGACTGCATCGAGCCGCGTCTGCTCGGGACTTACGACGATGGGCTTGGCAACCAGTGGCAAGATCCCCACGCACTGCGCTTTTTCGCCGATGGCGAGGTGAACGTGCCCTACCTCTCCGACGGCATGTGGTTCATGACCCAGTTTCGCCGCTGGGGCCTGTTGCGCGAAGACCCGGACTACCTCGGCATTGCCCGCCAAGTGCAGCAACTGGAGCTGTATCGCCAGGCAGCCGATGCCGTCGGCGTCACCGCGAACGCCCAGGACATGCGCAGCAGCCAACTGATCGACGGCAAGATCTGGGATGGCTCCGCCCCCGCCGCCTACGCCCGCAGCTTCCGCCTGCATGCCCTGGCCGACCACACCAGCCGCCACGCCTTGCGCTGACAGGAGGACCGATATGTTGCGAATCCTGTTGATCAACGACACACCGCGCAAGGTCGGGCGCCTCAAGGCGGCACTGACCGAGGCCGGGTTTGAGGTGATCGATGAGTCGGGCCTGACCATCGATCTGCCTGCGCGCGTCGAAACGGTGCGGCCGGACGTAATCCTGATCGATACCGAGTCACCCGGCCGCGATGTGATGGAGCAAGTGGTGCTGGTCAGCCGCGACCGACCGCATCCGATCGTGATGTTTACCGACGAGCACGACCCGGACGTCATGCGCCAGGCCATCAAATCCGGCGTCAGCGCCTACATTGTCGAAGGTATCCAGGCCCAACGCCTGCAGCCGATCCTCGACGTGGCCATGGCCCGCTTCGAAAGCGACCAGGCTCTACGCGCCCAGCTGCAGGCCCGCGATCAACAGCTGGCCGAGCGCAAGCGCATCGAACTGGCCAAAGGCATGCTGATGAAAATGAAGAACTGCAACGAGGAAGAGGCCTACACCCTGATGCGCCGCCAGGCCATGAGCCGCCAGCAGAAACTGATCCAGGTGGCGGAGCAGATCATCGCCATGAGCGAGTTGCTGGGCTAACCCTCCTCGACAGCGGCTACGGCAGATTGGCCCAGGACTTGCTAAGTATTCAACACAGGTAACCAACGGCGGTTGCCCCTTCACGACAAAGACGTCGCACACCCGGTTTGCCCTCGCGGACCCGGTGGCGGCGTTTTTTTGTTTTGGCCCTTTGACACGGGGCCGGTGGGGCGGCCGTAGCCGGCTGTTCCATCACCAGGCCTTCTTACAAGACTCCCAACCGTTGAGGTGCGTGATGAAATCAAGCTTCTGGAAATCCGGGCACACCCCGACCCTGTTTGCCGCGTTCCTGTATTTCGACCTGAGCTTCATGGTCTGGTACCTACTGGGCCCGCTGGCGGTGCAGATCGCCGCCGACCTGCACCTGACCACGCAACAACGCGGTCTGGTGGTGGCGACCCCCATCCTGGCAGGCGCAGTGCTGCGTTTTCTGATGGGCATGCTGGCGGACAGACTCTCGCCCAAGACCGCCGGGCTGATCGGCCAGGTGATTGTGATCGCCGCACTCTTCGGCGCCTGGAAACTCGGCATCCACAGCTATGAACAAGCCCTGTTGCTGGGGCTGTGCCTGGGGATGGCCGGAGCGTCCTTCGCGGTCGCCCTACCGTTGGCGTCCCAGTGGTATCCCGCGGAGCACCAGGGCAAAGCCATGGGCATCGCCGGCGCCGGCAACTCGGGCACTGTGTTCGCAGCCATATTGGCACCGGTGCTTGCAGCGGCGTTCGGCTGGAGCAATGTGTTCGGTTTCGCCCTGATTCCGTTGATCCTGACCCTGATCATCTTCGCCTGGCTTGCGCGCAATGCCCCCGAACGCCCGAAGGCCAAATCCATGGCCGATTACTTCAAGGCCCTCGGCGACCGTGACAGCTGGTGGTTCATGTTTTTCTACAGCGTGACCTTCGGCGGCTTTATCGGCCTGGCCAGCGCCCTGCCCGGCTACTTCAACGACCAATACGGCCTGAGCCCGGTGACCGCCGGCTACTACACCGCCGCCTGCGTGTTCGGCGGTAGCCTGATGCGCCCACTCGGCGGCGCCCTGGCCGACCGATTCGGCGGGATTCGCACGTTGCTGGGCATGTACAGCGTGGCGGCGATCTGCATCGCTGCGGTGGGTTTCAACTTGCCCAGCTCCTACGCGGCCCTGGCACTGTTCGTCTGCACCATGCTCGGCCTTGGCGCCGGTAATGGCGCGGTGTTCCAGTTGGTGCCCCAGCGTTTCCGCCGCGAGATCGGCGTAATGACCGGCCTGATCGGCATGGCCGGCGGTATCGGCGGTTTCGCCCTGGCAGCAGGCATGGGTGCGATCAAACAAAGCACCGGCAGCTATCAACTGGCCCTGTGGTTGTTCGCCAGCCTTGGCGTACTGGCCTGGTTCGGCCTGCACGGCGTCAAGCGCCGCTGGAGAACCACCTGGGGCTCGGCTGCCGTGACCGCCGCGCGCGTCTGATGAGCCTGCACCTGAGCGTCGCCCAGGCCAGCGCCATCGGCCCGCGCGCCGAGAACCAGGACGCCCTGCGTGTGGTCACGCCCCTGGCGGAGCTGGCCGCGAGCAAGGGTTACCTGTGCGCCATCGCCGACGGTGTCAGCCAATGCGCCGACGGCGGTCTGGCCGCACGCTCGACCTTGCAGGCGCTGGCCCTGGACTATTACGCCACGCCGCAAACCTGGGGTGTGGCCCAGGCGCTCGAACGTCTATTGCTCGCGCAGAATCGCTGGCTGCGGGCCAATGGCGGTGGCCAGCCGTTGCTGACCACCCTCAGTGCCCTGGTGTTTCGCGGGCAACGCTTCACCTTGGCCCACGTCGGCGATTGCCGGGCGTATCGCTGGCTGGACGGCGAATTGCAGCGCATCAGCGAAGATCATGTATGGGAACAGCCGGGCATGCAGCATGTGCTCAAGCGCGCGCTCGGCCTGGATCAACACCTGGTGCTGGATTTTCTCGACGGCCAATTGCGCGAGGGCGAATGCTTCCTGCTGCTCAGCGACGGCGTGTGGGCGACTTTGGGTGATCACAGCATCAGTGCGATCCTGCGCGAGCAGACCGACCTCGATCTGGCGGTACACACCCTGGTCACCGCCGCACACCTGGCCGGCAGCCAGGACAACGCCAGTGCCCTGCTGGTACGCATCGATAAACTCGGCGCCGCGACCCTGGGCGACGCGCTGGTGCAATTGCAGCAATGGCCGCTGCCACCCGCGCTGAAAGCCGGGCAACAGTTCGAAGGCTGGCAGGTGGAAAGCGTATTGGCGCAGAGCCGCCAGTCGTTGCTGTACCGGGTCCGCGATGCCCAGCAGCAACCCTGGTTGCTGAAAACCCTGCCCCTCAGCCGTGACGATGACAACGACGCCGGTCAAGCCTTGCTGTCGGAGGAATGGTTTCTGCGGCGGGTGGCCGGGCGCGCGTTTCCTGAAGTCCACGCGGCCAGCGGGCGTCAGCACTTGTACTACGTGATGCGTGAATATCCGGGGCAAACCCTGGCGCAATTATTCCTGCAACAGGGCCCATTGCCCCTGGCGCAATGGCAATTCGTGGCCGAACGTTTACTGCGGGCGGTGGGTCTGTTGCATCGTCGGCAAATACTGCACCGTGACATCAAACCGGAGAACCTGCTGCTGGGTGACGATGGTGAGTTGCGCGTACTGGATTTCGGCCTGGCCTACTGCCCGGGTCTCTCCGAGGATCGCGCGCATGTACTGCCCGGCACACCAAGCTTTATCGCGCCCGAAGCGTTCCAGGGCGACCGTCCCACAGCCCAACAAGACTTATACAGCGTAGGTGTCAGCCTGTATTACTTGCTGACTGGGCATTACCCCTACGGTGAAATTGAGGCTTTCCAACGGCCCAGATTCACCCAACCGGTCAGCGCCAGCCGCTACCGCCCCGACCTGCCGGACTGGTTACCGCTCAGCCTCGAGCGCGCGGTGGCGGCTCAACCTGCACAACGCTATGAAACCGCCGAAGAATGGCTGCTGGTGCTGGAGCAGGCAGACCGACGGGAACTGAGTGTCCGCCCCCGGCCGTTGTTGGAGCGGGAACCCTTGAAGGTCTGGCGCACCCTGGGGTTGCTCTCGATGCTGATCAATCTGGCGCTTCTTTACTTACTCTTTCACCGCTGACGTCATCTCTAGACGAGGGAAAACACATGAACGCAAAAGTCTGGCTGGTGGGCGCGGGCCCTGGCGACCCGGAGCTGTTGACCCTCAAGGCGGTTCGGGCGATGAACTGCGCCGATGTGGTGCTGATCGATGATCTGGTCAACCCGCAGGTACTGGAACACTGCGCGGCAGCGCGGGTGATCACCGTCGGTAAACGTGGGGGCTGCCGCTCAACGCCGCAGGACTTCATCCACCGCCTGATGTTGCGCTACGCCCGCCAGGGCAAGTGCGTGGTACGGCTCAAGGGCGGCGACCCGTGCATTTTCGGGCGCGGTGGCGAAGAGGCGATGTGGCTGCGCGAACGCGGCGTCGAAGTCGAGTTGGTCAACGGGATCACAGCCGGGCTGGCGGGCGCGACGAACTGCGCGATTCCACTGACCTTGCGTGGTGTCAGCCGCGGCGTGACGCTGGTCACAGCGCACACCCAGGACGACAGCAGCCTTAATTGGCGCGCGCTGGCGGAAGGCGGGACGACGCTGGTGATCTATATGGGGGTGGCGAAGCTGGAAGAGCTTCGTCAGCAGTTGCTGGAAGGCGGGATGGCCGCGGATATGCCCGTGGCAATGATCGAAAATGCCTCATTGCCGCAGCAGCGGGAGTGCCGTAGCCATTTGTCGCAGATGCACGAGGATGCACAGGCGTTCGCCCTGAAGAGCCCGGCGATCCTGGTGATCGGCAGTGTCGCCGCCACCTCGCAAGCAGCGAACGTCGCAGCGGCAGCCAGCGCCTGAGGCAAACCCCAGGCGAAAAAAAACCCGGCCGAAGCCGGGTTTTTTTCTACTACTCAGTAATTACTGAGCAGCTTGAGCTTCAACAGCAGCTTCTACGCGACGGTTGATAGCGCGGCCAGCTTCAGTTGCGTTGTCAGCAACTGGGCGGGATTCGCCGTAACCTACCGAGCTAATGCGGCTAGGAGCTACGCCGTCTTTAACCAGGACTTGCTTAACAGCGTCAGCACGACGCTGGGACAGCTTCTGGTTGTAGGCGTCTGGGCCCACGGAGTCAGTGTGACCAGCCACTTCTACGTGGGTAGCTGGGTACTGCTTCATGAAGTCAGCCAGGTTTTTCACGTCGGCGTAGCTGTTAGGCTTAACCACGGACTTGTTGAAGTCGAACTTAACGTCCAGCTCAACACGAACAACGTTGGCAACCGGTGCTTCTGGCTCTGCAACTGGCTCTGGAGCTGGTGCTGGGGTAGGAGCTGGAGCAACTGCGCCAGCGTTACCGCCGAAGTTCACACCCAGGCCGACCAGTGCGGAGTAATCCCACTTGCCGTTGTCCAGTGCGTAGTCAGCTTCAACACCGGCACGAGCGTACAGGTTGTTGGTGAAGTAGTACTTCACGCCAGTACCAGCGATGAGCTGGGTAGTTTGGTCGCGACCGCTGTGGCCGTCAGCACGAACGTTGCCACGGCTCTGGTGACCGACACCGCCTTCTACGTATGGACGCAGGGAGTCGACGCCAGCTTGACCGAAGTGATACTGGGCCACGAGGCTGGTGGTATCGCCTTTGATCTTCTGGCTACCGGTACCGTCGTTCGAACGGGTGTGGTTGGTCTTGTCGTAGGACAAGTCCAACGACAGGTCGTCGGTCAGGAAATAACCAATGCGAGCGCCTGGGTTGAAGCCGTCTTCGATATGATTGACGCTATCGTTGTACTGCTTCTTGTAGAACAGCTCGCCTTCAACTGCGCCTTGGCCTTGTGCCAGAACGCCGAAAGAAGTAGCGGCAATAAGAGAACCAATGGCCAAGCCCAAGGTGTTTTTCAGTTTCATCCGTTAAATCCCCATCTGGTGATTGTAAAGCAGTCCCACAAACCGGGGGACAACTCGGCGACAAGTCTAACAGAACTTGCCTACACGTAAGAGATATTTGCCACGCACTAAGTTTCAGTCTCGCCCGCAAATTTCTCACGTAATTTATCAAGAGCACGTTTGTAACGCATTTTTGTAGCACTCAAACCCATATGCATGATGTCAGCGATTTCCTGAAATTCCAGCTCTGCGACAAAACGTAGCACCAGAATTTCGCGGTCAATCGGGTTCACATGCACCAACCAGCGATCAAGTCCGCCCTTCTCCTCGGGTGCCGGCGTCTTTTCTTCAGACGCCTCCTCAAGGGGGTCCAGACTCAAGGCGTCCATCAAGCGACGCTTTCGCCGTTCCTTACGATACTGCGTGATGCACTCGTTGTACGTGATGCTGTAGAGCCAGGTCTTGAACTTCGATTTGCCCTCGAAGTTCTTCAGGCCATACAACACCTTGAGCATCACTTCCTGACAGACATCATCCGCATCTCTATCGTTCCCTAAATACCTTGAACAAACGTTGAACAGAGTGCGTTGATATCTGCGCATCAATTCTTCATACGCGCGTGTTACGTGAAACAGCTCCGTGTGCGAGCGCGCGACCAACTCCTCATCAGAGAGCTCACGGGGGTCATAGCGCGTGGACAGCGTTTGGGCTTTATTCAAAACAAGTCGTGCCGACAGTCAGGTCAATGTCCGCCACAGCCCGGTCACCCGGGTTCGCGGCGGCGTACATTAGCAGGGTTTGCCGGGTTAGCGGCTACTGACCTGCTGCTCCAGGAGAATCCGATTGGACAGCGACACCAGGTCGCCGTCATCGGTCAGCACAGTTGTCTTGACCGTACCGATCTCCTCGATTTGCCCCTCGACCTCGCCCACACGCACGTGCTGCCCTACCTGATACAACTCACGCACATAGATTCCCGCCAGAATCTGACCGGCAATTTCCCGACTTCCCAGACCCATGGCCAGCGCAACGGCCAGACCAACGGTAATCAAAACAATCACAATCACGTGGTTGAGCAGGTCAGTCTTGACCTCCAACTGGCTGATCGCGACGGAAATACTGATGATGATCACGAGCCCCTGGGCGATTCGCCCCAGGCCTGCCGCGTAGTCCAGCCCGACCCCTTCAGCGGCCCCGCGTACCAACCCGTTGGCTAATTGTGCGAGCAAAACGCCGACGAGAAGCACCAGCGCGCCGCCGAATACCTTCGGCAAATACAGTGCCAGCATGTCCAGCGTAGCTGAAACTCGCTCAAGGCCAAGGGATTGAGCCGCAGAAACCAGAAAAATCAACAAAACGAACCAGTAAACGATCTTGCCGATCAAGGTCGAGATCGGCACTTGCAGCCCGGCGCGGCCGAGCAGCTTGGTCAGGCCGGTGCCTGCCATCAAACGGTCCAGACCGAGTTTGGCGAGCAGCTTGGACAGCAGGGTGTCGAGCAGCTTGGCCACGACAAAACCCAGCAATACCAGGACCAGCGCCCCAAACAGGTTGGGAATGAAATTCGCCACCTTGGTCCACAATGCGGTCATCGCGGTGACCAGGCTCTGGGTCCAGAGATCAAGTTCCATATTCAATCAGCCTTATCAGCAGTGCGAGCAAGAGGTTTACGACGGGAAACCGGCGAGACGTGGGCCGAACCATTGTTCAGGGCCATCATCAACGCCGGCAGCCAACGACCGAGCAGACCGAACAGATCCCCCGCCCCGACCTGACGGTTGGCGGTTTTCAACACGCGGCCCAGGCAGGCATCGTCATCCCGGTTGGATGGCGAAGCATTGAGCATGTCACGCAAAGACTGTTCGAACGGATCGTGCATAAAGACCTCTCGCAAGTGTTTTAAAAGACGAGGGTTAAATTCCTGAGGTCACATCGGCCCCTTCCTACGTTCAGGTCATATTCAGCTCAAACCCAGCGCAATCGTCGAAATAGCCACCATTGTCCGAGCGCCACCGAGACCATCAACAGGCAGGCAATCACAAATCCATAAGGGCTGGCGGAGAACGGTATGCCCCCCACATTGATACCTAACAAGCCGGTCAGAAAACTCATCGGCAGGAAGATCCCGGTGATGATCCCGAAGCGGTACATTGTACGGTTCATGCGTACGCTCAAGCGCCGATCTTCGGCCTCCAGCACAAGCCCCACGCGCTCCCGGGTCAATTCGAGTTCTTCCAGGTAGCGGGTCAGGCTGTTGTTCAATTCGTTCCAATAGTCGGCATCGTCATCACAGAACCACGACAATTTGATCCGCGTCAGTTGGGCAAAGATATCCCGCTGCGGCGCCAGGAATCGCTTGAGCCCGGCCGCTCGCCGACGGATCTGCAAAATGCTGCCATGCTCCGGGGTATACCGTTCGTCGGTATCGAGTTTTTCTTCCTCTACGTCGACGATTTCAGACAGGTCGGACACCAGGTCCTGGACTTTGTGCGTCAGGTACTGCGCCATATACAGGATGAGTTCAGACGCGGTTTTTGGCCCCTTGCCATCCGCCAACTGCACCAGCAACTCATCGGTGGCGCGCAACGGGCGCAAGCGCAGGGAAATCACCCGGCTGGCAGCGGCGAAGATACGCACCGAAACCATGTCTTCCGGCTCGGCGCCAGGGTTGAGGTTGACCCCGCGCAGGAACAGCAGGAGTTCCGCGTCCGGCAACGGCAACAGGCGCGGGCGGGTGTTCTCCTCCAGCAGCAGGTCACAGGCGAACTCACTCAAGCCACTGGCCTTGCGCAGCCAAGTCTGGGTTTGCGGGTGGCTGCGATCCCAATGCAGCCACAGGCTTTCCTGGGGCTGCAGTTGCAATTGGTCAAGCTCAGTTCGGGCAATCGAACGCGCACCGCCTTTACCATCCAGCACCAGGGCATGCACCAGGCCCCACTGCGCGTTTTCTTCCTCGAACATCCTCACCCCTGTCGGTTATTGCGGTTTATTCAGGCATTTTCAGCGGGCTGGGCGACACGATCACGCCATTATTGTCGGCGTAGATGTATTCACCCGGACGGAATGTCACACCGGCAAAGGTCACTGCCACGTTCAAGTCGCCAATGCCGCGCTTGTCAGTCTTCATCGGGTGGCTAGCCAACGCCTGCACGCCGAGGTCGGTCTGGGCGACGACGTCGACATCCCGGATGCAACCGTAGATCACCAGCCCTTCCCAACCGTTTTTCGCGGCTTTCTCGGCGATCATGTCGCCCAGCAGCGCGCGACGCAGGGAGCCACCACCGTCGACCACCAGCACCTTGCCGGCGCCTGGCTGGTCGGCCTGCTCCTTGACCAGGGAGTTATCTTCGAAGCATTTGATGGTGACGATCTCGCCGCCAAAGGAATCGCGGCCGCCGAAGTTGCTGAACATCGGCTCGGCCACCTGCACCAGTTCCGGGTAGGCGTCGCAAAGATCGGGAGTGACGTAGTGGTTCATTGAAAATTTCCTTTCTGTCAAAGACGTGTCTTTCGAAAGAGGCGCCGGCCGAAGCAGCAGCAAAACATCCCATCCGTTTCGCCGTTACGCAATAGCCACTGCGCGACTGAATATGACCAGAAGCATTTAACGCGTCATATCTTAGCCGCAACCAAAGACGAGCGAAACGCCCTTGGCAGAGCGCTGCGTCAAACTACGACCAATGCATCAGCCTGAGCACCCAACAATGGTGTCAGCGGATCTTTCAGCCATTGCGCCACCAACGGCCAGACCTCGGCCTGGGCCGCTTTGCTGACCAACATCTCCACATGCCCGAAATCCCCGGTAAAACCTTGTTGGCGCCCCAGGCGCAGGTATTGCCGCGGCGCCGAGCCGATTTGTTCGTACAGCTTGCGGCAGGCCCAGTCCGGGTCCTGCTGGTCGCCGGCGGCACTGACGACCAGCAGCGGCACGTCGACTTCCGCCAGGCCTTTCCACCAATCACGGCCGGCCTCGCCAAACCGGCCGAAGAGGCCATGCCAGCGCATGCTCTCGATCATTACGCCCACCGGCTCGTCCTCGGGGCCGCGCTTGAGCCGCGGGCCGGACAACTGGCCAAAGCGCTTCAGGAGCAAGCGAGCGCCCCACTCCAGCGGTGGAATTTTCAACGGCCAGTAGGTGCGACTGACCTGGCTGCCGAACAGCGCCACTGAAGCCACCGCCGGCGCACCGAGGTACTGGCCACCCAAGGCCGCCGCCAGGGTGGTGCCGCCCAGGGAATGCCCGATCCAGTGGGGAATCTGCGCGCTCTGTTCGCGCACGAACGCACCGATGGCCGGCAAATCGTAGCGGGCGTAGTCCGCGACCCGATTGCGGGTGTAGTCCTGATTGCGCTTGGACAGGCCGTGGCCGCGCATTTCCGGTATCCACACATCGAACCCCTGGCGTGCCAGGTAGGCGCCCAGGCCGACGCCTTTGGGCGAGTACCAGAAGCGCCGGTTGGAAAAGCTGCCATGTAACAAAATCACAGGGATGCCGCGGTTTTGCGCGACATCGGCCAGGCCCAGACGCGTCACGGCCAGCTCGACGGTGCCGTCGGGACTGTTGCCGGGTTTGAGCCGGTACACATCTTCACTCAGGTCGCCACGACGTTCAGCGCTGATCAGGGCGACGGGAAACAGGTTGCTGCTGCTTTGCATAATGCTCTTGCACAAAAAAGGGCGGCGTCCGGAAGGAGTTCCGCCCTGTACAGATAAGAATGCCGGCCAACCTGACGATTGACCGGCACTTTTGACGCGTCGACCTTAGGCGGACGCTTGGCCTTCCGCCAGGAAGAACCAGGTTTCCAGCACCGAATCGGGGTTCAGCGAGACGCTTTCGATGCCCTGTTCCATCAGCCATTTGGCCAGGTCAGGGTGATCGGAAGGGCCTTGGCCGCAAATGCCGATGTACTTGCCGGCCTTGTTACAGGCCTGAATGGCGTTGGCCAGCAGCTTCTTGACCGCAGGGTTACGCTCGTCGAACAGGTGCGCGATGATCCCCGAGTCGCGGTCCAGGCCCAGGGTCAGTTGGGTCAGGTCATTGGAGCCGATGGAGAAACCGTCGAAGAACTCCAGGAACTCTTCGGCCAGAATGGCGTTGGATGGCAGCTCGCACATCATGATCACGCGCAGGCCGTTTTCACCACGGGACAAGCCGTTTTCGGCCAGCAGGTCCACCACCTGGCTCGCTTCGCCCAGGGTACGGACGAACGGCACCATGATCTCGACGTTGGTCAGGCCCATCTCGTTGCGCACGCGCTTGAGGGCGCGGCACTCGAGTTCGAAGCAATCACGGAACGCTTCGCTGATGTAACGCGAGGCGCCACGGAAGCCCAGCATCGGGTTTTCTTCTTCCGGCTCGTAGAGCTTGCCGCCGATCAGGTTGGCGTATTCGTTGGACTTGAAGTCCGACAGACGCACGATGACCTTTTTCGGGTAGAACGCCGCGGCCAGGGTGCTGATGCCTTCCACCAGCTTCTCGACATAGAAGCCCACCGGGTCGTTGTAGCCAGCGATGCGCTTGTCGACGCTGTCCTTGATTTCCGGCGGCAGGCCGTCGTAGTTCAACAGGGCCTTGGGGTGGACGCCGATCATGCGGTTGATGATGAATTCCAGGCGAGCCAGGCCCACACCGGCGTTCGGCAGTTGCGCGAAGTCGAAGGCACGGTCCGGGTTGCCGACGTTCATCATGATCTTGAACGGCAGGTCAGGCATCGCATCGATGGAGTTTTGCTTGATGTCGAAGCCCAGCTCGCCTTCGAAGATAAAGCCGGTATCGCCTTCGGCGCAGGATACGGTCACACCCTGGCCATCCTTGAGCAGTTGGGTGGCGTTGCCGCAACCGACTACCGCAGGAATCCCCAGTTCACGGGCGATGATCGCCGCGTGGCAGGTACGCCCGCCACGGTTGGTGACGATGGCGCTGGCGCGCTTCATCACGGGTTCCCAGTCCGGGTCGGTCATGTCGGAGACCAGCACGTCACCGGGCTGGACCTTGTCCATCTCGGACACGTCCTTGATGATCCGCACCTTGCCGGCGCCGATGCGCTGACCGATGGCGCGGCCTTCCACCAGCACAGTGCCGGTTTCCTTGAGCAGGTAGCGTTCCATGACGTTGGCCGAAGTGCGGCTCTTCACGGTTTCCGGACGCGCCTGCACGATGTACAGCTTGCCGTCGTCGCCGTCTTTGGCCCACTCGATGTCCATCGGGCACTGGTAGTGCTTCTCGATGATCATCGCCTGTTTCGCCAGCTCGCTGACTTCAGCGTCGGTCAGGCAGAAGCGCGCGCGCTCGGCCTTATCCACGTCGACGGTTTTCACCGAGCGACCGGCCTTGGCCTCGTCGCCGTAGATCATCTTGATGGCCTTGCTGCCCAGGTTACGGCGCAGGATGGCCGGGCGACCCGCTGCGAGGGTGCCCTTGTGTACGTAGAATTCGTCCGGGTTTACCGCGCCTTGTACGACGGTTTCGCCGAGGCCGTAGGCGCCGGTGATGAACACTACGTCACGAAAGCCCGATTCGGTATCCAGGGTGAACATCACACCGGCGGTGCCGGTTTCCGAACGCACCATGCGCTGCACGCCGGCAGACAGGGCCACCAGCTTGTGGTCGAAACCTTGGTGTACACGGTAGGAAATGGCGCGATCGTTGAACAGCGAAGCGAACACTTCCTTGGCTGCGCGGATCACGTTTTCCACGCCGCGGATGTTGAGGAAGGTCTCCTGCTGGCCCGCGAAAGAGGCGTCGGGCAAGTCTTCGGCGGTGGCCGAGGAGCGCACGGCGACAGCCATGTCCGGGTTGCCGGCCGACAGCGTGGCGAACGCCGTGCGGATTTCTTCGTTGAGTTTCTCGGGGAACTCGGCTTCCATGATCCACTGACGGATCTGGGCGCCGGTCTTGGCCAGGGCGTTGACGTCATCGACGTCCAGAGCGTCCAGCGCGGCGTGGATCTGGGCGTTGAGGCCGCTCAGTTCGAGAAAATCACGGTAAGCCTGGGCGGTGGTGGCAAAACCACCTGGCACCGAGACGCCAGCGCCTGCAAGATTACTGATCATCTCGCCGAGGGATGCGTTCTTGCCCCCTACGTGCTCCACATCATGGACGCCGAGCTTATCGAGGGAAACTACGTACTCTACCAAGGTGATCTCTCCACTTTCTGTATTGGAAAAGCTCAGGACGCCGGCTGCTCAGTAGGAGCATTCGCCAGCGCTTGTGGCCTGGACCTGGAAAATAAGTGAGAATGCGGCCCACAGAGGGACGGCAAAATCGCGCCTATCATATCCAAGATTCGCCATCAGCTTAAGGCCCAGGGCTCAAATGAAACGATCTGCTTTCTTTATTTCCGACGGCACCGGCATCACAGCCGAAACACTGGGCCAAAGCCTGCTCGCGCAGTTCGAAAACGTTACTTTCGCCAAATTCACGCGGCCGTATATCGACAACGCGGATAAAGCGCGGGCCATGGTACAACAAATCAATCTGGCGGCAGAAAAAGACGGCTTTCGTCCGATCATTTTCGACACCATCGTCAATCAAGACATTCGTGAGATCCTTGCTACGTCCAATGGTTTCATGATCGACATTTTCTCGAGCTTCCTGGCGCCGCTGGAACAGGAGTTGAGTGAACATTCCTCCTATTCCGTCGGAAAGTCCCATTCCATTGGGCATAACTCCAACTACATGGAGCGTATCGAGGCGGTGAACTTCGCCCTCGACAACGACGACGGAGCCCGCACCCACTACTACGACAAGGCCGACATCATCCTGGTGGGCGTGTCGCGCTGCGGCAAGACCCCGACTTGTCTGTACATGGCCATGCAATTCGGCATCCGCGCGGCCAACTACCCGCTGACCGAAGACGACATGGAACACCTGACGCTGCCGACTGCCCTGCGCGCGCATTCGCACAAGCTGTTCGGGCTGACCATCGACCCGGACCGCCTGACGGCCATCCGCAACGAGCGCAAGCCCAACAGCCGCTACTCCAGCTATGCCCAGTGCGAATTCGAAGTGCGCGAAGTGGAAAATCTGTTCCGTCGAGAGAACATTGCGCACATCAATTCCACGCATTTCTCGGTGGAAGAGATCTCGGCGAAAATTCTGGTGGAGAAAGGCGTCGAACGCCGCTTTAAATAATCTGTTTGTCTGAACCGACACCATCGCGAGCAAGCCCGCGCCCACAGGAAAATGCATTCCAAAGGTGGGAGCGGGCGGGCTCACGATGAACGATAACTCGGCGAACCCGCCTAAAGGTGGAAGCGCCCACCGCCCTGCCCCAACGCAGTGGCCAGCGCATCAAACCCCGCCCGCAACAACTGATCATCTCCCGACGTATTGCAGATACTCGCCCGGATAAACTGCGGCACTGCGGTCTGCCCCACGGCAAACGCCTCGGCGGTGGCGATCAGGTAATTATTCTGCTTGAGTTCCGCCTCGATTTCCGACGCTCGCCAAGGCTCCGGGACTTCAATCCAGAAGTGCGGGCTATTGAGGTGCGTGCGGTATTCCAGGCCGGCCAACAGGCCCTGCACCAACGCCTTGCGTCGGCTGATCTCGTTGATCTGCTGGCGCAGCAGGTATTCCGCCGTGCCGTTCTCGATCCACTGGGTCGCCAACTCCAGGGTCACCGGCGTGGCCATCCAGCAGGTCGAACGCAGCGCCGCTGAAATACGGCTGACCAATGCCGGCGGCGCATGCACATAGCCGACACGCAGCCCCGCCGACACGGCCTTGCTCAAGCTGCTGATCAAAATCGTACGCTCGGGCGCGAAATAACTCAGGGGCGGCGGTCGGTCTTCCACCAGCACACCGTGGGCTTCATCCTCAAGAATCAGCAGGTTGTGCTCACGACAGACTTTGACCAGCGCCTCGCGGCGTGCGACCGATAACACGGCAGTGGTCGGGTTCTGGATGGTGGGCGTGCAGTACAACGCCGAAACCCTGTGATTGCGACAGACTTCATCGAGTGCCCCGGGCAGCACACCTTCGTCATCCATCTCCAGGCCGATCAGGCGCACACCGAGCATGCGCGCGGCGGTGATCAGCCCCGGATACGTCAGTTGCTCGGTGACCACCGTGTCGCCGGCGCGCAGCAGCGCCATCATCGCGCAGAGCAACCCGTGCTGGCCGCCGTTGACGCAAATGACCTGCTCGGGGATGGGATGAAAATCGCGCTGCACCAGCCACTGCGCGCCCGCTTCGCGGTAACGCGGCAGACCGGCGTCCGGCGTGTAGGCACTGATGTCCTGGAGAAACTTGGCGTTGGTCGACAGGGTCTGGAAACTCTGCGCCAGGAACACCGTCTCCTGCCCCGGAATATGCATGTTGCGGCTCATGTCGAAGTATTGGCGCGGCTCCTCGCTGAAGTTGCGGAAACCTTCATCCCGTTGGCGCTCCATCCCACGCTTGCGCACGAACGTGCCGTCACCTACCCGTGCCACCACCAACCCCAGGCGTTCCAGCTCGCCGTAGGCCCGGCTGATGGTGCCGATGGTCACCCCCAGATTGTCGGAAAGTACCCGATGGGGCGGCAGTTTCCGTCCCGGTTCAATCAAGCCCTCGAGGATGCCCCGTTCCATGACATCGGACAGGCGCTTGTACTTGACGCCCTGCCCATTGGACAACCCCTCACGCATAATTGACACCATGTCAATATTTGTTTTGACAGCCATCTTTAGCCCTAATAGTGTGCTTTTACGGGTTCAATCGCCGAAAAAAATAACTCATTACAAGTTCAATATAGAGTTCAATTCCGGCTCAGGGAAGCAATAAACGATGCCAATGTCCGCCGTTCTCGAAAACGCTGCAAAAACCAAAACTCAAAAACAGTGGTTGGCCGGCCTGGTGACCAGTGTGATGTTTCTCATCGTTTGCCTGAGTTGGGGTACCACTTGGCTCGGCATCAAAATCGCCGTGGAGAGCGTGCCGCCGCTGACCTCCGCCGGCTTGCGCTTCCTGATCGCGTTCCCGCTGTTCCTGTGTTTTGCCATGGTGCGCCGCGAGCCGATCCTGTTCCCCCGGGAAAGCCGTTGGTTCTTCGTGTTCGTGACCCTGTCCTACTTCAGCGTGCCCTATTACCTGCTCAACTACGGCGAAATGCATGTTTCGTCCGGCCTCACCGCGCTGCTGTTCAGTTGCATGCCGGTGTTCATCCTGATTTTCTCCGCGCTGTTCCTGCGCGAGCGCATCTACTTTTCCCAGGTGGTCGGCATCGGTATCGGCTTCGGCAGCCTTTACATGATCATCAGGAGCCAGGGCCTGCACCTGGACCACGCCGAGTTCTTCGGGGTACTGGCGATTCTGAGCGCCGCGATCATGCATGCCTTGTGCTACGTCATTACCAAGCAAAAAGGCAGCGCCATCAGCGTGATCACTTACAACACACTGCCCATCGGGATCGCCGGGCTGATGCTGTTCGTCGCCGGCCTGTGGTTTGAAACACCGACTTTCGAAGCCATCACCCTGCGTTCGTGGGGCGCCCTGTTCTACCTGGGCCTGGTCGCATCGGTGGGCGGGTTCATCGTGTATTTCATGCTGCTCAAGCGCCTGAGCCCGATCATCCTCTCGTTCGTGTTCATCATCTTCCCGGTGTTCGCGGTGATCATCGGCGCCTGGTACGAAGGCGTGGCGATTTCCCGCGACCTCATGCTGTATTCGGCCATTCTGCTGGCCGGTTTTGCGATCACCAAGTTGCCCATCGAAAAACTCATGGCCAAGAAAAATTGAGCCTCTTTGAACGCGAGAGAAACATGGACGTCCTCCGCCCAGAAGCCCTGGAACAGATCTATGCCCACGCCAGCCGCAGCTACCCCGAGGAATGCTGTGGCTTCGTCTTCGCCGACGGCAGCGTGTACCTGGGCCGCAATATCCAGAACGAGCTGCACCGCAAGAACCCCGAGATGTACCCGCGCAGCGCGGCCAACGGCTACACCTTTTCCGTGGCCGACACGCTGTTGCTGAACAAGGCACTTCGCAGCGACAACCCGGTGGTGGTGATCTACCACTCCCACCCTGACGTCGGTGCCTATTTCAGCGACGAAGACCAGGACAAGGCGCTGTTCATGGGCGAGCCGATCTACCCCGTCAGCTACCTGGTGGTGGATGTTCGCCAGGGCCAGGCCCTGGGCTCGAAGCTGTTTGCCTGGGATGGCAAGCATTTCGCCCTTCAACCCCTCAACGACCTGCACACGGAGTTGTCCATGAACGCTGTCTCTTTCCCCGACATTCTGGTTCGCGTGGCCAAGCTGCCGGAATCGACCCTTGAGGGCACCGGATCGACATTGCGCGAAGTCATTGAAAACCTCTGCGACAGCCACCCGCAGTTGCGTATGCACCTGTTCCACGAGAACAACAACCAGCTCAAGGAACACTTCCTCTTTACCGCCGAGGAAGCATTGATCGAGGCGGACGACCGGCTACCGGAAAAGGCCAGGATTGAAGTGTTGCTCGCCACCTCCGGCGGCATCGACGTCGACAGCCTGAGCAATGAAGAAGTGCAGCGTTACGTGCGCCATATCACCCTGCCCGGCGTCGGTCGCGAAGGCCAGTTGAACCTGAAAAAAGCCAAGGTGCTGATCATCGGCACCGGCGGCCTGGGCTCGCCCATCAGCCTGTACCTGGCGGCAGCCGGCATCGGCACCCTGGGGCTGGTGGATTTCGATGTGGTCGAGAGCAGCAACCTGCAACGCCAGATCGTCCACGGCAACAGCACCCTGGGCATGTCCAAGGTCGCGTCCGCCAAGCAACGCTTGCAAGACCTCAACAGCCACATCCAGATCAATGCCCATGACACCGCGCTGACCGCCGACAACGCCCTGGAACTGGTCGGCGCCTACGACCTGGTGATCGACGGCACCGACAATTTCGACACGCGCTACCTGGTCAACGACGCCTGCGTGCAGTTGGGCAAACCCCTGGTGTTCGGCGCCATCTACCGTTTCGACGGGCAGATCAGCGTGCTCAATTACAAAGGCGGGCCCTGCTACCGCTGCCTGTTCCCCAAGGCACCACCAGCGGAACTGGCGCCCAATTGCAGCGCTGGCGGAGTGATCGGCGTGCTGCCGGGGGTAGTCGGGATGATCCAGGCGACCGAGGCGATCAAGTTGCTGATCGGCATCGGCGAACCCTTGTCCGGCCGCTTGATGCGCTTCGATGCACTGGCGATGAAATTCAGCGAGATCCGCTTCAAGCGCCGCGCCGACTGCCCGTGCTGTTCGGAACTGCGCCACAGCGCACCCCTCGCGCCGACAGTCTGCGCCGACGCCGTACCGAGCAAGCCCAGCCTGGCCGAAGAGCGCTACATCAAGCCGCGGGTACTCAAACAACTGCTCGAACGCCACAGCAGCGCCGACGTGCTGCTGGACGTGCGCGACGCCAGCGAACTGGAGGTCTGCAAGTTGCCGGGCGTGGTGCATATCCCCCTCGCTGAACTGGACGGTCAGCTCGACAGCCTCAGCCGAGACAACACTCACTACCTGATCTGCTACGCCGGAACCCGCGCCGAGCAAGCGGCCAGCACCCTGCTGGCGGCCGGCTTCGCCAACACCAAAGTTCTGCAAGGCGGCATGAAACATTGGGTTCGCGACGTCGAACCCGATATGCCTTTGTACTGATCACGGCCCTGGGTAATGACCTGATGTTGCATAACTCAATTCTCGACGCCATCGGCCACACACCGATCGTGCGCCTGGCGCAGTTTTCCGAAGACCTCGGCATCGAGGTCTACGCCAAACTGGAATCGCTCAACCCCGGCGGCAGCCACAAGGCGCGCATCGCCTTGGGCATGATCCTCGACGCCGAGCGTCGCGGCGTGCTGATGCGCGACTCCGGGCAAACCATTATCGAACCCAGCGGCGGCAACACCGGCATTGGCCTGGTGATGGCTGGCAACGTGCTCGGCTACAAAGTGGTGCTAGTGATCCCGGATAACTACAGCCCCGAAAAGCAGAAACTGCTGCGCCTGTATGGCGCCAAGGTGGTGCTGTCGGACAGCCGCCTCGGCAACAATTCCCATGGCGAGAAATGCATGGAGTTGCAACTGGAAAACCCCAGCTACGTGATGCTCAACCAGCAACGCAACGGCGCCAACCCGCAGACCCACCGCGACACCACCGCGCCGGAGATCCTCAGCGCCTTCGGTGAGCAGCGCGTGGATTACTTCGTCAGCGGCATCGGCACCGGCGGCCATATCACCGGCATCGGCGAAACCCTCAAGGCCGCCTGGCCGGCCCTGCGCGTGATGGGCGTGGAACCGGAGGAATGCGACCTGCTGAAAAACCAGCACGCCCCCCACCATATCCAGGGCCTGTCGATCGGCTTGATCCCGAGCATCCTCAACCTGGACGTGCTGGACGGCATGCTCAAGGTGTCGCGCGTGGAATGCCTCGACATGATGAAACGCATCATGCGTACCGATGCCATCAGCCTGGGCCTGTCCTCGGCCGCCAATATGGTGGCCATCGCCAAGCTCGCCCCGGAGTTACCGCCCGAAACGGTGGTGTTGACCATGGTCTACGACAATGCCGACAGCTACCTGCCCAGTTTCGAATAACCGGTTATCCAACCATCCAGAATGCGGGGGTGCCTCCATGGGCGGCTTTATCGACATGCAACATCTGCACGATGAATTGCTTACCCACCTCATCAAGACCCTGACGCCCACGCAGATGAAGCAGCTGGAGCCGCACTTGGCGCCGTTGGTCCAGAGCGCCGCCCAGGCGGTGGCCGAGGACCTGATTGCCTACGCCTACCGCGACCCGGCGTCGCGCGGACGCGGCGAGTTGATCCTGGAATCCTATGCCTCGTTCAAGGCGGTGCTGTTCTACCGGCTGGCGCACCGGGTGTGGCATTTTCCCGACCAGACCAACGGGATGTTTTCGCGCATTGCCCTCAAGCTCAGCAACCAGGGCAAGATCCTCTCCGGCGCGGAGATTCACCCGGCAGCGCGCATCGGTCGGCGCTTTGTGCTCGACCATGGCTACGGCACGGTGATCGGTGAAACCTGCGAGATCGGCAACGACTGCTACATCCTCTGCGGCGTGACCCTCGGCGCTCGCGGCATCGCCAACAACCCCGACGGCAAGCGCCACCCGCGCCTGGGCAACAACGTCGAAATCGGCTCCGGCGCCCGCGTGCTGGGCTACGTGCAGATCGGCGACAACGTGTTCATCAGCCCAGCGTGCGTGATCACCCAGGACGTACCGGCGGGGACCAAGGTCAAGGTGGTCAACCAGATCCAATTGCAAAAGAACGACGAATCGGAGCACAGCAGCTACCTCGGCGCCTTCGCTCTCGATGAGCGCCTGCACGTGGTCGGCGAGATCAACGCCAACCACAAGGTCACGGTGCTGGACGCCGACTTTCACCCGTTGCAGGGGCTGATGCTCGAACCCACGGTGAAAGAACGCCATCACCTGCAATTTCGCCTGCGCCACATCGAAATGGGCGACCGCCTGCCACGCCTGCCGCTGAACCTGAAAGTCTGCGGGCCGGAATTTGAAATCACCCTGCTTTCCCCCCCTGGCTTGAGCGCAATGGTGCGTCACCTGCTGCAAGCCAGCCCATTGATTGTCGGAGGTTGAACATGTCTGTGCACACCATGGAAACCCTGGCGCTGTTTGACAGCGCGCCCTACCAGAACGCCTTCAGCGCCCGGGTGATTGCCGTCAGCGAACACGGCATCGCCCTGGAGCACACGCTGTTCTACCCTACCGGCGGCGGGCAACCCGGCGACAGCGGCCACTTCACCCTGGACGACGGCACGCGCGTGGACATCCTCGGCACGGTGCGCGACCCGGTGCAGCGCTCGATCATCTGGCACCAGGTGGAACACTGTCCCGAGCAGTTGAGCGCCGGGGTCCAGGTGGATGCCAGCCTCGATTGGGAACGGCGCTACCAGCACATGAAAATGCACACCTGCCTGCACCTGCTGTGTTCGCTCATCGACGCCCCGGTCACCGGCTGCAGCATCAGCGCCGACAAAGGGCGACTGGATTTCGACCTGCCGGAAATGACCCTGGACAAAGACAGCATCACCCGCGATATCAACGCGCTGATCGAACAGGCTCATCAGGTGAAAACCCTGTCGATGCCCGCGTCGGAGTACGCAACCCTGCTGCAGATCACCCGCACCCAAGCGGTAGCTCCGCCCGTGATCCAGGGCTCGGTGCGCGTAATTGAAATTGCCGGAATCGATATCCAGCCATGCGGCGGCACCCATGTGATCAACACCGAAGAAATCGGCCGGGTGTTTTGCGAGAAGATCGAGAAGAAGAGCAAGCATAACCGTCGGGTTATTTTGCGCTTTGAATGAATGTTCAGCAGAACGGGGTCGATGCAGGTGCGGGCTTACCGCCCCACATTGACCCGTTTTTCTATCGCTGAACTTAACCCTTCAGCGCTTTGATCTGGTTATTCAGCTGCTCGATTTGCTTCTGCAGTTCGGAAATCACCTTGGAAAATTCAGCCATCATCTGGTCGATGCGTGTGCGAAGTTGCTCATTGTCGCGTGCGAGATCCTCGAGGGTACGAGGCGCCTGGTTTGATTCATCGGACCGGGCCGACGGGTTGCTTTCGTTGGACTGCGCCGCGCCTTGCTTGCCTTGGCCCGAAGAAGCCCCCTGATTGGCCTGACCCTGACCCTGACCCTGCGCCGCGCCTTGCTTGCCTTGACCGGAAGAAGCACCCTGATTGGCCTGCCCCTGACCCTGCCCCTGACCCTGCGCTGCGCCTTGCTTGCCCTGGCCGGAAGAAGCACCCTGATTGGCCTGACCCTGACCCTGCGCCGCGCCTTGCTTGCCTTGACCGGAAGAAGCACCCTGATTGGCCTGCCCCTGACCCTGCGCTGCGCCTTGCTTGCCCTGACCGGAAGAAGCTCCCTGATTGGCCTGACCCTGACCCTGACCCTGACCCTGACCCTGCCCCTGCGCTGCGGGAGGCATCCGGGTCTGGGGAGTATCCGCGCCCAACCTCTTACTCAAATCACCGATCTGGTCTTGAAGCCCTTTAACGACCGAATTGAAACCGGACTCCAACTTATTGAGCCTATCGCCCAGTTGCTTATTTTCGGCAGTCAAGCGCTCAAGGGAGGGAGGAGCATCCCGCCCGGCCCCTTGTGTATTGTCCATACGGCCGCGCGCTTCAGGCGACGTGCCGTTCTGCTTCGCCGCAGGATCACCACGAGTACTGGGGTTCGACGGTGCCGCCTCTTTTCCAGACGCTGCCTTCACCTTGGGGTGCTGCGCAAGCTGGTTCACTTGCTCCTGAAGCTTCATGATTTGCGGCGTTAACTTGGCGACCATCTGATCATATTTTTCGGCCAACTGTTTGTTCTGGCCAGAGAGGTGTTCCAGATGAGCGGGTACCGCGTTTTTTGCCGCAGACGACGCCTTGGCCAGAGGACTGTCAGGTACTCTGAGGCTCTCGTCGGCGCGACGGAGCCTGGCGTTCGGCGACATGTCATAGCCGACGGTGTTGGGCATTGGCGGGCGATTGTTTACGCTATTCATAAAAGGGCCTTTTCAGATTCAGGTGTTTGATCCACAAGCATCGCTTGCCAGATGACCCGCGCCTGCAGGGCATCTGACACCTGATTGGCTTCTATCTGAAAACGGTTCCGAAGATGTAGGACGCATCAATCGCAAAGTATGTCTGTGTCAAAACCTGCCCTTCGCGAGCGTGCGCAACCACGGCGCGTTCATATCACCCATAAATCCACAAAGCGATTCACCGGCGTGGCTTCAAGCCGCGCCTGATCCTTGCACAACGCAAAAATCTCGGCACTGCGCTGGGCCGTAAAGCGCGTCGCCAGGTTGGCCTTGAACTTGTCTTCCAGCAACGGAATACCGTCCACCCGGCGCCGACGATGCCCAATCGGGTACTCCACCGCGACCTGCTCGGTGTGGGTGCCATCGTTGAAGAACACCTGCACCGCATTGGCGATGGAACGTTTGTCCGCCTCCAGGTATTCGCGGCTGTAGCGGGGCTCTTCGACGATCACCATCTTTTCGCGCAGCTCGTCGATGATCGGGTGCGCAGCGTGGAACTCATCTTCGTACTGCTCGGCCACCAGCGTGCCGAAGGCCAGCGGCACGGCGGTCATGTATTGCAGGCAGTGATCGCGGTCGGCCGCATTGGCCAATGGGCCGACCTTGGAAATGATCCGAATCGCCGACTCATGGGTAGTGATCACGATGCGTTCGATGTCGTGCAGGCGATCCACAACCTGCGGGTGCAAGGTCACCGCAGCTTCGCAGGCGGTTTGCGCGTGGAACTCGGCGGGAAAGCTGATCTTGAACAGCACGTTTTCCATCACATAGGTGCCGTAGGGTTGGGACAGGCTGAAGGTGCGCTTGTCTTCGGGCTTGAGCGCCAGGTCCTTGTTGGTGTGACTGAACAGCACATCGTAGAAGCCCCATTGCGGCGCGCTCAACACCCCGGGGATGCCCATCTCGCCGCGCAGCGCGATGTCTGCCAACCGCACACCGCGACTGGAGGCATCGCCCGCCGCCCAGGATTTGCGCGAACCGGCATTCGGTGCGTGCCGATAGGTGCGCAATGCCTGACCGTCGACAAAGGCGTGGGACAGCGCCGACAGCAGTTGCTCGCGGTTGGCGCCCATCAGCTTGGCGGTGACCGCCGTCGAGGCGACTTTCACCAGCAGCACATGGTCGAGACCGACACGGTTGAAGGCGTTTTCCAGGGCAATCACACCCTGGATCTCGTGGGCCATGATCATCGCTTCCAGCACTGCGCGCACGGTCAGCGGCGCGTCGCCATTGGCCACGCGTCGTTGCGAGAGGTGATCGGCCACGGCGAGGATGCCGCCGAGGTTATCCGAGGGGTGGCCCCATTCGGCGGCGAGCCAGGTGTCGTTGTAGTCGAGCCAGCGCACGATGCAGCCGATGTCCCAGGCGGCCTTGACCGGGTCGAGCCGGAACGACGTGCCCGGCACCCGCGCGCCGAACGGCACCACCGTACCCTCGACCAGCGGCCCCAGGTGCTTGGTGCATTCCGGGAACCGCAGCGCCAGCAGGCCGCAACCGAGGGTGTCCATCAGGCAGTTGCGCGCAGTGTCCAGCGCGGCTGGGGAGTCGATCCGGTAGTTGAGGACGTAGTCAGCGATGTCCTGCAAAACCTGGTCGTAGTCGGGGCGGGTGTTCTGGTCGACGTTGGCGCTCATGGCTGTTCTCCAAAGTGGGTGGGGGGTCAGTCCTCGGGCTCACGGTTACTGGAAGCAGATCTTCGATGCCTGCCTTGGAATAGAGATCCCTTGTGGGAGGGGGCTTGCCCCCGATGACGGCGGGTCAGTCAATGAATGTGTCGACTGGTACACCGCTATCGGGGGCAAGCCCCCTCCCACATTGGATGTGTATCGAGCCTTAGAACGCGTCGCCTGGGACGCGTACAAAGCCTTCCATCAACACCCGCGCGCTACGGCTCATGATGGCCTTCTTCACCACCCATTCGCCGTTGACTTGGGTGGCTTCAGCGCCGCCCGCCGTCAGCGATGTCCTGCAAAACCTGGTCGTAGTCGGGGCGGGTGTTCTGGTCGACGTTGGCGCTCATGGCTGTTCTCCAAGGTGGGTGGGGGGGCAGTCCTCTGGCTCACGGTTACTGGAAGCCGATCTTCGATGCCTGCCTTGGAATAGAGATCCCTTGTGGGAGGGGGCTTGCCCCCGATGACGGTGGGTCAGTCAATGAATGTGTCGACTGGTACACCGCTATCGGGGGCAAGCCCCCTCCCACATTGGATGTGTATCGAGCCTTAGAACGCGTCGCCTGGGACGCGTACAAAGCCTTCCATCAACACCCGCGCGCTACGGCTCATGATGGCCTTCTTCACCACCCATTCGCCGTTGACCTGGGTGGCTTCAGCGCCGACCCGCAAGGTGCCGGACGGATGCCCGAAGCGCACCGCGTTGCGTTCCACGCCGCCCGCCGCGAGGTTGACCAAGGTCCCGGAAATCGCCGCCGCCGTGCCGATCGCCACCGCTGCGGTGCCCATCATCGCGTGGTGCAACTTGCCCATGGACAAGGCACGCACCAGCAGGTCGATATCGCCGGCCTTGATCGCCTTGCCGCTGGAAGCCACGTAGTCCGCAGGCGGTGCCACGAAGGCCACCTTCGGCGTGTGCTGACGCTGGGCGGCTTCGTCCAGATGCTTGATCAGGCCCATGCGCAACGCGCCATAGGCCCGCACCGTCTCGAACATCGCCAGGGCTTTCGGGTCGCCGTTGATCGCGCCTTGCAGCTCGGTACCGGTATAGCCCAGGTCTTGCGCGTTGATGAAGATCGTCGGGATACCCGCATTGATCAGCGTGGCCTTGAAGGTGCCGACGCCCGGCACCTCCAGGTCATCGATCAGGTTGCCGGTGGGGAACATCGAACCACCGCCGCCCTCTTCTTCAGCGGCCGGGTCCAGGAACTCCAACTGCACTTCGGCGGCCGGGAAGGTCACGCCGTCCAGTTCGAAGTCGCCGGTTTCCTGCACCGCGCCGTCGGTGATCGGTACGTGGGCGATGATGGTCTTGCCGATATTGGCCTGCCAGATCCGCACCACGGCCACGCCGTTGTGGGGCACGCGGGCCGGGTCGACCAGGCCCGCGCTGATGGCGAAGGAACCCACCGCCGCCGACAGGTTGCCGCAGTTACCGCTCCAGTCGACGAACGGTTTGTCGATGGCGACCTGGCCGAACAGGTAATCCACGTCATGCTCGGCGCGGCTGCTCTTGGCCAGGATCACGGTTTTGCTGGTGCTCGACGTGGCGCCGCCCATGCCGTCGATCTGCTTGTCGTAGGGATCGGGGCTGCCGATCACCCGCAACAGCAGGGCATCGCGTGCGGCACCCGGGACCTGCGCCGACTCGGGCAGGTCCTGGACGCTGAAAAACACACCCTTGCTGGTGCCGCCTCGCATGTAGGTGGCGGGGATCTTGATTTGCGGTACGTGTGACATGGTTATCCTCTTCAGGCGGTCGCCGCCGATTCCAGGAAGTCCTGGGCAAAACGTTGCAACACGCCGCCCGCCTCGTAGATCGACACTTCTTCAGCGGTGTCCAGGCGGCAGGTCACCGGCACTTCGACACGTTCGCCATTCTTGCGGTTGATCACCAGGGTCAACTGCGCGCGCGGGGTGCGTTCGCCGACCACGTCATAGGTTTCGCTGCCGTCGATCTTCAACGTGTGACGGTCGGTGCCCGGCAGGAACTCCAGCGGCAACACGCCCATGCCCACCAGGTTGGTGCGGTGAATGCGTTCGAAACCTTCGGCGGCAATCGCTTCCACACCCGCCAGGCGCACGCCCTTGGCCGCCCAGTCGCGGGACGAACCCTGACCGTAGTCGGCGCCGGCGATGATGATCAGCGGCTGCTTGCGCTCCATGTAGGTTTCGATGGCTTCCCACATGCGCGTGACCTTGCCTTCCGGCTCGATGCGCGCCAGGGAACCCTGCTTGACCTTGCCGTTCTCGACGACCATTTCGTTGAACAGTTTCGGGTTGGCGAAGGTCGCGCGTTGCGCGGTCAGGTGGTCGCCGCGGTGGGTCGCGTAGGAGTTGAAGTCGACTTCCGGCAGGCCCATTTTCGCCAGGTATTCGCCGGCGGCGCTGTCGAGCATGATCGCGTTGGACGGCGACAGGTGGTCGGTGGTGATGTTGTCCGGCAGCACTGCCAGCGGGCGCATGCCCTTGAGCGGCCGCGCACCGGCCAGCGCGCCTTCCCAGTACGGCGGACGGCGGATATAGGTACTTTGCGGGCGCCACTCATACAGCGGCGCGACTTTCGGGCCGGTGTCTTCGTGGATCGCGAACATCGGGATATACACTTTGCGGAACTGCTCCGGCTTGACCGACGCCTTGACCACCGCGTCGATTTCTTCGTCGCTCGGCCAGATGTCTTTCAGGCGGATTTCCTTGCCGTTGGCGTCGAGGCCCAGTACGTCCTTCTCGATGTCGAAACGGATGGTGCCGGCAATCGCATAGGCCACCACCAGCGGCGGCGAAGCCAGGAACGCTTGCTTGGCATACGGGTGGATACGCCCGTCGAAGTTGCGGTTACCCGACAACACGGCGGTGGCGTACAGGTCGCGGTCAATGATCTCTTGCTGGATCACCGGGTCGAGCGCACCGGACATGCCGTTGCAGGTGGTGCAGGCGAAGGCCACCACGCCGAAACCGAGTTTTTCCAGTTCGTGCCCAAGGCCGGCTTCTTCGAGGTACATGGCCACGGTTTTCGAACCGGGCGCCAGGGACGACTTAACCCACGGCTTGCGGCTCAGCCCCAGCTTGTTGGCGTTGCGCGCCAGGAGGCCGGCGGCGATCACGTTGCGCGGGTTGCTGGTGTTGGTGCAACTGGTGATCGCGGCAATGATGACCGCACCGTCGGGCATTTGCCCCGGTACTTCTTCCCACTGGCCGGAGATGCCTTTGGCGGCGAGGTCGCTGGTGGCGACACGGGCGTGCGGGTTGCTCGGGCCGGCCATGTTGCGCACGACGCTGGACAGGTCGAAGGTCAGGCCGCGTTCGTATTTCGCGCCCTTGAGGTCGTCGGCCCACAGGCCGGTCTGGCGAGCGTACTGCTCGACCAGGGCGACTTGTGCGTCTTCACGGCCAGTGAGTTTCAGGTAGGCGATGGTCTGCGGGTCGATGTAGAACATCGCCGCGGTGGCGCCGTATTCCGGGGCCATGTTGGAGATGGTCGCGCGGTCGCCCAGGGTCAGTGCCGATGCACCTTCGCCGAAGAACTCGAGCCATGCGCCCACCACTTTCTGTTGACGCAGGAACTCGGTCAGCGCCAGCACCATGTCGGTGGCGGTGATACCGGGTTGCAGCTTGCCCGTCAGCTCCACGCCGACGCTTTCCGGCAGGCGCATCCACGAGGCGCGGCCGAGCATCACGCTCTCGGCTTCGAGGCCGCCGACGCCGATGGCGATCACGCCGAGGGCATCCACGTGCGGGGTGTGGCTGTCGGTGCCGACGCAGGTGTCGGGGAACGCCACGCCGTCACGCACCTGGATCACCGGAGACATTTTCTCCAGGTTGATCTGGTGCATGATGCCGTTGCCCGGCGGGATCACGTCGACGTTCTTGAAGGCTTTTTTGGTCCACTCGATAAAGTGGAAGCGGTCTTCGTTGCGGCGGTCTTCGATGGCGCGGTTTTTCTCGAACGCGTCCGGGTCGAAACCACCGGCTTCGACGGCCAGGGAGTGGTCGACGATCAGTTGGGTCGGCACCACCGGGTTGACCTGGGCCGGGTCGCCGCCTTGCAGGGCGATGGCATCGCGCAGGCCGGCGAGGTCGACCAGGGCGGTCTGGCCGAGGATGTCATGGCACACCACCCGCGCCGGGAACCAAGGGAAGTCGAGGTCGCGCTTGCGCTCGATCAGTTGGCTCAGGGAAGCGTTGAGGGTGGCCGGGTCGCAACGACGCACCAGGTTTTCCGCGAGTACGCGGGAGGTGTAAGGCAAGGTGGCGTAGGCGCCGGGGGTGATTGCATCGACAGCCGCGCGGGCGTCGAAGTAATCGAGGCGGCTGCCGGGGAGCGATTTGCGAAATTCAGTGTTCATCGTCAGGACTCGGTCACGGTGATTACAAAAGGAACCCACTGATCCAGATTTGAAATGTGATTCAAATGTGGGAGGGGGCAAGCCCCCTCCCACCTTTTGACCTCATTTCAATCCTGGAATCGTCGGCCTTCAGCGACGTTCGATTGGCACGAACTTGCGCTGTTCGACGCCGATGTACTCAGCGCTTGGACGGATGATGCGGTTGTTGGCGCGCTGTTCGAACACATGCGCGGCCCAGCCGGTGAGGCGCGAGCACACGAAGATCGGGGTGAACAGCTTGGTCGGGATGCCCATGAAGTGGTACGCCGAGGCATGGTAGAAGTCGGCGTTGGGGAACAACTTCTTCTGCTCCCACATGACCTTGTCGATGGCTTCGGAGACCGGGAACAACACTTTGTCGTCCACTTCTTCGGCGAGCAGTTTCGACCAGCCCTTGATCACTTCATTACGCGGGTCGCTGTCTTTGTAGATCGCGTGACCGAAGCCCATGATCTTGTCCTTGCGCGCCAGCATGGCGAGGGTGCCGTCGACGGCGTCCTCGGCCGACAAGAAGCGCTCGATCATTTCCATCGCCGCTTCGTTGGCGCCGCCGTGCAGCGGGCCGCGCAGCGAACCGATGGCGGCGGTGATGCACGAATACAAGTCAGACAGGGTCGACGCACAGACACGCGCGGTAAAGGTCGACGCGTTGAATTCGTGCTCGGCGTACAGGATCAGCGACACGTTCATCACTTTGACGTGCAACTCGCTCGGCGCCTTGCCGTGCAGCAGGTGCAGGAAGTGACCGCCGATGGAAGGTTCGTCGGTCACACAGTCGATGCGTTTGCCGTCATGGCTGAAGCGGTACCAGTAGCACATGATCGCCGGGAAGGCAGCGAGCAGACGGTCGGTGACATCGCGCTGTACGCTGAAGTCCTGCTCCGGCTCGAGATTGCCGAGGAACGAGCAACCGGTACGCATCACGTCCATCGGGTGGGCGTCGGCCGGGATGCGCTCGAGCACTTCCTTGAGCGCCTGGGGCAGGTCACGCAGCTTGCTCAGCTTGGCGCTGTAGGCAGCCAGTTCGGTCTTGGTCGGCAATTCGCCGTACAGCAGCAGGTAGGCGACTTCTTCGAACTGCGCATCAGCGGCCAGTTCGCGCACGTCGTAGCCGCGATAGGTCAGGCCGGCACCGGCCTGGCCCACGGTGGACAGTGCGGTCTGCCCGGCCACCTGGCCACGCAGGCCAGCGCCGCTCAGTACTTTTGCTTCAGCCATGGTTACTCTCCAATTTTGTAGTTATCCGGGAGGCGCGTTCGTTACTTCTTGGCGGCGAACAGCGCGTCGAGCTTCTGCTCGAAGGTGTGGTAGTCGATGCGATCGTAAAGCTCCATGCGGGTTTGCATGGTGTCGATCACGTTCTGTTGGGTGCCGTCGCGACGGATCGCGGTGTAGACGTTTTCGGCGGCCTTGTTCATGGCGCGGAAGGCCGAGAGCGGGTACAGCACGATGGAAACATCGGCAGATTTCAGTTGATCGACGGTGTACAACGGGGTTGCACCGAACTCGGTAATGTTAGCCAGGATCGGCGCCTTTACCTTTGACGCGAACAGCTTGTACATGTCCAGCTCGGTGATGGCTTCCGGGAACACCATGTCGGCGCCGGCCTCGATGCAGGCGGCGGCGCGGTCCAGGGCGGATTCCAGGCCTTCGACGGCCAGCGCATCGGTACGCGCCATGATCACGAAGCTGTCATCGGTGCGCGCATCCACGGCGGCCTTGATGCGGTCGACCATTTCCTGCTGGGACACGATTTCTTTGTTCGGGCGATGACCGCAGCGCTTGGCGCCGACCTGGTCTTCGATATGGATGGCAGCGGCGCCGAACTTGATCATCGACTTGACGGTGCGTGCCACGTTGAACGCCGAGGAGCCGAAACCGGTGTCCACGTCCACCAGCAGCGGCAGGTCGCACACGTCGGTGATGCGGCGCACGTCGGTCAGCACGTCATCGAGGCCGGTGATGCCCAGGTCCGGCACGCCGAGGGAGCCCGCGGCCACCCCGCCACCCGACAGGTAGATCGCCTTGAAACCGGCGCGCTTGGCCAGCAGTGCGTGGTTGGCATTGATCGTGCCGACCACCTGCAATGGGTGTTCGCTGGCGACCGCGTCACGGAAACGCTGGCCTGGAGTGCGGTTGTTATTGGAACTCATGACTCACCTCGCTGAGTGGCTGTCTGGGGAGCACCGCCTGGGAAGTGGCGGGCGATATTGCGTTTGGAGGCGCCGATGTGACGACGCATCAACAACTCGGCCAGTTCACCGTCGCGATCGGCGATCGCGTCAAGAATACGGTGATGCTCGGCAAAGGCCTGGCGTGGACGATTGGGGGTCGCGGAGAACTGGATGCGGTACATACGCACCAACTGGTACAGCTCGCCGCAGAGCATTTGGGTCAAGGTGCGGTTGCCCGCACCCTGGATGATCCGGTAATGAAAGTCGAAGTCGCCTTCCTGCTGGTAATAGCCGACACCCGCCTGGAACGCCGCATCCCGTTCGTGGGTGTGCAGCACCTGGCGCAGTTCTTCGATCTCCGCATCGGTCATGCGCTCGGCAGCCAGGCGGCACGCCATGCCTTCGAGGGATTCGCGGATTTCATAGAGTTCGATCAGTTCCGCGTGGCTCAACGACACCACGCGAGCGCCCACATGGGGCACGCGCACCAGCAGGCGCTGGCCTTCGAGACGGTGGATCGCCTCACGCAACGGGCCGCGGCTGATGCCGTAGGTGCGCGCCAGTTCCGGCTCGGAGATCTTGCTGCCGGGGGCGATCTCGCCTTTGACGATAGCGGCCTGTATACGCCTAAAGACGTTCTCCGACATTGTCTGGGATTCTTCCGGGGAGACCACCGGAGCTTCCGATTGATCCAGCATATTGTCGACACCTTTAAAAGCAATGCCGCAAAAACTAGCCAATAAGCCCTACTTAGTCAAAGAATAAATCAACATTGTCGACAATCGTCTAATAACCGCCGT
Organism: Pseudomonas sp. GV105; assembly: GCF_003058185.1. Taxonomy (NCBI): domain Bacteria; kingdom Pseudomonadati; phylum Pseudomonadota; class Gammaproteobacteria; order Pseudomonadales; family Pseudomonadaceae; genus Pseudomonas; species Pseudomonas sp. GV105. Next base: position 406,238 of record NZ_QBUF01000004.1, read on the forward strand.
TGTAAGCAACAAGGGCATGGCCGCCTGCCAGCGCTGGCGCCAAAAAAGCATCATGTTAGAATAGACGCCGCTTTTGCCTGACATCTCTTGATGAAACGGCGCACGAGGGAGCTTGCGCAGCAATGCCAGTCGCCTTGAATTGAACATCGCACTGCACCGCCTCAGGATTTATGAGACTCAAGCCCTTCCCCCGATTGTTTTGCCTACTGTTCATACCAGGACTTATGCCGGGGCTATGCGCTGCCGCCGAGAAGACCGTGTATGGCCTCAACGAATACGCCAAGCTGGCGGATATCGACCTGGAAGTGGCGGCCAAACTCGACACCGGCGCCAAGACCGCTTCGTTGAGCGCCCGCGATATCAAACGCTTCAAGCGCAACGGCGAATCCTGGGTGCGCTTCTACCTGGCCATCGACACTGCCCATTCCCACCCCATCGAACGCCCACTGGCCCGCGTCAGCAAGATCAAGCGCCGCGCCGGTGATTACGACCCCGATGAGGACAAGAACTACACCGCCCGTCCGGTGATTGCCCTGGATATCTGCATGGGCAGCGCTTTACGCAGCATCGAAGTGAACTTGACTGACCGCAGCGCTTTCCAATACCCGCTGCTGATCGGCTCCGAAGCGCTGAAACGCTTTGATGCGCTGGTCGACCCCAGTCTTAAATACGCAGCGGGCAAACCTGCCTGCGCCGCCGACGCTCATACCGCCGAGTAAACCGAATGCGCTCTCTGACCCTGCACCTGAAAATCCTCATCACCCTCCTGGTGGTGCTGGGTATTTCGGTCACCGCCTACCAGATCTTCGTGCTGGGCATTCCCGTCACCGAGGACGCCACCGACGACTTGTGGAACATCGACGCCAAGGTCGAGTTCGTCGCCAACCCGAAAGACCCGGTGAAGATCCAGATGTTCGTGCCGCCCCTGAGCCGCGACTTCGTCAGCCTCAATGAGAGTTTCATCTCGAATAACTACGGGGTCAGCGTCAACCGCATCGATGGCAACCGCAAGGTCACCTGGTCGGCGCGCCGGGCCAAGGGCAAGCAGACCCTGTATTACCGCCTGGTGCTGACCAAGCGTTACAGCGGTGAAAAGGTCAAGATCAAGGGCCCGACCTTCCGCGACAGCATCGCCGTGGAAGGCCCGGAAAAAATCGCCGCCGAAGCCCTGCTCGCGCCGATCCGCCAGCACTCGGCCGATGTGGAAACCTTTATTACCGAAGCCATCAAGCGCACCAACAACCTCAACGACGACAACGTCAAGCTGCTGCTGGCGGGCGACCCGTCGACACCGCACAAGGCCAAGATCGTCGAACTGCTGCTGTCCATCGCTCACGTGCCGGTGGAAAAGGTCCACACCATCCGCCTCGTCGCCGACCAGCCGCAAACCCCGGAACTGTGGCTGCGCAGCTTCAATGGCAATGACTGGCTGTACTTCAACCCAGAAACCGGCGAACCAGGCCTGCCCGCCGACCGCCTGCTGTGGTGGACCGGCGATGAAAACCTGATCACCGTCGATGGCGGCAAGAAAGCCATGGTCACCTTCAGCCTGAACAACAGCGAAATGAACGCGATCCGCCTGGCCAAGCTGACCGACGAAAACACCGACGCCAACTTCCTCGAATACTCGCTGTACGGCCTGCCGCTGCAAACCCAGCAGACCTTCATGATCATGGTGATGATCCCGATCGGCGTGCTGGTGATCCTGATCCTGCGCAACCTGATCGGCCTGCAGACCCTGGGCACATTTACCCCGGTGCTGATCGCCCTGGCGTTCCGCGAGACTCAGTTGGGCTTCGGGATTGTGCTGTTTACGATCATCACCGCGCTGGGCTTGTCGCTGCGCTCGTACCTGGAACACCTGAAGTTGCAGATGCTGCCGAGGCTGTCGGTGGTGCTGACCTTCGTGGTGGTGCTGATCGCGGCCATCAGCCTGTTCAGCCATAAACTGGGGCTGGAGCGCGGGCTGTCGGTGGCGCTGTTCCCGATGGTGATTCTGACCATGACCATCGAACGCCTGTCGATCACCTGGGAAGAACGCGGCGCCAGCCATGCGCTGAAAGTGGCGATCGGCACGCTGTTCGCGGCGTCCCTGGCGCACCTGATCATGAGCGTGCCGGAGCTGGTCTACTTTGTGTTCACCTTCCCGGCGATCCTGCTGATCCTGGTGGGCTTCATGCTGGCCATGGGGCGTTATCGCGGCTACCGCCTGACCGAGCTGGTGCGCTTCAAGGCCTTCCTCAAGGCTGACTCGTAATGTTCGGCTTCTGGAAGACCTGGAAGGCCCTGGAAGCGCGGGGCATCATGGGCATCAACCGGCGTAATGCGGACTACGTGCTCAAGTACAACAAGCGCAGCCTGTACCCGATCGTGGATGACAAGATCATCACCAAGGAACGCGCGCTGGCGGCCGGCATCCATGTGCCGGAAATGTACGGGGTGATTTCCACCGAGAAGGAAATCGACAAGCTCGACGAGATCATCGGTGGACGCAACGACTTCGTGATCAAGCCGGCCCAGGGCGCTGGCGGTGACGGCATCCTCGTCATCGCCGACCGCTTTGAGGGGCGTTATCGCACGGTGTCCGGCAAGATCATCAGCCATGAGGAAATCGAGCATCAGATTTCCAGCATCCTCACCGGCCTGTACTCCCTGGGCGGCCACCGCGACCGCGCGCTGATCGAGTACCGCGTGGTGCCCGACCAGATTTTCAAGAGCATCAGCTACGAAGGCGTGCCGGATATCCGCATCATCGTGCTGATGGGCTACCCGGTGATGGCCATGCTGCGCTTGCCGACCCGCCAGTCCGGCGGCAAGGCCAACCTGCACCAGGGCGCGATCGGCGTGGGCGTCGACCTGGCCACCGGCCTGACCCTGCGCGGCACCTGGCTGAACAACATCATCACCAAACACCCCGACACCACCAACGCGGTGGATGGCGTGCAACTGCCCAACTGGGACGGTTTCATGAAACTCGCCGCAGGTTGCTATGAGCTGTGCGGGCTGGGCTACATCGGCGTGGACATGGTGCTGGACCAGGAAAAAGGCCCACTGATCCTCGAACTGAATGCGCGGCCGGGGCTGAATATCCAGATCGCCAACGACTGCGGCCTGACCCTGCGCACCCACGCGGTCGAGGCACGACTGGAAACCCTGAAAGCTGCCGGCGTGACGGAAACGCCGGAAGAACGGGTGAAGTTCGTGCAGGCCATGTTCGGGCACATCCCCGCCGTCGAAGGTTGAGCCAGCCTTCGATCTGTCTATCCCCGACATCCCCCCTAGGACCAAATCCTACGGGGGTCTACAATCCCCTCCCCCACGCCATCAGCTGATCCACCCCGCATGTCGACCTGTTCCGTACACCCACTGCCCTACCGGGCCAACCCCGCCGAGTATTTTGCGGCGATTCGCCATGCCCCTGGCGCGGTGCTATTGGACAGCGGCCGCCCGACAGCCGAGCGGGGCCGTTATGACCTGCTCAGCGCCTGGCCCGAAGCGACGTTGGCGGTGCGGCCTGACGAGAGCGGCAGCGAGTTCCTGCAACGCCTGCGGGAAAACCTTACACAGTTGGGTGAGGCTGCATTGCCGGCCGGCTACGAGTTGCCGTTCGCCGGCGGCCTGATCGGTTACCTGAGCTACGATTTCGGCCGGCACCTGGAACAGTTGCCGCACCGCGCGGTGGACGATCTGCACCTGCCGGACGCACGTTTTGGGCTGTACGCCTGGGCCCTGGTCAGCGATCACCAGGCGCAAACCAGCCAGTTGGTGTTTCACCCGACACTGGCCGATGGCGAGCGGCAGCGACTGATCAAGCTGTTCAGCCAGCCAGCCGCCGAGATAGCCGCCAACTTCAAGCTCCACGGCCCCATGGCCCCCGACATCAGCGCCCAGACCTACGCGCAGGCCATCGCCCGCATCCACGACTATATCCGCGCGGGCGACTGCTACCAGGTCAACTTCACGCAGCGCTTTCGCGCAGCGTGCAGCGGCGATCCGTGGGCGGCCTACTGCGCCTTGCGCGAAGCCTGCCCGACGCCATTTTCCGGGTTCCAGAGCCTGCCGGATGACGGCGCGGTACTGAGCCTGTCGCCGGAACGTTTCGTCAGGATCAGCCAGCGCCAGGTCGAAACCCGCCCGATCAAAGGCACCCGCCCGCGCGGCCTGACGCCTGAAGAAGACGCCGCCAACGCCGCCGAACTGCTGGCCAGCCCCAAGGATCGTGCCGAGAACCTGATGATCGTCGATCTGTTGCGCAACGACCTCGGGCGCACCTGCCGCACCGGCTCGGTGAAAGTACCGGAGTTGTTCAGCCTGGAAAGCTACCCCAACGTGCATCACTTGGTCAGCAGCGTCACCGGCGAATTGGCCGACGACAAGGACGCCCTGGATCTGATCGCCGGCAGCTTCCCTGGCGGCTCCATCACCGGCGCACCGAAGATCCGCGCAATGCAGATCATCGACGAACTGGAGCCAACCCGCCGCGGGCTGTACTGCGGCTCGCTGGTGTACCTGGACGTGCGTGGCGAGATGGACAGCTCCATCGCCATCCGCAGCCTGCTGGTCAAAGACGGCCAGGTGTGCTGCTGGGGCGGCGGAGGGATCGTCGCCGACTCGCAATGGCAGGCGGAATATCAGGAGTCGCTGACCAAGGTGCGGGTGTTGTTACAAACCCTGGAAAGCCTGTAACGCAGCGCCCTTCCTGGCGTTGGGAGGCAACGCCCGGCCGCGGAAAAAACCTGAATCAGAACCGCTGTGGACGGCCTGTGAACCGGAGGATAGCGTCCGGTTTCGACCGTCCACCCGCCATCTGTGAAGGATCACATGAAGCGATTGCTTACTCGTCAGAAAATATTTCCAAGATTGCATCTGCACTTGCCTGAGCCTAATATCTCCCAAATTGGGAGGTCTGACTCATGCGGATAATCGCGTTCTCGACCTTACGTCTCTTCTGGGAGAGCCACCCAGCTTGTATCGACGCCAAAACACCGCTGGTCGAGTTGTATCGCCATATGGAGAAGGCTGCATACCCAACGCCGCAAGCGCTCAAGGCGGAGCTCGGAACCGCGAGCATCCTCAAAGGCAGCAGGGTTGTATTCAACGTGGGCGGCAACCGGTATCGAGTGATCATGGCGATCAATTATCAGCGTCAGCTTGGGTTCATACGTTTCGTGGGAACCCACGCACAGTACGATCAGATCAACGCGGAGACCGTGTGATGAACATCAAACCCATACATTCCCAAGAAGACCTCACCGCCGCGCTCGCACGCGTCGAACAGATATGGGAAGCGCCAATCGGCTCGCCTGAGGGCGATGAGCTGGAAATTCTTGCGGTCCTCATTGAAAAGTATGAGGCCGAACATTATCCGATGCCGCCGTCGGACCCGGTGGAAGCCATCCGCTTTCGCATGGAGCAACTCGGCATGACGGCGCGCGACCTGGAGGCCTTCATCGGCACCAGCGGCCGGGTGTCCGAAGTGCTCAACCGCAAGCGAAAGCTGAGCCTGTCGATGATCAAGCGCCTGCATGAAGGCTTGAGCATCCCGTATGAGCGGTTGCTGGCAGGGGCTTAAGAACTCAGGCGGCTGTAGGCCCGCGCCCACATTCGACCGCGTTTCCAGAGGATAAACGCGGTCGAATGTGGGAGCGGGCTTGCTCGCGATGGGGCCGCCAACTGCGCGGAACGACTTACAGGCTCAACGGCCGGTTCGAAGCCTTGATGAACTCGTTCTTCAGCTCTTCAAACGTATGCACCGCCGGGAACTGCGGGAACTCGCGGATCACATTCTCCGGCGCATGGAACAGAATCCCGCGGTCGGCCTCGCCCAGCATGCTGGTGTCGTTGTACGAATCACCGGCAGCGATCACGCGGTAGTACAGGCTCTTGAACGACAGCACCGACTGGCGCTTGGGGTCTTTCTGGCGCAGTTGGTAGCTGACCACGCGGTCGGTTTCGTCAGTGATCAGGCGGTGGCACAACAGGGTCGGGAACCCCAGCTGGCGCATCAGCGGCTGGGAGAATTCGTAGAAGGTGTCCGACAGAATCACCACCTGGAAGCGCTCGCGCAGCCAGTTGACGAACTCGATGGCACCGTCCAGCGGCTTGAGGGTAGCGATCACTTCCTGGATATCGGCGAGCTTGAGCCCGTGTTCGTCGAGGATGCGCAGGCGTTGCTTCATCAGCACGTCGTAGTCGGGAATGTCCCGGGTGGTCGCCCGCAGGGATTCAATACCGGTTTTTTCGGCGAAGGCGATCCAGATTTCCGGAACCAATACCCCTTCCAGGTCGAGACAGGCAATTTCCACGAGACACTCCTATTTGTATTGTTCAAGTCGAGCGAGCAAAAAGACTGCCGAACTCTAGCGATTCAAGGCGGCGGCCGCAACGCAGGGCGGATTTTGATACCATCACTCTCCTATAGAGCGCTCAGCGCCACTGACCTGTAGGAACCGTCCTGATGAACCAAGCCTTCGATGTCGTTGAACTCGCCACGACCTATGCCAACAAATCTGCCCAGGACATTCTCAAGCTGGCGTTCAGCCAGTTCGGCGATGACCTGTGGATTTCCTTCAGCGGTGCCGAGGATGTGGTGCTGGTGGACATGGCCTGGAAGCTGAACAAGAACGTCAAGGTGTTCAGCCTCGACACCGGCCGCCTGCACCCGGAGACCTACCGTTTCATCGAACAGGTGCGCGAGTTCTACAAGATCGACATCGAGCTGATCTCGCCGGACCAGAGCAAACTGGAACCCTTCGTCAAAGAGAAAGGCTTGTTCAGCTTCTACAAAGACGGCCATGGCGAATGCTGCGGCGTGCGCAAGATCGAGCCGCTGCGCCGCAAGCTCTCCGGCGTGCGCGCCTGGGCTACCGGCCAGCGCCGCGATCAGAGCCCCGGCACCCGCAGCCAAGTGGCGGCGCTGGAAATCGACACGGCCTTCTCCACCCCGGAACGCACCCTGTACAAGTTCAACCCACTGGCGCAGATGACCAGCGAAGAGATCTGGAGTTACATCCGCATGCTGGAGCTACCGTACAACAGCCTGCACGAGCGCGGTTTTATCAGCATCGGCTGCGAGCCCTGCACCCGCCCGGTGTTGCCAAACCAACACGAACGCGAAGGCCGCTGGTGGTGGGAAGAAGCCACGCAGAAGGAATGCGGGCTGCATGCCGGGAATCTCATCAGCAAGGCCTAAGCGCTGACGCAGTCAACCATGTGGGAGGGGGAGCAAGCCCCCTCCCACATTTGTTTTGTGCCGAGCGTAAAAATGTACACACAAATGTAACCATCGGTGCCATTTATGTGTGCAATCCATCGACCTTCGCACCAAAACGTAACATCTCCTCTCTGCCGCTGTTTATCCTCTAAACAGAGGTTCTGCCCCGTCAAAAATAAATACCTGTTCAAACGGTCAATTTATATCGCTTTGAATTCAGTCAGTTATTTATAGAACCTATAAAAACGAAATTAACCAAGATTTTCATAGATCGAAAACTGGCACGTATGTGGCTTAAGGTGAAGTACGCTTTGTATACAATAAATACAAAACATACATACACTTTCCCGCTGCGGCTTTGCTGCAGCAGTGCTGGAGCCTGCCGGAATGCGTACACGCCTCTCGAACACCCTCGCACTGGATCTGCCCTCCTCCGCCCTCAACCCCGAGGCCGCGAGCCCTGGCCCGCTGGTACTCAGCCCGCGCCTGCACAACCGGGACCTGGCGCCGACCAAGGTCGAAGGCCGACGCTGGGGGCGCTACAGCATCTTCGCGTTATGGACCAACGACGTACACAACATCGCCAATTACTCGTTCGCCATTGGCTTATATGCGCTGGGCCTGGGTGGCTGGCAGATTCTGTTATCCCTGGGGATCGGCGCGGCGCTGGTGTACTTCTTCATGAACTTGTCGGGTTATATGGGGCAGAAGACCGGGGTGCCGTTTCCGGTGATCAGCCGCATCAGCTTCGGCATTCACGGCGCCCAGATTCCGGCCTTGATCCGTGCGGTCATTGCGATTGCCTGGTTTGGTATCCAGACCTACCTGGCCTCGGTGGTGTTCCGAGTATTGCTGACGGCGATTCATCCGGGGTTTGCCGACTATGACCACAACTCGATCCTGGGCCTGTCGAGCCTGGGCTGGGCGTGCTTTGTGACGATCTGGTTCGTGCAACTGGTGATTCTGGCCTACGGCATGGAAACCGTGCGTCGCTACGAAGGCTTCGCCGGGCCGGTGATTTTGCTGACCGTCGCTTCGCTGGCCGGTTGGATGTACTTCCAGGCCGACGGCCACATCGCCTGGTCGATCCGCGAGCCGCTCACCGGTGGCGAGATGTGGCGCAATATCTTTGCCGGCGGCGCGCTGTGGCTGGCGATCTACGGTACGTTGATCCTCAACTTCTGCGACTTCGCGCGCTCTTCGCCGTGCCGCAAGACCATCCAGGTCGGCAACTTCTGGGGCCTGCCGGTGAACATCCTGGTGTTCGCCGCCATCACCGTGTTGCTCTGCGGCGGGCAGTTCCAGCTCAATGGCCGGGTGATCGAAAGCCCGACCGAGATCATCGCGGCGATCCCCAATACGTTCTTCCTGGTACTCGGCTGCCTGGCGTTCCTGATCGTCACCGTGGCGGTGAACATCATGGCCAACTTCGTCGCCCCGGCCTTTGTGCTGAGCAACCTGGCGCCCAAGTACCTGAACTTCCGCCGCGCCGGGTTGATCAGCGCAGCCGTGGCGGTGCTGATCCTGCCGTGGAACCTCTACAACAGCCCGCTGGTGATCGTGTATTTCCTTTCCGGCCTGGGCGCGCTGCTCGGGCCGTTGTACGGGGTGATCATGGTCGATTACTGGCTGATCCGTAAAAGCCAGGTCGATGTGCCGCAACTGTACAGCGAAGACCCGAATGGCGTTTATTACTACAGCCGTGGCGTGAACATGCGCGCGGTGGCGGCATTTATTCCTGCGGCGGTGATCGCCATCCTGCTGGCGCTGTTGCCGGGGTTTGCCAGTGTCTCGCCGTTTTCCTGGTTGTTTGGCGCCGGTATTGCAGGGCTGTTGTACCGGCTGATCGCCAAGCGCCAAGCGTTCTACGCTGATGTCAGCGGTGAAAGCATTGCAGTCGATAACGTCAGTCATTAAAAAGGACATTCCATGCGTATCCTCGTGGTCAACGTCAACACCACCGAATCCATCACCCAGACCATCGCCGAGCAAGCGCGGTCCGTGGCCTCGCCGGGCACCGAAATTGTCGGGCTCACGCCGTACTTCGGCGCCGAATCGGTGGAAGGCAATTTTGAGAGCTACCTGGCGGCCATCGCGGTGATGGACCGCGTGATGGCCTACGACCAGCCGTTCGATGCGGTGATCCAGGCCGGGTATGGCGAACATGGGCGCGAAGGCCTACAGGAATTGTTGAATGTGCCGGTAGTGGACATCACCGAAGCGGCAGCCACCACCGCGATGTTCCTCGGCCACGCCTACTCGGTGGTGACCACCCTGGACCGCACCGTACCGCTGATCGAGGACCGCCTGAAACTCGCCGGCCTGTATCAACGCTGCGCCTCGGTGCGGGCCAGCGGCATGGCGGTGCTGGAGCTGGAAGAACACCCGCTGGCGGCCATGGAGGCCATCGTGCGGCAGGCGGAACTGGCGATCCGCGAGGACAAGGCCGAGGTGATCTGCCTGGGATGCGGCGGCATGGCCGGGCTGGACGAACGCATTCGCCAGCGCACCGGGGTGCCGGTGGTGGACGGGGTAACGGCGGCGGTGACGATTGCCGAAGGGTTGGTGCGATTGGGGTTGTCGACGTCGAAGGTCAGGACCTACGCCACCCCGCGGCCGAAGACTGTCATCGGCTGGCCGCGCAGCCGATAGAACAGGTCGCGGCGATCAAATCGCGCTGAAGCGCTGCGCCAGTCCCGCGATTAAAAACTGCTCGAGGATGAAGTCGACAAACGCCCGGGTCTTGCCGGGCAGCAGTTTGTGTTCGGCGTAGTAGAGGGAGATGTTGCCGTCGTCGACGTACCAGTCGGGCAGCACCCGCACCACCGCGCCACTGTCGAGGAACGGCACTGCCATCGGCATGCTCACCAGCGCAATGCCCATCCCCTGGGCACTCGCGCAACAAGCGGCCTCCGAGTCGCTCAGGGTCATGCGTGGCTTGAGCGCCAACGGACGCTGTTCGCGCTCGCGGCTGGTCAGTTGCCAGGAGCGCACGCGGCCGGTTTGCGGGGAGCGGATCAGGATGCCCAGGCAGCGCGCCAAATCCTCGGGCGCCAGTACCGGCGGGCGTTGCGCCAGGTAATCCGCTGACGCCACCAACACCCGGTGCGCGGGCGTCAGCTTGCGTGCAACCACGCCCTGGGGCAGCTCAAAACCACCGCCGATGGCTGCATCGAAGCCCTGGCCGATCAGGTCGACCTGGCGGTTGTCAAAATGCCAATCCGGGCTGATATCCGGAAAACGCCGGACGAATTCCCCCAGCAACGGCATGACATAACGATTACCGAACACCGTGCCCATGCTGACCTTGAGCGTCCCCACCGGCCGCCCCTCGGCGCTGGCCAGGTTGGCCACGGCGTTCTGAATGGTGATGAGGCTGTCGCTGACTTCGGCGAGGAACCGCTTGCCGGCTTCGGTCAGGGTCAGGCGCCGGGTGCTGCGCTGGAACAGCCGCACCCCCAGGCGCGCTTCCAGCTTGGCGACACTTTTGCCCACCGCCGCCGGGGTCAGGCTCAAGCGCCGGGCCGCTTCGGCAAAGCTGCCGCCTTCGGCGCTGCGCACAAAGCATTCGATACTGCCGAAGCTCTCCATATCCGCCCACTCTAAACTTTTGGTTTACACAGACTATAGCAATCCGGGTCTACCGACAGCGGCGGGTGAGGTCGATACTCGGCTGCATCCACAAGGCATCCCGCCTTGAACAGTGAGGAGATCAACATGACTACCCAGAACCTCAGCGGCAAAGTCGCCTTGATTCAAGGCGGTTCACGCGGCATCGGCGCCGCCATCGTCAAGCGTCTTGCGGCGCAAGGTGCGGCCGTCGCCTTTACCTACGTCAGTTCCGCCGCCAAGGCCGCAGAACTGCAGAACAGCGTGATCAGCGCCGGCGGCAAAGCCCTGGCGATTCAGGCCGACAGCGCCGATGCCACGGCGATTCGCAACGCGGTCAACGCCACGGTCCAAGCCTTTGGGCGCCTGGATATCCTGGTGAACAACGCCGGCGTGCTGGCCATCGCGCCGCTGGAAGACTTCAAACTGGAGGACTTCGACCAGACCCTGGCAATCAACGTGCGCAGCGTATTCATCGCCACTCAGGAAGCGGCCAAGCACATGGGCGAAGGCGGCCGCGTGATCAACATCGGCAGCACCAACGCCGAACGCATGCCCTTTGGCGGCGGCGGGCCGTATGCGATGAGCAAGGCGGCGCTGGTCGGCCTGACCAAGGGCCTGGCGCGGGACCTGGGGCCACGTGGCATCACCATTAACAACGTGCAGCCAGGGCCGGTGGACACCGACATGAACCCGGCGAACAGTGAGTTCGCCGAGAGCCTGATCGGGTTGATGGCGGTGGGCCGTTATGGCCATGTCGAGGAGATCGCCAGCTTTGTGGCCTACTTGGCCGGGCCGGAAGCGGGTTACATCACTGGGGCCAGCCTGACCATCGACGGTGGCTTCAGCGCATAACCGCCTGTAAGCACCGGGTCAGGACATGGGCGGCAGGCCGTAGGCGGCGAGGTCGAAGTCCGCGAGTTTGCGGATGATCTGGTCGGCGTGGTGGTACTTGCTGTCGGCCATGGCTTCGTCGGGCACGGCGATGGCGGTCATCCGGGCCGCCTTTGCTGCGGTGACGCCGAACGGCGAGTCTTCAAACACCAGGCAATCTTGCGGCGCGATGCCCAGGCGCCGCGCGGCGGTGAGGAAGATGTCCGGCGCAGGTTTGGCGGCACCGACTTCCGGGTCGTCAGCCGTGACGATGGTGCCGAACAGGCCAAACCATTCGCGGTGCAGCGTGGTCTTGTGGCCAAAGGAGTTGCGCGACGAACTGGTGCCCACCGCAATCGGAATATTGTGCGCGTTCAGGTGCCGTACCAACGCTTCGGCGCCGGGCATGCCCAACGCCCTGGGGAAACGCTCGCTCATCAGCGGCTCACGGATTTCGAGGAACTCAGCCGCCGTGATCGGCAGGTCCAGCGCCTTGACCACGTAGTCGGCCAGGTCCTGGGCCCCGCGCCCGATGATGTGCTGTTTGATCCCCCAGTCATAGGTACGCCCGAAGCGTTCGGCGATGATCTGCGTCACTTCGGTGTAGATGCCTTCGGTATCCAGCAACAAGCCGTCCATATCGAAAATCACGGCCTTGATCGGACCGACTGCGCTACGCGGTGCATTCATCGTGACGAAACCCTGGAGGTAGGACTAAAAGGATTCAGCACAATAACGGCCACGCTTGTCGGCAGGCAACCTTTTAGGCTGTGCGCCTGATCAGGCCGGCGTGGGCAGGCAGCCCAGGCTGGTCAATGCGGCCTCCACCGCGTGCTCCAACGGCGTATGGGGTTCGTGGCCCAGGGCCGCAAGCAAGCGTTGGTTATCCATACGCAACGGGGTTTGCCACAGATAACGCATCTCCTGTATCTCGCGAAAGGTCACGACAAACGGCGCAGCCAACTTCAACAGCCACCAGGGAAATACGCCTACACGCGGTTGCAGGCCCGTCCTGCGTAACACTACGCGCTGGATCGCCTGGCTCATCTGCGTGCCATCACTGTCCACGTGCCCGGCCATATGAAAGCAGGCAAAGGCGTCGAGGGCGGCGCGGCGCTCAATCAACTCGAGCATGGTGCGCGCCACATCCGGCAGGTAGGCCCATTGGTGGGCGACGCCTGGCGCACCTGGGGCGCTGACCGCGCGCACCGGTTTACCGGGTTTGACCAGGCCTTGGGAGAACCAACTGTTGGCCGCTCCGGCGCCGAAAAAATCCCCGGCACGCACGATCACTACACGAGCGCCCTCGCGGGAAGACTGAAGCAAGCGCTGCTCCAGTTGCACACGTATCGCGCCCTTGCGGGTCAGCGGGTGCTGGGGTGAGTCTTCGGAAAGCACCGGGAACGCATCCGGCCCGAAGTTGTAGACCGTGCCGGGCAACACGATGGTCGCGCGCTCGGCGATGGCGGCAGCAATGGTGTTGTCGATCATCGGCAGCACCTGCTCGGCCCAATTGCGATAGCCCGGCGGGTTCACCCCATGGATGATCACCGCGCAGCCACGGGCGGCAGCGATGACGTCCTGGCGATTGAGCGCATCGCCTTTGAGCCAGGTATAGGCGGCATTCTGGCTACGGGCCTTGGCGACATCCCGGGTCAACGCACACACCTGCCAGCCCGCCACGCTCAACTGTCGCGCCACTTCGCCGCCGATACCGCCGGTTGCACCCAATACCAGTACCTTGCTCATCACCCGCTCCCACGTTGGTTGGAGTGGCCATTCTGTTCGTAGCCTGGCTATAGAGGAATTGCCGAAGACCATCCAGACGCTATACATTTACGCATGGCATTGAACATTGGTTGGGAGCTTTACCGATCGTTTCTTGGCGTACTCAAGGAAGGATCGCTGTCGGGGGCCGCACGGCAGCTCGGCATCACACAGCCCACCGTCGGTCGGCACATTGCCGCGCTGGAAACGGCCCTGGGCGTGGTGCTGTTCACTCGCTCCCCCACCGGCCTGCTGCCGACGGCAGTGGCTCACACCATGAGGGCCCACGCCGAGACCATGGAGCGCACGGCCGCCGCCCTGGAACGCAGCGCCTCCTCCCAGGGCGACGAAGTGCGCGGCGTGGTGCGTGTCTCCGCCAGTGAAGTGGTCGGCGTGGAAGTACTGCCGCCGATCATCACGCGGTTGCGCCAACAGCATCCTCAGCTCAAGGTCGAACTGGTCCTGACCAACCGCCTGAGCGACCTGTTGCAATTGGAAGCCGACATCGCCGTGCGGATGGTCCGCCCCAGCCAGGAGCAATTGCTGGCACAGCGCATCGGCCTGATCGAAGTCGGCCTGCATGCCCGCGACGATTACCTGCACCAGCACGGTACGCCGCAAGAGTTGAAAGACCTGACCGACCACGCGGTGATCGGCTACGACCGGGAAAACGCGTTTATCCGCAGCCTGGCCGTCAAAGGCTTCGAGCGCGGCACCTTCGCCCTCAGCAGCGACAGCGACTTGGCGCAACTGGCGCTGATCCGTGCCGGCGCCGGCATCGGCGGATGCCAGGTCAAGCTGGCCCAACAAGACACGCGCCTGCGCCGGGTACTGCCGGAGGCATTCGCGCTCAAACTCGACACCTGGGTCACCATGCACGAAGACCTGCGCAACAGCCCGCGCTGCCGGGCGACGTTTGATGCGCTGGTGGCGGGTTTGCAACGTTACGTACAGGATTGAGACAGCTTCGCTGAGGAACAATGAAAATCCCTCAATCCCTTCACAGCCGCCGCCATGACCGAAGCCTTCGAAGTCCCCAGCCCCCACGAAAAACACATCGAACACACCACCGAACATGCCCACGCGCGCGGTGACAATTTCGCCAGCCGCATTGCCGTGATGACCGCGCTGATGGCCACCCTTGGCGCCATGCTCAGCTACCAGGCCGGCTCCACCGAAAGCGAAGCGGCGATGGACAAGAACAACGCTGCCATTTTCAAGACCGAAGCCGCCAACCAGTGGAACTACTACCAGGCCAAATCCAGCCGGCAAAACCTGGCGGAACTGGCTACCCATATTCCCGGTGTGGACGCCGCGCATTACAAGGATGAGAGCGAGCGCTACAAGGGCCAGAAGGAAGACGTGCGCAAACAGGCCGAAAAGCTGGAGGCAACCTCACGGGAATGGGATCAGAAATCCGAAGAAGCCTTGCACCAGCATCACCGCTGGGCCCAGGCGATGACGGCGATTCAGATCGCGATTTCGTTGGCGGCGATCACGTTGTTGACGCGCAAGGAATGGTTGAAGCGCCTGTCGTATACCGCGGGCGGTGTGGCCTTGGTGCTGGGCGGCCTGGCGGGGCTGCATTTCTGATAATTTCGCTTGGGCGCCCAATACCCGTCGCTATATAGTAAACCGCATAACGCTAACCACCGCACAAGGAGATACCGGTGTCCGTACTACCCAAAGAAGCCGTGGGCGCAGCCTACAGTATCGAATCCATGCGTTACGCCCAGGCCATGACCTGGCAGGCCATCGAACAACTGGCCCAACGCATCCGCCCCGGCATGCTCGAATCCGAAGCGCGCGAGCTGGGCAAACACGTCCTCGCCGACCTCGACATGCAGCGCATCTGGCACCCGCTGCTGGTGCGCTTCGGCGCCAATACCCTCAAGGCCTTCAAGCAACACTCCGACGGCGACCCGGTACTGGGTGAAAACGATATTTTCTTCATCGACATGGGCGCGGTCTGGCAAGGTCACGAAGGCGACGCCGGCGCCACGTTCACCACCGGCACCGACCCGGACATGATCGCCTGCGCCAACGCGGCCAAAGCGCTGTTCGACCGCGTGCAAGCTCGCTGGAAAAACGACCAGGTCATCGGCCTCGAACTCTACCGCTACGCCGAGGCACAAGCCCAGGCCATGGGCTGGCAGTTGAACCTCGACATCAAGGGCCACCGCGTCAGCGACTTTCCCCACGCGATCCATCGTGGCGGCAACCTCGGCGACTTCGAGCACTACCCGAATGCAGGGTTGTGGATTCTGGAGATCCAGATCGCTCACCCGAGCAAGCCGTATGGCGCATTCTATGAAGACCTCCTCGCTTAATCGTTCAAAGGAACCAGAATGGAACGCTACGCCGAATTTCCCGTGCTGTTGTTTTCCTACGGCACCCTGCAGGACAAAGCAGTCCAACTCGCCAACTTCGGCCGAGAACTGGCAGGCCAGCACGATGCCATGTTGGGCTACTCGAAAAACTGGGTAGAAATTACCGACCCGCAAGTGCTGGCCACCAGTGGCAAGACCCACCACCCGATCGTCGCGCCGAGCACCGAACAAGGCGCCAGCGTTGAAGGCATGGTGTTTCAGATTAGCGAGCAGGAGTTGGCGGCGGCGGATGCGTATGAAGTGTCCGACTACAAGCGGGTCAGCGTGGCGCTGGCATCGGGCCTCACGGCTTGGGTGTATGTGCAAGCCTGAACGACGGGCGATTGATTTCAATCTGTTACAGGAGCGTTTAGAGTATCGCCCCCGAGAATTGAATCTCGGGATTCAGTCCATGGAGTTACTCAGTGAAGTACGTCAGTAAAGTGGTTGCAGCAGCAGTTCTCGGTTTCACCCTCGCCGGCTGCACCGGCACCGCCATCAAATCCCCGCAATACGACAGCAGCCAATACACCGTGCTGGGTCACAGTGAAGCCAGCGCCACCGGCATCATGCTGTTCGGTGTTATCCCGATCGGCCAGAACAGCCGTTTCGTCCGCGCCCAGACGGCTGCCATCCAGGCAAAAGGTGGCGACGCGCTGATCAATACCGAAGTCCAGGAAAAATGGTTCTGGGCTTGGGTGCTGAGCGGTTACACCACCAAGATCTCCGGTGATGTGGTCAAGCTGAAAACTGCACACTAAGCCGGACGTTGCTCTATTTGCGCGGGATTTAACCTGAGCAAGCGACGTATCATGGGCCAACCTTTCGAGGATGGCCCATGAACCTCAGTATCCTTTACGCACTCGCCGCCGCCGCGCTGTTCGGCGCCAGCACCCCGCTCGCCAAAAGCCTCGGCCTGGGCCTCTCGCCCGTGCTGCTCGCAGGCCTGCTTTACCTCGGCAGCGGTGCCGGACTCGCCATCGTGCGCCTGATCCGCGATCGCGGCTGGACCCCCACCGGCTTGACCCCCTCCGAATGGCCCTGGCTGCTCGGCGCCATTGCGTTCGGCGGCATCCTCGGGCCCGTGGCCCTGATGTTCGGCCTGACCCGCACCTCGGGCGCCACCGCGTCGCTGATGCTCAACCTTGAATCGGTATTGACCGCGTTGATCGCCTGGCTCGTGTTCAGGGAAAACGCAGACCGTCGCATCGTCCTCGGGATGATTGCGATTGTGCTGGGTGGCGTGGCGTTGTCATGGCCCCAAGGCGGCGCCGACAGTCACGATTGGACCGGGCCGCTCGCCGTGGCGGTGGCCTGCCTGTGCTGGGGCATCGATAACAACCTGACACGTAAAGTGTCGGCCTCGGACGCATTGTTTATCGCCGGCGCCAAAGGCTTGATCGCGGGCGTGGTCAACTGCAGCCTGGCGCTGTATCTCGGCGCGCAGATCCCCGGCCTGGCGCAGCTCGCGCCGATCTTGCTGGTCGGGTTTCTCGGCTATGGCATCAGCCTGGTGCTGTTTGTGCTGGCCTTACGCGGGCTGGGCAGTGCGCGTACCGGCGCTTATTTCTCTACCGCGCCGTTCCTCGGCGCCGCGCTGGCCTTGCTGGTGCTGGGCGAGTCGGTGAACGGCGCGTTCTGGATTGCAGCAGCGCTGATGGCCGCCGGGGTGTGGCTGCACCTGACCGAGCGCCACGCCCATGCACATCAGCATGAGGCGACGGAACACGGGCATCGGCATGTCCACGATGAGCACCATCAACATGAACACCCGTTCGAGTGGGACCCGGCGATGCCGCACAGTCACGTGCATACCCATAGCCCGATCAAGCATAGCCATCCACATTTTCCGGATATTCATCATCGGCATCGGCATTAAAGGCTTGACCCGATAGCCACAGCCTCCCATCGAGCCTGCTCCGCTACCACCCGATTACGCCCGCTTTGCTTGGCCTGATACAAAAGCTGATCAGCCCTCTCCAGCACAGCGGATATCGAATCGCCACCGGGATGCCATAGCGCGACGCCCAGCGAAACGGTGATGTGCCCGACCGTTTCGATGTTGGCGGCATCGATCGAGGCACGCAGTCGCTCGGCGACATCCGTTGCAACCTGAAGCGAACTATTGGGTAACAACAATACGAACTCCTCGCCACCGACCCGACAAGGCAGGTCGTTGGACCGAGAATTCTGCTGCATGAGCCCCGCAATGGCGCGCAGCGTTTCATCGCCCACACCATGGCCAAACGTATCGTTCACGCGCTTGAAGTGATCGATGTCCATGGACACGACCGCGAACGCTTTGTCAGCATCCTGCCAGCGCAACAGAACGTCCTGCATCGCCCGGCGATTGGCCAGCCCGGTCAACACATCGGTTTGCGCTTGCTGGTTGAGTTTGCCGATCTTTTCCTGCAGCAGGGTGGCGCCGAGCAGCAGCGCTCTGCGAATCTGCCAGCTTTCGAAATAGCGCGTCGGGATTGCGCTGATACGTTCGTAGCTGTCCGGCGAATCCAGCCGTTTGGCGCAATCGGCAAGCCTGGACAACGGCACCGAAATTCGCGCGCCCAGCCACCAGATCAACACGATTCCGAACAGCGCCAGCGGCGCGATGCCCTGCGCCACCTTGGCCATGGTGTGTCGCAGGATGGCTTGGATGTTATCGAGCGGCTGCTGCGAGATCACCCCCCAACCGCTGATGGGCACCCTGGCGAAACCGGCGAGCATTTGCACGCCATCGGCATCTATCGCCTGCAATGTTCCCCCGTCGTGACTGAGCGCCGCGTCGTCGATCAACCCCTTTCCAGCGACTGTCCCGATGTGCTCGGGATCGGAGTGATAGAGCACCCGGCGGGCGCTGTCGACAAGATAGACATGCGCCCCGTCCTTGCGCACATTGGTGTCCATCAGCGCCTGGAGCGTATTCCTCTGCTCAAGTCGGACACTGCCCCCGATCAGCCCCAGGTACTCTCCTTTCGCGTCGAATATGGGGTGGCTGACAAAGACCACCAGATTGCCTGCCATGGACTTGAACGCGTTGCTGATTATCGGCACGCGAAGGCTGAGAGGCTCGCGGTGTTGCAGCGTGCGCCCATCGAGGTGGAGGTTTTCGGGAGCCGAGGCAATGATTGTCCCCGTCGCATCGGCGATCAACACGGAGTTGAAACTGGCGTCTTGCCCAAACAGTCGCTGGGCTTCCTCCGTCAAATTCTGCTTATCGCCAAACGCTTTGCCAATGACGAACGAACTGTATTTCAATTTATCGAGGTCGGAATTGAGTACCTGCTCCACACTCCGGGCGATCCGAGAGGCGTAGGCCTTGTTCACTTCCAGCGCATTCTCGATCAACTCCTGCTTCTGAATCGTGAACGTCACCCAAAAACTGTTGGCCAGGGTTGCGATTGCCGAAAGCATTACAAAGATAAGAATCAGAATACGAAGGTTGAGTTTCGGCTTCGGTCGGGTGGTCATATTACGCAGTCCGGATGGGCGGAAGAATTGCAAACGATTCGATGCAGGATGAATCGTCCTTGTTTTCGCAGGCACCTCTTCGACCATCGTTGACCGAAGCAGCCCGTTTAACCAGCCTGGAAGCCCACCTGCCAATTCTGAACGCGCCGAGCGGGCGTGTCCGAAGGCTGACGGAAAAAAACAGCGTCAGTCCCACATTGGGCCTATATGGCCTTTTTTTCAGCCGCGAGAAACCACAAACCCCCGACTTTCACTAGGAAAATCAGGGGTTTGTGTTTGCAGAATGTGGCGGTGAAGGAGAGATTCGAAAGTACCCGCGAGCGGCATCCTATACACACCCCCCCCGGTTTACAAGGGCTGCAGCCCTGCTGCTCTTGGAAAAAATGGGTATCGCCAGTCCCATGTCAGTCCCATGGGTTTTGCGCCAGGTTGGTGCGAGAGAAGACAAGCACTGCATCTGCACCGATTTATATTGAGGAATGGGAAAAGGTAATTTTGGTAATGTTCTGCGAAAAATCGGATAAACCCTAATAAAATCAAGTAGTTGATATAGTTTTATAGAGGTAATAATTAGGTAAGTAAGTGGTTAGAAAATTACTTTCAGAGCTAGTAATGCCAGTCAGCCGCCAAACCCAGTAAAATGGGGACTTGAACAAAATATTACCTCTCTCGTTACCTTATATTACCCTCCAAGGTAATGGCTGAAAGCCACGCTCCATAAGGGCTTCAGCCCATTCTGACTTATCGATTACTAAAATTACCCTTTTCCCATCCCGCGCCTGGAAAATAGCCATGCGCCCATCGTTTCGGCGTTTTTTTCACACGCTCTTGATTGGTACTGGCGGCCTAAAATTGATGGTGATGCCGTGAAATGCCTCAGAATGCTGGAAACCCAGACAGGCTGGGCCTTACAGTCGTTTTTGCGTAGGGTTCGAGAGCGGCGGGTTGGCCCCTGATATAAACGGTTCCGAAAACGAAAACACCGCTTGCTGCAGGTTTTCACAACCATAGTCCCCGTAAACCGGGCACCTCGCCTGGGTGACCACTCCCCTGCCGCCCCGTGACGCATGTGCGAGACCACTGCATTTTTTTGCAAAGCCTTGCACTCTGTGCAATTGCGAAACAGCCCCCAGACCCCGCAGCGGGCTTGGGCGGGGGCACCGTTTGCACCCCACTCCCCGTTTGCACAAAAAAGGGACACAAAGCCCGTCGGCGGGAGGGGGATAAGTGCTTTTTCATCTGTTTTTTTCTTGCGGGGATGATTTTTTCAGAAGACCGTTTGTAAACCCGAGAATTCCACTCAGGTAGGGCACCAGATGTAAGCTTCTGCCCATAGGACCAAGGTCGGAGAGAGCCAGAGGGCCCTGCAGGAGCGCTCTTGCGCGCTATATTTGTTAGCGGTTCTTGGCAACGATAAAGCGTTGTGTAACGCAAAAGGGAGCAAATCAGCGCCCTTTATCATTTGAGAAAAAGGAGCTACCTTCGTTGTTAATTAACATCAAGATGTACTGCAGAAGGGTGATATGACAGAGTTTCTATATCGTTTTAGATCAGTAGATCGACTTCTTGGCAATAGCGAGCGCACTGGCGAACTCGAAGGGCAATATATTTACTTTGCTTCTCCGGAACAGCTCAATGACCCTCTTGAAGGATATCGCGAGCTTTATTTCTCCGGAGACAAAATCGTATGGAATTGTCTTTTCAAGTATTATATTCGCTGCTTGGCACTCAGGAGCGTTCAATACCTTGTAGGTCGAAACATTTCAGATATCCCCTTTCCAGTTATTTCCTCACTAAAACATGTACCGACTGAAGTTTCCGAAAAAATAAATAACACCTCAGAAATTTTTTTAAATAACAAAAACACAATAAAGTTTGTAGAGCATCTTTCGAAATCGGAAAAAAGAGTAACAAAACATGAACTCCTCATCCATCTAAGATCTATACATCTCTATGCATTCCATCTAGTCACAAAGATGCTTGCGGATATGGGCCTCGTGCCGCACGACACTAAAATTTTGAAAATGACTGAAGATGAATGCTTACGGTCTTCAACTGCGCTTTTAGCAGAAACAAAAAATCTCGATGGCTCTGCATACGAAGTTGCGATTTACGCTGCGGACGGAAACCAATTCCTGAGAAATTACTCTATTTACAAAAGTGGCGACAGTTCGAACTGGCACAAAATAACGTTAAACTTTTCTGATGACTTTATAGAGAGTCTCAGAGAACTTACGCATGAGAAATGGTATACGGCTTGCTTTATGGATTCCTGCTCAAATTCGTCTATATGGGGTTCATATGGGGATAATCATGCAGGTGTTTGTATGAAGTTCAAACCGACCACTGGCAATGAAAGAGAAAGCCTCCCGTTTCATATGCCTATTGGCGTAGGTTCCAACGGAGACATCTGGGGTGATAGGACGCTTAGTTTTCATAAGGTGAAGTATGAAGGCGAATCACCCGAGCTGGACTTTTTTAGAACCATAGGTATTTGCTCTCGACGAGATCTCGAGGAAAATTGGTACTCCGACACTGATGGTAATATTAGTACGTGTGCAGACGTGCTTCGAGACGAAGTTGAATGGCGAAAAAACTACTGGGATAGACGTCAAGAAAGCATTACTACCAAGATGCCTGACTGGATAAGCGAAAACGAATACAGATTAATCTTGGAAAGCGGGCTCTCTGTCTATGATAGTGGAAAGGGCAGATGTTTAAAATATGACTTCAACAGTTTAGAAGGGATCATATTTGGCATAAAAACTCCCGCCGAGGACAAGTACAAAATCCTTGAAGTGGTTGAGGCTCTTTGTGACAAGCATCAAAGAGAGGGCTTTCAATTTTACCAGGCGTACCATGACACAGAAACAAAAACCATCAAGTACAGACCACTAATCAGCGCTAGCTGTGACAAACCGGAGGAGATTCAGTCTGTACATGACTAACCTGTTAAGGTTCGCGTTATTGACGACAGCTGAGTTGCTTTCATGTGAGCAGAAGTAAAGAATGTTGCGTTATTTGGCGGAGGACTAGAGGCGTGAACGTGGGCAGCCAAATTCAAATTCATTTGGTCTACCAAATCTATGAGTTCACAAAGAATCTGTAGGGCGTTCACGCTCTCCGATCCCAGCCATGTCTTGGGCGCCACCAAACGTTGGCTGACAGCCGCCATGCTTTTGCGCAGCCCTTCAATCCTTTCCTCCATATCGCCACCCACCGTGGCGTTATGCCTCTGCCCCACCACCAGGTTCAAGTCCCGCCCGGTCGCCTGGTGCAGATCATCCACCGCCGCCAGGCTCGCAGACCCACCCGACAACAGCTTAAGCGCGCCGAGCGCCTCGATCGTCTTGATCCCACCCACTGACTCTGTGGAATGGTCATCCACCGTCCTGGTGTGATTCTGGAACGTCTCGTTGTTGCCCATCGCCTCCACTTCCCGCTCGATCGCCTTGTCCCGGATCTTGCCGTCAGTCTGGCGCAGCCAGTTGCCATCCGCGTCAACACGCTGCTGACAGGCTTCGCTGTGCTGCCACACCTGGTCGCCTTTCGGAACGCTGGGCATGCTCAGGCCATGGGGCAGAATGGTTTGGATATAAGGCTTGTGCGGTAGGCCGTAGGCAAAGCACACCACAACTTGGGTGCCCTCTTCCGGGAAGGCATAGATGCCCATCTCTTCGCCACCGGTGGGCAGCGGCAACGGCACGCCGGCCAGGATCGGCAGCTTGGTGTCTGGCTCGCCGTCGGGTCCCATGACCTCGATGTCGACCGCATAGCGCGGCCGGAAGTCGTCACAGATGCCGGCGCCGGCCGGGGCATCGGCCACGGCGACAACCCGGGCAAAGCGTGGCAGGTGGTAACCGCCGGTGAGTTCGGGGAATTGTCGTTCTACGCTGCGGCGGATTGCGTCGTCCATCGGATGGCCATCTGGTTGTCGATGAGCGCCACACTGGTGATGCGCTCGCCGTGGTTGATCGTTGCACCTGGTCGCAACCCGGGAAGGGCTGCAATCATTGCGCTTTGGTTGCCCTGGTAGCCGTCGAACAGCTCCACCGGCAGTTGCAGCGGCGAGCGAACGCCAAAGAAGCTGTCGGCCCAACTGCCCACGAACACTTCGCCGTCACCCTGCTGTTGCCAGATAAAGTCGGAGATGTTGAAAACCCGGGCCAGGCTGTCCATGGCTTGGTATCCGGCAGCCAGGCTGTAGAAGAATGGCGCCTTGACCCCGGAGTAAGGCCGTTCCGGGACGCGAAAGCGAAGGCCGGTGTGCTGGCTGATCTCGACCAGGACGGCGCGCAGGTCGACGTGGCGCAGGTTCAGCGGCAGCGGGTTGGCCAGGATCGCGGCCAGCTCGCGGCAGAACAGCACCTGCTGGGTGCTGCTGGCCGTGGTGGAACGTTCGACGTAGCCAATGAAGTGTCGCTGCAGCGTGCTGTCGTTGTAGCCAATATCCAGCGTCACCAGCCCTTTGACCGGCGCTGTAGCTTGAATGGTGAACGTCGCCCGACCGGGGCTTTTTGCATCCAGCCGGACTTCGTTTTTGACCAGGACGTAGGGCTTGCCGTTGATGGCCAATTCCTTATGCAGCTTCATGCCTTGTCACTCCCGCCCAGCCAGCCATCCACCTTTTTCAAAGTGGCTTCAAACCCGGTCAGTTCCTCGGGTCCGCTGCTGGGATCGGCTCCCCCACCGCCGCCGCCCACTGCCCCACCCGGGCCGGACTGCGCGGTAACCGCGTTGCCCGATCGCCGGCCCTCGACTTTCTCAGGGTTGGACAGTTTCTCCGTCAGGGTGAACTGGATCAGCCAGCCGCGCAGGTTGTCGTCTTCCCGGGCACTAACGCCTTCGGTGAACGTCACCTGGAGGCAACACGCCGGCGACTGTCGCCCAGGCAAAACGCTTGATTGCCATCATCGAATACGAAATCCAAGCCGGCACCTTTGACTACGCCCGGCACTTCCCCAACTCCGCCAGGCTGGAGGAGAACACCTTCGGTCACTATCTGGACTTGTGGTTACGAATCAAGGCCAACAGCGTGGCCGCATCCAGTTACCGAGGCTACGCGAACAAGGCCGAAGTGCATGTGCGTCCGCGCTGGGGCAAAGTCCAGATCAACGCGATCGATCACCTAGACCTGCAGGAGTGGATTCAGGGCCCACTGTCCAAAACCCTCAAGAACAAGACCATCCGCGACATCATCAGCAACGTGCGCCAGGTGTTCCGGCTCTACCGCACACGGATGAAAGTCGCCCACGACCCCACCGAAGGTTTGATGGTGCGCCTGCCCGATCCAGAGGCACCGGACCCGTTTACCCGAGCAGAAATCAAGCAGATCCTGGAAACACCGACCCCCCGCACACAGGAGCTGTTAATGGTGCAGTTCATGATTTGGGCCGGCCCTCGGGTTTCCGAGACCATCGCTCTGGCGTGGGAGGACGTCGATCTGGCGCAAGGCACGGTAACGTTTCGCCGATCGAAGGTGCGCGGCGCTTATCGAGTGACAAAAACCCGTCGATCGATGCGCAAGGTTCGTCTGCTGGCTCCCGCCTGGGATGCCTTGCGTAAGATCGATGCACTGACACGAAAGAGAAAGGCGGAAACCGTAGAGGTCGTTGAGCGGGACAACAAAACGGTACGCCGGCACACGCTGCACTTCGTCTTTGTGAACACCAAAAGCGGCTTGCCACACGCCAACGACTTTATAGTACGTGACCGTTTCTTTAAGGCTCACTTGCTTGCAGCTGGGGTTCGCTACCGTGGGCCTGGCCAGTGCCGGCACACCTATGCCAGTCAGTTGCTGACGACGGGTATTGCCTCAATCGATTGGATCGCCGAACAGATGGGGCACACCAACGGCAATATGATCCGTCAGCACTATGGGACGTGGATCAATGAGGACGGGCCAG
Source organism: Pseudomonas sp. GV105 (assembly GCF_003058185.1). Taxonomy (NCBI): domain Bacteria; kingdom Pseudomonadati; phylum Pseudomonadota; class Gammaproteobacteria; order Pseudomonadales; family Pseudomonadaceae; genus Pseudomonas; species Pseudomonas sp. GV105. The sequence goes on from NZ_QBUF01000004.1 coordinate 431,443, forward strand.
ATGTGGTGGGGATGCTGCAATTGGCCCTAAAGCTATCGCCGGTCACAGCTCAACACTGAATCCCGTAATACCCACCGCCTCGGCAAAACGGCCCACGGCTGTCAGGCTCGCCCAGGTGCGAACGGTTCACGCCGGAAGCGCACCGGGACCAAGCGAGCCGTGGGACCGCCCAGGCGGATAGAATACGTCCACTTATGGTTATCGCCGACAACGCGACCCACGACCGCCTCATGGATCGCGCATTGGCCGACCAGGGCTTTCAGGGTGTCCGATTGAATTGCCTCTCCTATCATGGCTCCAGCTCCGCCAGGCGAAACATGGCGACCTTATCGAAGTTGACGTATAGCGCCTCGATCGTCGCGTCATTAAAGGCGCCGGACGCCTCCAGACCTTCGATCAGGCTTTCAGCGCGGTCGAGCCATACGTCAACGGTGCCGCTGTCCTCGGCGCGCTCGATGCAGGCCCGGTGTTGGTCGACGTATTTGTGCGCCTTGGGTGGAAGGTTGAGCGCGGCCAGCGACTGGGCGCCCTTCATGCTGGCACCTGTGGCACTGCGCGCAGCAGCTTGGCCAGCTCGCGCCAGGGGTAGAGCGTGAGTTCGCTGGCCAGGGCGCAGCCGTCGCCGTGGCGAAACGGTTGAGCGGCGTCCCGGGCGTACTGCCTGGCACTGCAACCGGCGCATAGCAACATATTGGCGTCCAACACCCAGGTGGTCGACCAGGCATTCAGGCCATTGTCCAGCCGATACGTGGCCGCGTTACTGTCACGCGCACTCAAGGCAGCCACCGAGAATCGTGCCCTCTTTCCAGGCGCAGCTTCAACTCTTCGGCCTGCTCAAAAGTCTGTATGCCGGCAGCCGTTAGCCCCGACAGAAAACCACGCAAGTAGTTGAGCTGTTCCATGAGGCAGGGGTCTTTCAGAGTGCGAGCGCGGTAGTCTTCTAACTCGGCCCGCAGGTGCGGTAGCACGGCGCCCGGATCGGCCAGCGCAATCAGGTCATCGAAATACTGATTAACTGCCGCAATAGCAACAGGCTCAGTCAACGGCCCGGATTTGTTCATGATGATTCCTTTTCGAGCGAGTGGTAGGAACTGCGTGAAACCACTGTAGGGGGGGCTGGTGTGCCAGTCCAGGGGTTGTGGTTTCCGCCGGCACACAAAAAGGCCCCCGCACCGGGCTTAGGTGTGGGGGCCTGTTGAACATAAGCGGCGTTATTCGAATCCTACGTTCAGTCAATCTGTACTCAACGGTCGTGATAGCCCCCTTGAGGTCATACAGGAAAAAAGCTTAACCTCCGGAGATCGCGCCTTAGCGGTGACGCGTCCCTCACGTCGACAAGGATTCATTAACGGAAGCTCGGATTCATAGTTACGTACTCCGTTCAAGGAAGTATCGAAGGCTACCTACACTGCGTTTGTGTTCTACGATGGATTTATGACAGTGCCGTCCTCGGTACGCGCTACCCACATACCGTTCTCAACGGTGAAATTGAAAGTCTCCATGGAATTTAAAGTCCACTGCCTCGGGCGACCCAGCCATTTTATGTGTTCATCCTCAAAATCGCTGCTGAAATCGATCTCTCGCACGGTATGTGACTCAGCTTGGCGTTCCGTAACTTCAATTGCACGGACATCGGAAAGCCGCAGGCATGACTGTGCTACTGACTTTTGAATCGCAATGTTATCGGAGCGCGAGGTGTGTGCAACCGATGGATATATAACGGCTCCAAGAGGCCGCCCTTTAATCAGCTCAGGAAGACCCAAGACGTTACCAGTTGACAATTTCTCGGTAATAGCGGCAGTCAGTTTGTACTGTGCTGAAAATGTCTCATGAATAGGTTGAGCGAATCGCGTCTCAAAAAACGTTTCAATTTTTGAGAAAGCGAAGTCCTCTTCCATTCCCTCACCTGCACCCGGTGGAATTCGAAAGCAAAAAAACTCTCGATCAACGATCCAGCTTGATAGATAAACTATATTGCCAACGTCCGCGTTTAGTTCGGAGAATACTGCAGCGATATCTACACTTGCATAGAACATTGGTTTGCCGGGACCATTGCAACGTTGAAAATTGGTCACAAGTTCAGCGGGTGGACTACCTAAATAACTCACTTCACTGGGCCGTTCGGAGTAAATTACCCCACGATAAAGCGTGGTTCCTACAGGCAAAGATTGCACCTTCATAGGAGTGCCCTTGATCAATATCCCCACCTGAGTCAGGAGATGTTCATAATCGATAGCAGTCAGATCGGCACGATTCAGCGAAGTGACTATTTCACGTATTTTAGTTGTGCTCGTGCGTTCAATAGTCATAGATCAGCATCATTAAAAAGGCGAAGTGGTAATCTTATTCTGATTGGCAAAATGAATGCCAATATTCCTGTTCAGACTGTAATTCACTCGTAGCTCCCTGCAACGAACGCTCACGAACCGTCATCCCACCACCTGCATCCTTGCCCTATTTGGCAAAAAGCAGTCGCCAAAAAATACTGGCCAGCGTCTGTCCGTGATCGAAGGTAGCCACAATATTGGCGAGCCGATTGTGGGCAGATGAACTGCACCCGAACGCTCAGTCATTGCCTCTACTTTCGGCACCAAAATAGCGCACCAGTCCCATGGTGGTCCCATGGGGCTATTTTTTAGACGCCAAAAACCACAAACCCCCGACTTTCTCGAGGAAAATCAGGGGCTTGCGTTTATTCAATTTGGCGGTGAAGGAGAGATTCGAACTCTCGATACAATTTCTTGTATACACACTTTCCAGGCGTGCTCCTTAAGCCACTCGGACACTTCACCGTATCTCGTCAAACCAGTTCAGTCTGTCGAGGCGCGCTAATGTAGTCGAAAGACTTGCTGATGGCAAAGGTTTTTTTCAGAATTTTCATGCGGTTAGACCGGTATTCCGTGACGGGCCAGGCGAGGGCGATGATTCTGCCATTCTCAGGCATCGACGGCACGCGTCTGGGACGGTTGCTGCGCCCTGCCCCAGGCGGTTTACCGCCGGGTATAGAGGGAAAGCCTGACTGGCCAGTCAGTCACAGCGCTTTACCAGGCCGGGCGTGGTGAGTAACGTCTGCGCATGCACCTCTATAACAAATCCTACAAGGAACCACGTCATGAGTGAGTTGATCTCCTACCACCTGGAAGACGGTATCGCGACCCTGACCTTGAGCAACGGCAAGGTGAATGCCATTTCTCCGGCGGTGGTCAGTGCATTTAATGAAGCGCTGGATCAGGCCGAGAAGGATCGGGCGGTGGTGATCATCACCGGAACGCCGGGGATTCTGTCGGGTGGCTATGATTTGAAAGTGATGACCGCCGGTCCTAAAGAGGCGATCGGCCTGGTGACGTCGGGCTCGACGCTGGCGCGGCGCCTGTTGGCGCATCCGTTCCCGGTGATCGTCGCGTGCCCTGGGCATGCGGTGGCCAAGGGCGCGTTCCTGCTGTTGTCGGCGGATTATCGGATCGGGGTCGAGGGCCCGTTCAGCATTGGCCTGAATGAAGTGGCGATCGGCATGACCATGCACCATGCGGGGATCGAATTGGCGCGCGATCGTCTGCGCAAGTCGGCGTTTCAGCGTTCGGTGATCAACGCCGAGATGTTCGACCCGCTAGGCGCATTGCAAGCCGGTTTCCTCGACAAGGTGGTGGCGCCAGAAGCGTTGCACACCGCGGCACTGGAAGCAGCGCGGCAGTTGAAGAAGCTCAATATGAACGCCCACAAGCAGACCAAATTGAAAGTGCGCAAAGCCCTGCTCGAAGCCTTGGACGAAGCAATCATCCAGGACCAGGGCCATATTTTGAGCTAAGCCGCCTGCATGTGCCGTATCAAAGCCCGACCTTGAGTCGGGCTTTTTCTTACAAAAACAACCGACTAATCCTTGGCCGCTCTAGTCTGCCCCTGCTGGCACTTATTGAAACATGTACTTAAACATCGCCTATCTCCTACCTCTATCGGGGCAATTGCCGAATACAGTGTACATCCGTACACTGCGCCACCTTTTGTCTCGATGGTGCCGTGTCGATGCTGTTTCTGTTGCGTATGTCGTTGATGGGCCTGCACTTTATCCTCGCCGGCGGCTTAGGCGTGTTGCTGGGGATCTGTCGGCCGTTCAACCCGGACAACAGCCGTCTGTGCGCGCGCCTGTATGCGCTGCCGGCGATGCGAATACTGGGGCTGCGCGTCAAGGCCGATGTCGATTCGCTGCGCAACAAGCCCGGCAGTTGCCTGATCATCGCCAACCACCAGTCCAACTATGACCTGTTTGTGCTGGGCACCGTGGTGCCGCACCGCACCGTGTGTATCGCCAAGAAAAGCCTGAAATGGGTGCCGTTGTTCGGCCAGTTGTTCTGGCTGGCGGGCAACGTGCTGATCGACCGCGGCAATGCGTACAAGGCACGCCGTGCGATGCTCACCACCACCCGGACGTTGCAGCATAAGGACACGTCGATCTGGGTCTTCCCGGAAGGCACGCGCAACCTGGGCAAGGGCCTGCTGCCGTTCAAGAAAGGCGCGTTCCACATGGCGATTGCCGCTGGCGTGCCCATCGTGCAGGTGTGCGTGAGCAATTACGTCACCCATATGCAACTCAATCGCTGGAACAGTGGCGATGTACACATACGCTCGCTGCCGCCGATTCCTACCACCGGACTGACTGCGGATGACATCCCGGCGTTGATGCAAGCCTGCTACGCGCAGATGGATGAATGCATCAAGGCGATGGACCACGAACTGCAAAGTGCCATAACAATAGAACTCGCTTCCAGCTAAGCTGCCCAACATCTGTTCCCCTGATAAGAAGTGATCGGCACCATGGGTAGAGTTGTTGCGGCCGCTGTTTACAGCGCCGGAAAGAAAGTTACTGATATCACCCTCGACGAAGGCGCAGCCTGGGCCGCCAAACCCGGGCATTTTGTCTGGATCGGCCTGGAAGAGCCCGACGCCCGCGAGCTGGGCAACCTGCAACGCCAGTTCAACCTGCATGAACTGGCCATCGAAGACGCCCTGGAAAAACACAGCCGCCCCAAGCTGGAAACCTTCGGCGACGCGCTGTTTATCGTCACTTATTCTCCGGTGCGCGAGAACGGCAAGCTGGAGTTTATCGAAACCCATATCTTTGCCGGCAACGGCTACATCATCACGGCGCGCAACGGGCACTCGGCGTCCTACGGCTTTGTGCGCCAGCGCTGTGAGGCACGGCCATTGTTGCTGGAGCATGGGGAAGATTTCGTACTCTATGCGCTGCTGGATTTCGTCACCGAAAACTACCAGCCGGTCAGCGAGGCGATCCACGCCGAGATCGATGAGCTGGAACGCAACGTGCTGTGCAGCTCACTCAATGAGCACGATATCCAGAACCTCCACGGCCTGCGCCGTGACGTGCTGCGCCTGCGCCGCTACGTGGCACCGATGGTGGAGATCAGCGAAGAGCTGCAGAAGCTGAGTTTTCCATTCATCGACAAGAACATGCGCCCGTATTTTCGTGATGTACAAATCCACGTCACACGGCAGATGGAAGACCTGGCCACCCTGCGCGACATCGCCAGCCAGACCATCGAGATCGGTGTGTTGCTGGAGGCGTCGCGCCAGAGCCTGGTGCAGCGCAAGTTCGCCGCGTGGGCGGCGATCCTGGCGTTCCCCACCGCGGTGGCAGGGATTTACGGGATGAACTTCCAGAACATGCCCGAGCTGCAATGGCATTACGGTTATTTTGGCGTGCTGGGGTTCATCGCCGTAGGGTGCAGCGGCTTGTGGGCCAGCTTCAAGCGTTCGGGCTGGCTTTAACCTTGGCTTCAGGCTTGTGCGCGACGAAGCGCATCATCCACTCCGCCACGGTCACACCGTGGTGGTCGCGCTCGAGGCTAGCCACGCCATTCTTGTAGACCTTCTCGCCCAAGGTTGTCTGAAGAATCTCCAACAGCTCGCGGGAATAGTCGTGGATGAACTCGGGGTGCCCCTGGAAGCACAGCACCTGATCGCCGATGTGGTACGCCGCAAACGGGCAAAACTCGCTGGAAGCGATGACCGTGGCATTGTCCGGCAAGGTGGTCACCTGGTCCTGGTGGCTGATCAACAACGTCAGCTCCGGTACCTCAGGGCTCATCCACGGCGCCTTGGCATCGATTTTGTAATCGTGGATGCCCATGCCCCAGCCCTGGCCGGCGCGCTCGGTCTTGCCGCCTAGCAGCAACGCCAACAATTGGTGACCGAAACAGATGCCCAACAACTTGTCGCCGCGCTCATAACGGTCGAGCAGGTAGGTTTTGAGCGTCTGAATCCAAGGGTCGGTGCCAAACGAATCGGCCTTGCTGCCGGTTACCAGGTACGCGTCAAACACTTCATCATCCGACGGGTATTCACCCTGCACCACGTTGTACACGACAAACTCGGCCGGGATCGGCTGCTTGGAGAACAGGCGCTTGAACATCTGCCCGTAACCTTGGTACTGATCGATCAAGCCTGGACGCAGGATATCGGTTTCCAGGATGCAGACGCGTAGCGACATAAAAAATACCTGACACGGCGATGGGAATATTGAACACCTCCAGAGCCTGCCTTGAAATGTACCTGCAAAGCAAGCCCCGCATCGTTCACCGAAATACTTCACCCTGTGCGGCTTTCTGCAGCAACAACGCCGGCGGCGAGAAGCGCTCGCCATACTGCTCGGCCAGGTAGCGCGCCCGTGCAACAAAGTCGTTCAAGCCGTACTGGTTGATAAATTGCAAAGCGCCACCACTCCACGCCGCAAAGCCGATACCGAAGATCGAGCCGACGTTGGCGTCCGCGGTGGACATCAACACGCCCTCCTCCACGCAGCGCACGGTTTCGATCGCCTGGATAAACAACAAACGGTCGCGCACGTCCTGCGCTGAAATGCGTTGGTCGGGGCGTTCGAAGCGGCTTTTCAGTTCCGGCCACAAATACTTCTGCCCACCTGCGGGGTACTCATAGAAACCGCCCCCCGCCGCCTTGCCCATGCGCTGGTATTCGTTGACCAACAGATCAATCACCTGCGTCGCCGGATGGGTTGGCACGGCTTTACCTTCAGCCTGCAGATCCTTGGCTGTCTGCTGTCGGATATGGCTCATCAGGCTAAGCGACACTTCGTCGGACACCGCCAGCGGCCCCACCGGCATACCGGCCTTGCGCGCTTCGGTCTCGATCATCGGCGCAGCCACGCCTTCGCCGAGCATGGCAATGCCTTCGTTGGTGAACGTGCCGAACACCCGCGAGGTGAAGAAGCCGCGACTGTCGTTGACCACAATCGGGGTTTTCTTGATTTGCAGGACGAAGTCGAAACCACGGGCCAGGGTTTCGTCCGAGGTCTGTGTACCCTTGATGATTTCCACCAGGGGCATCTTGTCCACCGGGCTGAAGAAATGCAGGCCGATGAACTTGGTCTGATCCGGCACCGCCGTGGCCAGGCCACTGATAGGCAAGGTGGACGTGTTGGAAGCGATCACCGCGTCCGGGCCGACCACGTTTTGCGCGGCCGCAGAGACTTTGGCCTTGAGCTCACGGTCTTCGAACACCGCTTCGATGATCAGGTCGCAGCCGGCCAGGTCGGCGTCAGACTGCGTAGGATGGATACGCGCCAGAGTGGCTTCGCGCTGCTCGGCGGTCAATTGCCCACGGCTGACCTTCTTGTCCAACAGTGTGGCCGAGTGCGCCTTGCCTTTCTCGGCGGCTGCGAGGTTGATGTCCTTGAGCACCACTTCAACGCCTGCACAGGCGCTGACATAGGCGATCCCCGCGCCCATCATTCCGGCACCGAGCACGCCGACCTTGCGCGTCAGGTAAGGCGCAAAACCCTCAGGGCGCGAACGCCCGGCGTTGATGTCATTGAGCTGGAACCAGAAGGTGCCGATCATGTTTTTCGCCACCTGCCCGGTGACCAATTCGGTGAAGTAGCGGGTTTCGATCAGGTGCGCGGTGTCGAAATCCACCTGGGCACCTTCCACCGCCGCGCAGAGAATTTTCTCCGGCGCCGGCAAGCAGCCATTGGTTTTGCTGCGCAGGATCGAGGGCGCGATGGCGAGCATCTGCGCGACTTTCGGGCTGGACGGCGTGCCTCCGGGGATCTGGTAAGCCTTGTTGTCCCAAGGCTGCGCGGCCTCGGGGTGGGCGAGAATCCAGGCGCGGGCCTTGGCCAGCAGTTCGTCGCGATCCACTGCCAGCGCGTCGATCAAGCCCGCTTGCAGGGCCTGCCGTGGGCGGATCTTCTTACCTTCGAGCAAATACGGCAGGGCTTTTTCCAAGCCCAACAGGCGCACCATCCGCACCACGCCACCGCCGCCCGGCAGCAGGCCCAGGGTGACTTCCGGCAGCCCCAGTTGTAGCGACTGGTCGTCCAGCGCGACCCGATAATGACACGCCAGGCAAATCTCCCAGCCGCCGCCGAGGGCCGCGCCATTGATGGCGGCGACCACCGGTTTGCCAAGAGTTTCCAGGCTGCGCAGTTGCGCCTTCAGTACCCGCACACTGTCGGAAAATTCCTTGGCGTGGGCCTTGTCGACCTTGATCAGTTCATTGAGGTCGCCCCCGGCAAAGAACGTCTTCTTCGCCGAGGTGATGACCACGCCGGCGATACCGTCCTTTTCCGCTTGCAGCCGCGCCACGGTGGCCGCCATGGCCTCACGGTACACAGCGTTCATGGTGTTGGCGCTCTGGCCGGGCATGTCGAGGGTCAGGACCACGATCTGGTCCTGGCCTTTTTCGTAACGAATGGCTTGGGTCATGACAATTCCTTGGGCTCAGAGGCGTTCGATAATGGTGGCGATGCCCATGCCACCGCCGACACACAGGGTGGCCAGGCCATAGCGTTGTTGGCGCACTTCCAGTTCGTCGAGCAAGGTGCCGAGGATCGCGCAACCGGTAGCGCCCAGCGGGTGGCCCATGGCGATCGAGCCGCCGTTGACGTTGACCCGGGCGGCGTCGATGCCCATGTCTTTGATGAACTTGAGTACCACCGAGGCGAACGCCTCGTTGACCTCGAACAGGTCGATGTCTTCGACGCGCAGCCCGGCCTTGGCCAACGCCTTGCGCGTGGCTGGCGCCGGACCGGTGAGCATGATGGTAGGGTCGGTGCTGGTGACCGCCGTGGCGACAATCCGCGCCCGCGCTTGCAGGCCCAGCTCGCGGCCCTTGGCCTCGGAGCCGATCAACATCAACGCGGCACCGTCGACGATACCGGAGCTGTTGCCGGGGGTGTGGACATGGTTGATCCGCTCGACATGGCTATAGACCCGCAGCGCGGTGGCGTCGAAGCCCATCTGCCCGATCATCTCGAAGCTGGGCTTGAGCTTGCCCAGGCCTTCGAGGGTGGAGTCGGCACGGATAAATTCATCGTGGTCCAACAGCACAAGGCCGTTCTGGTCCTGCACCGCGATCAGCGACTTATTGAAGGAACCGTCTGCGCGCGCCCGGGCCGCTTTCTGCTGGGAATGCAGGGCGAAGGCGTCGACGTCCTGACGACTGAAGCCTTCCAGGGTCGCGATCAAATCCGCGCCAATACCCTGGGGCGTGAAATGGCTGTGCAGATTGGTTTGCGGATCGAGCACCCAGGCGCCACCATCGCTGCCCATGGGCACGCGGGACATCGACTCGACGCCACCGACCACCACCAGGTCTTCGAAGCCGGAACGCACTTTCATCGCGCCCAGGTTCACGGCCTCGAGGCCCGAGGCGCAGAAGCGGTTGACCTGGACACCGGCGACGCTGACGTCCCAGTCCGCCACCAGCGCGGCGGTCTTGGCGATGTCGGCGCCCTGGTCGCCCACGGGGGTGACGCAGCCGAGGACGATGTCATCGACCTGGCGGGTATCGAGGTCGCTGCGCCGGGCCAGCGCCGTCAACAAACCCGCCACCAGGTTTACCGGCTTGACGCTGTACAAGGCACCGTCGGCCTTGCCTTTGCCCCGGGGCGTGCGTATCGCATCAAAGATCAAAGCTTGGGTCATGACATCCTCGAACCGCTGTGCATGTGTGCCCTTACCTTAGGCCCGATTGACACGGTTTCAATGACGGATGCGCTCATTGCGTTTGACCCCCTCGCTCGGACGAACGGTAGCAGATGAGTGCAACCGTTTGATTAATCGTTTTAGCGGTCTAGCCAAGGCATTGGCGCCAAGATGGCGATAGGCCTCATACCTTTTTTAGTAAAAAACATGACAAGTTGATATGAAATGGATCTAAGCCACGCAGAACGAGGGCTCTAAGGTTCACTCAGTAGGAAGTTGCTGCCGGGTTTTGCTGGAGCAGCTGTAAGAAAAGCGACACGTCACGTTGCGATACTGAAATAAACCGGCACGCATTTGACGCTCAGGAATAACAACAAAAGGCAGTCAGCCATGTTCAAGCATTCGAAAATACGTCAGGCGGGACTTATTCTGTTCGCCACCACACTGATTCTGATCTTGCCCAACCTGACCAAGGTGCTTGGGTGACGAATCACACGCGCCATTCTGTACATCAGGCTTGCAGTTTTTGGCAGCTCCTGCGAGGACATTGCGTATAGCGGTCCTGTTGCAGGGGCTGCCGTTTTGCCTGGGAATTTTCCGGTATCTTAGGCGCCACTTCTTCTCGCACCGGGCCTCTCTCTTGAAATCGATCCTCGCCCTCTTCGCCTTGTTCCTCGCCCTGCCCGTTGCCGCCGCGCAGTTGACCATCGAGCTGGACCACACCAGCAAGACCTGGCAGACCGAAGACCTGCTCAAGCACCCCGATGCACAGACGGTGCCTATCGTTGATGACGTTTCCTACAAGCGAAGCATGACGTATCGCGCAGTCCCACTGGCGGTACTCCTACCGGGTCTGCAGACGGAAAACCATCTGCAGGCCATCGCGCTCGACGGGTTCGCCGCCGAACTGAGCGCCGCGCCTTTGCTGGAAACACACGGCGCCCGCGCCTGGCTGGCGGTGGAAGATCCCACCGATCCGTGGCCCGCGCTGGCCGCCGACAAGCCGAGTGCCGGGCCGTTCTACCTGGTGTGGACGAACCCTCAGGCCGGGCACATCAGCCCCGAGCAATGGCCGTTCCAGATCTCCGGGATCAAGCAGTTGAAGACGGTTGCCGAGCGTTTTCCGGCGTTGTTGCCCGATCCGAAGCTGGGTGCGAATGATCCGGTCAACCAAGGTTTTGCGCTGTTCCAGAAAAACTGCCTGGCCTGTCACCGCCTCAATGGGGCTGGCGATGCACAGGTAGGGCCGGACCTGAACATTCCCTACAACCCCACCGAATATTTCAGCGGCGATTTCCTCAAGCGCTATATCCGCGACCCACAAAGCCTGCGGCGCTGGCCCCAGGCGAAAATGCCGGCCTTCGCCGTCGGCGTGTTGCCCGACAGCGAGCTGGCGTTGCTGGTGGAGTATTTGAAGCATATGGCCGGGCGCAAGCAGCAGCCCTGAGCTATTGCTGCTGCACCGAAACCAGCGGCGTCGGCGCCACCGACACCTTGGCATGCATCTGCTCATGCCCGCCGCCGCGCCGCATGCCGCGTACCGGGCAGGCGTCCAGATAATCCAGGCCCACGGCCAGTTTCAGGTGCCGCTCCGGCCGCGCCAGTTGGTTGGTCACGTCAAAACTGTACCAGGCGTCGTCCAGCCAGGCTTCGGCCCAGGCGTGGCTGGCCAGGTGCGTGCTGTCCTCGGTGTACAAATACCCCGACACATACCGCGCTGGAATCCCCAGGCTGCGCGCGCAGGCCAGGAACGCATGGGTGTGGTCCTGGCACACCCCCGCACGCCCCGCGAAGGCCTGCGCGGCGCTGGTGTCGACCTCCGTGGCGCCGGGCGTGTAGACCATCGAGTGGTTGAGCGCGTGCATCAGGTCGATCAAGGCGCTGCGGTCGCGGCGCTGATGGCAATGCTGCTCGGCAAAGCGGCGCAGGGCTTCGTCGGGCTCGGTCAGCCGCGTACTGCGCAGGAACGGGTAGGCGGACTGGCTCTCGTGCTCAGCCTCGCGCAACTCGTCGATATCGACTTGGCCCCGGGCGCCGATGATGATGGCGTCGTGAGGCTCGTCCAGGGTCAGCACATGCAGGATATTGCCGAACGGGTCGACCTGGGCGCGCACCGGACGCGGTAGATCCAGTTGCCAACTGAGTACGTGCTGGCGTTCGCTGTCGTGGGGCGTAAGGCGCAGGTACTGGATGCTGGCGCGCACCTGATCGTCGTAGTGGTAGGTGGTTTCGTGGCTGATGGAGAGTCTCATGCCGCCTCCAGGTAGGAACTGTAGATGGCGTCGCCCAACTGGCGGACCAAGGGAATAAAGTCGGTCAGCCAGGCATGCAGGCCTTCCTCGAGGATTTCGTCGATGGCGGTAAAGCGCAGGCGCGCATCCATTTCGGCGGCCAGGCGCTGGGCCGGGCGGCCGTTGAGGCCGGGCAGGCTGGCGAGGATCTGGTCGATCTCTTCGCTGCAGGCCCGCAGTGAGCGCGGCACATCGGCGCGCAACAGCAACAGCTCCGCCACTTGCCGAGCGCCGGGGGCGTCGCGGTAGATCTCGGTGTAGGCCTCAAACGACGACAACGCACGCAACAAGGCACTCCACTGGTAGTACGCGTGGGCTGTGCCATCGCTGACCGCTTCGGCCTGGTCGCCAGCCATTTCATAGCGTGCGTCCAGCAGGCGCAGGGTGTTGTCGGCGCGCTCGATGAAAGTGCCCAGACGGATAAAGCGGAAAGCATCGTTGCGCATGATGGTGCCGTAGGTGGCGCCGCGAAACAGGTGCGAACGCTCCTTGACCCACTCACAGAACCGGCTCATGCCGTAGCGGCTCAAGCCTTGCTGGGCGATGTCGCGGATATCCAGCCAGGTGGCATTGATGTTTTCCCACATGTCGGCCGTGATTCGCCCACGCACCGCATGGGCGCTGGCCCGCGCAGCACCGAGGCAGCTGTAGATGCTGGCCGGGTTGGCCGCGTCCAGGGCGAAAAAGTGCAGCAGGCGTTCGGCGTGCAGCTCACCGTGTCGCGCGTGGTAGTCGTCCAGCGTGCCGGTGATCAGCAACGGCATGGCCAGTTCATGCAGGCCGTCGCCGCGCCCGTCCTGGGGCATCAGCGACAGCGAATAGCTGACGTCGAGCATGCGTGCGAGGTTTTCCGCGCGTTCGAGGTAGCGCGACATCCAGTACAGATCCGAGGCAGTTCTACTCAACATGGCATCAGTCCTCAACCACCCAAGTGTCTTTGGTGCCGCCGCCCTGGGACGAGTTGACCACCAGTGAACCTTCGCGCAGGGCCACGCGGGTCAGGCCGCCGGGCACCACGCGGGTTTCCTTGCCGGACAACACGAACGGGCGCAGGTCGATATGGCGCGGGGCGATACCGTTTTCGACGAAGGTCGGGCAGGTGGATAAACACAGGGTCGGCTGTGCGATATAGGCGTGGGGCTTGGCCTTGATACGCGCGCGGAAGGCTTCGATTTCCGCCGCCGTGGAAGCCGGACCGACGAGCATGCCGTAGCCGCCGGAGCCTTGGGTTTCCTTGACCACCAGGTGCGGCAGGTTAGCCAGTACGTGGGACAGTTCGTCGGGCTTACGGCATTGGAAGGTCGGAACGTTCTTCAAGATCGGTTCTTCATCCAGGTAAAAACGGATCATCTCGGTGACAAAGGGGTACACCGACTTGTCATCCGCCACCCCGGTGCCGATCGCGTTGGCCAACACCACATTGCCCGAACGATAGGCGGCAAGCAGGCCGGGGACGCCGAGCATGGAGTCCGGGTTGAAGGCCAGCGGGTCGAGAAACGCATCGTCGAGGCGGCGATAGATCACGTCCACGGCCTTGGGGCCGTCGGTGGTACGCATGAAAACGCGGTCATCGCGCACGAACAGGTCGGCGCCCTCCACCAGTTCCACGCCCATTTCCCGGGCGAGGAAAGCATGCTCAAAGAACGCACTGTTGAAACGCCCGGGGGTCAACACCACCACGCTGGGGTTATCCAGGGGGCTGGCGCTTTTCAGGGTGTCGAGCAGCAAGTTGGGGTAGTGGTCGATCGGTGCGATACGCTGGGCCGCGAACAGTTCGGGGAACAAGCGCATCATCATCTTGCGGTCTTCGAGCATGTAGCTGACGCCGCTGGGCGTGCGTAGGTTGTCCTCCAGCACGTAGTAAGTGCCGTCACCATCACGCACGAGATCGACACCGGAGATGTGGGAATACAGATCGCGGTGCAGATTCAAGCCCTGCATAGCCAACTGATACTGCTCGTTGGCCAGCACCTGTTCGGCGGGAATGATCCCGGCCTTGATGATGCGTTGTTCATGGTAGAGGTCGGCGAGAAACATGTTCAGCGCCTTGACCCGCTGAATGCAGCCACGTTCGACAATCCGCCATTCACTGGCGGGAATGCTGCGCGGGATGGTGTCGAAGGGTATCAGGCGCTCGGTGCCCTGCTCATCCCCGTAGAGGGTGAAAGTGATCCCGGCGCGGTGAAACAGCAAATCGGCTTCACGCCGGCGCTGGGCCAGCAGTTCAGCGGGGGTTTCGGCCAACCAGCGGGCGAACTCGCGGTAATGAGGGCGAACCTGCCCTGCCCCATCGTACATTTCGTCGTAATAAGTGCGGATCATGCCGTACTCCTTGTCACCCGGACGCAAGAATCATCGCAAGGCCCGTGCCAGCGGCATAAACACTTAAAAATCAGTGAGTTAAATAATAGCGGGGAGTTAAGCGCACCATCCTGGTGCGCGGAATGCCCGGTGTCTTGTCGCGCGCTTCATCACAATGCGGGCTTTGACTATCAACAGCATAGCCAGTGTTGATTTCACTGCCCGCCCCCTGGTGCGGATAATCACCGTCATCTGCTGAACAGGACTCGTCCTACAGCCTTACCCATCGCGCAATCGGTACCGTGTGATCTCGTGTATCGACCGACTCCTCCGGTCTTCCCTTTCGACCACCCCACTCGGGTGGTTTTTTTTGCCTGGAAATACCGCGCGAGTTGCGTCTGATTTCAGACGCCACAAACAAAATCGGCCGACCCAAAGGTCAGCCGATACGCTGTGTTTCTCATACTGCTACATGGGTAACCCACGCACCTCCTGCTTGACGCCCCATCCTTCGATGATCCCGCCCAGCGGCTCGACCACCGCTTCAAAGTCTTGCTCGAAGTCTCCTATGCCGTCGTAGGTTGCAAACATGATCTTGCTCAGTTCCAGGTACCAGGCGCCATCGTCGCGCGCGCTGACCTGGGCATTCAGGGATTCGCCACGAAACCGACCCGCAGCCCTGCGCGCCCGTTCCTCGTCCGGGAAAATGGCGTAGAACTCGATGGGGTGGAACCGTGAAAAATCGAAGCCGCCTTCTTTCATGCGGCGCAGAACGTTGGTGCTGATGTCTTCTTGATAGGCTGTGCTCATGAAACGTCCTCCTCAAACCGATGGATAGACTTTCCGTGCTTCCCGAAGCCCACGCCTTACTGGCGCGGGTACTACGGCAATGACATCACCGCTGGAAAACAAGCATGTAGCTGACAAGACCAGACCTTAGCGATTCATTCGCTGATCTCACTTGCAGAGTAGCGCGAAGCTATCACCTCCACCAGAGGCGCTTGAATGGCAGACAGGGAATGTTCAGACGACGGGAGAGATGTCGAGGATCTGGATACTGTTCTGGTCTTTGAGGATCTTGACCGTCGGTTCGGGTTTACGGCCTTCCAGGTCATTGAGGTCCAGTTCGGCGGCCACCGGCACCAGCTTGTCGCGAATCAAGTGTGCCGCATCTTCGAGGCTGGGCTTGCGCTCGCAGGTGAACTGCTCCACGGACTGCACGCCGTGATCATCAACGAAGGTAATCTGCCACTTTTGCATCGGTGCCTCCTCGATAAAGCCCGCGTGTGGGCTTACCTCTATCTGGACCTTGAGGGCTCGCTAAACGTTCCACTCAAGGTCGCAGGCACCGGGTCTACCGCGCTTACTTCTCGGCGCGTTCCCTGAGGGCTTTCAAGGTGTTGAACGGGGCGTCCACCACGAACTTGTTGGCCAACCACGAAGGCACGCTGCCGCCTGGCTCGGTGTGTACCTGGTAGGTCACTTCGGTTTCGTTGGCGCCTTTAGGCACCAGTTTCCAGTAGCCGTCGACCTGGGCCACGCGCACATAGCCCTTCACTTCCGGCTGATAGGTCGGCACTTCCAGCAGCGTGCGGGTCACGCTGCCGTCGGCGGCCTTGGACGTGGTGATTTCCAGGATCGAATCGCGGTCGGTCACTGGGAACGGGGCCTTGAATTGGGTGTAGGTCCAGCTCTTGACGCCCTCCTGCTTGAGCAGTTTTTGCGACTTGCAGTCATGAATCCAGGCGCAGGCACCGACCGCATCTTCCTGCAAGGCCTCGATCTTGGCCACGGGGGCCTTGATCACTGTCACACCGCGATACGCCTTGTACTTGGAACCGGCGACTTCGCTCAGCGACACCTTGATCCCGTCTTCATCCTTGGCGACTTGCCAATCCTCAGCCTGAGCAGTGGCAGCAAACAACACCGTAAAACCGCACAACACAGCCATTCGTTTCAGCGAACCCATTGTTGTATTCCTTATTGTTGAAGTTCCGATAGTAAAGCCATCAAGCCGCCGTCATCTGCTCCCACCAGCCGATCAACCTGATCGCATCGGCCTGGTCGGTGCCGCAGACCTCGATATCCGCCTTGAAATCACTGCACACCGCCGGCCGTTCCGGTTGTCCGAACAGCAGGCATAACTGTTCGACCGACAGGTGCAGGCAGCGTTCGCCCGCGGGTTTGCCGTGGGGCATTCCCGGCAGCGGTGAACTGATGGAGGGGGCGATGCAGCAAGCGCCACAGCCTTCACGGCATTTCATGAGCAACAGGTCCTCGACGGCTCAATAGGGACGGCCGGGCTAGAGTACGCCCTTAAACAGCCGTTTTAAAATGGTCTAACAGGGGTTTTTCGCAGAAAATAAAAGTGACTGACCAGTCTGCGACAGATGGTCGGGTGTCGACGTCACCTTCGTCGGAAAAGTTTATTGTTTGAATTCGAAATCCAGCGCCGCGCCTTCCACCTCACGCCGTTCTTCGTTGCGCAGTTGCAGCTTCATCTCATTGCTGAGCAGGCGACCGTTGATCTGGAACGCACTGTTGTCAGCCGGCTTTTCACCAAACATCGGCGGCAACAACGGTACGTTTTTTGGCGCGGGCATGCTGCCGATGGGCTGCAGGTGCCTGACCATGTCGGAAGGCAGGGACAAGTCCAACTGTGCCGGTGGCAAGTGGGTCTGGGCCACTTCGCGGGCGGACTTGCTCGCAATCGGCGCGCGTTTTTTTGCCGACGCGTTTTTTTTGTTGGTCGCCGGGGCTTTTTTCGCCGGGGTCGGTTTTTTTGCGGGGGTTGTGTGCTCGGTACTCGCGGTCGGTGCGGGGTCCGCCACAGGCGTCGCCGCCAGCGTGACGCCGACGTGACTCAGGCTGAACAGGCTAATCACTAAAACAGCGCGAAAAATAGAAGTCATATTGCCAACAGCTTTAACGGCAGAAGGCCATATGCTCGCTTGTTGAGGGCAGCATGACAAGCGCGGTGATTGGCCAGCTATCAGAACTGGCTGCTTGGCGAGCCTCACAAGCCGGCCGCTGTCTCCAGGCATAACTGACTGGCGAGCATCCCCAAAGTCATCAGCGCCCGCTCTGCCTCGCGATTCCACGGCGTGCCGCAGTTCAGACGAATACAGTGGTTGAACTGTTCCGTATTACTGAAGATCAACCCCGGTGCGATGCTGATGCCCTGCTGCAATGCACGCACGTGCAGTTCCTGGGTATTGACCCGCCCCGGCAAACTGACCCACAGGATAAAACCGCCGGTCGGACGGGTCATCTGGGTGCCTTCGGGAAAATACTGCTGAACCGCCAGTTGGAACGCGCTGAGGTTCTTGCGGTACTCCTGGCGGATGTAACGCAGGTGCCGATCGTAACCGCCGTTCTCCAGGTACGCGGCGACGCCCATCTGGGTGACGCTGCACGCCGAATGGGTGCTGAACATCTGCAAACGCTGGATTTCCTGCTGGTACTTGCCGGCGATCATCCAGCCGATACGCACGCCGGGTGACAAGGTTTTGGAAAAGCTCGAGCAATAAATCACGCGGTCGAGGCGATCGTAGGCTTTCAGGGCTTTGGTGCGCCCCAGTTCGAACATCAGTTCGCCGTAGATATCGTCTTCGACAATCTGGATATCGAAATCCGAGGCCAGGCGCAGCAAGTGTTTCTGCCGCTCCTCGGGCATGGTGCCGCCCAACGGGTTGCTCAGGCGCGTGGTCAGCACCAGGGCTTTGATCGACCACTGGTTAGCGGCCAATTGCAGGGCTTCCAGGCTCATGCCGGTGGCGGGGTCGCTGGGGATCTCGATGACCTTGAGGCCCAGCAGATCCGCCAATTGCAGCAAGCCGTAATAGGTCGGCGACTCGGCGGCGATCAGGTCGCCCGGCCGCGTCAGCACCCGCAACGACATCTGCAGGGCATCGACGCAGCCGTGGGTGATCACCACTTCGGAGGGGTCCACCACCACGCCGGCATCGCGCATGCGGATCGCCACCTGGCGGCGCAACGGCTCGAAGCCGGGGCTGAACATGTAGCTGAACGCCCGCGGGCTCTGGAAGCGCGTGACCTTGGCCAACTGCTGGTGCAGTGCGCGTACCGGCAAGTAATCCACACTCGGCACGGCCGCGCCCAGCGGGAATACGCCTTCGCGACGCGACTCCACCAACACTTGCTGAATGATGCTGCTGCGCGTCACCAACCCCGGGCGCTCGACCCGGGCGATATCCGGCGTCGGCGCCGTCAGCGCCGGTGTCTGGTGTACGTAATACCCGGACTGCGGCCGTGCGCGAATCAAGCCCTGATCTTCCAGGTTGGCGTAAGCCTGCAACACCGTGGCATGGCTGACGTTGAGCTGGGAGCTCATCTTGCGCACCGAAGGCACGCGCTCGCCCGGTTGATAGACACCGCGCCGGATATCCTCAGCCAGTTGCTGGGCGATACGTTGGTAAAGCAACAGATTGGTCATGACGCAGCACTCGATTTCACGGCTATTTTATTTTTGTGTGAAACATACCGGCACAGTTTAGAAGTGTACGGGGACAGTTGCCACAATAGTCGAGCGCGAGCGGCAGTGATAGAAAAAACTGTAAGGGTGGCCTGAGGCGTTTCGGGTACCCCGAAAAAAATGTGGGAGGGGGCGCCCCCTCCCACATTTTGCTTGCGCCAGGTTCCTAGCGGGCGGCGCCCAACTGGCCCTTCGCGTCGGAGAACACGATCTCTACCCGGCGGTTCTGCGCGCGGCCGCGCTCGGAAGCATTGGCCTCCACCGGGTACTGGTCGCCATAGCCTTCGACCTGGATGCGCTTTTCGTCGATCCCCAGGTCCACCAGCACATCCGCCACCGATTGCGCGCGGTCGCGGGACAGTTGGAGGTTTTCCTGCTCGCCGCCGGTGCTGTCGGTGTAACCCTCGATACGCACGATGCGCTTGGGGTTCAGTTGCAGGAACTGGACGATTTTCAGCACGGTGCGGTTGGCCGAGTTTTTCAGTTCGGCTTCACCGGTGTCGAACAACACGTCGCCCAGGGTCATCACCAGGCCGCGATCGGTCTGGGTGGTGGCCAGGCTGGCGATCTGTTCCTCGAGCCATTTGCCCTGCTGCTGCACGCTGATCAGCTTGCTCTCGCGCAGGGCCAGTTGCAGGCGCTGGCGTTCCAGTTCGAGTTTGGTGCCGCGTTCCTGATTGAGCGCCTGCTCGGTGTGTTCGCGGGCGATCGCGCTGTAGCGCTGGCTGAGGTAGGCGTAATGCACCACGTCGGCACCGCTGCCCCAATAGCTGGACAAGCGATCGGCACGGGCCAGGGACTCTCCGGCGCGGATCACGTCCTTGGGCGCGAAGCGCAGCACGTTGGCGTCTTCCTTGACCTTCTGGAAGTCGCTGCCCGCCTGTTGCAGGGCCTGCTCGCCATTCGGGTGGCTGGCGCAACCGCCCAGGGCCGCGCTGCCCAGCAGCACGACGCAACTCAAGCCACGGATCATCGGGCTCATTGGGCTTCTCCCAGCTGCAATTGCTTGCGCAGGCGGGTGATACGGGTATTGAGCACGTTCAGTTGTTCCTGACTCTTGCGGGTCAACACTTGGGCTTCGGCGAGACGCGCATCCAGCTCGGCCTGTTCGGCCTGCATGCGCGCGTTCTTGTAGGACTGGTCGGCCATATCAGCCTGAGCCTGGGCGAATTTACCTTCAGCCAGTTTCAGTTCGGACGATTCATCGGAGTTGGCACCCACGGCGCTGGCTTGTTCCAACGCTTGCTGGGTGAGGCGTATTTGTTCATTCGGCGCAGGATCGGCTGCACATCCCGCCAGAGCAACGACGGCGAGGGCCGCTAAAAAAGGTCGAAAAATCACTGAAAATCCCTACTTTGTTGGGGTGCCGACGGGTTGTTGCAATTGCGCTTTCCAGCGCTCCAGATTGCGCTGCAGCGCAGCTTGCGCCACACCAGACCCGGACAATTCTGTCATCTTTTTCGCCAGCTGTCCGCGCAGCCAGGGGTCATTGCACGCGGAGTTGTGGGAAATCGCCAGGTACAAGCCAGGCTGATCGACGGGCACGTCGCGGGCGAACAGGTCATTGCTCATGCCCAGGGTCTCGGCCATGGCCATGCCGGAGTAACGTCCGGCGAGTACGTAGTCCACTTCCCCCAGCAGCAGTTTCTGAAACGCCGGAGTCAAGGTGGGCAGGCGTTGCAGGGTCAATTGCTGGGCGGCGAAGGTTTCAAAGTCGTGGCTCAACCGCGCCCGTTCCGACACCGCGCCCTGATGGCCGTGCAGGTCGGCGGCCGTGGCATAGGCCAGCGCCGAGTCCTTGCGGGTCCAGACCAGATAGTCGATCTGCACCAGCGCCGGGTGGAGGTAGTCGAGGGTTTCCAGCTCGCCGATATTCAACGGCGCATCGGCCAGCAGATCCATGCGCCCGCTGCGCACTTCGTCCAAGGCCTGGGAACGCTTGCCGCCATAGAGCAGGTCGATTTTCAACCCAAGGTCCTGGGCCACTTGCTGCAACATGTCGGCGGTGGCGCCGATCAAGTGCGTGGGGTCCTGGGGATCGCGCCAGAGCAAAGGCGGAGCGTCCGGGCTGCCGGTAGCCACCAGGCGCTCGCATTTGCCGGCCGCCAGCGACAGGGTCGGCAGCAACAGTGTGAAACCCAGCAGTGTGGCCCAGGGGCGCAATTCCATGGCGAGGTGCTCCGATAATAAAAAGCCCGGTCAAAAGACCGGGCTCTTTATAAGTGAAGCGACTGGATTAGACCAGCTTCTCCAATTCAGGTACGGCTTCGAACAAGTCCGCCACCAGGCCGTAATCAGCCACCTGGAAGATCGGTGCTTCTTCGTCCTTGTTGATCGCTACGATCACCTTGGAGTCTTTCATGCCGGCCAAATGCTGGATCGCGCCGGAGATACCGACGGCGATGTACAGCTGTGGCGCAACGATCTTGCCGGTCTGGCCGACCTGCATGTCGTTGGGCACGAAACCTGCGTCGACCGCAGCGCGGGAAGCGCCGACGGCAGCGCCCAGCTTGTCGGCCAGGGCGTACAGGTGCTTGAAGTTGTCGCCGTTCTGCATGCCACGCCCGCCGGAAACGACGATCTTGGCAGCGGTCAGCTCAGGACGATCCGACTTGGCCAGCTCTTCGCCGACGAAGCTGGAAATGCCCGCGTCATGGGCCGCGGAGACGGCTTCAACGGCGGCCGAACCGCCTTCGGCGGCAACCGGGTCGAAACCGGTGGCGCGCACGGTGATGACCTTGACCGCGGCGGTCGATTGCACGGTGGCAATGGCGTTGCCGGCGTAGATCGGGCGCTTGAAGGTGTCGGCGCTTTCGACCGAGATGATCTCGGAGATCTGGTCAACGTCCAGTTGCGCGGCAACCCGCGGCAGGATGTTTTTGCCGTTGGAGGTGGCAGCAGCCAGGATGTGGCTGTAGCCAGCACCCAGCTCGGCGACCAGAGGCGCGACGTTTTCCGGCAGTTGGTGAGCGTAAGCGGCGTTGTCGGCCAGCAGTACTTTGCTCACGCCAGCGACTTTCGCCGCGGCTTCAGCCACGGCGCCAGCGCCCTGACCTGCAACCAGCACGTGGATGTCACCACCGATTTTCGCCGCGGCGGCCACGGTGTTCAGGGTGGCCGGAGCCAGTACCTTGTTGTCGTGTTCAGCGATTACCAAGATAGTCATGATTAGATTACCTTCGCTTCGTTTTTCAGTTTCTCGACCAGTTCAGCCACCGACTTGACCTTGATGCCCGCGCTGCGTGCAGCCGGCGCTTCGACTTTGACGGTCTTGTTGGTAGAGGCGGTGGAAACGCCCAAAGCATCCGGAGTCAGCACTTCGAGAGGCTTCTTCTTGGCTTTCATGATGTTTGGCAGAGACGCGTAGCGCGGCTCGTTCAAACGCAGGTCGGTGGTGACGATGGCCGGCAGTTTCAACGAAACTGTCTGCGCGCCGCCGTCGATTTCGCGGGTCACGGCAACGCTGTCGCCGCTCACTTCGACTTTCGAGGCGAAGGTGCCCTGGCCGTAACCGGTCAGTGCAGCCAGCATCTGGCCAGTCTGGTTGTTGTCGCTGTCGATGGCCTGTTTGCCGAGGATCACCAGCGATGGCTGTTCCTTGTCGACAACGGCTTTGAGCAACTTGGCCACGGCCAGGGAGGTCAGTTCTTCAGCGGACTCGACCAGGATGGCGCGATCAGCGCCCAGGGCCAGAGCGGTACGCAGCTGCTCTTGAGCAGTGGTCGGGCCGATGGTAACCACGACGATTTCAGTCGCCACGCCTTTCTCTTTCAGGCGCACGGCTTCTTCCACGGCGATTTCGCAGAAAGGGTTCATCGACATCTTGACGTTAGCGAGGTCGACGCCGGAATTGTCCGCCTTGACGCGAACTTTCACGTTGTAATCGACAACGCGTTTGACAGCTACAAGAACCTTCATGGATTCCTCGTTACTCTCCGGTGAAAAGAAAGTCGCCTAGGCGAACCTGGCGGTTGATGCTCATCGGCACACAAGGGCACCTTCAAAACCTTCGGCAAGTGACGCAGCGATGGAGAGTGATGACCGTTCGTCAGTGGTGACTGGGAGGTCATTCATGATCGCGACGTGTAAACTGCGCGCCAGCATTGGGCACGCGTCACTCTTTTTCGCCTTCGCCTGTCTTTAAAGGTGCTCTTGAAACCTACAGTCAGCCTACGGCGAGCGCAAAACCGACCGTATCTTGACCGGAACGCCTATTCTGGTCAATACGGCAAAATGGCCAGTCATAAGCCCCGTTGCTTTGATTTACCTAGCTTCCAAGCAATTCAAACAAACGTTTGTATTGGACGCTGAGAGTGGTGTAGATATAATGCGCCACCTAGAGAGAAAGGTGGTCATCCGCCTGCCCAGTGAACGCAGCGATGACGCTTACGACACCCAACCTCCACCCATTAGAAAAAAAGCCTGTGAGCCTGAGTAGGAGATAGCCTGTGGAACGCGAATACATGGAATTCGACGTGGTCATCGTCGGCGCTGGCCCGGCGGGCCTGTCTGCCGCCTGCCGACTGAAGCAGAAGGCCGCCGAAGCCGGTAAGGAAATCAGCGTCTGCGTGGTCGAGAAAGGCTCCGAGGTCGGCGCACATATCCTTTCCGGTGCCGTGTTCGAACCACGCGCCCTGAACGAACTGTTCCCGGACTGGAAAGAACTCGGCGCTCCGCTCAACACCCCGGTGGTGCGCGATGACATCTATGTGCTGCGCAGCGCCGACACCTCGACCAAGGTGCCTGACTTCTTTGTGCCCAAGACCATGCACAACGAAGGCAACTACATTATCTCCCTGGGCAACCTGTGCCGCTGGCTGGCTCAGCAGGCCGAGAACCTCGGCGTGGAAGTCTACCCAGGCTTCGCCGCGCAGGAAGCGCTGTTCGACGAAAACGGCGTGGTGCGCGGGATCATCACCGGCGACCTCGGCGTCGACCGCGAAGGCAAGCCGAAGGAAGGCGTCTACACCCCCGGCATGGAACTGCGCGGCAAGTACACGCTGTTCGCCGAAGGCTGCCGTGGCCATATCGGCAAGCAACTGATCCAGCGCTTCAAGCTGGACAGCGACGCCGACGCCCAGCACTACGGCATCGGCCTGAAGGAAATCTGGGAAATCGACCCGGCCAAGCATCAACCCGGCCTGGTGGTCCACACCGCCGGTTGGCCGCTGGACATCATGAGCAACGAGAACACCGGTGGCTCGTTCCTCTATCACCTGGAAAACAACCAAGTGGTGGTCGGCCTGATCGTCGACCTGTCCTACAGCAACACTTTCCTGTCGCCGTTCGATGAGTTCCAGCGCCTCAAGCATCACCCGGTGCTGGCCCAGTATCTGGAAGGTGGCAAGCGCGTCAGCTACGGCGCGCGCGCGCTGGCCAAGGGCGGCATCAACTCGTTGCCGAAGATGGTGTTCAAGGGCGGCGCATTGATCGGCTGTGACCTGGGCACCATGAACGTGGCCAAGATCAAAGGCAGCCACACCGCGATGAAGTCCGGCATGCTCGCCGCCGACGCCGTGGCCGAGCGCCTGTTGGCCGACGCCGAAGGCGGCGACGAGCTGACCAACTACGTCGACGCGTTCAAAGCCAGCTGGCTCTACGAAGAACTGTTCGCCACCCGTAACTTCGGCCCGGCGATGCACAAGTTCGGCCCGATCATCGGTGCCGGCTTCAACTGGTTCGACCAGAACATCCTCGGCGGCAAAATGCCGTTCACCCTGCACGACACCAAGCCGGACTACGCCTGCCTCAAGCTGGCCAAGGACTGCCAGAAGATCGACTACCCCAAGCCCGACGGCAAGCTGAGCTTCGACAAACTGAGCTCGGTGTTCATCTCCGGCACCAACCACGAAGAAGAACAGCCGTGCCACTTGAAACTCAAAGACCCGAGCATCCCGATCGGCACCAACCTTCCGCTCTACGATGAACCGGCGCAGCGCTACTGCCCGGCCGGCGTGTATGAAGTGGTGACCAAGGAAGACGGCGAGAAGCGCTTCCAGATCAACGCCCAGAACTGCGTACACTGCAAGACCTGTGACATCAAGGACCCTTCGCAGAACATCACCTGGGTCACGCCGGAAGGCGCGGGTGGGCCGACTTACCCGAAT
Source organism: Pseudomonas sp. GV105 (assembly GCF_003058185.1). Classification (NCBI taxonomy): domain Bacteria; kingdom Pseudomonadati; phylum Pseudomonadota; class Gammaproteobacteria; order Pseudomonadales; family Pseudomonadaceae; genus Pseudomonas; species Pseudomonas sp. GV105. The sequence goes on from NZ_QBUF01000004.1 coordinate 456,593, forward strand.
ATGTAAAAGGGTTGCATGACCCAGGAGGCTCCCAGATCGGGAGCCTTTTTTGTGGCTGGCATCAACTCAATGTGGGAGGGGGCTTGCCCCCGATAGCGGTGGAACAGTCAGCACATCGATGGCTGACCCACCGTCATCGGGGGCAAGCCCCCTCCCACATTTTTAATCCCGTTGAGCCAGGGAGAATCAGGCAGCGCGCTCTTCGCCCGGGTTGCGCTCGAAGTAGCGCTTATATTCGCGGCTGAACTGCGACGTACTCTGATACCCCACCCGATGCGCCGCCTGTGCCACGCCCATGCCTTCCACCAGCAACAACTGCTGCGCCTTGAGCAAACGCAAACGCTTCAGATACTGCACCGGCGACAACAAGGTGCAGCGCTTGAAGTGTTCATGAAAGGTCGACGCACTCATGTGCGCGTAACCTGCCAACGTCTCGATATTCAGCGGCTCGGCGTAATGAGCATGCAGGTGATTCAACGAGGTGGCGATCCGCGAGAATTGCCCCTGCTGTTCCACCAACGCCCGCAACACATCGGCCTGGGGCCCGCGCAAGGCGGTGAAGAGTAACTCGCGCACACGCGCCGGGCCCATGATCCGGCTTTCCAACGGATCGTGCAGGCATTGCAACAGGCGCTCGACGCAACCGCGCATGGCGTCATCCAGCACCACCGAACTCATCGACTCCAAAGTCTGCGCCGTCGGCGGCGGCCCGGCCTGCATGCCCATGGCCATCACCAATTCGCCCAACACCACCCGATCAATCCCCACCGTCACCCCCAGCAGCGGTGCGTCGGGCGCCAGGGCGAACGTCTCGCACTCGAACGGCACCGGCATCGCCTGGATCAGGTAGTGCCCCGCGCCGTACTCCAGGGTACGCGGGCCCAGGTATGCGACTTTGCTGCCCTGGGCGACGAACATCAGGCTCGGCTCATAGATCTGCGGCCCGCGTGCGACGTCGCAACTGGCGCGCAGCACCTGCACGCCCGGCAGGTGGGTCGGGGAGAAACCGTCGCAGGGCGTCAGCCGCTCGATCAAGGAAACCAGGGTGGCGTTGGCGTCGAGATGGCGGGTCAACAACATGGCAAAAAACTTCGCGAATAAGGGATGAGAGCATCATCGCAGGTCTGGCGCGCCGTGCATCCAAACCAGGCGTACTCCCGGACGAATAGGCATGAGACTCGGAGCAATCGCCATGGCCGCCTCCGGGGTCGGCGCGGAAAATGGCCCACCTCACTTGTCACTGCTTCTGCGAGGTTCACTCATGTACACCGCTATCGGTTATGCCGCCCAGTCGGCCACCACTCCCCTCGCCCCCATGTCGTTTGAACGCCGCAGCCCGCGCGCCGATGACGTGGCGATCAAAATTCTGTACTGCGGCGTCTGCCACTCTGACATCCACCAGGCCCGCAACGAATGGGGCATCGCCGTGTACCCGCTGATGCCGGGCCATGAGATTGTCGGCAAAGTCACCGCCGTCGGCGCCAGCGTCACCGCGCATAAGGTCGGTGACCTGGTCGGCGTCGGCTGCATGGTCGACTCGTGCCGCCATTGCGACGCCTGCCAAGCGGACCTGGAGCAATACTGCCTCGAAGGCCCGACCATGACCTACGCCACCCCGGACCGTGTGGACGGCAGCAACACCATGGGCGGCTACTCCGACAGCATCGTGGTCAGCGAACACTTTGTGGTGAAGATCCCGGCCAAGCTCGACCTGGCCAGCGCCGCACCGCTCCTCTGCGCCGGCATTACCACCTACTCGCCGCTCAAGCACTACGGTGTGAAGGCCGGCGATAAAGTCGGGATTCTCGGCATGGGCGGCCTGGGCCATATGGGCATCAAGTTCGCCAAGGCGATGGGCGCCGAAGTCACGCTGTTCACCCGCTCCGCGAGCAAGGCCGAGGAAGGCCGCCGCCAGGGCGCGGATCATGTGATCGTGTCCACCGACGCCGCGCAAATGCAAGCCGCCGCCGGGCACTTCGACTTCCTGCTGGACACCATCCCGGTGCAGCACGACCTGAACCCCTACCTCGATGTACTGCGCTTTGACGGCGTGCATATCCTTGTTGGCCTGATCGAGCCGGTGGACCCGCCCGTCAACGCCGCCAAGTTGGTGCTGGGGCGTAAAATGCTCGCCGGTTCGCTGATCGGCGGCATCGCAGAAACCCAGGAAGTCCTGGATTTCTGCGCCGAGCATGGCATCACCTGCGACATCGAAATGCTCGACATCCGTCAGATCAACGAGGCGTTCACGCGCATGATCGCCGGCGATGTGAAGTACCGCTTTGTCATCGACATGGCGACCTTGAAGGCCTGATCAGGCCTTCGCGCCCAACTCCGCAGACAGCCGCGCCGCAACCTGTTTGATCACAGGAATCAGCTCGGCCATTTTCTCCAGCGGCATGTAGGGCACGGTACTGGCGATGCTGATGCCGGCGACGATTCGCCGGCTGGCATCGCGCACCGGTGCCGCCACGCAGCGGATCGACGGTTCGTTGTCTTCCAGGTCGAACGCATACCCGCCCAGCACATACTCATGCATGCGCTGCTCGAACTGCGCCCAGGATTGCTCGGGGTGTTGCGGCCACTGCAGGTGTTTCCCTGCCGCCGGCTGGCTGACTTCGTACAGGCGCTGCCACTCTTCGACGCTGTCATCCAACAGCAACGCCTTGCCGATGCCGGTCCGCGCCAGCGGCATGCGGTGGCCGACCCGCGAGCGCATTTCCGGACCGTTGCGCCCGGGGTTCTTGTGCAGGTAGAGCACGTCGTCGTCTTCGCGAATCGCCAGGTGGATGGTGTCACCGGTCAGCGCCGACAACTCATCCAGGTACGGCACCGCCAGGGTCACCAACGGCAACTCTTCACGCGCCTGAAACCCCAGCTCGATCAGCTTCGGCCCCAGCAGGTAACCGACTTGCGGCACCACGCGCAAGTAGCGCTCCTCCACCAGGCAACTGGCCAGGCGGTGCGTGGTGCTGCGGGTGGTGCCGATGCGCCGGGCGATCTCTTTCAGATCCCGCGCACCAGCCGCCACCGCCTGCACCACGCCCAAGCCACGCAGCAAGGTCTGGGTGCCAGTGGGGGCGGCGTCTTTGACGGGGGTGTGGGCGGTTTCCTGCATATCGAGCCTATGTGGTGGTACGAAAACGAGCGGCATTATGGCAAATACCGAACCTCAATACAGTTGAGATCCAAATGTGGGAGGGGGCTGGCCCTCGATAGCTGTGTGCCAGTCTGCACATCTGTTACTGATAGACCGCCATCGGGGGCAAGCCCCCTCCCACACTTAGATCTTCACATGGCATGAATTCAGCGCTGCTTCATGCGGTCGATAATAACCGCCAGCAGCAGGATCGAGCCGCGGATCACGTACTGGTAGAAGGTGTCGATGTTCTTCAGGTTCATCGCATTCTCGATGATCGCCAGGATCAGCACCCCAGCGATCACATGGCGAATCATGCCGATGCCGCCGCTGAGCGATACCCCGCCCAGCACGCAGGCGGAAATCACCGTCAGCTCGAAGCCCTGGCCGATCATCGGCTGACCCGAGGTCATGCGTGACGCGAGGATCACCCCGGCCAATGCGCCGATCAACCCGTGTACGGCAAAGATGATGATCTTGGTGCGGTCGACATTCACCCCGGCGAGCAAGGCCGCTTCCTGGTTGCCGCCGATGGCCATGGTGTTGCGCCCGTAGGTGGTGTAGTTGAGCAGCCAGCCGAAGAACACAAAGCACAGCACGGTGATGACGATCGGCACCGGCACGCCCAGCAGTTGGCCGTTGCCGAACACGAAGAAGCGCTCGTCCATCACGCCGACCGCCTTGCCGTTGGAGAAGATGTAGGCCAGGCCGCGCACGATCTGCATGGTCGCCAAGGTGGCGATCAACGCATTGATGCGCAGCTTGGCGATGACGATGCCATTGATCAGCCCCACCACCAGGCCCATGGCCAAGGCTGCCGACACACCGAGCACAACGCTGTCGGTGTCGCGGATCACGATCCCGGCCACCACCCCGGCGCAGGCGATCACCGAGCCCACCGACAAGTCGAAGTGCCCCGACGCCAGGCAGAACAGCATGGTGCAGGCGGCGATGCCCACGGTGGAAATCGCCAGGCCCAGCCCGCGCATGTTCAGCGGCGAGAGGAAGTTGTCGATAAACAACGCGCTGAGCACAAAGATGCCCAACGCGGCGAGCAGCATCACCCAGTCATCGAGAAACTTGCGCTGGTTGAAACCCGGCCAGAAGCTTTTTGCAGTTTTTACTTGAGACATACCTGTGCCCTCGAATGCTTCAAACCCGCGACCGCGGGAGTGCCAGTTGCAGCAGCCGTGCTTCATCCGCGTGATCGCGGCTCAATTCACCGGTCAGGGCGCCTTCGCTCAGCACCAGAATGCGATCGGAAACCCCCATCACCTCCATCAAGTCGCTGGACACCACAATCACCGCGATGCCGCTCGCCGCCAGGTCATGGATGATCTGGTAGATCTCCGACTTGGCGCCGATGTCGATGCCCCGCGTCGGCTCATCCAGCAGCAGCACCTTCATCGGCATCGACAGCCAGCGGCCGAGAATGGCCTTCTGCTGATTGCCGCCGGACAGGTACATGATTTTCTGCGCGGCGCTCGGCGTCTTGACCTTCATCCCGCGGATTTGCTGCTCGGCGTTGCCCTGCTCCCAGCCCTCGCGCAGCAGCCAGCCGAACCGGGAATGGGC
>NZ_QBUF01000005.1:0-135610 GCF_003058185.1 Pseudomonas sp. GV105
ACGTGTAGTCGCGCTGGCTGCGCCTTTTGCCCGTATCCATTGAATCCTCCTGAAGATAGGTCAGAAGGCGTAAACCTTATTCAGGACGGGACACCTTGTGAAAAAAAGCCCGTTTCTCACGATTCGGGCTTTTTTTTGCGCAGGATTTGCTGATCAGGCCTTCTGTTCGAACACCACATAGATCTTGCGGCAGGGCTCGAGCACTTCCCAGGTGCCGCTGAAGCCGGCCGGGATCACGAAGCGGTCGCCGGCGCGCAAGGTCTTGGCGTTGCCCTCGGCATCGCGCAGTACGGAAACCCCCTGCACAATCTCGCAGTACTCATGTTCGGTGTAGTTGACCTTCCACTGCCCGACGTCGCCTTCCCAGACGCCGGCGCTCATCTGGCCGCACGGGCTGTTGTAGTGGTTGTAGATCGTTTGCTCGGGATTGCCCTTGAGGATTTTTTCCGGGGCAGGGAGGTAGCGATCGGGGGCGGTGTTGGCTTGGCTGAAGTCGACGATGTCCTGGATGCTCATGTGCGTGTCCCGTCTGGCCTGCGGTTGGAGAGCCCAAAGTCTATGTTTATTAAAATGAACATCGCAAGGGCGTTTACCGGCGTTATGTCAAATATATTGATACATCCCCAGCCGCTGGTTTAGGGTGGCAGTTGCCTTGAGCCGAACAACTGGCTGGCGGGGCAAGCATTCTTTGAGGCTGCCGGGGCACATCGCCTGGCCCTTGTATTCAATAAGAGGAGGACACTCGCATGACCACCCTGACCCGTGCCGACTGGGAGCAACGCGCCAAGGATCTGAAGATCGAAGGCCGCGCCTATATCAATGGCGAGTACACCGCCGCCGTTTCCGGCGACACGTTCGAATGCATCAGCCCCGTCGATGGCCGCCTGCTGACCAGCGTTGCCAGCTGTGACGTCGCCGACGCCCAGCGCGCCGTGGAAAATGCCCGCGCCACGTTCAATTCCGGTGTCTGGTCGCGCCTGGCGCCGGCCAAGCGCAAGGCCACCATGATCCGTTTCGCCGCGTTGCTCAAGGCCAATGCCGAAGAGCTGGCGCTGCTGGAAACCCTGGACATGGGCAAGCCGATCAGCGACGCCCTGAATATCGACGTACCCGGCGCGGCGAATGCCCTGAGCTGGAGCGGCGAGGCCATCGACAAGATTTACGATGAAGTCGCTTCCACCCCTCACGATCAGCTGGGTCTGGTGACCCGTGAGCCGGTCGGTGTGGTTGCCGCCATCGTGCCGTGGAATTTCCCGCTGATGATGGCTTGCTGGAAACTCGGGCCGGCGCTGTCGACCGGTAACTCCGTGATCCTCAAACCGTCCGAAAAATCCCCGCTGACCGCCATCCGCATCGCGGCCCTGGCCGTTGAGGCCGGTATTCCAAAAGGCGTGTTCAACGTGCTGCCGGGCTACGGCCACACCGTGGGTAACGCGCTCGCGCTGCACATGGATGTCGACACCCTGGTGTTCACTGGCTCCACCAAAATCGCCAAACAGCTGTTGATCCGCTCCGGCGAATCGAACATGAAACGTGTATGGCTGGAAGCGGGCGGCAAGAGCCCGAACATCGTGTTCGCCGATGCTCCGGATCTGCAAGCCGCCGCCGAATCCGCCGCCGGCGCGATTGCCTTCAACCAGGGCGAGGTCTGCACCGCCGGTTCGCGCCTGCTGGTGGAGCGTTCCATCAAGGATAAATTCCTACCGCTGGTGATCGCCGCGCTGAAGGGCTGGAAGCCAGGCAACCCGCTGGACCCGGCCACGAACGTCGGCGCGCTGGTAGACACTCAACAGATGAACACCGTGCTGTCCTACATCGAAGCCGGTCATGCCGACGGTGCCAAGCTGGTGGCGGGCGGCAAGCGCACGCTGGAAGAGACCGGTGGCACTTACGTCGAGCCGACGATTTTCGACGGAGTGACCAACGCCATGAAGATCGCCCGCGAAGAAATCTTCGGCCCGGTCCTCTCGGTGCTCACTTTTGACAGCGCCGAAGAAGCCGTCGCCATCGCCAACGACACCCAATACGGCCTGGCCGCGGCGGTGTGGACGGCGGATATCTCCAAGGCGCACCTCACCGCCAAGGCACTGCGCGCCGGTAGCGTGTGGGTCAACCAGTACGACGGCGGTGACATGACCGCGCCGTTTGGTGGCTTCAAGCAGTCGGGCAACGGTCGCGACAAGTCGCTGCATGCGTTCGACAAGTACACCGAGCTGAAGGCGACCTGGATCAAGCTCTAAGCAACACCGCAGGTCCCCTGTAGGAGCGAGCTTGCTCGCGAAGAACTCAAAGACGCCGCGTTCAACCAGACAGCACGCGTTATCGTTGGCGTTCTTCGCGAGCAAGCGCGCTCCTACTGTTCGTTTACAGCCCTGAAAAAACTATCCACAGGAGCGTGGAAATGCGTTGGGCGACTTATTTCGCCGTGCTGGCCTCGGTGCTCAGCGTTGGTCTGGCGTTGGGCGTCAGCATGCCGCTGGTGTCCCTGCGTCTGGAAGGCTGGGGCTACGGCAGCTTCGCCATTGGAGTGATGGCTGCGATGCCGGCCTTCGGCGTGCTGTTGGGGGCGAAGGTTTCCAGTCGGCTGGCGTCCTGGCTGGGCACTGCGCATCTGATGCGCCTGTGCCTGTGGGCGGGGGCGGTGTCCATCGGTCTGTTGGCGATCCTGCCGAGCTACCCGGTGTGGCTGGTGCTGCGGCTGATGATCGGGGTGATCCTGACCATCGTGTTCATTCTTGGCGAAAGCTGGATCAACCAGTTGGTGGTGGAGCAATGGCGCGGCCGGCTGGTGGCGCTGTATGGCTGCACCTATGCGCTGAGCCAGCTGTCGGGGCCGCTGCTGTTGGGCGTGCTGGGCACCGATCATGACTATGGGTTCTGGGTGGGCGTGGGCCTGTTGACGCTGGCGCCGTTGCTGTTGCTGGGGCGTTCCGGGGCGCCGACCGCCGAGTCCTTCAGCGTGACGTTTGCCGAGCTGTGGCGCTTCTGTCGGAGCCTGCCGGCGATTGCCTGGGCGGTGGCGTTATTCGCGGCGTTCGAGGCGATGATCCTGACGCTGCTGCCGGTGTATTGCCTGCAGCAAGGCTTCACGGCCGAGATCGCCCTGGCGATGGTCAGCACGGTGGTGGTGGGCGATGCGTTGCTGCAGCTGCCCATCGGTGCGCTGGCCGACTACCTGCCGCGGCGCACGCTGTTCTTGAGCTGCGCGCTGCTGTTGCTGGGGGCGAGCCTGGCGGTCCCGTTGTTGATGCACACGCTGCTGATCTGGCCGGTGTGGGTGCTGTTCGGCGCGAGTGCGGGCGGTTTGTTCACCTTGTCGTTGATCCTGATCGGCGAGCGTTACCGCGACGATGCGCTGGTGCGCGCCAATGCCCACGTGGCGCAGCTCTGGGGCATCGGTTGCCTGATCGGGCCGCTGGTGGCCGGTGCGGGCAGCCAGTGGATCAGCGGGCATGCATTGCCGTGGCTGATGGCGGCCGGGGCGCTGGGGTTGGTGGTGCTGTTGTTGCGCCAGGGGGCGTTTGGCGCCGCGCAGCCCGCTTAGGCGCGAGGGGATGAAGGCGTTAGCGATGACGGGTACGGTCTGGTTAAGTGTGGTGTTCTTGCGTTCTTCGCGAGCAAGCTCGCTCCTACAGCATGCGTTCCAGGCCGACGGAGGTGGCGAACCAGGCATTGAAGTGGCGCCACCAGCTGCCCGGCTCGCGGGTCAGGGTGTGCGGTTGCCCGTTATCCTCGGTGGTCCACACCACCTGGCCATCCTGTAATTTCGCCTCGTAGCTCAATGCTGGCGCCATGCCTTGCAGCGCCAGATTGCGCAGGTGTTCGGCCAGCTCAGGGCTGTCCACCAGCACGCCGACTTCGGTATTCCACAGCACCGAACGCGGGTCGAAGTTGAACGAGCCGATAAACGATTTCTGCCGATCAAAAATCATCGCCTTGCTGTGCAGGCTGGAATCCGAGCCGAGGAACAGGCCGCGACGAAACAGGTGGGGGCCGCTGCCTGTGCGGGGTACGCCGGGTTGGCGGCGCAACTCATAGAGTTTCACGCCGTGCTCCAGCAGCGCCTTGCGATAGGGCGCGTAGCCGCCGTGTACGGCCGGCACGTCGGTGGCTTCGAGGGAGTTGGTCAGCAGGCTCACCGAGACGCCCGCGTCCGCGCGACCGGTCAGGTACACCAGGCCTGGCTGCCCCGGCACGAAATACGCCGAAATCATCATCAACTCATGGTTGACGCCTTCGAGTTCCGGTTCCAGTTGGGTGGTCAGCAGCAGGCGCGGGTCCGGATCATTCTTGGCGAGTACCTTGCTCGGGGCGTCCCACAACGCCTGGTTCCAGGCCCAGATCAGCTCGCGCCGCCAGATGTCCAGGCGCGGTTCGGTCTTGTAGGTGCGCAGGCGGTTGTACAAGGCGTGGTTCTGTTGGCGCGACTGGGCCAGGGATTCTTCCAGGCGCAGGCGTGCGCTGGCCAGGTCGCCTTTGGACGGCAGGTTGGAGATGAATTCATTGATGGGCTTGCTCAGGGCGCTGTTCCAATACTGGTCGAAACTGTGGCCGAGTTGCTCGGCCACCGGGCCCACGCTGAGCATGTCGATGTCGGTGAAATTAAGGTTGGGTTCGGCGTCGAAATACTCGTCGCCCAGGTTGCGCCCGCCGACGATGGCCGCGCTGTTGTCCGCCAGCCACAGTTTGTTGTGCATGCGTCGATGTTGCAGCGACAGGTTGAGCAGGCGCCCCATGGCGCGCGTCACGCCGGTGCTGCGCCCCAGGTGCAGCGGGTTGAACAGGCGAATCTGGATGTTGGGGTGGGCGGCGAGGGTGGCGATGACCTGATCGAGGCCGTCGCTGGTGGTGTCGTCCAGCAGGATACGCACACGCACGCCACGGTCGGCGGCCTTGAGCAGTTCATCCACGAGCAGGCGGGTGCTGATGCCGTCGTGGACGATGTAGTACTGCAGGTCGAGGCTGGTCTGGGCGTTGCGGATCAGTTCGGCGCGGGCCATGAACGCCTCGCTGCTGTTGGGCAGCAGGCGAAAGCCGGAGCGGCCCTGATGCGGCGCGGCCTGGGCCTGGATCGAACGGCCGAACGACGACTGCGTCGCCGGCAGGGCATCGCTGGGGATGCGCGGCACATTCACCGTGGCGCAGCCGCCCAGGGCCAGGGCGCCCAACAGGAAAAACGCTAAAAGCCGTCGAGTCATCAAGGGCACCGTTTCCAGATCAGGGCGGTTGTCGACATAGGACGGCTATTTTCCCGGAAAGGTCAGTCGACGGCCTCGGCCAGCATCTTGCTCGCGACGGCGCCGACTTTGCGCACCGCCTCTTCAATCTGCGGCGTAGGTTTGGCAGCGTAGTTCATGCGCAGGCAATTCCTGTACTTGCCGGACGCGGAAAAGATACTGCCCACGGCGATTTGTACGCCTTGTTCCACCAACACCCGGTTGAGCTTGAGGGTGTCGAAACCTTCCGGCAGCTCGATCCACAGCATGAAGCTGCCTTGAGGTCGGCTGGCGCGGGTGCCGGCGGGGAAATAACGGCTGACCCAGTCGAGCATCATGTCGCGATTACGTTGGTATTGAGTACGCATCCGCCGCAAATGCGGTTCGAAATGGCCGCCCTTGAGAAATTCGGCGATGGCGATCTGCGGCTGGGTCGCGGTGGAGCCGGTGCTGATGTATTTCATGTGCAACACCCGCTCCAGGTAGCGGCCCGGCGCGACCCAGCCAATCCGCAGGCCTGGCGCCAGGGTTTTCGAGAACGAGCTGCAGAGCAATACGCGGCCATCTTCGTCGAAGGATTTGATGGTGCGCGGGCGCGGGTAGCTGTAGGCCAGTTCGCCATACACATCGTCTTCGATGATTGCCACATCAAAGCGCTGGGCCAGGGTCAACAGCGCCCGCTTGCGTGCCTCCGGCATGATGTAGCCCAAAGGGTTGTTGCAGTTTGGGGTCAGTTGAATGACTTTGATCGGCCACTGTTCCAGCGCCAGTTCCAGGGCTTCGAGGCTGATGCCGGTGAGCGGGTCCGTGGGGATTTCCAGGGCTTTCATGCCCAGGCCCTTGAGGGTCTGCATGGCGCCGTGGAAGCTCGGCGAGTCCACCGCAACGATATCCCCCGGCTCGCAGATGGAGCGGATGCTGGCAGACAGCGCCTCATGGCAGCCGGTGGTGATCACGATGTCTTCGGCGGTCAACTGGCAGCCGGAATCCAATGACAGTCGGGCGATTTGTTCGCGCAACTCCATACAGCCGAGGATATTGTCGTAATACAGCCCCGGCAGGTCCTGGCGCCGGCTGACGCGGGCCAGGCTGCGCAGCAGCGGCTTGAGGGTGGGCGACAACACATCCGGCATGCCGCGGCCCAGCTGTACGACATCTTTACGCGGTACCGCGCGGATCAACTCGAGCACTTGGTCCCACTGGGAAATTTCCACCGGGCGCTGGGCCGGGCGGCCGACTTCGGGCAAGGCCGGCAGCTCACGGCCGACGGGCACGAAGTAACCGGACTTGGGCTTCGGCATCGCCAGGCCGTTGTCTTCCAGCATGCGATACGCTTGCTGCACGGTGCTCAAACTGACCCCGTGCTCGACACTCAAGGCCCTTACGGAAGGCAGCCGGTCACCGGGGCGGTAGAAGCCCTGTTCGATGCGGGTGCCCAACAATTCGGCGAGGTTGACGTAAAGGGTCACGGTGATCACTCCCAGGGGACCAGTACAGATTCTGGGAAAATACAGGATTCAGCCACTCGTGGGCAGTATCTGTATGGATTTAATAAAAATTGGTTGAATCTGTAATGGTTTTGTCCACTCGCTCATTCTAGTCACTCATGGCAACCAGCAAATGAGGACGACAAAATGAACGGCATGAGCGATGTGCGGCTGACGTTACACGGCCAGGAACTCGAAGCGGGGCAGGCGCGGGCGATGTCGGCCCCGACCCGCAACCGCTGGAGCCTGTTCTGGCACCGTCGCCACACGCGCAAGGTGCTGCTGGAGCTGACTGCCGAGCAACTGCGGGATATCGGGTTGACCGCCGAGCAGGCGCGCCAGGAAGGCTTGAAGCCGTTCTGGCGCAGTTGAGTCACACCAGTTCTTTCAACCGGTGCCAGAGCATCCCCAGCGCCAACAGCGGCGAGCGCAAGTGCTTGCCGCCGGGGAAGGTGATGTGCGGCACCTGGGCGAACAGATCGAAACGTCCCTGCTGCTGGCCGCTGATGGCTTCGCCCAGCAGCTTGCCCGCCAGGTGTGTCGCGTTGAGGCCATGACCGGCGTAGGCCTGGGCGTAATACACGTTGGGTTGATCTGCCAATCGGCCGATCTGCGGCAAGCGGTTGGCACCGATGCCGATCATGCCGCCCCATTGATAGTCGATCTTCACGTCGGCCAGTTGGGGGAACACCTGCACCATCTTCGGCCGCATGTAGGCGCCGATGTCCTTGGGGTCGCGCCCGGAATAGTGGCAGGCGCCGCCGAACAGCAGACGACGGTCGGCAGACAGTCGGAAGTAGTCCACCGTCACCCGCTGATCACACACCGCCATGTTTTGCGGCAGCAATTGGGCCGCCTGGGCGGCGCTTAACGGCTCGGTGGCGATGATATAGCTGCCGGCCGGCAGCACTTTGCCGCTCAGCAGTGGGTTGAGCCCCTTCAGATAGGCGTTGCAGGCCAGTACCAGGGTCTTGGCGCGCACATTGCCGCGGGCGGTGTGTACGTTGACCTCGGGGCCGTAGTCGATGCGCGTCACTTCGGAGTGTTCGAACAGTTGCACGCCGAGTTTTTGGGCGGCAGCTGCCTCGCCGAGGGCCAGGTTCAGCGGGTGCAGATGGCCCGAGCCCATGTCGATCATGCCGCCCACGTAGCGCTCGGAACCGATCACACTGCCCATTTCGCTGGCTTGCAGCAGGCGTACTTCGTGGCGATAGCCCAGGCTGCGCAATTCTTCGGCGTCTTCGGCGAGGCCGAGCAGGTCGCGGGGTTTGTTGGCCAGGTCGCAGTAGCCCCAGGTCAGGTCGCAGGCGATCTGGAAACGCTCGACGCGTTCGCGCACGATTTCTACCGCCTCCAGGCCCATCAGTTTCATCTGGCGCACGCCGTCGGAGCCGATCACGTTGGTGAATTGCTCCAGGCCATGGCCGACGCCGCGGATCAGCTGGCCGCCATTGCGCCCGCTGGCGCCCCAGGCGATCTTGCGCGCTTCCAGCAGCACCACGCTGAACCCGCGTTCGGCCAGTTCCAGCGCGGTGTTGAGCCCGGAAAAACCGCCGCCGATCACGCACACGTCGGCCACCGTTTCGCCGGCCAACGCCGGATAGTCGGGTTGCGGCAGGCTGCTGGCGGCGTAGTAGGAAGCGGTGTGCCGGGCGCTGGCAGTCATGGGAACATCCCCGTTTGGAAAATTTGACGCAGGATACAGCGGTCGGACGAAGCTGTCTCACCGCGAGGTTTTGCGGCAGAATCCACGCCTATTCGCCGTTCGGTACGTGTTTCGATGAGTTGCAACAGTCAGAAAATCAGCGCATTGCGCCGACAGATTCCCTCGTTCGAGTGCGTCCCCGGTTGCCACGATTGCTGTGGGCCGGTGACGACTTCCCCCGAGGAAATGTCGCGCCTGCCGCGTAAGACCGCTGCCGAACAGGAAGCTGCCATGGACGAGTTGAACTGCGTACACCTGGGGCCCAATGGCTGCACGGTGTATGACGAGCGCCCGCTGATCTGTAGGCTTTTCGGCACCACAAAGACCTTGCCGTGCCCCAATGGACGGCGGCCGGTGGAGCTGATTCACCCGCGGGTGGAGAAGCAGATCCACGAATACATGGCGAGTACCCGGCAGGTGCTGGTCTAAATGTGGGAGTAAGCAAGCCCCCTCCCACATTGACCCGGTTGTGTCAGTCAGTCGGGGATGGGCAGATTGAGGCTCTCTTTCACCTCTTCCATCACGATATAGCTCTTGGACTCCCGCACATGGGGCAGTTTGAGCAGGATGTCGCCGAGCAGTTTGCGGTACGAGGCCATCTCGGAAATCCGCGCTTTCACCAGGTAGTCGAAGTCCCCCGAGACCAAGTGGCACTCCAGCACATGGGGCAATTTCAGCACGGCGCGGCGGAATTCTTCGAAGGTGTCGCCGGATTTGTAGTCGAGGCTGATCTCGACAAATACCAGCAAACTCGCCTTCAAATGCTGGGGGTTGAGGCGTGCGTTGTAGCCCATGATGATCCCTTCACGCTCAAGGCGGCGCACGCGCTCGGTGCAGGGGGTGGTCGACAGTCCGACCTTTTCCCCCAGCTCCGTGAACGAAATGCGCCCGTCGGCTTGTAGGATGCGCAAGATGTTCCGGTCGATCTTGTCCAGCTCCCGTTTGGTCTGGGTGTTGGTACGCATAGGGGATACGCCTCTGTGAAAAGGGTTGTTGCCAAGAATTGTCGCCAAATATAGGCATTTATATAGTGAAATGCACTGGTGATTGCTTTTTATACTGCTCACATCATTGCTCGAACAACACACGTCGGCGGTCAAGCCGCGATGAGGATATAAAAATGCGCGTTCTGGTCTTGGGTAGCGGCGTCATTGGTGTGACCAGTGCCTACTATTTGGCGCGAGCCGGTTTTGAGGTGGTCGTGGTCGACCGCCAGCCAGCCGCGGCCATGGAAACCAGTTTCGCCAACGCCGGCCAGGTCTCTCCAGGCTACGCCTCGCCATGGGCCGCGCCGGGTGTGCCGCTCAAGGCCATCAAGTGGCTGCTGCAACGCCACGCGCCGCTGGCGATCAAGGCCACTGCCGATATCAACCAATACCTGTGGATGGCGCAGATGCTGCGCAACTGCACCGCCAGCCGGTATGCGGTGAACAAGGAGCGCATGGTCCGCCTGTCCGAGTACAGCCGCGATTGCCTCGACGAACTGCGCGCTGAAACCGGCATTGCCTACGAAGGCCGCAGCCTCGGTACGACCCAACTGTTCCGCACCCAGGCGCAGCTCGATGGCGCTGCCAAAGATATCGCCGTGTTGAAAGAGTCCGGCGTGCCGTTCGAATTGCTTGACCGTGCCGGCATCGCCCGCGTCGAACCGGCCCTGGCCAGTGTCACCGACATCCTCGCCGGTGCCCTGCGCCTGCCGAACGACCAGACCGGCGACTGCCAGATGTTCACCACGCGCCTGGCAGACATGTGCAAGCAGTTGGGCGTGGAGTTCCGTTTCGAACAGGACATCCAGCGCCTCGACCACGCCGGTGATCGCATCAACGGTGTGTGGATCGACGGCAAGCTGGAAACCGCCGACCGCTACGTCCTGGCCCTCGGCAGTTATTCGCCGCAGTTGCTCAAGCCGCTGGGGATCAAGGCGCCGGTGTACCCGCTCAAGGGCTACTCGCTGACCGTGCCGATCACCAACCCGGCGATGGCGCCGACGTCGACCATTCTCGACGAGACCTACAAGGTCGCGATCACCCGTTTCGACAACCGCATCCGTGTCGGCGGCATGGCTGAAATCGCCGGTTTTGACCTGTCGCTGAACCCTCGTCGGCGTGAAACCCTGGAGATGATCGTCAACGACCTTTATCCTCAGGGCGGCAATCTGACCGAAGCAATCTTTTGGACCGGCCTGCGTCCGACCACACCGGACGGTACGCCGATTGTCGGTGCCACCCCGTTCAAGAATCTGTTCCTGAACACCGGCCACGGCACCCTCGGTTGGACCATGGCGTGCGGCTCCGGTCGTTTGCTGGCTGACCTGATGGCCAAGAAAACGCCGCAGATCAGTGCCGAAGGCCTCGATATTTCCCGTTATGGCAACCACCAGGAGTCTGCAAAACATGTCAATCCAGCGCCAGCTCACCAATGAGCGCATGAGCCAGATCGTTGCCCACGGCGGCACCGTGTACCTGGCAGGGCAAGTCGGCGACGACCTGAGTGCCGGGATTGAACAACAGACCCGTGAAACCCTGGCCAATATCGAGCGCTTGCTGGACTTGGCCGGCACCGACAAAAGCAAGCTGCTGTCGGTGACGATCTACCTCAAAGACATCGACGCCGACTTCGCCGGCATGAACGCGGTGTGGGACGCATGGCTGCCCAAAGGCGTCGCCCCGGCCCGCGCCACGGTTGAAGCGAAACTGTGCGAGCCGCAAATCCTGGTGGAGCTGTCCGTCGTGGCCGCCCTGCCTTAAGCAACGATCCCTCTCCCGGTACCGATGCGGTTGGTCGGTGCCGGTTTTTTTTCACTCTGCCGCCTAGAAGCCTGCCGCCATGCGTCCTGCCCGTGCCCTGATCGACCTCCAAGCCCTGCGCCACAATTACCAATTGGCCCGTGAAGTCACGGGGGCCAAGGCCCTCGCTGTGATCAAGGCCGATGCCTACGGCCATGGCGCGGTGCGCGTGGCCCAGGCGCTGGAAGCCGAGGCCGATGGTTTTGCCGTGGCCTGTATCGAGGAAGCACTGGAGCTGCGGGCTGCCGGTATCCGCGCGCCGGTATTGCTGCTGGAAGGGTTTTTCGAAGCCGACGAGCTGCCGCTGATCGTCGAGCATGATTTCTGGTGCGTGGTGCATTCGCTGTGGCAACTGGAGGCCATCGAGCAGGCGGCCTTGCGCAAGCCCCTCACCGTGTGGCTCAAACTGGACTCGGGCATGCACCGCGTCGGCCTGCATCCCAAGGACTACCACGAGGCGTACCAGCGCCTGCTCGCCAGCGGTAAGGTGGCGAAGATCGTATTGATGAGCCACTTCGCTCGCGCCGATGAGCTCGATTGCGTGCGCAGCAATGAACAAGTGGCGGTGTTCGAAGCGGCGCGCCAGGGGCTGTCAGCCGAGGTCAGCCTGCGCAATTCGCCGGCGGTGATGGGCTGGCCGAAGGTGCCCAGCGACTGGGTACGCCCCGGCATCATGTTGTACGGCACGACGCCGTTTGGTGAAGACCAGGCCACCGCCGCGCGCTTGCAGCCGGTAATGACCCTGGAATCGAAAGTCATCTGCGTGCGCGAACTGCCGGCCGGCGAGCCGGTGGGCTACGGTGCCAAATTCATCACGCCGAAACCGATGCGGGTCGGCGTGGTTGCCATGGGCTATGCCGACGGTTATCCACGTCACGCCCCCACCGGCACGCCGGTGCTGGTGGCGGGGCAGCGCAGCCAATTGCTCGGCCGCGTGTCCATGGACATGCTGTGCGTCGACCTCACCGACGTGCCCCAGGCCGGCCTCGGTTCCACCGTGGAGCTGTGGGGCAAGAACATCCTCGCCAGTGACGTCGCGGCCGCCGCCGAGACCATCCCCTACCAGATCTTCTGCAACCTGCGCCGCGTGCCAAGGCTCTATTCCGGGGCTTGATCGGCCTCTACGAACGGTGCGGGGGAGGATTTAGGCCCAAGTGTTGTAAATACTGAACGCTGTCGCCATGATAACGCTCAATTACAACAAAGCCTGAATCCTAGGAGGCTCCCGCATTGGACGTCGGCGAACGACTGCAATCCATCCGTAAACTGAAGGGTCTTTCCCAGCGCGAGCTCGCCAAGCGTGCGGGTGTCACCAACAGCACCATTTCGATGATCGAAAAAAACAGTGTCAGCCCTTCCATCAGTTCCTTGCGCAAGGTGCTGGGCGGCATTCCCATGTCGATGGTCGAGTTCTTTTCCGAGGAAATCCTCCAGGAAATACCGACCCAGGTCGTCTATAAAGCCAACGAGCTGATTGATATCTCCGACGGCGCCGTCACCATGAAACTGGTGGGTCGCGCACATCCGAGCCGGGCGATCACGTTTCTCAACGAAATTTACCCGCCTGGCGCCGATACTGGCGAAGAAATGCTCACCCACGAAGGCGAAGAAACCGGGATTCTGGTGGAAGGTCGCCTGGAATTGGTCGTCGGTCTTGAAACTTTTGTGCTCGAAGCTGGCGATAGCTACTACTTTGAAAGCACCAAGCCCCATCGTTTTCGTAATCCGTTCGATGTGCCGGCGCGACTAATCAGCGCAGCCACGCCCGCGAACTTTTGACAGAAGAGGCGTCCAGCCAGCATTGCAGAGACTCCCGCAGCGTATTCCGTGAGACTGAATCTCCCTTTGCTTAATAGGGTTGTTTCAGCCAGACGGGCTAACCGTTATACTTTCGCCGCCTGCGAAACCGTGGCCGCAGGCGTGAATAGCCACCATTGAGGGTGAACGCGTGAACCTAATTATGAAAATGCTGGCTGCACCAGCAACCGTACTGGCCCTATGGGCTGTCAGCGCTCAAGCTGCGACCAATGATGACATTGCCAAGCGCTTGGAGCCTGTTGGCCAAGTGTGTGTGCAGGGGCAGGAGTGCAAGGGGATGGAAGTCGCCGCAACAGCGGGCGGCGGCGGCGGTGCGAAAACACCGGATGAGATCATTGCCAAGCACTGCAATGCATGCCACGGAACCGGCCTGTTGGGTGCTCCGAAAATCGGCGACACCGCCGCCTGGAAAGACCGCGCCGACCACCAGGGCGGCCTCGACGGCATCCTGGCCAAGGCGATCACGGGTATCAATGCCATGCCGCCAAAAGGCACCTGTGCTGATTGCACGGATGCTGATCTGAAAGGCGCGATCAAGAAGATGTCCGGGTTGTAATCCAGCGATCTTCGTCAAAAATGCCGCTTACGAGCGGCTTTTTTGTGCCTGCGATCGGGGGTTGAGGCTGTTCTTTGCAACCAAGACGGGCCACTCTCTATCCAACCCCTAATCATCAAATGTTCAGGAGGGTCGGATGGTGCAGTTATGTTCAATCGAGCAAGCCGTTGACGACGTACTCGCGCGCTTGCCAGCGCATATCCACATGGGCCTGCCCCTGGGCCTGGGCAAGCCCAATCTGTTCGTCAACGCGCTGTACCGACGTATCGCCAAGCTGCCGGAGCGGGCGCTGACGATTTACACCGCCTTGAGCCTGGGTCGCCCGGCGTTGGGCGATGGCTTGCAGAAGCGCTTCCTGGAACCGTTTACCGAGCGGGTGTTTGGCGATTATCCCGAGCTGGATTATCTCGCCGATCTGCACAAGGACAGCCTGCCGGCGAATATCCACGTCCAGCAATTTTTCATGCAGCCCGGCAGCCTGCTTCATAGCCAATCCGCGCAACAGGACTACGTCAGCAGCAACTACAGCCATGCCGCGCGCGATATCTACGCCGCCGGCCTGAACCTGGTGGCGCAGTTGGTGGCCAGCAGCGCCGAGCACCCCGACCGGCTGAGCCTGAGCTGCAACCCCGATGTCACCCTCGACCTGCTGCCGATGATCGCCAAGCGTCGCGCCGCTGGGGAAACCGTGCTGATGGTCGGCCAGGTCCACACCGATTTGCCCTACATGCCCGGGGATTCGGAGTTGGGCATGGATGCGTTCGACTACCTGCTCGATGAAAAGGACAGCAGCACGCTGTTCTCCACACCGAATATGCCGGTGGGTTTCCAGGACCATTTTATCGGCCTGCATGCCAGCACCCTGGTGCGCGATGGCGGCACCTTGCAGATCGGTATCGGTTCGATGGGCGATGCGCTGACCGCCGCCTTGCTTGCGCGCCAGGCCGATAACGAAGCCTATCGGCTGCTGCTGACCGACCTCGATGTGTACCGCTGGGCGGCGCTGATCAGCCGTGAAGGGGGCGTCGAGCCGTTTGCCAAAGGCCTTTATGGTTGCAGCGAAATGTTCGTCAACGGCCTGCTGGTGCTGGCGGATGCGGGGATTGTGCGGCGCAAGGTCTACCCGGATGTGGCGACGCAGGAACAGGCAAATGCCGGCCTGCTCGATGATGCGGCCCAGCCCGACGGCATTTCGATCCATGGCGGTTTTTTCGTTGGCCCGCGTAGTTTTTACCAACGCTTGCAGGACATGACCCTCGCCAAGCGTCAGGCGTTCAACATGACGCGCATCAGCTACATCAACGAGCTGTACGGGCAGGAAGAACTCAAGCGTTTGCAGCGTCTGGATGCGCGGTTCATCAACAGCGCGATCGTGGTGACCTTGCTCGGCGCCGGGGTTGCCGACCAACTGGAAGGTGGCCACGTGCTCAGTGGCGTGGGCGGGCAGTACAATTTTGTTGCCCAGGCCCACGCGCTGGAAGGCGCGCGCGCGATCCTGATGTTGCGCAGCTGGCGCGAGGCGGCGGGGGAGGTCAGTTCCAATATCGTGTGGGAGTACGGCCATTGCACGATCCCACGGCACCTGCGGGACATTGTCATCACCGAATACGGAATTGCCGACTTGCGCGGTCAGACCGATGCCAAGGTAATTGAGGCGTTGCTCAACATCACCGACTCCAGGTTCCAGGGCGACTTGATCGAGCAGGCGCAAGAGGCCGGCAAGCTACCCCGGGATTTCCAGCTGGACCCGCGCTTTACCGACAACACTCCGCAGCGGCTCCAGAGCCTTCAGGCCCGGCATCGCCGGTTGTTTCCGGAGTATCCGCTGGGCACCGACTTCACGGATGTCGAACGGGACCTGTTGCGGGGGTTGAACTGGCTCAAGAGCAAATTCAAGCTGAGCGAGATTTTCGACCTGGGCAAGGCGGCGCTGGATGCACCGGAGCCGGAGGCGTTTCCCGAGCATCTGAAGCGGATGGGGTTGGACCAGCCGGAAGGGCTCAAAGAGGACGTGTATCAGCGGCTGTTGCTCGCCGGCCTCCAGGCCACCGCGCACTAAATGTAGGAGGGGGCTTGCCCCCGATAGCGGTGTATCAGTCACACAAATGTGTTGGCTGAGCCACTGCTATCGGGGGCAAGTCGAATCGTCGCACCGCCCCTCCCACATGTTTAACCGGGTTCCGTCAGCGATTACTCGATGAAGGTGACGACACCACCGCTCAGCGACTTCACGCGCGCCAGCGATTCAACCCGATAACCCTGCGCATCCAGCTCGGCACGCCCGCCCTGGAACGACTTCTCGATCACGATCCCCAGGCCGGCAACGGTGGCGCCGGCCTGCTTGATGATCGAGATCAGCGCCTGGGACGCCTTCCCGTTGGCCAGGAAGTCATCGATGATCAGCACGCGGTCGCTGCTGGTCAGGTGGCGCGGCGAGATCGCTACGGTGCTTTCGACTTTCTTGGTGAAGGAATACACCGTTGCCGACAGCAGGTTTTCGGTCAGGGTCAGGGACTGTTGCTTACGGGCGAAGATCACCGGCACGCCGAGGTTCAGGCCGGTCATGATTGCCGGGGCGATCCCCGAGGCTTCGATGGTGACGATCTTGGTGATCCCCGAATCCTTGAACAGCGCGGCGAATTCGTCGCCGATCAGTTTCATCAGTGCCGGGTCGATCTGATGGTTCAGAAAGGCGTCGACTTTGAGTACCTGATCGGAAAGCACGACGCCTTCTTCGCGAATTTTCTTGTGCAGTGCTTCCACGGAACGCTTCCTCTAATGGCGCACGGTGCGCCGAAAGTAGATTAAAAAATAGTCGATTCTAGCGCTTTAACATCGCGCGAATATCCGCCAGGGCGGTGTTGCCGCGAACGGCCTTGACCTCGGTCGGGGTGTCATCGTTGCCTTCCCAGGCCAGGTCGTCCGGCGGCAGTTCGTCGAGGAATCGGCTGGGGGCGCAATCGATGATTTCGCCGTATTGCTTGCGCTTGGCGGCAAAGGTGAAGGCCAATGTCTGGCGTGCGCGGGTAATGCCCACGTAGGCCAGGCGCCGTTCTTCTTCGATGGTGTCGGCTTCGATGCTGGAGCGGTGCGGGAGGATTTCCTCTTCCATGCCCATGATGAACACGTAGGGAAATTCCAGGCCCTTGGACGCATGCAAGGTCATCATCTGTACACCTTCGGCGCCGTCTTCCTCTTCTTGCTGGCGCTCGAGCATGTCGCGCAGCACCAGCTTGCCGATGGCGTCTTCGACGGTCATTTCGCCGTCTTCGTCTTTTTCCAGGGTGTTCTTCAACGCTTCGATCAGGAACCAGACGTTACCCATGCGGTAGTCCGCGGCCTTGTCGCTGGAGCTGTTGGTGCGCAGCCAGTTTTCATAGTCGATGTCCATGACCATGCTGCGCAGGGCGCTGATCGGGTCTTCACCGGCGCATTGCTCGCGCACTTTGTCCATGAAGCGCTTGAAGCGCGACAGGCGATCGGTGAAGCGCGTGTCCAGGTGTTCGCCCAGGCCGATTTCGTCGGTGGCGGCGTACATCGAGATCTTGCGTTCGGTGGCGTAGTTGCCGAGTTTTTCCAGGGTGGTCGAACCGATTTCCCGACGCGGTACGTTGATCACGCGCAGGAAGGCGTTGTCGTCGTCCGGGTTGACGATCAGGCGGAAGTAGGCCATCAGGTCTTTGACTTCCTGGCGTCCGAAAAAGCTGTTGCCGCCGGACAGACGATACGGCACCTGATGGTGCTGCAGTTTCAGCTCGATCAGCTTGGCCTGGTAGTTGCCGCGATAGAGGATCGCGAAGTCGCTGTAGGGCCGGTCGGTGCGCAAGTGCAGGCTGAGGATTTCCACGGCCACGCGCTCGGCTTCGGCGTCTTCGTTGCGGCAGCGGATCACGCGGATCTCGTCGCCATGGCCCATCTCGCTCCACAGTTGTTTTTCAAACTCGTGGGGGTTGTTCGAGATCAGCACGTTGGCGCAGCGCAGGATGCGGCTGGTGGAGCGGTAGTTCTGTTCCAGCATCACCACTTTCAGGGACGGATAGTCGTCCTTGAGCAGCATCAGGTTTTCCGGGCGGGCGCCGCGCCAGGCGTAGATCGACTGGTCATCGTCGCCCACCACGGTGAACTGGTTGCGCTTGCCGATCAGCAACTTCACCAGCAGGTATTGGCTGGCGTTGGTGTCCTGGTATTCGTCCACCAGCAGGTAACGTACCTTGTTCTGCCACTTCTCGAGGATGTCGGCGTGTTCCTGGAACAGCTTCACCGGCAGCAGGATCAGGTCGTCGAAGTCCACCGCGTTGAACGCCTTGAGCGTGCGCTGGTAGTGGGTGTAGACGATGGCGGCGGTCTGTTCCTTGGGGTTGCGCGCGTTTTCCAGGGCTTCGGGCGGCAGGACCAGGTCGTTTTTCCAGGCGCCGATCATGTTCTTGATCTCGTCGACGCCGTCGTCGCCCGCGTATTCCTTCTGCATGATGTCGGTCATCAGGGCTTTGACGTCGGTCTCGTCGAAGATCGAGAAACCCGGCTTGTAGCCCAGCCGCACATGCTCCTTGCGGATGATGTTCAGCCCCAGGTTGTGGAACGTACACACAGTGAGGCCGCGGCCTTCGCCACCCTTGAGCAGGGTGCCGACCCGCTCTTTCATTTCCCGCGCCGCCTTGTTGGTAAAGGTCATGGCGACGATGTACTGGGCGCGGATGCCGCAGTTCTGGATCAGGTGCGCGATCTTGCGGGTGATCACGCTGGTCTTGCCGGAGCCAGCACCGGCGAGCACCAATAGAGGGCCGCCGACGTAGTTCACGGCTTCTTGCTGCCGGGGATTGAGTCGGGACATACAGAGTTCAGGGAGTCGTTGTTCAAAAGGGCGGGCATTTTAACAGGCTGGTGAGATTCTGCTGCCTTGGATCGACGGTGTGACGTACCACTCGATCTAAATTTGCCGCTTTTGCTACTTTGCCGCAGGATGTGGGGGTATTTGCGACTTTTGTGCGTACTGCTCGTATTTGATAACTTTTATCATTTGTGAATGCTCGACCTGACGTCATAATACTTGCCGCCAACGAAATCTTGCAGAGTCTAGGGAGCTAGCTTGTCCACGCCTGTCGAACCCTTGCGTTTGCTGCTACTGGCCGATACGCCTGAGTGGGCAGCATTGTTGCGCGAGTGCCTGGTGCCGATGGGCGACGGGGCTGTGCTGATCAGCGCGCCCAACTGGGACTCGGTGAGTCGTCTGTTCGATGACGACCACAGCGCCGTGCTGTTGACCACGCCCAACCTGCAACCCGGCCCTGGCCGTTGCAGCTTGCCGTGCGTGTTGTTGCTGGAACAGGAGCCGTTGGTGGCGCCCCTGGGAGTCAGTGACTGGCTGATCCGTCTTGCCATGGACGCCGACACCCTGCGCCGCTGCCTGCGCCATGTGCGCGAACGTGGCGTGCTGGAAAACACCTTGCAGCGCCTGGCCGAACAAGACCCGCTGACCGGTATCGCCAACCGCCAGGGCTTCCAGACCCTGTTGGCCGCACGCCTGGCAGACAACGAAGGGCGCGGCCTGGCCCTGGGCCACCTGGACCTCGACAACTTCCGCCACGCCAACGATGCCCTCGGCCACCAGGCCGGCGACCGGCTGATCCTGCAAGTGGTTTCGCGGCTCAAGAGCCAGCTCGAAGCCGGCGACCAACTGGCGCGCCTGGGCAGCGATGAGTTTGCCTTGCTGATCGACACCCGCCGCGCGCCCCAGCGTGCCGAATGGATGGCCGAGCGCATCACCGAAGCCATGGCCGAACCGTATTGGGTGGATGGCGAGAGCCTGCTGATCGGTTGCAGCCTGGGCGTCGCGCATGCCCGCGCGCGTGCCGGCGCCGACCCGTTGATGTGGCATGCCCATATCGCCATGCAGCAAGCCAAAAGCACCCAGGGCTGCACCTTTCATATCTTCAACGAACGTATCAACCGCAACGCCCGCAGCCTGGCCGACCTGGAAAGCGAATTGCGCCGCGCGCTGCGTCGCGACGAACTGGAACTGCACTACCAGCCGCGCCTCGACCTGGACGACGGCCATATCGTCGGCCTCGAAGCCCTGGTGCGCTGGCGCCATGGCGAGCGCGGCCTGTTGCCGCCCAGCGAATTCGTGCCGCTGGCCGAACAGAGTGGGTTGATCGTACCGCTGGGTTACTGGGTGATCTCCCGGGCCCTGCGCGACATGCAGGACCTGCGCGAACGCGGCCTGCCGCCGCTGCATATGGCGGTCAACCTGTCGTTTCGCCAGTTCCAGGACAGCCAACTGCTCTCGACCCTCAGCCGGCTGATTGTCGAGCGCGGGGTGGATGCACAATGGCTGGAATTCGAGCTGACCGAAACCGCGGTGATGCGCCGCAGTGACCTGGTCAAGCAGACCATGGACGCCCTCGGTCGCCTCGGTGTGCGCTTTTCCCTCGACGACTTCGGCACCGGCTTCTCATCGTTCGTCCACCTCAACAGCCTGCCGATTGCCTTGTTGAAGATCGACAAGAGTTTCGTCGGCGGCATGGAAGAGCGTGAAGAAAACCGCAAGCTGGTTCACGCCATGATCAACCTGGCTCACAACCTCAACCTGGAAGTGGTGGCCGAAGGCGTGGAAACCGCGGAACAACTGGCGCTGTTACGTTTGTTCGGTTGCGACCAGGCCCAGGGTTACCTGATCAGCAAACCGCTGCCATTGCCGGAGTTGGTGGACTACCTGACGTTCGGCAAGGACCAGCAGGCTTTGTTGGGCTAGCTCATCCTTTTCTTGCCAACCCGCCCCCACATTTCAACCGCGCAAGACTTCTAGTCGGTCTGCGCGGCATGGAATGAGCGTTGAGCGTCTGGCTCCTGCCGAATCATGCGCTTCATCTTCGCCTCGAACGCACAGGTCAGGCTGATCGCCGCACAGGCCAGGCCCAGCGCCAGGCCCCACCACACGCCGGTCGGCCCCCAGCCCAGGGTGAAGGCCATCCACCAGGCCGCTGGCGCACCGATCAGCCAATAGCAACCCAGGCCCACCAGGAAGGTGGTCTTGGCGTCCTTGAGCCCACGGATGCAGCCCATGGCGATGGTCTGCACGCCGTCGAACAGCTCGAACCAGGCCGCCACGGCCAGCAGGCTGACGGCGAGCACGATCACCTCGTGGAATGCTGGGTCGTTATGGTCGAGGAACAGCCCGACCAGCGGATCGGAATACAGCCACAGCACCGCGGCAAATCCCAACATCACCGCCGCGCCAAAGCCGATGCCGACACGCCCCGCCATGCGCGCCTGCAGCAGTTGCCCGGCGCCATAGTGCTGGCCGATACGCATGGTCACCGCGTAGGACATTCCCGCCGGCACCATGAACGCCACCGAGACGATTTGCAGCGCGATCTGATGCGCCGCCAATTGCGTACTGCCCATGGTGCCCATGCACAGCGCGGCGAAGGCAAACAACCCGACTTCCACCGCGTAGGTGCCGCCAATCGGCAGGCCCAGCCGCCACAGCTCGCGCAAGTAGTGGGTGTTCAGACGCAACAGGCCTGCGCTCAGCGGGTAGGCTGAGTACGCGCGGTTGCTGCGGATGTACGCCATCAGTGCCAGCGCCATGCCATTGGCGACGATGGCCGTGACCAGGCCGATGCCCATCAAGCCGAGTTTCGGCAGGCCGAACATGCCCTCGATCAACGCGTGGTTGAGCAGGTAGTTGACCACTGTGCCGCCGAGACTGATCACCATCACCGGTGTGGCTTTGCCGATCGCGCTGGTGAAGCCGCGCAGGGCCATGAAACTCAGGTAGCCGGGCAGGGCGAACGGCAGGATCGTAAGGAATTGCCCCGCCGCGTCCACGTTGGTCTCGGTCTGGCCGAACATCAGCAGCACCGGCTTGAGGTTCCACAGCAGCAGCGCCGCCGCCAAGGCCATCAGCCAGGCGAGCCACAGCCCGGCCTGGGTCAGGCGGGTGGCGCCGTCGATATCGCCCGCGCCGTGGCGGATGGCGACCAGGGTGCCCACGGCAGCAATCACGCCGATGCAGAAAATCGCCACGAACGAGTAGCTCGCCGCGCCCAGGCCACCGCCGGCCAGGGCCTCGGGGCTCAGGCGGGCCATCATCAGGGTGTCGGTCAGCACCATCAGCATGTGCGCCAACTGTGAGGCAATCAACGGCCCTGACAGCCGCAGAATGGCCCAGAGTTCGGTACGTGCCGGATGTTGCATGATCATCACGCTCAAATTTTCGGAGGAGGGGGAGAACGTCGATTCTCGGCGCTCTCAGCTCATTGCACAAAGGGATAAAAGCGATTGGTCGCATGATTAAAACTCATGCCTGATTGATTCTGGTAGGGTTTCAGCATCGTGCTGTCGGAGCTTTCCTTATGTCTCGTCGTCTTCCTCCGCTTTATGCGCTACGGGCTTTTGAGGCCGCTTCCCGACACAACTCGTTCACCCGTGCGGCGCAGGAGCTGTCCATCACCCAAAGTGCGGTGAGCCGGCATATCCGCACCCTCGAAGAGCATTTCGCCTGCCGCCTGTTCCTGCGCAGCGGGCGCAATCTGCAGCTCACCGAGGCCGCACGCTTGTTGCTGCCCGGGGTGCGCGAGGGCTTTGCCGCGCTGGAACGGGCCTGTCATACCTTGAACGCCGAAGATGACATCTTGCGGATGAAGGCACCCTCGACCCTGACCATGCGCTGGCTGTTGGCGCGGCTCAGCCGTTTCCGGCATTTGCAGCCGGGCAACGAAGTGCAGCTCACCAGCGCGTGGATGAGCGTGGATGAAGTCGACTTCAACCAGGAGCCTTTTGACTGCGCGGTGTTGTTGAGCGACGGGCACTTTCCGGCGGATTGGGAAGCCAGTTACCTGTTCCCGGAACTGTTGATTCCAGTCGGCGCGCCCAATTTGTTGAGCGACGGCCCATGGGACGTCAATCGCCTGGCCAGCGCCGAGTTGCTGCACCCCACCCCCGACCGCCGCGACTGGCGTAACTGGTTGGAGCGTATGGGGCTGTCCGCCCAGGTGTCGCTCAAGGGCGGGCAGGTGTTCGATACCCTGGAGCTGGGCATGATCGCCGCCGCCCGGGGTTACGGCGTGTCCATGGGCGATCTGCTGATGGTCGCCGAAGACGTGGCCCAGGGGCGCTTGAGCCTGCCGTGGCCGACCGCCGTCGCCAGTGGGGAAAATTATTACCTGGTGTGGCCGAAAACCCGCCCGGGCGGCGAGCGTCTGCGCCGGCTGGCGGAGTTTCTGCAGGGCGAAGTGCAGGCCATGGTGTTGCCTGTCGTCGAGCGTCTCGATTGAATCGCTTCAGCGTGAGAGAGCAATCGTTTGCGTGATACCCCTGCACTTCGCTCAAGTATTGCCCGGCGCCGCCGAAGTAGGGGTGTTGGAACTATCGTGCACCAACGAATCTCACTAGATAATTTGCCGAGCAACGCTATGAGATCAGGATGATCCAGGCCTCGGCCAGGAGCTGTCATGTCTCAACCTCGTGCTCGGATCGCCTCCCAGCTAGGCCTCGCGTTAGCCGTGATTCTGGCTGTCGTCATCAGCGGCAGTACGGTTTTTGCCTTGCGTTCCCTCGACTCCGCCAACCTCGATACCCGGGAAGAACATCTGGCCAGCGAGGCGCGGCTGCTTGCCGATCAACTCAGTACCTTCCACGGCACCTTGCGCGAGAGCACCCAGCGCTTGAGCGGGCTGTTTGAAAAACGCTTCGGCGCCGGCTTGAGCGTGCAGGCGGATCAGCCGGTCGCCGTGGCCGGCGTGCAGACCCCGAGCCTGTACCTGGGCAAGGCGCTGCTGAACAACAACTTCGGTGACGTCGACGAGTTCAAGCAGATATCCGGCGGCGTGGCCACGGTGTTCGTGCGCAGCGGCGACGACTTTATCCGCATCAGCACGTCCTTGACCAAGCAGGA
The DNA here is from genome assembly GCF_003058185.1 of Pseudomonas sp. GV105. Taxonomy (NCBI): domain Bacteria; kingdom Pseudomonadati; phylum Pseudomonadota; class Gammaproteobacteria; order Pseudomonadales; family Pseudomonadaceae; genus Pseudomonas; species Pseudomonas sp. GV105. The sequence goes on from NZ_QBUF01000005.1 coordinate 23,467, forward strand.
CGGCAGCCGTGCCATCGGCACAGTGCTGGATCGCCAGGGGCCGGCCTACTCGCGGGTGGTCGGTGGGCAGACGTACATCGGCCGCGCCGTGCTGTTCGATCGCTCCTACATGACCCAGTACAGCCCGGTGCGCGACGCCAGCGGCAAAGTCATCGCGGTGCTGTTCATCGGCTTCGACTACACCGATGAGCAGAATGCCCAGTTCGACAACCTCAAGCGCTTCCGCATCGGCCAGACCGGTTCGCTGGCGCTGCTGGATGAACAGAAACACTGGCTGGTACCACCGGCCGGGGTGCAGGCGCCGGACCAGGCTGTGCCGGTGATGCTGGACCTGGCCAAGGCGCCCGGCAAGGGCCGCTTCTGGAGCGACAAGCAGGAAGATTTCTACAGCGTCTCGGTGCCGTTTGCCGGCGGCCCCTGGTCGGTGGTGGCGAGCATGCCGAAAGCCGAGATCCGCGCGGTCACGTGGTCGGTGGGCATTCGCCTGGTGATCGGCAGCATGCTGGCGATGCTGCTGGCGGTGGGCGCAACAGTGTGGTTGTTGCGCAGCAAACTGGCGCCGTTGAGCGACTTGGTACGCCAGGCCGAAGCCTTGGGCGGCGGTGACTTGAGCGCACGCCTGAACGTGTCCAGCCATGACGAGATCGGCCAACTGGCGCGCAGCTTCAACCAGATGGGGGAAGCGCTGTCGACCATGGTGTCGCACATCCGCAGGGCCGCCGAAGAGGTCAACGGCCGGGCGCAGGCGTTGTCCGGTTTGTCCGGCGGTGCCTATGAAGGCATGGAGCAGCAGTCCGGCGAAATCACCAGCATGGCCGGCGCGGTGGAGGAATTCAGCGCCACTTCACTGAACATCGCCGACAACATGGGCAACACCGAACGCCTGGCCCAGGAAAACGCCCAGCAGACCCGCATCGGCCGCAACTCGATGCAGGAGGCGTCGTCGTCCCTGGAACACATCGCCACCGCCCTGAACAGCACGGCTACGGTGATCAACACCTTGGGCCAGCGTTCCCAGGAAATCGGCGGGATCGTTGGCGTGATCACTTCGATCGCCGAACAGACCAACCTGCTGGCGCTCAATGCCGCCATCGAAGCCGCCCGCGCCGGCGAGCAGGGCCGTGGGTTTGCGGTGGTCGCCGACGAAGTACGCAACCTGGCCTCGCGCACCCGCCAGGCCACCGATGAGATTTCCGGGATGATCCAAAGCATCCAGCAGGAAACCGGTAACGCCATCAGCACCATGGAACAGGGCAATGCGCTGATGCAGGAAGGCCTGTCACGCAACGCCGACGTGGCGTCGGCCCTGGCACGCATCGATGAGCAGAGCCGCTCGGCCGGGCAGCAATTTGCCGCGATCACCACCGCCACCCAGGAGCAGAGCAGCACGGCGACGTTGCTGAGCAGCAACCTGCAGAGCATTGCGCTGGCCAACAGCGAGCAACGCGAAGTGGTGTCGAACCTGGCGATTACCGCCAAGGAGCTGGAGACGCTGGCGGCAGGCTTGCGCCAAGAGGTCGATCGGTTTCGTTGAAGGCGCGCCTGGAGCGGCTAGCGCGTCTTGAGCGCGTTAGCCAGGCGCTGCATGGCGGTTTCGATTTCATGGGCGGTCAAGGACGAGTAGCCCAATAACCATCCCTGTTGCGTGGCCGCACCGGCATACAACCGGCTGAGGCCGGACAGTTGCACACCCGCGCTGGCGGCCTGGCGGATGGTTTTTTCTTCCGACCGCCCCTCATGCAGCACGCAAGGGATTTGCAGCCCGCCCTGGGGCCGGCATGCGGTGACCACATCGCCGAGGTACTTGCCGATGGCGTCGAGCATGATGGCTTGGCGCCCGGCGTAGAGTTTGCGCATCGCCCGGACATGGGCGTTGTAATGCCCGTCCTCCATGAAGCGCGCCAGCGTCAGTTGCAGGATTTGCGGAGTGTGGCCGTCCATCATGCTGCGCGCATAGGTGAAGGCCTTGACCAGTTCAGGGGGCAGCACCATGTAGCCCATGCGCAGGCCGGGGAACAGGGTCTTGCTGAAGGTGCCGAGGTACAGCGTGCGCTGGTACTTGTCCAGGCCCTGCACGCAGGCCGTGGGTTTGCCTTCGTAGTGGAACTCGCTGTCGTAGTCATCTTCGATGACCCATTTGCCTTTTTCCGCGGCCCAGTTGATCAACTCCAGACGCCGCTCCAGGGTCAGCGTGGCGCCGGTCGGGTATTGATGAGACGGCGTGACATACACGCAATGGGCGCCGCTGCGGTCGGCGTGCAGCAGGTCGGTGCGGATGCCCGCCGCATCGACATCGATGGGCACGACCTTGGCCTCGGCGGTTTCGAAGGCCTTCCTGGCGCCGTAGTAGCCCGGGTTTTCCAGCAGGATCGGTTTGCCGACGTCCACCAGCAGTTGCGCACACAGAAACAGCGCCTGGCGCGTACTGCTCAGCACCAGGACCTGGTCGGGCGAGCACTTCGCCCCACGCTCAAGGTTCAAGTACGTCGCGATGGCTTTGCGTAACGACTCGGCTCCTTGCGGGTCACCGTGCAACAGCACGCTGCTGCGATAGTCCTTCATCACCTGGCGCTGCAGGCGCTCCCACACATCGGTCGGGAACGAGCGGGTTTCGGGCAGGCCCGTGGCGAATGCCTTGATCACCTGTTGATCGTTCACGCCGCCGCTGTCGAGGATCATCCGCCCGCGCAGGCTCAAGCCGGCGCCCGGTGCGGCCTGGCTGGTTTTGACGGCCTGTGCCTTGATGCGGCGGCGCGAGGCACCGCGCAATTCGGTGCCGATGGCCTCGCACACGTAACTGCCGGAGCCCTCGCGCCGCACGATAAAACCATCGCGGTGCAACTGCACGTAGGCGTTCTCCACCGTGTCGCGCGCGACCCCCAACGACGTGGCCAACACCCGCGTCGCCGGCAGCTTCAGGCCCGGCGAGAGTGCGCCGTCGAGGATCAAGGCGCGCAGCGCGCGTTGAATGCGCTGGTGCAGGCCCAACCGCTGGAATTGCGCGTCGTTGAGGCGCATCTGCAGGGTTTCCAGCTCGAAGGATTTCGCCATGCGGTCTGCCTCGTCCTGAAGAATTGGCCGGTAATAGCAGGCCAGTCTATCCGTAGACTTTCACCTGTGCCACTGCCTTCACGCCGGCCAATGACCCATCACGCGAGGCTCAACCCCTCGTCTGGCAAGGAGCAAAGTCCCTATGTCTTCGTCAATATCGCCGTCGCCGCTGCGCCCGCGCGACCTGTTGCACCCCATCGTGGCCGGGCTGATTTCAGTCATCGTCAATTATGGCGGTACGTTCATTCTGGTGTTCCAGGCGGCCAAGGTGGCCGGGCTCAGCCCCGAGCTGACGGCTTCGTGGGTCTGGTCGGTATCGATCGGCGTGGGGGTGACCGGGCTGTTTCTCAGTTGGGTGAGCCGTGAGCCGATCATCACCGCCTGGTCGACCCCCGCTGCGGCGTTTCTGGTGGTCGCGCTGTCTGCCACGCCTTACGCCGAGGCGGTCGGCGCGTACATGGTTTCAGCCGTGGCGTTTGTGCTGCTGGGGCTGTCCGGCTGTTTCGAAAAAGTCATCCGGCTGATTCCGCCGGGCATCGCGGCGGCCATGCTGGCGGGGATTCTGCTGCAGTTCGGCATCGGCGCGTTTGGTGGCATGAGCCTCGACCCGGTGCTGGTCGGCGTGTTGATCGCCGCTTACGTCGGGCTCAAGCGCTTTACTGCGCGCTACGCGGTCGTCGGCATTCTGCTGCTGGGCTTGGGATTCCTGCTGGTGCAGGGGCGGGTGGACTTGTCGGGCCTGTCCCTGCAACTGGCGGCGCCGGTATTCACCCGGCCCGAGTTTTCGCTCAATGCGTTGCTCAGTGTGGCGCTGCCGCTGTTTCTGATCACCCTCACGGGCCAGTACATGCCGGGCATGCTGGTGTTGCGCAACGATGGTTTCAAGACCAGCGCCAACCCGATCCTGACGGTGACCGGGTTGGGGTCGCTGTTGATGGCGCCGTTCGGCTCGCACGCGTTCAACGTCGCGGCCATCACGGCGGCCATCTGCACGGGCAAGGAAGCCTCGGAGGACGCGTCCAAGCGCTGGGTCGCCGGGGTTGCCGCTGGGGTGTTCTACATCCTCGTCGGGGTGTTCGGGGTAACGCTGGCCGCCGTATTCATGGCGTTCCCGCCGGCATTCATCACCACGCTGGCCGGCTTGGCCCTGCTGGGCACCATCGGCGCCAGCCTGGCCAGCGCGATGGCGGACGTCAGGTCGCGTGAAGCCGCGCTGATCACCTTTCTGGCGTGCGCCGCCAACATCAACCTGCTCGGGATCGGCGGCGCGTTTTGGGGGTTGTTGATCGGGTTGGCGGCGTATGCGTTGCTCAACGGCCGCTTGCCACGTCGCCGTGCGCCGGCTTCCGAGGCGGTGGCGGCGGCCAAGGGAGCGGCCCAATGATGCGCGCCGAACCGCCAGCCAGCGCCACCCTGCATGCGCGTCACGGGCGTTACCCGCAGGCCACCAGCGTGGAGGACTTCCGGCGCAATCTGGCGGCCGTACAGCAACGTATCGCCAGTGCCTGTGGGCGGGTCGGACGCGACCCGGCGAGCGTGCGCTTGTTGCCGGTCAGCAAAACCTTTGACGAGGCGCACCTGCGCCTGGCGTATGCGGCGGGCTGTCGGCTGCTGGGTGAGAACAAGGTGCAGGAAGCCCAGCGCAAATGGCAGGCCATGAGCGATCTGGCCGATCTGCAGTGGTCGGTGATTGGCCACCTGCAAACCAACAAAGCCAAGCAGGTCGCGCGCTTTGCCAGTGAGTTCCAGGCGCTGGACAGCCTGCGAGTGGCCGAGGCGCTGGATCGTCGCCTGCAGATCGAAGGGCGCCAACTGGATGTGTTCGTGCAGGTGAATACCTCCGGGGAAGCCAGCAAATACGGCCTGGAGCCGCACGCCGTCGCGGGTTTTCTGCAGGCCCTGCCAGCGTTCCCGGCCTTGCGCGTTCGCGGGCTGATGACGCTGGCGCTGTTTTCGGCCGATGTGGCCCGCGTGCGCCCGTGCTTTGTGCGGCTGCGCGAACTGCGCGAGCGCCTGCGCGATCACGCCCCGGCGGGCGTCAGCCTGGAGGAATTGTCGATGGGCATGTCCGGGGATTTCGAGATCGCCATCGAGGAAGGCGCGACCGTTGTCCGCGTCGGCCAGGCCATCTTCGGCGCCCGCGCCATGCCGGATGACTACTACTGGCCGAGCGCCGATCAACCGTCAACGACCTGACTTTTTCAGCAAGGACCTGTTCATCATGTACGACTCAACATTGACACTTGAAAGCTTCGACCCGCAGCTGTGTGAGGCGATTCATAACGAGGAGCGCCGTCAGGAAGACCATGTCGAGCTGATCGCTTCCGAAAACTACGCCAGCCCGCTGGTCATGAGCCTCCAGAGCACGGTACTGACCAACAAATACGCCGAGGGCTACCCCGGCAAGCGCTACTACAGCGGCTGCGAATACGTCGATGTGGCCGAGCGCCTGGCCATCGAACGGGTCAAGGCCCTGTTCGACTGCGATTACGCCAACGTGCAGCCCCATGCGGGCGCCCAGGCAAACGCCGCGGTGTTCCTGGCCTTGATCAACCCCGGCGATACGGTGATGGGCATGAACCTGGCCCAGGGTGGGCACCTGACCCACGGCAATCCCTCCAACTTCTCGGGCCGGCATTACCACATCGTGCCTTACGGGCTCGACCCGCAGACGGGCTTGCTCGACTACGACGAGATGGAGCGCATCGCTGTGGAAACGCGGCCGAAGATGCTGATCGGCGGGTTTTCGGCCTACTCGCGGTACAAAGACTGGGCGCGCATGCGGGCGATTGCCGACAAGGTCGGTGCGATTTTCTGGGTCGACATGGCTCACGTCGCCGGCTTGGTCGCCGCTGGCGAGTACCCGGACCCGTTGCCGCACGCCCATGTGGTCACCAGCACCACGCACAAGACCTTGCGTGGCCCGCGAGGCGGGTTGATTTTGTCCAAGGGCCAGGACGCAGCGTTTTACAAAAAACTCGATTCGGCGGTGTTCCCAGGTGTTCAGGGTGGGCCGTTGATGCATCAGATTGCCGCCAAGGCGGTGGCCTTCAAGGAAGCCTTGAGGCCCGAGTTCAAAACCTACCAGGCCCAGGTCGTGGTCAATGCCCGGGCCATGGCGGCCGTGTTGCAGCGGCGCGGTTACACGATTGTCTCGGGTGGCACCGATAACCACATGATGTTGATCGACCTGTCCGACCGGCCTTACACCGGCAAAGACGCCGATGCGGCCTTGAGCAACGCCGGCATCACCGCCAACAAGAATTCGGTGCCCAACGATCCGCGCTCCCCCTTTGTCACCTCGGGGCTGCGCATCGGCACGCCGGCCGTCACCACCCGCGGTTTCGGCGTGTTCGAGTGCGAGCAACTGGCCGCTTGGCTGTGCGATGTCCTGGACGCCCTGCAACGTGGGGAAAGCGATAGCGTTGCGCTGCAGGTGCGTGAACAGGTGATTGCGCTGTGCCGCCGACACCCGGTTTATCGCTGACTTTTCCCTTCTAAACGTTGGCGCTGTCGACCTGACTGGAGGCTGAGGGGCGGTATTGCAGGGCTTCGGCGATGTGGCTGCGGCGGATGCTGTCTGTGTGTTCCAGATCCGCCAGCGTGCGGGCGACCTTGAGCAGGCGGTGGGCCGCGCGAAGGGACAGGGTCAGGCGCTCGCAGGCGCTTTCCAGCCAGGCTTCATCCGGCCTCGACAGCGCGCAATGCTGGCGCAACCCCGGTAGGTCGAGGAACGCATTGGCGCAGCCCTGGCGCTGTTGCTGGCGGTCCCGGGCCTGGGCTACCAGTGCCGAGGCGGTGGACGTGTTGTCGCCGGGCTGCGGGGCCGGGTTCAGCGCGGTGATTTCGCGAGCGACGGTCAGGTGCAGGTCGATCCGGTCCAGCAACGGCCCGGAGAGTTTGTTGCGATAGCGCTGGACCTGCTCCGGCGTACAGCGACAGCGCGCGCTGGGGTCGCCCATGTAACCGCAAGGGCAGGGGTTCATTGCGGCGACCAGTTGAAAGCGCGCCGGGAAACTCACGCGGTCGCGGGCGCGGGAGATCACGATATGCCCCGACTCCAGTGGCTCGCGCAAAACCTCGAGCACCTTGCGATCAAACTCCGGCAGCTCATCCAGGAACAGCACGCCATGGTGGGCCAAGGTGATTTCCCCCGGTTGCGGCTTTGACCCTCCACCCACCAGCGCCGGGCCGGAGGCCGAATGGTGCGGCTGGCGAAACGGCCGATGGGGCCAATGACTCAGGGGCGCCAGGCTGACCACTGATTGAATCGCTGCCACTTCCAGCGCTTCGTGCTCACTCAGCGGCGGCAGCAAACCCGGCAGGCGGCTGGCGAGCAAGGTCTTGCCGGTGCCGGGCGGGCCGCTGAACAACAGGTTATGCGCGCCTGCCGCAGCGATCAGCAGTGCGCGTTTGGCGGCGAGTTGGCCCTGGACTTCGCTGAGGTCCGGGTAAGGTTTGTTCAAGTACAGCAGACCGTCGGACTTGAAGGGCTCGATCGGCACATGCCCATTCAGGTGCGCCACCACCTGTAGCAGGTGGTCCACCGCAATCACCTTCAACCCCGATGCCAGGCAGGCCTCTTCGGCATTCGCCCGGGGCACGATCACGCTGCGCCCGGCCTTGCGCGCCGCGAGCGCTGCCGGCAACACACCTTTCACTGCGCGTACCTCGCCCGATAGCGCCAATTCCCCCAGGCATTCCACGTCGTCGAGCATCTGCGTCGGCACCTGCACGCTCGCCGCGAGAATCCCGAGGGCTATCGCCAGGTCAAAACGCCCGCCGTCCTTGGGCAGGTCGGCGGGCGCGAGGTTGAGGGTGATGCGGCGGGACGGGTATTGCAGCGCGGAGTTGAGGATGGCACTGCGCACGCGGTCCTTGCTTTCCTTGACGGCGGTTTCCGGCAAACCCACCAAGGTGAGCGATGGCAGACCATTGGCCATGTGTACTTCGACGCTGACGGCAGGGGCTTCGACGCCGATCTGGGCGCGACTGTGGACGATGGCGAGGGACATGCTCATTCCTTGAAAGGGCGGGCCGCTTCCTGCGGTTTTTCAAGGGTAGACGAGGTGGGGTGGAGCGGGACGCAGGAGGTTTTACAGAACGTATCCGCAGAGTGACGCAGAACAGGTGGGGGCGCTGGCTTGCGTGCGATAGGGGCGGTCAGGCGTATCAGAGGGACCGAGGTGATTCCATCGCAGGCAAGCCAGCTCCTACATTGGTCGGGGGTTATTCAGAGGCTGCCGGGGTCAACCGTGCTTCCAGCTCCGCCACTTTCGCCTCCAGGCTTTCCAGGCGTGCTCGGGTGCGGGCCAGCACCACCATTTGGCTGTCGAACTCTTCCCGGCTGACCAGGTCGAGCTTGCTGAAGCCGCTTTGCAGCAAGGCCTTGAACTGGCTTTCGATTTCATTGCGGGGCAGCGGGGTCTCGCCGCTGAACAGGCGGGAGGCATGGCCGCTCAGGGCGTCGAGGAGGTCTTTGGGCGCGAGCATGGGAAATATTCCGGAAAACTGTTGGCGGGCAGTGTATCACGCAGCGTCTATAGTCATTTCCACGACCTCGGGCGCACGCTTTTCGCGCAGGGTGTCGGGCGGTAGCGCACCGTTTTCGTGCGCAATCACCCCGCCAAAAAGCCCCGCAGGTGGGCATAAGTGGGCAAGGGACTGATTTCAGTGGTTTTTACGGAGCTGGCAAGGTTTCTGCTTAGACGAACATGACCCATGCACTGATGCAGTCGCTGTGACGAATGCAGTGCGCCGACGGATCAGGGGTACAGGTTTCGTCACCAGTGGTTCGCTGGCGTCGCAATGGCAACTGCTCTTGCGACGACGCGTTACAAAGCCAGGCGCTGCGCTTAGACTTGAGACGGGTTTGTTTTCCTGGGGCAAGTCCACCAATTCGGGAGAGAGTTTTCATGAAGCTAGTCACTGCCATCATCAAGCCGTTCAAGTTGGACGATGTACGCGAGTCGTTGTCCGAAATCGGCGTGCAGGGCATTACCGTTACTGAGGTCAAAGGCTTCGGGCGGCAGAAGGGTCACACCGAGCTGTATCGCGGCGCGGAATACGTGGTTGATTTCCTGCCGAAGGTGAAGATTGATGTCGCCATTGACGACAAGGATCTTGATCGGGTTATCGAGGCGATAACCAAGGCCGCCAACACCGGCAAGATCGGTGACGGCAAGATCTTTGTGGTCAATCTGGAACAGGCTATTCGCATCCGTACCGGCGAAACCGATACCGACGCAATCTAAGCCGCCAAACCCAACGCCCCAGGAGAAAACAATATGACTCTGCGTAAATTCGCAGGGCTCGGAGCCCTGTTGTCCATCGTAATGCCAAGCCTGGCCATGGCGGCAGACGAAGTGGCTGCTCCAGTCCTCAATTCCGGCGACACCGCGTGGATGCTTACATCCACCGCGCTGGTGCTGTTTATGACCATTCCCGGCCTGGCGCTGTTCTACGGCGGTATGGTTCGCTCCAAAAACATTCTGTCGGTGATGATGCAGTGCTTCGCCATCACCGGCTTGATCACCATCCTGTGGTTCGTCTACGGCTACAGCATGGCGTTCGATACCACCGGCATGGAAGCGGGTGTGGTCAACTTCAACTCCTTCGTGGGCGGCTTGTCCAAGCTGTTCCTGTCGGGTGTGACCCCGGCCAGCATTACCGGCCCTGCGGCGCTGTTCCCTGAGGCGGTGTTCGTCACCTACCAGATGACCTTCGCCATCATCACCCCGGCGCTGATTGTCGGTGCTTTCGCCGAGCGTATGAAATTCTCCGCGATGCTGATCTTCATGGGCGTCTGGTTCACCCTGGTCTACGCGCCGATTGCCCACATGGTGTGGGGCGGTCCGGGTTCGTTGCTGGGTGACTGGGGCGTGCTGGACTTCGCCGGCGGTACCGTGGTGCATATCAACGCCGGTGTGGCTGGCCTGGTAGCGTGCCTGGTCCTCGGCAAGCGTAAAGGCTTCCCGACCACGCCAATGGCGCCTCACAACCTGGGTTACACCCTGGTGGGTGCAGCCATGCTGTGGGTCGGCTGGTTCGGCTTCAACGCCGGTTCCGCTGCCGCGGCCAACGGCACTGCCGGTATGGCGATGCTGGTGACCCAGGTCGCTACCGCCGCTGCCGCCCTGGGCTGGATGTTCGCCGAGTGGCTCACCCACGGCAAGCCAAGTGCCCTGGGCATCGCCTCGGGTGTGGTAGCGGGCCTTGTGGCCATTACGCCGGCTGCCGGTACCGTGGGCCCGATGGGCGCGCTGATCATCGGCCTGGCGGCGGGTGTGGTGTGCTTCTTCTGCGCCACGACCCTGAAACGCAAACTGGGCTATGACGACTCCCTGGACGCCTTCGGTGTCCACGGTATCGGCGGTATCCTCGGCGCAATCCTGACCGGTGTGTTTGCAGCACCGGCCCTGGGTGGCTTCGGCACCGTGACTGACGTGGCGGCCCAAGTCTGGATTCAGTGCAAAGGCGTCGGCTTCACTGTGATCTACACCGCCATCGTGACCTTCATCATCCTCAAGGTGCTGGACATGGTCATGGGCCTGCGGGTTACCGACGAAGAAGAGGCTGTCGGCCTCGACCTGGCACAACACAACGAACGCGGCTACAACTTGTAAGTAGGCGAAAAAAACATGCCCGGCTTGCCGGGCATTTTTTTGTCTGGTGTTTGTCCGTCATGACACGGGGGGCCGGTTTTTTGCGTCGCGTGTGTGATGGCGCGCGCACGGCGCTTTTCCGGGTGCGAATGTCTTACAGGCATGTAGGCGTATTCGGCACTTTGTTTTTTCCCTGAGCGCGCTAGAATGCGCGCCGATGGGCGGAGAACTGTATGTGGCAACAGACCCTGATTACCCTACGGGCCAAGCCCCGGGGCTTTCACCTGGTAACCGACGAGTTGCTTGCCGGCTTGCCTGAATTGAAGGCGTGTCGCGTGGGCCTGTTGCATCTGTGGTTGCAGCATACCTCGGCCTCGTTGACCATCAACGAGAATGCCGATCCGGCGGTTCGTCGTGACTTCGAGCGTTTTTTCAACTCGCTGGTGCCGCAAGGCCGAGCCGGGTTCGAACACAACGACGAAGGCCCGGACGATCTGCCGGCGCACTTCAAGGCCAGTCTCCTGGGTTGCCAGCTGAGTTTGCCGGTCAAGGCCGGCCGCTTGGCGATGGGGACTTGGCAAGGTGTTTATCTGGGCGAGCACCGTGATCATGGCGGTGCTCGTAAAGTCCTCGCCACTTTGCACGGTGATGGGGCATAAGCCACTGGTTATCCGGTGGATGTTGATTTTTTTCCGGCGACCTTCGACAGATGGTGAAGCTGGGCTATAACTAATCTGCTTTTCGCAAGTCATGAGGTAGAACATGAGCGACGATGATCTGGAAAACGACGAACTGGAAGTAGGCGACGAAGACGACACCGAAGAAGGTCTTGAGGCGGCAGCGGAAGACGTTGCTGACGACGACGGTGGCGATGACGTTCCTGTTCCGGCTGCCAAAGGCAAAGCCAAGGCCGCTGTTTCGGTCGATGAGCTGCCAAGTGTTGAAGCCAAGAACAAAGAGCGCGACGCGCTGGCCCGTGCGATGGAGGAATTCCTCGCTAAAGGCGGCAAAGTGCAGGAAGTCGAGGCCAACGTGGTGGCAGATCCACCCAAGAAGCCGGATAACAAGTACGGCAGCCGACCTATCTGAGGTCTGCTTCTGGCTTGCTGGAAAAGCCCGCCGTCGCTGCGGGCTTTTTCATGCCTGAAACAAATTCCTACGGCTCACCGCCTGCCAATATAGGGGAAGCAAGCCCCCTCCCACTTACTGCCAGCTTTTGAGCAGCGGAGGCAGTTCCGTCAGGCTGCGAATCTGCGCATCCGGGAGTTTATCCCCTTCCCAGACCTTGCCTGTCGGGTTGAACCACACGGCACGCAGCCCCGCCTGTTGCGCTCCGGCGATGTCGTCACCGGGATGATCGCCGATATGCACCGCCGCGCTGGCGTCCACCCCGCCCCGTTGCAGCGCTTCCTGAAACAACCGTGCATCCGGCTTGGCGATGCCGATGTCTTCGGCGCGCAACGCGAAGTGGAAGTAGTCCGCCAACCCGACGCGCTGTACGTCAGCGTTACCGTTGGTGATCACGCCCAGCAGGAAGTGTTTGCGCAGCGCTTGCAGCATCGGCTCGGCTTCGGGGAATACGGTGAGTTGGTGGCGCGCATGAATGAACGCTTCAAAGCACACATCGGCCATTTCCGTCGCTTCAGGTTGTGGATAACCGGCCTCTTCAAACGCGTGCATCAGTACGCGGTGGCGCAGCATGCTGATGCGGTGCTTGAGTTCGGGATGGCGTTCCAGCACCTGCTGGCGAAGGCTGGCGAAATGTTCCAGGGGCAGTTCGCCGACCTTGGCGGCATGGGTGGCCAGCCATTCGCGCATCGACGCTTCGGCGCTGATGATGACGGGGACGTTGTCCCAGAGGGTGTCGTCGAGGTCGAAGGTGATCAGCTTGATACTCATGAGTCGCCGCCCTTGATGCGTTTGGCCCGTGGATGGGCGCTGTCGTACACCGTTGCCAGGTGTTGGAAGTCCAGGTGGGTGTAGATCTGTGTCGTCTTGATATCAGAGTGGCCGAGCAGTTCCTGCACCGCGCGCAGGTCTTGGGACGACTCCAGCAAATGGCTGGCAAACGAGTGCCGCAGCATGTGCGGATGCAGGTTCTGCCCCAGCTCGCGCTCGCCGGCCGCCTTGACCCGCAGTTGAATCGCCCGCGGCCCCAGGCGCCGGCCCTGCTGGCTGACGAATACGGCGTCGTCCGCCGGGTTGGTCAGTGCGCGCAGGGGCAGCCACAGTTGCAGCGCTTCCCGGGCCTTCCTGCCCACCGGCAGCACGCGGGTCTTGCTGCCTTTGCCGAGCACTTGCACCAGGCCGTCGGCGAGGTCGAGCTGATCGAGGTTCAGTCCGGTCAGTTCCGACAGGCGCAGGCCCGAAGAATAGAACAGCTCCAGGATCGCCTGGTCGCGATGGGCCAGGAAGTCGTCCTCGACGGCGCCATCGAGCAATTGCAGGGCGCGGTCGGTGTCGAGGGTCTTGGGCAGCCGCCGCTCGCCCTTGGGCGGGGCCAGCCCATTGGCCGGGTCGTGGTCGCACAGGCCTTCGCGGTTGAGGTAGTGATACAGGCCGCGCACCGCCGACAGCAGGCGCGCCAGGCTGCGCGAGGATTGGCCCTGCTGGTGCAGGCGCGCGATCAGGCTGCGCAGGCCCTGGATGTCCAAGGCCTTCCAGCTGGGGATCTGCTGCTTTTCGCAGTAGGCCAGGACCTTGTTCAAGTCCCGTCGGTAGGCTTCCAGGGTGTGGGGCGACACCTGGCGCTCGCTGCGCAGGTGTGCGCAGTAAGCGTCCAGTTGCCGTTCCATGGTCAGCGCACCGCGCGCAGGGCGGTGGTGAAGCGCGGTAATACGCGGCCCAGCACTTCGGCGATGTAGGTCAGGAACAACGTGCCCACCGAACTTTTGTAGTGCGCAGGATCACGGCTGGCGATGGCCAGTACCCCATGCAGGCCTTGATGGCTGAGGGCGACCACGGCGGTCGAACCGATCTGCTTGCGCTGCTCGGCGCCAAACAAAAAGTCCAGTTCATGCTCGCGCAAGGTGCCGCTGATGGTCTTGCCTTCGGAAAGCAGGCCGCCGATCGCCGTTTGCGCTTCGCCGCCGCTGACCCAGCGCCCGACCGGCATCGGGTTGTCGCTGAACAGGATCAGGCTGACGAAGGGCACCTGGAAGTCCTGGCGCAGGCTGTCTTCCACGGCGATCACCGTTTCTTCCAGGCTGGTGGCGTCCATCAGCGTCAGAATCAGGCGACGGGTCTTGTCGAACAGGCGGTCGTTATCGCGGGCGACGTCCATCAAGTGCGAGAGCCGATGGCGCATTTCGATGTTGCGCTCGCGCAGGATCTTCATCTGCCGCTCCACCAGCGACACGGTGTCGCCACGCTGGTGGGGGATGCGCAGGGCCGGCAGCAGTTCTTCGTGTTCGACGAAGAAGTCCGGGTTAGCCTCAAGGTACGCCGCGACGGCAGCGGCCTCCAGACTTTCGCTCGGGGATGCTTGTGCGGGTACTTGAGGCTTATCGGTCATTTGCTTGGCTCACTCATAGACGGACCTGTCCTTCGTATACGCGCGTGGCCGGCCCGGTCATCATCACCGGGTGGCCGGGGCCTGCCCATTCGATGGACAAACGTCCGCCGGGCAGGTCGATCAGCAGCGGCGAATCCATCCACCCCTGGCTGATCGCGGCCACGGCAGCGGCGCAAGCACCGGTGCCGCAGGCCTGGGTTTCGCCGGCGCCGCGTTCCCATACGCGCAATTGCGCGCGGGAGCGGTCGATCACCTGCAGGAAGCCCACATTGACCCGTGCCGGAAAGCGCGGGTGATGTTCGATCTTCGGCCCCAGCTCGTGCACCGGCGCATTATTGATGTCGTCGACCCGCAGCACCGCATGGGGGTTGCCCATGGACACCGCCGCCAGTTCGACAGCCTGGCCGTCCACATCGACGGTATAACTGGGGGCCTGCTCGGCAGCCTGGAACGGAATATCCGCCGGCACCAGGCGTGGCGCGCCCATGTTGACGCTGATCTGGCCGTCGCTGCGGACATCCAGCTCGATCACGCCGCTCTTGGTCTCGACGCGAATCTGCCGCTTGGCGGTCAGGCGCTTGTCCAGCACAAAGCGGGCGAAGCAGCGCGCACCGTTGCCGCACTGTTCCACTTCGGAACCGTCGGAGTTGAAGATCCGGTAACGGAAATCCACCTCCGGGTTGCTCGGCGCCTCAACGATCAGCAACTGGTCGAAGCCGATGCCGGTATGACGGTCGCCCCACTGTTTGGCGTGCTTGGGCAGGATGTGCGCGTGCTGGCTGACCAGGTCAAGGACCATGAAGTCATTGCCCAGCCCGTGCATCTTGGTAAAACGCAGCAGCATGGCTTACTCCGGCAGCAGGCTTTCGCCAGCATACAACTCGGCTACCGTCTCGCGGCGACGCACTTCAAACGCTTGATCACCGTCCACCAGCACCTCGGCGGCACGCCCGCGGGTGTTGTAGTTGGAACTCATGACAAACCCGTAGGCACCGGCCGAATGAATGGCCAGCAGGTCGCCTTCTTCCAGGGCCAACTGACGATCCTTGGCCAGGAAGTCGCCGGTTTCGCAGATCGGGCCGACGACGTCATAGGCGCGCGCTGCGCTGTCGCGAGGCGTTACGGCGGTGACATTCATCCAGGCCTGGTACAGCGCCGGGCGGATCAGGTCGTTCATCGCCGCATCGACGATGGCGAAATCCTTGTATTCGGTGTGCTTGAGGTACTCGACCTGGGTCAGCAGCACGCCGGCATTGGCGACGATGTAGCGGCCCGGCTCGAACATCAGCGTCAGGTCGCGGCCTTCCAGGCGTTCGCGCACGGCCTTGATGTAGTCGCCGATCAGCGGTGGCTCTTCATCGCGGTACTGCACGCCCACGCCGCCACCGAGGTCGATGTGCTGCAGGTAGATGCCGCACTCGCCGAGGCGGTCGGTCAGCGCCAGCAGACGGTCGAGGGCATCCAGGAACGGCGGCAGGGTGGTCAGTTGCGAGCCGATATGGCAGTCGACACCCAGCACTTCCAGGTTCGGCAATTGGGCGGCGCGGATGTACACGTCCTCGGCGTCGGCGATGGCGATGCCGAACTTGTTCTCTTTCAGACCGGTGGAAATGTACGGGTGGGTGCCAGCGTCGACGTCCGGGTTGACGCGCAGGGAAATCGGCGCGCGAACGCCCATCTCGGCGGCGACCACTTGCAGGCGCTCCAGCTCGTCGGTGGATTCGACGTTGAAGCAATGCACGCCGACTTCCAGGGCACGGCGCATGTCTTCGCGGCTCTTGCCGACGCCGGAGAAGACGATCTTGTCAGCCTGGCCGCCAGCCGCCAGGACACGTTCCAGCTCGCCGCGGGAGACGATGTCGAAACCGGCGCCCAGACGCGCCAGGACATTGAGCACGCCCAGGTTGGAGTTGGCCTTGACCGCGTAGCACACCAGGTGCGGCACGCCGTTCAACGGGTCGGTGAAAGAGCGATATTGGGCTTCGATATGCGCGCGCGAGTACACATAGGTCGGGGTGCCAAAGCGCTCGGCAATTGCGGACAGCGCCACGCCTTCCGCGAACAGCTCGCCGTTCCGGTAGTTAAAAGCGTCCATGGGGTTCCCTTAGTAAGTGTCGTGCTTATGCGCTTTGGCAGGCTTTTGCGACGATTGCGCCTGTTCATTCGGGTCTTTGCTGTCATCGGGCAGATACAGCGGGCCTTTTTGACCACAGGCACTAACGAGGCAAGCGACCGCGACGAGCGCAGCAAGGGAAGAGATCAGGCGCTTCATGGCGAAATCCTTGAATATGCATTAATTGCGCCCGAGTATACCGACCACCCGCCAGCTTGCCTATGCGCCGGAATACCCGTCCGGCGGGGGTTTGCCGACATAACTGCGAAGCTGGCTACGCTAGTCAGGGATATTTCTTACCGCCATCGGTAATGAACTCGGTATCCTTTGCAATCGGCGGAGCGCGTCCGTATCGTGCGGCGCTTGAGCAAAACCAGACACTTTTGAGGTTGCCGCAATGAGTTTGACCGAAGCCCGTTTTCACGACCTGGTGGATTCGACCCAGAACGCGCTGGAAGATATTTTCGACGACAGCGGCCTGGATGTGGACCTGGAAAGCTCGGCCGGGGTGCTGACCGTCAAGTTCGAGAACGGCACTCAACTGATCTTCAGTCGCCAGGAACCGCTGCGCCAACTGTGGCTGGCGGCACGTTCCGGTGGTTTTCACTTCGATTACAACGAAGAAGACCGCAATTGGCAGTGCGATACCAGCGATGAGCTGCTCAGCGAAATGCTCGCGCGGCTGGTTCAGGAACAAGCCGGTGTCGAGCTCGGCTTCGATGAGCTGAACCCCGACGAGAATTGATGGTGAGCCAGCCTGCAATCGTGCGTCCGCCCAAGCCGTTGTTCAGTAATGTCAGCCCGGCGGTGCCATCACCTTGTATCAGTTTGTGTCGGCTGGACGAGGCAAAAGTCTGCCTTGGCTGCTTTCGCCATGTGGAAGACATCCGTGAATGGCGCTCCGCCGATGATCAGCGGCGACGCGTGATCGTGGCCCAGGCCGAGCGGCGCAAAGTCGGGCCTTGAGCCCGTCTTGTTTATTTGCGGTGCTGTGGTAGTGTCCGGGTACACCTCAACTCATCGAGGTCCGTGAGAACCCCGCCTTTTCCTGGCGGGGTTTTGCTTTTTTGTGCAGAAAAAAGGAGTCTGCCTGAATCATGACCGCACCTTCCATCATTCTTACCCGTCTCGACGTGCAGCGTCTTGAGCAACTGATCGACCGTGTCGGCGAGAATTCGCCAGGTGTAGAAGCCCTGCAGCACGAACTCGACCGCGCCGAAGAAGTGGTTGGCCACGATGAAGTGCCTGCAAGCGTCGTGACCATGAACTCCAGCGTGCATTGCCGCGAGCAAGGCAGCGGCAAGGACTATCACCTGACCCTGGTTTACCCCAAGGATGCGAATGCCGACGCGGGCAAGATTTCGATCCTGGCGCCGGTGGGCAGCGCGTTGCTCGGCCTGAAAGTGGGCCAGCACATCGACTGGCCAGCACCCGGCGGCAAGACCCTCAAGCTCGAACTGCTCAGTGTTGAAGGCCAGCCCAAAGACGGCGGCGCCTTTTCGCTTTAAATCTGCTTCAGCGCGTCATTGAGCGCCTGTTCCAGCTCGGCCTTGTAACGCAGGTACAGATTGCTCGGGCTTTGTACGTCGCCGAGCAGGCCCGAGAGATCCAGATCAGTGATATAGCAGCGGTAGCGCTCGGTTTCGCGGCGCTGCCCGACGATCTCCCGGGCGACCACTGCAAACAGCTGGTCGCCAAACTCCAGTTCGGAAAACTCCCGCTGATTGCAGTACAGGGTGATCCCCACCTGGCCCGGCGCCGCCTTGCCGATAATCGCCTGCACGTCATAAAACGGCTTGTTGGCCGGGTTTTGCGGGGCCGGCCGAGGCTCGATACCGCGTGCGCGATTGCTGCCCGACGGCAACAGTTGGTAATACAAGGTTTGCACCGCGCCCAGCGGTTCTTGCGGGTCCAGGGGCGACAGCGCGTCCCGGCGATAGATGATCGACTGCAGAAAACGCTGCAACGGCGCCAGCAGGCTCTGTTCATCATGGAACGGCAAGCGTTGCTGCCAGAGCGCGTTGAACTCATCCAGCACATACAGCTCGGCGAAGCCTTCGTTGACCCGGTAAAACACCTGCACGCATTCGGCCATGCCCATCGGCAGCAGCAGCGCCAGGTCGTGGTCTTCCAGGGCCATGGCGTCCAAGTGCAACGGGCTGTAGCTGGCCAGTTCTTCGCTGAGGTAGGCGATCAGCGCGTCCTGGGTCGCCAGTGAGACGTGGGTGGCCTGGCCGGGCATCAGCTCCATCACGTGATAGTGCTGCTGCACCTGCAGCAAGTAGCGATGGTTGCCCTGGCCCAGCAGCAGGTTCTGCGCGGTGTCGAAGATTTCTTCCACGCGCTGGGCAATGAACTGTGCGCGGTTGTGGCAGAAGCAGCGCACCCGCAGGCGTGGCAGGTGGTCCGACGGCAACTGGTTGAGGTAGTCGCGCAGGCAGTCGAGCAGGGCATGGGGACCGTCGTAGCGGCTGACCATCACCTCGTTCCAGCTGTTGAGCGTGACCTGGTCGAGGGTCAGCACCAGGTTTTCGCGCACGCCGGCGTAACTCAGGGAGTCGGTGCGCTCGGTGGTCATCAGGATGTTCAGGTCGCGATGGTGCTTGAGCGGGTCGACGCCGACGTTGATCAGCAACAGCACTTCTTCCGGCACCGCCGAGCGCAGCAGGCGCTCTTCATCGACGCTGGCCAGGGGCAGGGCGATGGTCTGTTGCAGGCTGCCCAGCAGGTTGAACAGTTCGAATTCGGTCATGTCGCTGACGCCTGGGTGCAGCGCCAGGCGCGTGCTGCTGTCGATCACGCCGTTGCGGTGGCACCAGGTGAGCATTTCCAGCAGGTCGCGGCTGCGCTTGATCGGCGCGAAGTGCTCCGATTCCAGGGCGGTGAGGTTGCCGTTGTACAGGCCCCAATGATGCTGGCCCGGTTCCTTGCGGTTGGCCGATTGCACCAGGGTCAGGGTGTCTTCGGCCAGGTCCGGGGCGATGCCGGGGTTGATGAATTCGACCTTGCCGGCCTTGCGTTCAAACGCCGCGTACAAGCGACGGCCAAGCACATTGAGGTCGCGCTTGTTGATCAGGCTGACGGTTTGTTCGGTGCGGGCGAACTGGGTCAGAAAGCGATAGCTGTAGTTCAGCTCATTGACCAGGGCGCGGCGCTCGGAGGCGACCTGGCGTACTTTCCATTGGCTGCGGCTGTCGAGCAGCGCCAGTTGACGCTGGTCCCAACCCCATTCATGGGCCAGGCGTTCCAGCAACAGGCGCTGCCAACCGACGGTGCGCTGGCCGGCGCTGAGCTTGCGGTTGACCTTCAAGTACAGCGCGCGCCGTACCAGTTCCAGGCGTTCCGGTTCGTTGCGCGCGTTGAGGTATTCCTCGATGCGCCGGTAGACCACGACGTAAGGGTCCAGCTCGTCCAGGTCCATCCGGTTGGCGAACACCGCCCGTTTGAAGCGCAGGCTCAGGCACTGCACGTTCGGGTGCTCGCTGGCGTAGACCTCGGTCAGCAGCAGCTTGAGCAGCGACTTGTAGGGCGATTCGATGCCCTTGAACAATTGCCACAGCCCGGCGCCAATGAATTCGCCGGGCGGGATGCGCGCCAGGTGGCCGAGGTCGAGGGTTTCATCGGCGCGGATAAAGCGTTTGGAAATCAGCGTGTGGGTGAACTCGGCGTAGCGCACTTCTTCATACACCGGCACCAGCCACCAGATCGGTGTGCGGCCGGCGAGCCAGATGGCGGTGCGATAGAACTCATCCAGCAACAGATAATGCTGGGTGGTGCCGCAGTCGTCGGAGCTCAGTTGCGTGTCGCGTTCGCCCAAGACAAACCGGCTCGGCTCGATCAGGAAGAAGTGCGCCTCGGCGCCCATGCTCTGGGCCCAGGCTTCCAGTAACTGGCATTTCTTGCGCAGCTCGACCAGTTCGTTGTCGCTCAGGTCGGGGGCGTGGCATACCCACACGTCCATGTCGCTCTGGTCGGCTTGGGCCAGTGTGCCGAGGCTGCCCATCAGGAACAGG
Organism: Pseudomonas sp. GV105; assembly: GCF_003058185.1. Taxonomy (NCBI): domain Bacteria; kingdom Pseudomonadati; phylum Pseudomonadota; class Gammaproteobacteria; order Pseudomonadales; family Pseudomonadaceae; genus Pseudomonas; species Pseudomonas sp. GV105. The sequence goes on from NZ_QBUF01000005.1 coordinate 43,762, forward strand.
CCATGGATCGGCTGCGGCGGGTTGCCGTGGCGCGGTTTGTAGGAGAACGAACGGGTCAGGCGCTGGGCTTCGCTCAGGGCCTGCGCGTCGGGTTCGAAATTCGACAGCCCGGCCGGGGTGCTGCCCGACACGTAACCGGGCAACAGCGGGTGATTGACGTGGAAAAACAGCGGCAGCAGGGTCAATACGCTTTGCTGGCGTGGCGTCAGCCCTTCGAGGGCCCGGGCCATGCGCCCTTCGTTAAGCGCCATGAACCGCGCGCGCAGTTGGGCCAGCACCTTGCGGTCGATGCCTTCGTCCAGGTCGGGGCGGATCTCATGGGTGCGGGTCATGTCGAACTCGGCGGCGTGCAAGGCCCGACATGGGCGGCCGTGTAGGAGTTTACATTCAGAAGCGTAGGAGGTTTAGAGGGGAAACGGTTTTTGGCGTCAGAATTTTATCCGGTTCGCGGCAATGCCCTCGGAATCCGCCGCGGCGGACTCCATGGGCAGTATCCGGAATCAGGCAGCTTCTTTGGTTGCGGCGGTGGTCAGGATGGTCAGCAGGGTTTGGGCTTGTTCTGCAGCGTCCCGGCCAAGGCTGGTCAGGTAACCGCCGTCCGGTTGGTCGATCAGTTTTTTCTCGAACAGGCGTTTGGCGGCGGCGATAGCAGTCGGTGCGGCAGTCTGATGGACTTTCAGACCTTCCTGGGAGCTGTCCAGGTTGAAGAGTGCAAGGATTTCCAGTTCGGCAACCAACTCAGGGGTATACGACATAGGGACTCCAGACTTTCTAAGAATTTGTTAGAGGCTAGCAGGCCCTAAGGTGAACGTACTTTGGCGGGCTGTCCAGTGGGAAACTCGCGGCTGTTGATATGGCGCAGTGTTGTGGCGAGGAAGCAGGCTTCCCGGCCACACGGGCGCTCGCTTCAGGCGTTTTCAGGCGGCAGCTCGGGCAGTGCGCGCAAGGCGGATTCATACCATTGGGTATCGAAGGCGCGGTCTTCGTCGAGCATCTTGTCGATTTCCACCGCCAGCACATGGGCCATCATGTTCAAAATCACTTCGCGCTCGTAACCCACCAGCGTCAGCTTGTTGAACGTGGCCTTGGCGGCGGGCGGATTGTCGCTTTCGATCTGGTTTTCGATGGCCTGGGTCAGCGTGCTTTCGGTGAACGCTTCTTCGTCGTTGTCGATATCGGTCGGCTCGCTCATGGCAGGCTCCTCAAGAAAAGGGCGCCAGTCTACCCCCATTCAGGCAGGTGATGCTGCTAGCCAGGTTGGTCGGGCGGATCTATAACTCATGCAGCCAACCCCGCACATGGCCTGGAGGCTTTGCGATGCTCAAGCTCTACGGATTTTCGGTCAGCAATTACTACAACATGGTCAAGCTAGCGCTCTTGGAGAAAGGCCTGGCATTCGAAGAGGTGCCTTTTTTTGCCGGGCAAACACCCGCCGCCCTGGCGATCAGCCCACGGGGCAAGGTGCCGGTGCTGGGTGTCAAACAGGGCTTTATCAACGAAACCAGCGTGATCCTCGAATACATCGAGCAAACCCAGGAAGGCCCCTCGCTGCTGCCGGCCGAACCGTTTCAGCGCGCTCAGGTGCTGACATTGTGCAGGGAAATCGAGCTGTACATCGAGCTGCCCGCCCGCGCGTGTTTCGCCGAAGCGTATTTCGGCATGCCGGTGCCGGAGGCGATCAAGGACAAAGCCCGGGTCGAGTTGCTGCTGGGGGTGGGGACGTTAGGTCGGCACGGCAAGTTCGCGCCTTACGTTGCGGGGGAGAGCTTTACGATTGCCGATCTGTATTTCATGTACAGCCTGAACCTCGCCTGCGGCGTGGCCGAGAAGCTGTTCGGCCTGGACCTGTTGGCTGAATTGCCGACGGCCAAGGCATTGCTGGAGCGTTTGCACGCCATGCCTAACGCCCTGAAGGTGGCGGCGGACAGGGAAGCGGCGATGCCGGCGTTCATGGCGATGGTGGCGGCGAAGAAGTGATCAATGTGGGAGGGAGCAAGCCCCCTCCCACATTTTCGACCTAGCGGCTGGCGAGCAGGACCTGACCGCGCACGACGGCGGCCTTGACCTGGGCCGGCGCGGTACCGCCCACGTGGTTGCGCGCATTCACCGAACCTTCCAGGGTCAGCACGGCAAACACGTCCTGCTCGATCTGGTCGCTGAACTGGCGCAGTTCTTCCAGGCTCATTTCCGCCAGGTCCTTGCCGCTTTCCACGCCGTACTTCACGGCATGGCCGACGATTTCGTGGCAGTCGCGGAACGGCAGGCCACGGCGCACAAGGTAGTCCGCCAGGTCGGTCGCGGTGGAGAACCCACGTAGCGCCGCTTCACGCATGATCGCGTGCTTGGGCTTGATCGCCGGGATCATGTCGGCAAAGGCACGCAGCGAATCGCGCAGGGTGTCGGCGGCGTCGAACAGCGGTTCCTTGTCTTCCTGGTTGTCCTTGTTGTAGGCCAGGGGTTGGCCTTTCATCAGGGTCAGCAGGCCCATCAGCGCGCCGAATACGCGGCCGCTCTTGCCACGTACCAGCTCCGGCACGTCGGGGTTTTTCTTTTGCGGCATGATCGAGCTGCCGGTGCAGAAGCGGTCGGGCAGGTCGATGAACTGGAATTGCGCGCTGGTCCATAGCACCAGTTCTTCGGAGAAGCGCGACAGGTGCATCATCGCGATACTGGCGGCGGCGCAGAATTCGATGGCGAAGTCGCGGTCCGACACGCCGTCCAGGGAGTTGCCGCCCACGGCGTCAAAACCCAGCAGTTGTGCGGTGTACTCGCGGTCGATCGGGTAGGTGGTGCCCGCCAGCGCGGCGCTGCCCAACGGCATGCGGTTGGCGCGCTTGCGGCAGTCCACCAGGCGCTCGTAGTCGCGGCTGAGCATTTCGAACCAGGCCAGCAGGTGGTGGCCGAAGGTTACCGGCTGTGCGGTCTGCAGGTGGGTGAAGCCGGGCATGATGGTGTCCGATTCACGCTCGGCCTGTTCCAGCAAACCTTTTTGCAGGCGGGTGATTTCGGCCAGGATCAGGTCGATTTCGTCACGCAGCCACAGGCGGATATCGGTGGCCACCTGGTCGTTACGGCTGCGCCCGGTGTGCAGTTTCTTGCCGGTCACGCCGATGCGATCGGTGAGGCGGGCTTCGATGTTCATGTGCACGTCTTCCAGGTCGACGCGCCAGTCGAACGTGCCGGCTTCGATCTCACCGCGGATGGTGGTCAGGCCGTCGATGATGCTGTCGCGCTCGGCGTCGGTCAGCACGCCGACCTTGGCCAGCATCGTGGCGTGGGCGATCGAGCCCATGATGTCGTGGCGGTACAGGCGCTGGTCGAAGGTGACGGAGGCGGTGAAGCGGGCGACGAAGGCGTCGACGGGTTCACTGAAGCGGCCGCCCCAGGACTGGTTGGTCTTGTCGGTGCTCATGGATTCGCTCGTGATCTGCTTAAAAGAGGCGTGGAGGTGTGCCGACGATAATAACAGGGTTGCCCGTGGAGGCGGTGCTGCGGGTGGTCGGCATTTTATTTGTGCCAAGCATGGCTAAGTGCCTTGCCGCCGACCGCGTCCGGGAAGAGACTGGGCAGAGGTGCTTATTGAAACGATATTTGACGAATGAGCAATGTCGTCTCGGCGAGCGTCTACAGTTGGACTGAGTAGTGTGTGAATGCACCAAAGTCAGGTGATGCGGTCATAACCCTGACTACCATTAAACAAGGGGGGTATTCGGATTGTGTATCAGCAAACCCTACGACGATGCCCAAGGGCGGCAGGTTTTGGGCGCTATTGAACAGGTCCGGATAAATATGAGTGCCACTCTCAGGGCACTTTTTGCCGCTCGCGCTAGTCTTAGCGTGGATCGCTGTGACGCAAGTCACCGCACCTGTCTACGCTATCCTTGTGCGAGACTCACGCAGGAATCCAGCGCAATATGAATGTCCTGATCGTTGATGACGAACCCCAAGCCCGCGAGCGACTGAGCCGTCTGCTCAGCGAACTCGAGGGTTATACAGTCCTTGAACCGAGCGCCAGCACGGGTGAGGAGGCGTTGACGTTGATCGACAGCCTCAAGCCGGATGTGGTGCTGCTCGACATCCGCATGCCGGGCCTGGATGGCCTGCAAGTCGCCGCCCGCCTGAGCGAGCGCGAATCGCCGCCGGCCGTGGTGTTGTGTGCCGCCGAGGAAGAATTCCCTGCCGAAACCCTGGAAGCCAGCGGTGTCAGCTTCCTGGCCAAGCCGGTGACTGCCGAGGTGTTGCTCAAGGCGTTGAAAAAAGCCGAGCGCCCCAATCGCGTCCAGCTCGCCGCCCTGACCCAGCCCGCCGCCCAAAGCGGTAACGGGCCGCGCAGCCATATCAGCGCGCGCACCCGTAAGGGTATCGAGCTGATCCCGCTGAGCCAGGTGATCTACTTCATCGCCGATCACAAGTACGTGACCCTGCGTCACGAGTCTGGCGAAGTGCTGCTCGATGAGCCGCTCAAGGCCCTTGAGGATGAATTCGGCGACCGTTTCGTGCGTATCCACCGCAACGCGCTGGTGGCCCGCGAGCGCATCGAGCGCCTGCAACGCACGCCCCTGGGGCACTTTCAGTTGTTCCTGAAAGGGCTTAACGGCGATGCTTTGATCGTCAGCCGCCGCCATGTCGCCGGCGTGCGCAAGATGATGCAGCAGCTTTAGTCCAAGGGCTGCAGCGCGCTCTATCGTCGTGATCCCGGTGCGCTGTGGCCAGGGAGGCCCCGCACTTGCTGATTCAAATCAAAGCGAATTTGCCTGAGCTGTTATTATCTGCCGTATCTATTCAGTACGGATTGATCCATGTCCTCTCGCGAAATCCGCATCGCCACCCGTAAAAGCGCCCTGGCCTTGTGGCAGGCCGAATACGTCAAAGCACGTCTCGAGCAGGCCCACCCTGGGCTCCAGGTATCCCTGGTGCCCATGGTCAGTCGCGGCGACAAGCTGCTCGACTCGCCGCTGTCGAAGATCGGCGGCAAGGGTTTGTTCGTCAAGGAACTGGAAACCGCGCTGCTGGAAAACGAAGCCGACATCGCCGTGCATTCGATGAAAGACGTGCCCATGGACTTCCCCGAAGGCCTGGGCCTGTTTTGCATCTGCGAGCGCGAAGACCCGCGCGATGCCTTTGTGTCCAATACCTACGCGTCCTTGGATGAGCTGCCGTTGGGCAGCATCGTCGGCACTTCCAGCCTGCGTCGTCAGGCCCAGTTGCTGACGCGTCGCCCGGATCTGCAGATCCGCTTCCTGCGCGGCAACGTCAACACGCGTCTGGCCAAGCTCGATGCCGGTGAATATGACGCGATCATCCTCGCGGCGGCCGGTTTGATCCGGCTCGGCTTCGAAGACCGCATCACCTCGGTCATCAGCGTCGAAGACAGCTTGCCTGCCGGCGGGCAGGGCGCAGTGGGCATCGAATGTCGCACCGCCGACAGTGAAATCCACGCCTTGCTCAAACCGCTCGACCACCACGACACCGACGTCCGTGTCACCGCCGAACGTGCCCTGAACAAACACCTCAATGGTGGCTGCCAGGTGCCGATCGCCTGCTATGCGGTGCTCGAAGGCGAAAACCTGTGGTTGCGTGGCCTGGTGGGCGACCCGGAAGGCGGCAACTTGATCACCGCGCAAGTGCGCGGGCCGCAGCGTGATGCGACGGCGCTGGGGATCCAGGTCGCCGAAGAGCTGCTGGACCAGGGCGCCGGTGCCATCCTGCAAAAAGTCTACGGCGAGGCCGGCCCGCAGTGACCGATTGGCGTGTGCTGCTGACGCGGCCTGCCGAGGAGTCTGCGCTGTTGGCGGCGTCGTTGTCGGATGTCGGGATTTTCAGCAGCAGCCTGCCGTTGCTGGAGATCGAAGCCTTGCCGGTCACGCCTGAGCAGCAGGCGGTCTGGGCTGACCTGGGCCGCTATTGCGCGGTAATTGTGGTCAGCAAACCGGCGGCGCGCCTTGGCGTGCAACGCCTGGAGCGACACTGGCCGCGGTTGCCGTGGTTCAGCGTGGGTGCCGCCACCGCCCAGGTACTGGCCGATCAGGGCCTGGACGTTCATTATCCGCCCAGCGGCGACGACAGCGAGGCCTTGCTGGCCTTGCCCGCCTTGCGCGAGGCCATTGCGCGCACCGATGCGCGGGTGCTGATCCTGCGCGGCGAGGGCGGGCGAGAGCTGCTGGCGGAGCGTTTGCGCGAGCAAGGTGCTAGTGTCGACTATCTGGAGTTGTATCGCCGTTTCCTTCCGGCCTACGACCCGGGTGTACTGATGCAGCGCATCCAGTTGGAACGCTTGAACGGCCTGGTGGTCAGCAGTGGGCAGGGTTTTTTGCACCTGCAGGCCCTGGCCGGTTCGGATTGGCCACAGGTGGCCCGGCTGCCGTTGTTCGTGCCCAGCCCGCGAGTCTATGAGATGGCGCGGGCGGCTGGCGCAGAAAAAGTTGTGGATTGTCGCGGCGCGAGTGCCGCGGCTTTGTTAGTGGCGTTACGGAGCCATTCCGTTCCCACTCTCTGATACGCAAAGGATGGATACGTGAGCGAAACAGCCTTGCCTAAAGATGAAGCTCAGCCCGCGCTCGATGCGCCGGGCCAGACACCGGTCACTGCGCCGCGCCGTGGCAATGGCCTGGCAATCGTCGCCTTGCTGCTGGGTGCTGCGGGCGTTGCCGCCGGCGGGTGGGGGATCTGGCAGGTCCGCACCCTGCAAGCCAGCAACCAGCAACAGCTGAGCCAGGTAAAGAGCCTCGACGACCAGTCCCAGACCCTCAAGCAAAGCCAGCAACAGTTGGCTGCACGCCTGGCGCAATTGCCGGGCGCGGACGAGCTGGAGGAGCGCCGCCGCTTGCTGGCCCAGTTGCAGGGCGACCAGCAGCGTTTGGGCCAGCGCCTGGAAACCGTGCTCGGGGCCAGCCGCAAGGACTGGCGCCTGGCAGAAGCCGAACACTTGATTCGTCTGGCGAGCCTGCGCTTGTCTGCCCTGCAGGACATCAACAGTGCGCAGTCGCTGGTCCAGGGCGCCGACGAGATTCTTCGCGAGCAGAGCGATCCGGGTTCCTACGCCGCGCGCGAGCAATTGGCCAAGAGCCTTGCCGCGTTGCGCAGTACCGAACAACCGGACCGTACCGGGCTCTACCTGCAATTGGCGGCCTTGCGCGATCAAGTCGTGCAACTGGCGGCGATTGCGCCGGAGTACCAGCTTCAGGAGCCGACATCCCATGGGCGTCCGACCACCGATACGGAAAACCGCTTGAGCCAATGGTGGGAGCAGCTCTCGCGTTACTTCCGCATCGACTTCAACCCCGATGACAACATTCGCCCACTGCTCGCCGGCCAAGGCCTGAACCAGGTGCGCCTGGCCCTGAGCCTGGCCCTCGAGCAGGCGCAATGGGCTGCGCTCAATGGCGAGGCGGCGGTGTACAGCCGTTCGCTGGGTGAAGCGCGCAGCGTGTTGCAGGACAACTTCAACCAGGACAACCCGCAGAGCAAAGCGATGCTCGCGCGTATCGCCGAGCTTGAGCCCAAGGCCGTCTCGGTCGTGACTCCGGACCTGGCCGCCAGCCTGGCCGCCGTGCAGGCATACCTTGAACGTCGTCACTTGCCTGCCGAAGAAGCCAAAGCTTCGGCCGGCACGCCGGCGAGCCAGGAGTAGAGCCGATGAAGCGTTTCTATGTGATCCTGGTGCTGGCGATCGCGGTCGCCCTGGCGCTGGCCGTGGGCATTTCGAAACACACCGGCTACGTGTTGATTACCTATCCCCATCTGCTGCATTACGAGTCGAGCCTGTGGGCTACCCTGGTGGCGGTATTTGTCATCGGCCTGGCGATCTACCTGATTCGTGTGCTGTTGAGCCTGTTGAGCACCTCGGGCGGCGTGGTCAACCCATGGTCGCGGCGTAACCGCAGCCGTCGCGTGCAGATCGCGATCGAGCACGGCCAGATGGACCTCGCCGAAGGCCGCTGGGCCAGTGCCGAACGCCACCTGCATCGTGCCGCCGAAGCCGAACGCCAGCCGCTGCTGTATTACCTTGGCGCGGCCCGGGCGGCAAACGAGCAAGGGCGATATGAAGAGTGCGACGGCCTGCTGGAGCGCGCCCTCGAGCGACAGCCCCAGGCCGAACTGGCGATTGCCTTGAGCCATGCGCAATTGCAGACGGACCGTGGCGACACCGACGGCGCGCTGACCACCTTGCAGGCCATGCACGAGCGTCATCCGCATAACGCCCAGGTGCTGCGCCAGTTGCAACGCTTGCATCAGCAGCGGGGCGATTGGTCGTCGGTGATTCGTCTGTTGCCTGAGCTGCGCAAGGACAAAGTATTGCCGGCCGGCGAATTGGCCGAGCTGGAGCGCCGCGCCTGGGGTGAAAACCTGAGCCTGGCCGCCCAGCGTGAAGAGCAGGGCGAAGCGGGGTTGCAGGCGCTTGAGCGCGCCTGGCAGCAACTGACGTCCGCCCAGCGCCAGGAGCCGCCGTTAGTGCTGGCCTACGCCGAGCAACTGCGCCAGCTGGGCGCCGATGCCAAGGCCGAAGAGGTGCTGCGCGGCGCGCTCAAGCGTGCGTATGACAGCCACCTGATCCGCCTGTATGGCCTGTTGCGCGGCAGTGACCCGGCCCGTCAGTTGAAGTTTGCCGAAGGCTGGCTCAAGGATCATCCCGGTGATGCCAGCTTGCTGTTGACCCTCGGGCGCCTGTGCCTGCAAAACAGTCTGTGGGGCAAGGCGCGGGACTATCTGGAAAGCAGCCTGCAGGTGCAGCGTAACCCCGAGGCGTGTGCCGAACTGGCACGCCTGCTGGCCCAGTTGGGTGACACCGAGCGCAGCAACCAGCTGTTCCAGGAAGGCCTGGGCCTGCTGGACAACCGTCTGCTCGCCTCACCGTTGCCCGCGCCGGTGCGGGGTTGAAGCAGGAACAGGTACGAGGGTTGGCTCGGATGCATCCGACAGCCAACCCTTGGGTTCTGTGTAAAGACTCGATTTAACTGGGTTCGTAATACATTCCTACGTTGCGTCAGGTTATGTCCTCCAAGCTCTGGCGGGATGTCCCTACGTTTTAACGGAATCGTCTGCTCTAACGCGTATTGAAAGGGGTCAGGCCTTTCCTCTACCGTAACGGCCTATCTCTCGCGGTACGGATAAACAATGTCTTTGGCCCCCTCACGCTCCTTGTTTTTCCTGGCGTTCATGGCCGGTGCGCTGACGTTGGGTGCGTCTTTCTACCTGGAATATGGCGCGCTGCTGCGGCCCTGCTTTCTGTGCCAGGTTCAGCGGCTATTCCTCGCCACCTTTACGTTGATCAACCTGGTCGCGGCTGTTCATAACCCCAAGCGCTACGGCATCTATGGGTACGGGTTGGTGAGCATGGGCTGTGCCGCGCTAGGCGCAATTACCGCAGTGCGCCAGGTGTTGCTGCAGAACACTGCGTCTGATCAGGCTGGCGATTGTTGGCCCAGTTTGCAGTACATGCTCGAAAACCTGTCGTTCTCGCAGGCGCTGCGCTCGATCTTCAACGGTACCGTCGACTGCGTGGAAATCACCTGGACCCTGTTCGATTTGAGCCTCCCGGAGTGGAGTCTGTTGTTTTTCGTGGCGATGTTGATCCTGGGTTTCATGCAGTTTTCACGGCTGATATTCAGCCAACGCTTGCGCCTGTCGACACGCTGAAAAGTGGTCGCAAGTTGTAGGACGGGATTAAACACTTGTATGAACTTTCTCTCCTGCGTACCTTGAAGCCATAGTCATGCGGGCATAATCTGGCCCGCATGCGTTATTGAAACCGTTGTCAGATGCGGCTTTGTCCGGCTGCCGCTTTATCCTTGAAGTACTGCGCGGGCACAGAGTGGCAGCGCCCCCTATAGGGAAGAGAGATCATCATGCTGGAAAGTTGTCAGAATGCTCAGGAACGCTGGGGTGGGGTGCACAAGCTGATCGACAGCTGGTTGAAGGCACGCCACGAACTGGTTCGGGCGTTTGATGCTCTCGGCGAGAAGCCCGAAGCATTAGCGATGAATCGCAAGCCGCTGCAGGCGTTTTGCGGTGTCTTGGTGGACTACGTGTCTGCCGGTCATTTCGGCGTCTACGAACAGTTGACCAAGGAGGCGGAAGCCTTTGACGATCAGCGTGGTCTTGAATTGGCCGAGACCCTCTACCCACGCATCGATGTGATCACCGAGAAGCTGCTGGCGTTCAATGACCTGTGTGATGCCGGCAAGTGTGTTGCCGAGAAATTCAAAGAGCTGGGCGGCCTGCTCCATGAGCGTTTCGAGTTGGAGGATTGCCTGATCGAAGTGCTGCACAATGCTCACCGGGATGTGGCTGTCGCCCCGGCCTGACCGTTGCTGATGAGATAAAAAAACGGTGCGTATGACGCGCCGTTTTTTATTGGATCAATGCCGGGTGCCGAGCAATTCGATCTCGAATACCAGAGGCGTGTAAGGCGGGATCAACGTGCCAGCACCGTCGGCGCCATAGGCCTGTGCCGATGGAATCACCAGGCGCCACTTCGCGCCCACCGGCATCTGTTGCAGCGCACTGCTCCAGCCGCTGATCACACTGTCCAGACGAAACCATTGCGCCTGGGTGCTTTGATCGAACACCGTCCCATCGGGCAATCGCCCCACGTATTTCACCTGAACCTCATCACTGGCCAACGGCTTGTTGCCGCTGCCGGGCGTGAGTTCCGTGAGCAGAACGCCATCGGCCAATTCGCGCACGCCGCTCGCGGCTTTTTCCTGGGTCAAAAACTGCTGTTCGGCCGTCAGTGCTTTTTCACTTTGCGGTACCTGAGCATCGGCTTCGTCCTGCGCTTCATGCTGCGCCAGGAGTTGTTCGATGCGCGCGTTATCCAGTGCCAGCGGTTTACCTTGATAGGCTTGCTTGAGGCCCTCGATCAAGGCCTGGATCTGCAGGTCGGGGACTTCCTGGCGCAGCCGCTCACCGAGGCTGGCGCCCAGGCTGTACGCGAGGTCGTGCGCGTCCGGGGCAGTGGTTTTGGATGACGCTGGCTCGCTTGCATTGGCCACGGAAATCGCCAAACCAAGCGCAAGAAAAAGGTAACGCGACATGGGTCTTCTCCAGCCGAAAGTGCGACGGATTATGCCAGTGTGAGAGGGTAAAAAGTGGCGTGGTTTTTCGTTATATCGATAAGATTTTTCGCACGGTGCAACGCAAGGCAAACGATACTGTCAACATGCCCTAGCGGCGGTAAGAGCAGAGGGCTAGTATGAGCCGCACCCACGTCAGCCAGGAGGTAAACCATGTCGGCCAAACAGAAGCCTGTAAATACCCCGTTGCACTTACTCCAACAACTCTCGGGCAGTCTGCTCGAACATTTGGAAAGCGCGTGTTCCCAAGCCTTGGCTGATGCAGAAAAACTGCTCGCCAAGTTGGAAAAACAACGCGGTAAAGCGCAAGAAAAACTGCATAAGTCCCGCACCAAATTGCAAGACGCCGCCACTGCCGGCAAAGCCAAGGCTCAAGCCAAAGCCAAAGACGCAGTCAAAGAACTTGAGGACCTGCTGGACGCCCTCAAGGATCGCCAAGCCGAAACCCGCACCTACATTTCCCAACTCAAAAAAGATGCTCAAGAAAGCCTGAAACTGGCCCAGGGCGTTGGTCGTGTGAAGGAAGCTGTATCGAAAGTGCTGGGCGCTCGTACACCGGCAAAAGCCGTTGCCGCCAAAGCGCCGGCTAAGGCCGCCGCCAAGCCAGCTGCCAAGACTGTTGCTGCAAAACCAGCTGCCAAGCCAGTTGCCAAGACCGCTGCTGCAAAACCGGCCGCCAAGCCAGCTGCCAAAACGGCTGCTGCAAAACCAGCCGCCAAGCCAGTGGCTAAAGCCGTTGCTGCCAAACCAGCCGCCAAGCCAGCCGCTAAAGCCGCTGCTGTAAAACCGGCTGCCAAGCCAGCTGCCAAAACGGCCGCTGCCAAACCAGCCGCCAAGCCAGTGGCTAAAGCCGCTGCTGCCAAACCAGCTGCCAAGCCAGTGGTTAAAGCCGCTGCTGCCAAACCAGCTGCCAAGCCAGTGGTTAAAGCCGCTGCTGCCAAACCAGCTGCCAAGCCAGTGGTTAAAGCCGCTGCTGCAAAACCAGCCGCCAAGCCAGTGGTTAAAGCCGCTGCCGCGAAACCAGCCGCCAAGCCAGTGGCTAAAGCTGCTGCTGCAAAACCAGCACCGGCCAAGCCAGCCACCCCGGCAGCATCGGTTGCTACCCCAGCAGCGCCAAGCGCATCGACCAGCACCCCTGCGTCGGTCGCGCCAAGCAACAGCACTCCAACCAGCGCTTCCTAAGTGCCGGTGACTGCGACGCGCAGCTGCTGCAGCGCGTCGTGGTCAAGGTTGGCGGCTCCCTCAGCCGCCAGGCCTTCCAACCATCGTTGACCCATCGCCTCGCCTGTCAGCCATGTCGTTGCCAGCGTTTCAAGGCGCGCCAGCAACTCGCGTTCCGCGTCCAGCTCCAGGGCTTTGACCCGCTCCCGTAACGCCGCCAAGGCCGCATCCTGCTGCGCCACGGCCCGCCATTGCCGGCGTACCTGTCGCAACGGTTCAACCACCTGCGATTGCCAGGGCTCGGCGATATGCCTCAGCGCCAGCGCGCGTTCACGCGTCAGCGCCACGCCCCGCTGTTCCAGCCACGCCCCGCAGAGCAACAGGCACACATTCGCGCCTTGTTCCTGCACACGCAGGCATGCAGCCTCGACGCCCGGGCGGGCGTAAGTCGAGAGGGCAAAGCTCCACAGGTCAGCGCACATATTCACACCCAAGCCAGCGGCCAACGAAGCTGGTAGACTCCGCCGCCATTATGATCCGACTTCAAAGCCTAACATTACAGCGTGGCCCGCAACGTCTTCTCGAAGACGCCGAGCTGACCCTGCACGCCGGTCACAAAGCCGGCCTGATCGGTGCCAACGGCGCCGGCAAATCCACGTTGTTCGCCCTGTTGCTGGGTGAGCTGACCCCGGACTCCGGGGACTGCTTGCTGCCGGCCGACTGGCGCATCGCCCATATGCGCCAGGAGATCGACACCCTGGACCGCATCGCGATCGACTACGTGCTCGATGGCGACCTGCGTCTGCGCCAGGTGCAACACGACCTGGCCGCGGCCGAGAAAGCCCAGGACGGCGCCGCTCAAGCCCGCCTGCACGCGGAACTGGACAGCGCTGACGGCTACACCGCCGACGCCCGTGCGCGCAAGATGCTCGCCGGCCTTGGCTTTACCAACGAACAGATGGACCGCCCGGTCGCCGACTTCTCCGGCGGCTGGCGCATGCGCCTGAACCTGGCCCAGGCACTGATGTGCCCCTCGGACCTGTTGCTGCTCGACGAACCGACCAACCACTTGGACCTCGATGCGATCCTGTGGCTGGAGGATTTCCTCAAGAGCTACCAGGGCACCTTGCTGCTGATTTCCCACGACCGGGATTTCCTCGACGCCGTGGTCGACAACATCGCCCACGTCGAACAGAAGAAAATCACCCTCTACCGTGGCGGCTACACCGCATTCGAACGCGCTCGCGCCGAACGCCTGGCCCAGCAACAGCAGGCGTTCGAGAAGCAGCAGGCGCAGCGCGCGCACATGGAAAGCTACATCGCCCGGTTCAAGGCCCAGGCCACCAAGGCCCGCCAGGCCCAGAGCCGGATCAAGGCGCTGGAGCGCATGGAAGAACTGTCGGCGGCCCACGTCGATTCGCCTTTCGATTTCGTGTTCCGCGAGTCGGTGAAGATCTCCAGCCCGTTGCTCGACCTGTCCGATGCCCGCCTGGGCTATGGCGAGAAAACCATCCTCGAGAAGGTCAAGCTGCAACTCACGCCGGGTGCGCGCATTGGCCTGCTCGGGCCGAACGGCGCGGGCAAGTCGACGCTGATCAAGAACCTGTCGGGCGAGCTGCAACCCCTGGCCGGTCGCCTGACCCGTGGCGAGAACCTGGTGGTCGGCTACTTCGCCCAGCATCAGTTGGACTCCCTGGACGCCAAGGCCAGCCCGTTGCTGCACCTGCAGCGCCTGGCGCCGACCGAACGCGAGCAGCCCCTGCGCGACTTCCTCGGCGGCTTCGACTTCCGTGGCGCGCGCATCGATGAGCCGGTGCTGAATTTCTCCGGCGGCGAAAAAGCCCGCCTGGCCCTGGCGTTGATCGCCTGGGACCGGCCGAACCTGTTGCTGCTCGACGAGCCGACCAACCACCTCGACCTGGAAATGCGCCTGGCGCTGACCATGGCCTTGCAGGAGTTCAGCGGTGCGGTACTGGTGGTGTCTCACGATCGCCACTTGCTCAAGAGCACCACCGACAACTTCCTGCTGGTGGCCGACGGCAAAGTCGAAGAGTTCGACGGCGACCTCGACGACTACGCGCGCTGGCTGACGGAATACCGCCTGCGCAACGCGCCGACCAGCAACACCCCGGTCAACCCGGACAAAACCGACAAGAAGGCCCAGCGCCAGGCCGCTGCCGCCCTGCGTCAGCAGTTGGCGCCGCATAAGCGCGAAGCCGACAAGCTGGAAGCCGAGTTGGGCAAGGTCCACGAGCGCCTGGCCAAGATCGAAACCAGCCTGGGCGACAGTGCTGTGTACGAAGCCGCGCGCAAGGATGAACTGCGCGATCTGCTGGCCGAGCAGGCCAAGCTCAAGGTCCGTGAAGGGCAGTTGGAGGAAAGCTGGATGGAAGCCCTCGAACTGCTCGAAAGCCTGCAAGCGGAGCTGGAGGCGCTGTCCTGATGGACGCGCTGCAACTGCCGCTGCCGGCGCAATGGGTCGCCCCCGTGTGGATCGGCGTGCAAATCCTGCTGATCCTGCTGACCGGCTACCTGACCCAGCGGTTTGTCGCCAAAGGCCTGACCCGCCTCGGCGAGCACTACCCCTTCCCGCCGCAGCTGTTGATGCCGCTGCGTGGCGGCTTGCGCTGGCTGATCATGGGCAGTGCGCTGATCTTCGTGCTGGAGCGCCTGGGCGTGTCCGCCACGGTGTTGTGGACCGCGCTGTCGGGGTTTGTCGCGGTGGCGGCGGTGGCGTTTTTCGCCATGTGGTCGGTGTTGTCCAACCTGTTGTGCGCGATCCTGATCTTCACCGTCGGGCCGTTTCGCCTCGGTGATGTGGTCGAGCTGGTGGACACCGTCGACAAGCCCGGCGTCAAAGGCCGGGTAGTGGCGATCAACCTGCTTTACACCACGCTGATCGAAGTGGAAGAGGCGGGGACCGGCGGCGTGACGGTGCAGGTGCCCAATAGCCTGTTCTTCCAACGCTCGGTGCGCCGCTGGCGCGACAGTGCTGTCCTCCCGGGCCAGCGCTAGCGTTCACATCTTGCAAAAAACTATAGCCAGCCTTCGGTCGGCAGCGTTAGCTTAAGGCACAACCGCAAACTCGCTGCTGAGGTGTGCAATGGCACTCGACACATGGCTGGCTTTTTTCCTCGCTAGTTGGATCATTTCCCTTTCTCCTGGCGCAGGCGCCATCGCCTCGATGTCCAGTGGCCTGCAATACGGTTTCCTGCGCGGCTACTGGAACGCCATCGGCCTGCAAATCGGCCTGGCGATGCAGATCGCCGTGGTCGCGGGCGGCTTGGGAGCCATTCTGGCGGCGTCGTCCACCGCGTTCTATGCGATCAAATGGTTTGGCGTGGCGTACCTGGTGTACCTGGCCGTCAAGCAATGGCGCGCGCTGCCCATGGACATGACCGATGACGCCGCAGTACGGCCGATCGGCAAGCCGATGGCGATGATGTTCCGTGGCTTTCTGGTCAACGCCAGCAACCCCAAGGCGTTGGTGTTCATGCTCGCGGTGCTGCCGCAGTTCGTGAACCCGCAGGCGCCGCTGCTGATCCAATACCTGATCCTCGGCGCGACGATGATCAGCGTCGATATGATCGTGATGGCGGGCTATACCGGCCTGGCGTCGAAAGTCTTGCGCCTGTTGCGCACGCCCAAGCAGCAAAAACGCATGAACCGCACGTTTGCCGGGTTGTTCGTGGGGGCTGCTGGCTTCCTCGCCAGCTTGCATCGCGCGACGGCTTGAACCCGGACCGGGCTGAAGAAACCGAATCGACAATGTGGGAGCGGGCTTGCTCGCGATAGTGGAGTGTCAGTCACCGAGTCAGTCGGCTGACCCACTGCTATCGCGAGCAAGCCCGCTCCCACATTGTTTTTGCGTTGCCTGTGCGCGTTGGGGGCAGCGCAGAATCGTCGGGCGTGGCGTCATTGCTACAGCTCAATCTGCTCTGTTACTCAAAATACAAATCACTTACACCTTGAGTCAAATCTCATAAAGCTCAACAATGTGTTACTTCGTATTTCCCTTTGAGATTCGTTCATGACTGCCCCCTTCCGTTTTCTCGCCTGGCTGCTATTGCCGGCGTTGATGTCGTGCAGCTTCAATCTGTTGGCCGCGCCTGCCGAGGGCGCCACGAAAGCCCTGCATTTGCTGGACTACATCGGCGCGGACTATCCGCCGACGGTAGCGGCGGGCAAGGTCGTCGATGAATCGGAATACCGTGAGCAGGTGGAATTTCTGGGGGTATTGCAGGGCCTGGTGGCTGAGCTGCCGTCCAAGCCCGAGCGCGCGGAATTGGTCAAAGGGGTCGATGAATTGGTCGCGGCCGTGACCGCTCGTCAGGATGGTGCCAGCGTGGCCCGCCAGTCCCGGCAGTTGGGCGCCAAGCTGGCGGCGGCGTATGAAGTCAGCCAGGCCCCGGCGATTACGCCCGACCCGACCCGCGGCGCACCACTGTATGCCCAGCACTGCTCGGTCTGCCACGGCACGGCCGGCGCCGGTGATGGCCCGGCGGGCGTCGGCATGACGCCGCCGCCAGCGAACCTGCAGAACGCGGAGCGCCTGGACCGCCTGAGCCTCTATGCGATCTACAACACGCTGGGCCTGGGTGTCGAAGGCACGGACATGCCGTCCTTCGCCGACCAACTGGACGACCGCCAGCGCTGGGACCTGGCCACCTACATCGCCGGCTTCACGGCCGACCCGGCTGCCGCGAAGAGCGCGCAACCGTTCAACCTCGCCGACCTGGCCCGCCAGACCCCCAATGAAGTGTTGGCCGCCAACGGCCCGGCCGCTGCTGCGACGTTCCGCGCCCAGCGTGCCCAGCCGCCGCAGGTCAAGCGCGGCCCGGCGCAGTTGCTCGACTACACCGCCGCGACCCTCGACAAGAGCCTTGCGGCGTTCCGCAGCGGTGACCATGAGCAAGCCTACGACCTGTCGGTAGCGGCGTATCTGGAAGGGTTCGAGCTGGTGGAAAGCTCCCTGGACAACGTCAACGCCAACGTGCGCAAAGACACCGAGAAGGCCCTGATGGCCTATCGGCAGTCGTTGCAGGACGGCTTGCCGCTCGAACAGGTGCAGCAGCGTCTGGATGCCGCCAAGGGCAAGCTCACCGAATCTGCCGGCTTGTTGGGTGGCGATGGCCTGAGCTGGTCGTTGAGCTTTATCTCAGGCTTGCTGATCCTGCTGCGCGAAGGTCTGGAAGCGATCCTGGTGCTGGCGGCGGTCCTCGCCTTCCTGCGTAACACCGGCCAGGAATCGGCGGTGCGCGGCGTCCATGTCGGCTGGGGCCTGGCCTTGTTGGCCGGCTTGGCCACCTGGGCGTTGGCCGCCTATGTGATCGATGTGAGCGGCGCCCAGCGCGAATTGCTCGAAGGTTGCACGGCGTTGTTTGCCAGTGTGATGGTGCTGTGGCTCGGCGTGTGGATGCATGACCGGCGCCACGCAGCGGCCTGGCAGGACTACATCAAGAGCAGCCTGGTGGGCGGCGGTGGCCGTTTCGGCTTCGCGCTGCTGGCGTTCTTCTCGGTGTACCGCGAGCTGTTCGAAGTGATCCTGTTCTACGAAACCCTGTGGTTGCAAGCCGGCCCGGCCGGGCACAACGCCGTGCTGGGGGGTGGCGCCACGGCGCTGGTGCTGTTGGTGGGCCTGGCGTGGGTGATCCTGCGCGGTTCGGCGAAGCTGCCATTGGCGCTGTTCTTCGGGATCAACGCGGCGCTGCTGTGTGCGTTGTCGGTGGTGTTCGCCGGGCACGGCGTGAAGGCGTTGCAGGAAGCCGGCATCTTCGGCACGCGGCCGGTGGCGTTCTTTGACTTCGACTGGCTGGGTATCCACGCCGATGCCTACTCGCTGAGTGCGCAGGTGGTGGCGATCCTGGCGATTATGGTGATGTATGGCCGCAGTCGGATCGCCGACAAGCGCCGGCTGGCGGCATAAGCATGCGCGTGTGGATCGACGCCGATGCTTGCCCGCGCGCGGCCAAGGACCAGGTGGTGAAGTTCGCCCTCAAGCGTCAGTTCGAGGTGGTGCTGGTGGCCGGGCAGAGCCAGATCAAGCCGGCCTTCGCCTGCGTTAAGCTGATCGTGGTGCCCAGCGGCCCGGACGCGGCGGATGACTACCTGGTGGAGCACGCGGTGCCCGGTGAGCTGGTGATCTGCAGCGACGTGCCCCTGGCTGACCGCCTGGTGAAGAACGGCGTGACGGCTCTCGACCCGCGCGGCAAGGAATTCAGCCCGCAGAACATGAGTGAGCGGCTGGCGGTGCGTAACCTGTTCACCGATCTGCGCGAGCAAGGCCAGATGGGCGGTGGTCCACCGCCCCATGGGGAAAAGGACAAGCAAGCGTTCGCCAACGCACTCGACCGCCTGCTCACACGCTTGATGCGGGCCGGTTAATCGTTTTCGTGGGTCAACTCCAGCACCCGATCCACCAGCTTGTTGATGCCTGACGCAACTTCGCTGATGTTCTTGCCGAGCATATAGGCGGGAGTGCTGACCAGCTTGCGCGCGGTGTCTTCGACGATATCTTCCACCGCGCATGCCTGGTGGTGGGCGCCCATCTTGTCCAGCGCGGCGGCGGTGTCGGCATCGTTGCCGATGGTGCAGGTCACCCCCGGGCCATAGATCTTCGCGGCCAGGGCCGGCGAGATGCAGATCAGTCCCAGCGGCTTGCCCGCTTCGACAAAGGCTTCGGCCAGCGCCAATACCTGCGGGTTGAGGCTGCAACCGGCGCCTGCGCTGGCAAAGTTCGACAGGTTCTTCGCCGCGCCAAACCCGCCAGGCACGATCAGCGCGTCGAAATCCTCGGCGTTGGCTTCACGAATGTCTTTCACGTCGCCCCGGGCAATGCGGGCGGACTCCACCAGCACATTGCGCGACTCGGGCATTTCTTCGCCCGTGAGGTGGTTGATCACGTGCAACTGTGCGATGTCGGGTGCAAAGCATTGGACCTGAGCGC
This sequence comes from Pseudomonas sp. GV105, assembly GCF_003058185.1. Taxonomy (NCBI): domain Bacteria; kingdom Pseudomonadati; phylum Pseudomonadota; class Gammaproteobacteria; order Pseudomonadales; family Pseudomonadaceae; genus Pseudomonas; species Pseudomonas sp. GV105. The sequence continues at coordinate 62,944 of NZ_QBUF01000005.1, forward strand.
CGCGCTGATCCAGGCGCAGCAGGGTGATCACGCTTTCGTGGATTTCTGCACCGTCGTACACGCCACAGCCGGAAAGGATCACTGCAATCTTTTTGCTCATGGGCATTTCTCCTGATTCATGGCGTTAAATGTCTACTAATTTGTCATCTGTTGCCAATGGGAACTCTCGCCGCAGCCCCTAATCTTGATGCAATAAAAACAGACCGGACTAGCCCATGGACTTCGTGCCTTACGCGGTACCGTTTTTCATCGCCTTGATCGTGGTTGAACTGCTCGTAGACCGTTGGCGCGGCGCGCGCAATTATCGGGTGGCGGATGCCATCAACAGCCTCAGCACTGGCGTGCTGTCCACCACCACCGGGCTGCTGACCAAGGGCGTGGGATTGCTGACCTACGCATTCGCCCTCAAGCACCTGGCGCTGATCGAGCTGTCGGCCGAGAGCGTCTGGACCTGGGTGTTCGCCTTTGTGTTCTACGACTTCTGCTATTACTGGCTGCATCGCTGCGGTCACGAGCGCAATATCCTGTGGGCCGCGCATTCGGTGCATCACCAGAGCGAGGACTACAACCTCACCACCGCCTTGCGCCAGACCAGCACCGGCTTTCTGCTGAGCTGGATCTTCTATCTGCCTCTGGCCGTGCTCGGCGTGCCGCTGGTGGTGTTCATCAGCGTAGCTTCGCTCAACCTGCTGTATCAATTCTGGGTCCACACCCGCCATGTGCCCAAGCTCGGCTGGTTCGAGTGGTTCTTCGTCACCCCGTCCAATCATCGGGCCCACCATGCACAGAACGCTCTCTACATGGATCGCAACTACGGCGGGGTGTTCATTATTTGGGACCGGCTGTTTGGCTCGTTTCAGGAAGAAGACGAAAACGAGCCGGTGATCTTTGGCGTCACCACCCCCTTGGCCAGTTGGAACCCGCTGTGGGCCAACCTGCAGTTCTATGCGCAGTTGTGGAGTGACGCGCGGCGCACGCAAAGCCGTTGGGACAAGCTGCGCATCTGGTTCATGCGTACCGGCTGGCGGCCGGCCGACGTGAAGGCCAACTACCCGTTGACCAAGCCGGACTTGAGCCAGTTCCGCAAATTCGAGGTGCCGCTGGATATGCGGCAACAGGTGTACGTCGCCCTGCAATTCGCGGTGTATGTGGGGTTTGGCAGTTATCTGATGAACGTCGGCGAAGGGCTGCCCACGGCGGCGTTGGTGCTGGGCTGGAGTGCAATGGCGTTGGGCCTGTTCAGCCTGGGCGTCGCCCTGGAGAACCGCCCGTGGGCGTTGAAGGCGGAACTGGTGCGCCTGGGCCTGAATGTGCCGTTGGTATGGCTGGCGCCGCTGGTCGGGCTTTGGCCGGCCAGCCACCTGGGCTGGCCGGGTCTGTTGAGCTACAGCTTGCTGAGCCTGATTGGCCTCTACTGCTGCCGAGGCCGGCTTACTCGACTGGCGTCTTAGGCGGCTCGGCCGGGCTGGTCTCACTCAATTGTGCGGCCGCCAGTCGGGCCTTGGCGTCGGCACAGGCTTGACGGGCGATGCGCGCGTTCTTGAACCGCCGCCGCAGCCAGAGAACCAGGCCCAGCAGTAACAACGCACCCAGCACCCACAGCTCGTACTTCTTGATGCTACCCAGCATGCCTTCCAGCACCGCGCCGAAATGGTACGCCGCCGCGCCGAGTGCCGCCGCCCAGACCGCCGCGCCAATGCCGTTGAGTAACAGGTAGCGCAAGGGCGGATAGCCGGACAGGCCAATCGCCACGGGCATCACCGTGCGCAATCCGTAGACAAAGCGGAAGCTCAACACCCAGATATCCGGGTGCTTGCGGATATGTTCCAGGGCTTTGTCGCCCATCAATTGCCAGCGCGGTTTACGTGCCAACAGTTTGCGGCCGTGCTTGCGCCCCATGTAATACCAAAGCTGGTCGCCGGCGTAGCTGCCAAAAAAAGCAACGACCACCACCAGGTTGATATCCATGTACCCACGGAACGCCAGGAAGCCTGCGAGAACGAGTATGGTCTCGCCTTCGAAGAACGTCCCGAGGAAGAGGGCAAAGTAGCCGAAGTCATGCAGAAATTGTTGAAGCATGGTCTGGGTGCTGGCGAAATGAACGCGCAGCCTACGCCTTCGCGATCATTCGTGAAAGTATCGAGATGTGTCACGAAGTGAACAATTCCTACAGAAACGCCGAATGCGACTACAGGTCGCATCGTTAAGCACAACTGTCATACCTTCGTCATAATGGCCGCTTATAACTGCAACACTCGCCCGTAAACGCGGGCTCAGGAGTCTGTCGTGAGCTTTACCCCTGCCAATCGCCTGTTTCCCGCGACCCGTCTGCGTCGCAACCGTCGTGATGATTTTTCTCGCCGTCTGGTCCGTGAAAACGTACTGACCACGAATGATCTGATCCTGCCGGTCTTTGTGCTGGACGGGGAAAACCGTCGGGAAGCCGTGGCGTCGATGCCGGGTGTCGAGCGCTTGACCATTGATTTGCTGCTGGAAGAGGCGGCGAACTGGGTCGAGTTGGGGATTCCGGCGCTGGCGCTGTTCCCTGTCACGCCTGCTGAACTCAAGTCCCTCGATGCAGCCGAAGCCTGGAACCCGCAAGGGATCGCCCAGCGCGCCACCCGTGCGTTGCGTGAGCGCTTCCCGGAATTGGGGGTGATCACCGATGTGGCCCTGGACCCGTTCACCACCCACGGGCAGGATGGCATCCTGGATGAAGACGGCTACGTGCAGAACGACATCACCGTCGACGCGCTGGTCAAGCAAGCCTTGTCTCATGCCGCCGCCGGGGCCCAGGTGGTCGCGCCGTCGGACATGATGGACGGCCGCATCCAGGCGATCCGCGAAGCCCTGGAGCTGGCCGGCCACGTCAATGTGCGGATCATGGCCTACTCGGCCAAATACGCCAGTGCCTACTATGGTCCGTTCCGCGATGCGGTGGGCTCGGCCCTGAACCTGGGCAAGGCCAACAAAGCCTCGTACCAGATGGACCCGGCCAACAGCCATGAAGCCCTGCACGAAGTGGCCGCCGACCTGGCCGAAGGCGCCGACATGGTGATGGTCAAGCCCGGGATGCCTTACCTGGACATCCTTTATCGGGTCAAAGAGGAATTCAAGGTGCCGACCTTTGTCTATCAGGTCAGCGGTGAATACGCCATGCACATGGCCGCGATCCAGAATGGTTGGTTGAGTGAAGGGGTGATCCTCGAATCCCTGACAGCCTTTAAACGTGCTGGCGCTGATGGCATTCTGACCTACTTCGCCGCCCGCGCTGCCCAATTGCTTAGAGAGCAACAATAGCCCTCACAGGAACACTCGATGAATACCGAAGGACTCTCAGAAGTTGCCGTAAAAGACGCCCACCCGGTGGTCGAATCCGTCGCCGAGACCCCGCCGGTGCCGGAGCCGGCGCCGCCGGTGGTGGTCGCCGAAGCGCCGGCCCCGGCGCCAGCGCCTGCCGTGGTGACCAACCTGGATGACAGCAGCCTGTACATTCACCGTGAGTTGTCACAACTGCAATTCAACATCCGCGTGCTGGAACAGGCGCTGGATGAGTCCTATCCGTTGCTGGAACGCCTGAAATTCCTGCTGATTTTCTCCAGCAACCTGGACGAGTTCTTCGAGATCCGCGTCGCCGGCCTCAAGAAGCAGATCACCTTCGCCCGTGAACAAGCCGGCGCCGATGGCCTGCAACCGCATCAAGCCCTGGCGCGCATCAGCGAACTGGTACACGGGCATGTGGATCGCCAATACGCGATCCTCAACGACATCCTGCTGCCGGAACTGGAAAAACATCAGGTCCGCTTCATCCGTCGTCGCCACTGGACCACCAAGATCAAGACCTGGGTGCGTCGCTACTTCCGCGACGAGATCGCGCCGATCATCACGCCGATCGGTCTCGACCCGACTCACCCGTTCCCGTTGCTGGTCAACAAGAGCCTGAACTTCATCGTTGAGCTTGAAGGTATCGACGCCTTCGGTCGCGATTCCGGCCTGGCGATCATCCCGGCACCGCGTCTGCTGCCACGGATCATCAAGGTACCGGAAGAGGTGGGGGGCGCTGGCGATAACTATGTATTCCTGTCGTCGATGATCCACGCGCACGCCGATGACCTGTTCCAGGGCATGAAGGTCAAGGGCTGCTACCAGTTCCGCCTGACCCGTAACGCCGACCTGGCGCTGGACTCCGAAGACGTCGAAGACTTGGCCCGCGCCCTGCGCGGCGAGCTGTTCTCGCGGCGCTACGGCGATGCGGTGCGTCTGGAAGTGGCCGACACCTGCCCGAAACATCTGTCGGACTACCTGCTCAAGCAGTTCAACCTCGGCGAGAGCGAGCTGTACCAGGTCAACGGCCCGGTCAACTTGACGCGCCTGTTCAGCATCACCGGCCTGGACAGCCACCCGGAGCTGCAATACACGCCGTTCACGCCGCAGATCCCGAAACTGCTGCAAAACAGCGAAAACATTTTCAGCGTGGTCAGCAAGCAGGACATCCTGTTGCTGCACCCGTTCGAGTCCTTCACCCCGGTGGTCGACCTGTTGCGCCAGGCCGCCAAGGACCCGCATGTACTCGCCGTGCGCCAGACCCTGTACCGCAGCGGCGCCAACTCGGAGATCGTCGACGCCCTGGTGGACGCTGCGCGTAACGGCAAGGAAGTCACCGCGGTGATCGAACTGCGCGCGCGCTTCGACGAAGAGTCCAACCTGCAACTGGCCAGCCGCCTGCAAGCGGCCGGCGCGGTGGTGATCTACGGTGTGGTCGGGTTCAAGACCCACGCCAAGATGATGCTGATCCTGCGCCGCGAAGCCGGTGAGATCGTGCGTTACGCGCACTTGGGCACCGGCAACTATCACGCCGGTAACGCCAAACTCTACACCGACTACAGCCTGCTGACCTCCGACGACGCCTTGTGCGAAGACGTCGGCAAGTTGTTCAGCCAGTTGATCGGCATGGGTAAGACGTTGCGCATGAAGAAGCTGCTGCATGCGCCGTTCACCCTGAAGAAGGGCATGCTCGACATGATCGCCCGCGAGACCCAGTTCGCGCTCGACGGCAAACCGGCGCACATCATCGCCAAGTTCAACTCGCTGACCGATCCGAAGATCATCCGCGCGCTGTACAAGGCCAGCCAGTCCGGCGTGCGTATCGACCTGGTGGTACGCGGCATGTGCTGCCTGCGGCCGGGCATCGCCGGGGTCTCGCACAACATCCATGTGCGCTCGATCATCGGGCGCTTCCTGGAGCACACGCGGGTGTTCTACTTCCTCAACGGCGGGGAGGAGCAGATGTACCTCTCCAGCGCCGACTGGATGGAGCGCAACCTCGACAAGCGCGTGGAGACGTGCTTCCCGGTGGAAGGCAAGAAGCTGATCATGCGGGTCAAGAAAGAGCTGGAAAGTTATCTCACCGATAACACCCACAGCTGGAGCCTGCAGTCGGACGGCCGCTACGTGCGCAACACGCCGACCGGCAACCAGAACCCGCGCAGCGCCCAGGCCACCTTGCTGGAGAGGCTGGGTAGCCCGATTCTCGCGGTGAATTAACCGACCTAATGTGGGAGGGGCGGTGCGACGATTCGACTTGCCCCCGATGGCGGCAGTTCAGTCAAAGTACCAAGTGACTGACACACCGCCATCGGGAGGTCGAATCGTCGCACCGCCCCTCCCACATGTATTTTCGGTGTTCTTTAGCGCACGTTCAGGCTGAAACCCACCCGCGTCAGCCACTCCGCTTCCTGGGCGAAGTCCGCCTGGGTCAGCTGGTTTTCCTCCAGCCAGCCTTCCGGGAACACCACGTCGAGGCTGTCGCCGCTGGCGCGCAGGGTCACCTGGGGCATTTCCTGGGTGCCACGGATGTGGTGGAACAGGATCGCAAAGCGCAGCAGCACGCATAGGCGGATCAGCTTGATGCCTTCGTCACCGAATTCGGCGAACTTGTCCTTGGGGATATTGCGGCGATGGCCGCGTACCAGCAGCGCGAGCATCTGCTGGTCTTCCCGGGAGAAACCGGCCAGGTCGGAGTGCTCGATCAGGTAGGCGCCGTGCTTGTGGTAATGGTAGTGGGCGATATCCAGGCCCACTTCATGCACCTTGGCCGCCCAGCCCAGCAGTTCGCGCCATACACCGTCTTCCAGGTCCCAGTCCGCGGCCACCTGGTCGAAGGCATGCAGGGCTTTGCGTTCCACGCGGGCCGCTTGTTCCAGATCGGCGTGATAGCGCTCCATCAACGAGCTGAGGGTGCGCTCACGCACGTCCTCATGGTGATGACGGCCGAGCAGGTCGTAAAGCACACCTTCGCGCAGGGCGCCGTCGCAGTGGTCCATGCGTTGCAGTTCGAGGGCGTCGAAGATCGCTTCGAGAATCGCCAGGCCCGCCGGGAAAATCGTGCGGCGGTCGGGCTTGATGCCATCGAAGTCGATTTTTTCGGCATCTCCCAGCTTGAACAGCTTGCGCTTGAGCCACGCCAGGCCTTCGGCGTTGACCTCGCCGGTGCCATGGCCGCCGGCTTTCAAGGCCAGGCCGATGGCACGGATGGTGCCGGACGAGCCGATCGCTTCATCCCACGACAGGCGATGCAGGGCGTGCTCGATGCTCATGATCTCCAGCCGCGCCGCCGTGTAGGCCTGGGCATAACGCGCCGGGGTGATCTTGCCGTCCTTGAAATAACGCTGGGTATAGCTGACGCAGCCCATCTGCAGGCTTTCGCGCAGCAGCGGCTCGAAGCGCTGGCCGATGATGAATTCGGTACTGCCGCCGCCGATGTCCGCCACCAGGCGCTTGCCGGGGGTGTCGGCCAGGGTGTGGGACACGCCGAGGTAGATCAGGCGCGCTTCTTCGCGTCCGGAGATGACTTCCACCGGGTGCCCGAGGATCTCCTCGGCGCGGCGGATGAATTCGCCCCGGTTACGGGCTTCGCGCAACGCGTTGGTGCCGACGATTCGCACAGCACCCGGGGGCATGCCGTTGATCAACTGGGCAAACCGCTTGAGGCAATCGAGCCCGCGCTGCATGGATTCTTCATTGAGCTGGCGCGCGTCGTCGATTCCGGCAGCCAGTTGGACTTTTTCGCCTAGCCGCTCAAGGATGCGGATTTCGCCGTTCTGGGCCTTGGCCACGACCATATGAAAGCTGTTGGAGCCCAGGTCGATGGCGGCGATCAGGGACAGATTCTTGGCTTGGGATTGCGGCATGGTTAGAGGGTCTCGGTCGATAACCTGACCATCGTGCCACGATCGACCGCTGGAGCCAACGCGTAGCGCTCCGGTAATTTTCCTAAGGGTGTCTGCGAGGAATTCTTGTGGGAAATGTAGGGTGGGTTTCTAAATATCCAATGAATGGGGTTTTAGTTTTGTAGGAGTTTTTAACTAGTTGTTGTTGTAAAGCTTTTTATGATTTTCCCTACAGAGTGCTTGTTGATGTTCCTTTGGTTTTTTTGTTTAGGACTACCTCGCGGTCGGGTAAAGGCGACTCTTTGTTTTTACGGCTCCCACACTAACTGATGTGTTATCTGATTCTTTAATGAAGTGCCAAAGCGACAGACTGTCACCCGGCAATATTGCCTGGGTGTTATTTATTTATAGTCGTGCAGGTCCGGAGAAATAAGCCGTTTGGCGCTGGACTTGCCGAGAGATAAATAAAGAACGCCTGATAACTTTCAGTGACAGGTCGAATATGAAAAAAATTGTTGGATTGACTCTCGGTCTCGCTTGCCTGGCTGCGGCCATCAGTGCTAACGCATCCACCAGTGCCGAACTGGTCGTCAGGGGCACGATCAAACCCGCTGCCTGCAACCTCAGCATGACTGGCGGCGGCATTATCAATTACGGCGATATTCCTTCGGGCCAACTCTCCCAGACGGCGTTCAACCCGCTTCGGGAAATGACCACGCCCCTGTCCGTCAATTGCGGTACCGGCAGCGCTCCGTTCGGGCTGACCTTCACCGACCTGCAGGCCGGCAGCAGGGTAACGGGCATTCTCAGCGCCCTTGGCGCAGGCTATACCGAGGTGCATAACTTCGGCTTGGGTTCGGTCGCTGGCAAAAATACCGGTGGTTATGCGGTTACGCTCAGGGACCTCAGATCGCCGAGCAAAACGCTGACGGCTATTACACGTGTCGGCGAAGGCGCGGCCTGGCAGAGCAGTGATGGCAAAGTCGCGAAATCGCCTAACCAATCTTCGTGGCGCAGTGGCACTTCGCTCATTCCGGCCGAACTCTCTCAACTGACCGGGACTATCGCAGTACGGGCCGTGATCAACAAAGGCCAAGACTTGAACCTGGCTCGCGACGTTACTCTTGATGGTCGCGCAACGCTTACTTTGGTTTACCTCTAAGCGGCTGAAATACAGCCGATCAAAGAACGCACGCGTTCTGATCGGCTGTTTTCATGTGGGTGCTTGGCTATCAATTGCCAACTTCATGGTCTGCGGGGAACACTGAGTGCGTAGTCTTTCAGTAATAAATAATCTGCTGTTGTTGTGTGCAAGTGTGTGCCTGTGTTTTACCGGCATGGTATTGGCGGACGGAATGTTGCCGGAAACCTCGGTTGTGGTTCTTTATGAGGAACAAGGCGAGGCCACGATAAATATCAAGAACACCGATTCGGGGCCGGCGCTGCTTCATTCAGTCGTACTGAACGTGCCCGAAGACGTAGAGCCCCTATTGATTGTCACGCCGCCTATTGCGCGTGTGGAACCCGGTGAAACCCAGTTGGTGCGTTTCATCAGCACCTTGGAAGCACCGCTGAAGACCCAGCGCTTGAAGCGTGTGTCCTTCGAGGGTATTCCGCAGGCGCGTGCCGCAGGGGGTGCGACCATCGGTATCACCCTTCGGCAGAATCTGCCGCTGATCCTGCACCCCAAAGGCTTGCCTCAACATCACACGCCCTGGGAGCTGCTGAAGTGGCGGCGGGCAGGAGAGAGGCTCGCTGTTCACAACGACAGTGCTTATGTGGTGCGCCTGGCGCCGGAGGTGCAGTTGCTGCCCCAACGGGTTCTGGCGACGTTGCCGCGTGCTTACATTTTGCCGGGGGAGGCGTTGACGGCGAAGGTTGACGGAACATTGGACGGCTTGGCCGAAGTCGAGATCCAGCCCGCCACGGTCTATGGGTTTTCGGTGGACAGCTACCGCGCCCCGATCAGTACCGATGGGGGTTGAGCGGCTTATGAAAAACCTGTCGAGTAATACGCCTGCGGTTTCCATCCGGTCTCGCCGCCCCACGCTGCTCATCGGGTTTGCGACCCTGTGGAGCTTGCCCGGCCTGGCTCCAGCTCTGGAGTTGGGCGAGGGTTTCGACCTCGCGGCACTGACCACCCACGGTATTGACCCGAAGGTCTCCGACTACTTCCGCAGTGCGGCGCGTTTTCGCGAAGGCGTCCAGGTGGTGGGGCTGCGGGTCAACGGGAACCCGCTCGGGTCAGTCGATGCGCGGTTCGACGCACAGGGGCAATTGTGTTTCACCCCGGGCTTGCTCGAGAAAGCCGGGTTGGTGCAGCCCCGCGCCGTTGTCCGCAAAGGCGTGTCACCGGACCAGGCCTGCCATGACTTTCTGGGCGCCTTCCCGACGACGATGGTTCGGCTCCGGCCCGGCATCGATGAGGTGGCACTGGTGGTGCCGACCCAGTCATTGCGTGAACCCCAGTGGGAGGCCGGGGACTTTGCCCAGGGTGGCGCAGCGGCGATGTTCAACTATGACGTGCTGGGTTTCGACAACCGTTCGCGCAGTGAGTCCAGCCGGTTCGTGTCGGCCTACACCGAAGCAGGCTTCAACCTGGGCGACTGGATTGTCCGCAGCCGCCAATTCTATGTGTCCGACAATGGCGACGCGCGCACCGAACACCTGTACGCCTTCGCCCAGCGGGATCTGGCCGCGCTGCGATCGACGTTCCAGGTGGGCCAGCTCTCCAGCAACAATCCGCTGTTTGGCGGCATCCAGTTGTCCGGTGTGCAGTTTTCCCCCGATGGCCAGTCGCGGGTGCCGGCGGGCGGCAATAATGCGGTGGTCGAGGGGCTGGCCCAGAGTCAGTCGCGGATTGAAGTGCGCCAGTCTGGCGTGCTGATCCATAGCACGCTGGTGCCCGAAGGCCCCTTCCGGCTGACCGGGTTGCCTTTGCTCAATGGCACCAGCGACCTCGAAGTCAGCGTGATCGATGTACGCGGCGCCAAGCGCAGTTTCGTGGTGCCGGCGGCTTCGTTCGCGGGGGCAGCCCCGGCGGTGCCTGGCTATTATTTTTCGCTCGGCAAGGTGCGCGAAAACAACGACGCGCAGGCGCCGTCGCCGGTGGTCGCCATGGGCAGCGGCACCTGGGGCCTGGGGCGTGATTCGTCGGCGGGGTTTGGCTTATTGAGCACCGATGAATACTGGTCGGCAGGCGGCACCCTGAGCAGCGTCTTTTTCCAACGGGTTGCGGTTGGCGCTCGCCACAATGTGTCCCGAGACGGCCGTAACGCGGTGTCGGGTTCGCGTAGCAGCGTGTCCGCGAGCAGCCCGGTCTACGCCAATATAGACGTCAACTTCAGCGCCACCACCCAGACCCGGGGGTATCGCGAGGTGCTTGAAGCGGGCCGCTCGTTCAAGGCCGACGAGTTGGGTTCGCGCTTCAAGAACCAGTACACGGCGGGCATGAGCTGGGCCGATCCAACCTTGGGCGTGTTCTCCCTGGGTTATTCGCGCAGCGCGCAATTTGACCGGCAAACGGCCGAGCACGTATTTGCTTCGTGGAACAAGTCGTTCAGTCACGTCGATGTCGCTTTGATCGCCGACTCGCAGGTGGGCGGCACGCGGCCACGGCGTGACGCCAGCGTTGCCGCCGGCCGGCGCGATAGCACGGTGGACAATGATCTGTCGGTACGGTTGCAGATCAGCGTGCCGCTGGGCGGTGATCGTCGTGTGAACAGCTACGTCAGCCGGCGTGGTAACCAGTCCCGCGTTGGCACGGCACTCAGCGAACGGGTCAATGACTATGTGAATTACGAAGTGGGTGTCGAGCGCGACCTCAGCGCCCGCGAACAAGCGGTTCGCGGCCATGTGGACCTGCTGCCGCGCTACACCCGCGTCGGCCTGGGCGTCAGCCGAGATGCCCAGGGCACCGGTTATACGGGGCAACTGCAAGGCGGCATCGTCGCGCACGAAAACGGCCTGACCTTCTCGCCCTATCCCGTGCAGGACACGTTCGGCATCGTCTCCGTGGGGGATATCGGCTCCGCGAAAGTCGAAACCCCCCAGGGGCCGGTGTGGACCGACTTCACCGGGCAGGCCGTGATTGCCGGCTTGCCCGCGTATGCCAACAGCCGCGTCGAAGTGCAGACGCAGTCGTTGCCCAGGCGGGTTGACCTGAAGAACGGCACCCAGGTGCTCGCCGCCGGTCGCGGGTCCTTCAATACCGTCGCGTTCGATGTGGTGACAGTGCGCCGCGTGTTGCTCACCGCCAGCGATCAGCACGGTCAGCCGTTGCCCCAGGGCGCGTCGGTGTTCGGCCAGGATGGCCGCTTCCTCACCAGCGTGGTGGGCGAAGGCATGATTTTCCTGAATGACGTCAATGAGTCGCAAAGCCTGCGGGTTTCGTTGCCGGACTCTTCCACCTGCCAACTGAGCCTTGACCCCGGAACCCAGCCTGACCATGACAAGTTCTATGAGACCACGACGGCGGTGTGCCATGGCCGCTAAGTGGAGAAGCGCGGGCGTCGTCCTGTTCTGCGCGCTGTTGATGGCCCAGGGCGTGCGCGCTGAAAACTGCCGGTTGTCCGTGAGCCAGCCGCGCCTCGACTATGGCGTCATTCGCAGGGAGGCCGTTGTCCAAAGTACCTCCGTGGTCCTCGGCACCCGCACGCTGCACCTGAACGTCGTGTGTACGCAGCCTTCGATGATAGCGTTGCGCTTCATCGGTGCGGCGGATGGGCAAGGTTTCCGGTTTGACCGCCAGGGGCGTATGCGCCTGAGTCTCAAGCATGCCCAGGTCGATGGGCGCGCCGTCGAGTGGGGGGTGGCGCACTTGCCCGGTGAAACCGTCAGCGGGGCGTTGTTGCCGGGGCAGGTCCTGGTGGCACGCGCAGCAGGTCAAGCGCTGGTCGGCCAGCGCCTGACGGCCCAGGTCGATGTCGATATCGACCTGCCTTCCGATGCCCTGCAGGTCCGCGATGAAACGCGGCTGGAGGGGCGGGGCACCTTCGAGCTGGTCAGCCCGGCTGCCCCACCGAGCCGATGAAGTTGGCCAGTTCGGGGGTGCGGGGGTTGGCGAACAGCGCCTGGGGCGGGCCCACTTCATGCACCTTGCCCTGGTGCATGAACACCAGTTTGTCCCCGACTTCGCGGGCGAAACGCATTTCGTGGGTCACCATGATCAGGGTCATGCCGTCCTTGGCCAGTTGGCGCACCACGCTAAGCACTTCATTGACCAGTTCCGGGTCCAGCGCCGAGGTGATCTCGTCGCACAGCAGCACTTTGGGCGACATGGCCAGGGCGCGGGCTATCGCGACGCGTTGTTGCTGGCCACCGGACAGGCGATCAGGGAAGGCGTCGAACTTCTCGCCCAGGCCGACCCGCTCCAGCATCTGCCGCGCCAACTGGGCGGCCTTGGCCTTGGGCACTTTCTGCACCACCTGCGGCGCGAGCATGACGTTTTCGCCCACCGTCAGGTGCGGGAACAGGTTGAACTGCTGGAACACCATGCCGACTTTCTGTCGCAGGCTGCGCAGGTCGGCGCGGGCGGCGTCGAGGTATTCGCCGTCGACTTCGATCACGCCGTCGTTGATCGACTCCAGGCCATTGAGGGTGCGCAGCAAGGTCGATTTGCCCGAGCCGCTGCGGCCGATGATCGCGACGACCTGGCCTTCTTCAACGGTCAAGTCGATGCCCTTGAGCACATGGTGATCGCCGTAATACTTATGCAGGGCGGAAATTCTAAGCAGAGGCATGCAGTCTCCTTTCCAGGTAGCGCGCACTGAGGGACAAGGGGTAGCAGAGCAGGAAGTAACCGAGGGCCACCAGGCCGTAGACCATAAAGGGCTCGAACGTGGCGTTGGCGAGCATGCCGCCGGTCTTGGTCAGTTCGGTGAAGCCGATGATCGAGGTCACCGCGGTGCCTTTGACCACTTGCACCGAGAACCCCACGGTAGGCGCCACGGCAATCCGCAGGGCCTGGGGCAGGATCACGTAGCGCAGCTGTTCCAGCGGGCTCAGGGCCAGGCTGGCCGAGGCTTCCCACTGCCCGTGGGCGATGGAGTCGACGCAGCCGCGCCAGATCTCGGCGAGGTAGGCGCTGGTAAACAAGGTCAAGGCAATCGCCGCCGCCAGCCAGGGCGAGATATCCACCCCGAGCAGGGCGACGCCGAAAAACACCAGGAACAGCTGCATCAACAGCGGCGTGCCCTGGAACAGTTCGATATAGGTGCGGGCGACATTGCGCGGGAAGGCTTTGCGGCTGATACGCATCGTCATCACCAGCAGGCCGATCAGGCCACCGCCCACAAACGCCACCAGCGACAGCAACAGTGTCCATTGCAGGCCGACGAGCAGGTTGCGCACGATGTCCCAGAAGGAAAAATCACTCATCGGCTGTTCCTCATCACAAACCGGCGGCCGATCCAGTTGAGCAACTGGCGAATCATCAACGCCATGCACAGGTACACCAGGGTGGTCAGGGCATAGGTCTCAAAGGCGCGGAAGTTGCGCGACTGGATGAAGTTGGCGGCAAAACTCAGCTCTTCGGTGGCGATCTGCGAACACACCGCCGAGCCGAGCATCACAATGATGATCTGGCTGCTCAGGGCCGGCCACACCTTGCCCAGCGCCGGCAGCAGCACCACATGGCGGAACGCCTCGAAGCGCGTCATCGCCAGGGCGGCGGCAGCCTCCAGCTGACCACTGGGGATCGCCTGGATGCCGGCGCGGATGATCTCGGTGGAATAGGCGCCCAGGTTGATCACCATCGCCAATACCGCCGCTTGCCACTCGGTGATTTTCAGCCCCAGGGAGGGCAGGCCGAAGAAGATGAAAAACAACTGCACCAGAAATGGCGTGTTGCGGATCAACTCGACATACACCCCGAAGAACCAGGCGAACGGCTGGATTTTCCACGCCCGCACCACTGCGCCGACGGTGCCCAGGGCCACCCCCAGGATTGCGCCGATCGCCGTCAGTTCAAGGGTGAACAGGGCGCCGCGCAACAGCAGGTCGGTATTGGCCAGCACCGGCACAAAGTCGAATTGATAGGCCATGAATCAGCTCCGTCGCGGGCTTCAGAGATCAGCAGGCAGAGGTTCTTTCAGCCACTGCATTGCATTCTTTTCCAGGCTGCCGTCAGCCTTGGCCGCCACCAGGATCTGGTTGACCTTCTCCAGCAGCGCCGGCTCGTTCTTGTTCACGCCCACGTACACCGGAGAATCCTTGAGCTTCACTTTCAGCGCCGGCACGCGTTTCGGGCTGCGCTCGCTGATCGCAACCATCACCACGTTGCCGCTGGCGATCAGGTCGACCTGGCCGGCCAGGTAGGCGGCGATGGTCGAATTGTTGTCTTCGAAGCGCTTGATCGTGGCTTCCTTGGGCGCGACGGCCGTCAGCTCGATGTCTTCGATGGCGCCGCGGGTCACGCTGATGGTCTTGCCCTTGAGGTCGTCGGTGCTGCTGATGGCGGCGTCAGGCGGGCCGAACACGGCCAGGTAGAACGGCGCGTAGGCCTTGGAGAAGTCGATGACCTTTTCCCGCTCGGGGTTCTTGCCCAGGCTGGAAATCACCAGGTCGACCTTGCCGGTCGTGAGGAACGGGATGCGGTTGGTGCTGTTGACCGGGGTCAGCTCCAGTTTGACCTTGAGCTGGTCGGCCAGCAGCTTGGCGGTGTCGATGTCCAGGCCGCGTGGTTTCATGTCGGGGCCGACCGAGCCGAACGGCGGGAAGTCCTGGGGCACGGCGACCTTCAAGGTGCCGCGGGCAACGATATCGTCCAGACCGTTGGCCTGGGCGGGTGCCTGGCTCAGCATCAGGCTGGCAAACAGGGCGGTGAGCAGGGCGCTGTAGCGCTTGGTCATGGGAACTCTCCGAGAAGGGCGAAGGGGCATTCTGTTTTTGCCCAGTGCACAGCCCATGCCATCCCGGCTCGGTTCGTCTGCAAGGCCGGGATTTGTTGAGCTTCGGTGGTCTTACTGGTCTGAACAGTGAGCGCGGCTTTCGCACCTTTTTCGAGCGCCGCCCAAAGCGCGCGAGCCCCTTTGGGGCGTGGCTTGCCGCCGGGCACGAATAGCTTTACAACTAGCCGCTCAGTTGTCTGGAACCTTGAGTTTTTTATGAATTCCATCGCCCAAGCGGTACCGGAAGCGGCCTTGCAGGCCATCCGCAAACTGATCAAGGAGCAAGGCTTCGGGCCGGGCGACGCACTGCCGTCCCAGCGCGACCTGGCGCTGCAGTTGGGCGTGAGCCGGGCGTCATTGCGCGAAGCGTTGTCGTCCCTGAGTGCCTTGGGGGTGGTCAGCGTGCAGCCGGGCAAAGGCGTGTTCGTGCAAGAGGCACAGGAGCCGCCGGGGTTTGCGTGGCCCTTCGCGGCCCAGGCGACGCCGCTGGATATCTTCCAGTTGCGCTATGCCCTGGAAGGGTTTGCGGCAGGGTTGGCGGCCGTCACGCTGAGCATTGATGAACTGGATAGCCTGGAAGAGAATGTCGAAGCCATGCGCAAGGTGCTCAAGGCCGGCGACTTCGAAGCGGCCGCGCGGCTGGACTTCGAATTCCACCAGCGCATCCTCCTCGCCAGCGGCAACCAGGCGATGGTCAGCATCCTGAGTGCCAGCGCCGAGGTGTTCCTGGAGAGCCAGAAGTTACCGTTCATCCGGCCGGAGCGGGCCATGGAAACCTGGCAGGAGCACCGCAGAGTCTTGCGCGCCCTGGCCCGGCGCGCGAGCGCGGCGGCGCAGAAAACCATGCAGGAACATGTACGTAATGCGGCGTTGCGCACCGGGATTGCTTTCGTGACTCCCGTAGCGCCGTGAGCGAGGCGATACCCAAACTCATGCGCCACCATAGCAAGACTCAATCAGAGGCGGCTTCCTGAACGAGGGAAGGGCAGCTATGATGGGCCACGTTTTTTTTGCTTACAATCCGGAGACATCCATGAGCAACGATCTTATCAAGCACGTCACCGACGCGACCTTTGAGGCCGAAGTACTCAAGGCTGCTGGCCCGGTGCTGGTTGACTACTGGGCTGAATGGTGTGGCCCTTGCAAAATGATCGCTCCGGTTCTGGACGACATTGCAACCGAGTACGACGGCAGATTGACCATTGCCAAGCTGAACATCGACGAAAACCAGGAAACCCCGGCCAAGCATGGCGTGCGTGGTATTCCGACCCTGATGCTGTTCAAGGACGGCGAAGTCGCAGCGACCAAAGTGGGCGCGCTGTCGAAGTCCCAACTGGCTGCATTCATCGACGTGAACCTCTAAGCGTCGTCAAAAAGGCCCCGCAAATTGCGGGGCTTTTTCGTGAAACAGGGCTAGACGCTCCGAAACTCAGGTGGTACATTCGGCCCCGCATTGGTTTCTCCACTGCCCCCTGCAAGCCGTCGCCGACGCATTCCTTTTCGATTAGTACGCGATCCTGTCGCCTTCTCTGCGGCGCGGCCTCATTAAGCCAAAAGCTTAATTTCCCCCCTCCATAAATGATTACGTCATTCCTATATGAATCTGACTGAACTCAAGCAAAAGCCGATTACCGAACTGCTCGAATTGGCCGAACAGATGGGCATAGAAAATATGGCCCGTTCGCGCAAGCAGGACGTGATTTTCTCCTTGCTCAAAAAGCACGCGAAAAGCGGCGAGGAAATCTCCGGTGATGGCGTGCTGGAGATTCTCCAGGACGGCTTCGGCTTCCTCCGCTCTGCAGACGCTTCCTATCTCGCCGGCCCAGACGATATCTACGTCTCGCCGAGCCAGATCCGCCGCTTCAACTTGCGCACCGGTGACACCATCGTTGGCAAGATCCGTCCTCCGAAGGAAGGCGAGCGTTATTTCGCCCTGCTCAAGGTCGACACGATCAACTTCGATCGTCCAGAGAACGCGAAAAACAAGATTCTCTTCGAGAACCTGACCCCGCTGTTCCCGACCGTGCGAATGAAGATGGAAGCCGGCAACGGTTCCACCGAAGACTTGACCGGTCGTGTGATCGACCTGTGCGCCCCGATCGGCAAGGGCCAGCGCGGCCTGATCGTCGCACCGCCGAAAGCCGGTAAGACCATCATGCTGCAGAACATTGCAGCGAACATCGCACGTAACAACCCTGAAGTTCACCTGATCGTGCTGCTGATCGATGAACGTCCGGAAGAAGTGACCGAAATGCAGCGCACCGTGCGCGGCGAAGTGGTTGCCTCGACGTTCGATGAGCCGCCAACCCGCCACGTGCAGGTTGCCGAAATGGTGATCGAGAAGGCCAAGCGCCTGGTCGAACACAAGAAAGACGTGGTGATCCTGCTCGACTCCATCACCCGTCTGGCCCGTGCCTACAACACCGTGATCCCGAGCTCCGGCAAGGTATTGACCGGTGGTGTCGATGCCCACGCCCTGGAGAAACCGAAACGTTTCTTCGGCGCCGCGCGGAATATCGAAGAAGGCGGCTCGCTGACCATCATCGCCACCGCGCTGGTTGAAACCGGCTCGAAGATGGATGAAGTGATCTACGAAGAGTTCAAGGGTACCGGCAACATGGAACTGCCCCTGGACCGTCGTATCGCTGAAAAGCGTGTGTTCCCGGCGATCAACATCAACCGCTCCGGCACCCGCCGTGAAGAGTTGCTGACAGCCGACGACGAACTGCAGCGCATGTGGATTCTGCGCAAGCTGCTGCACCCGATGGATGAAGTCGCGGCCATCGAGTTCCTGATCGACAAGCTGAAAACCACCAAGACCAACGACGAGTTCTTCCTGTCGATGAAGCGTAAGTAATACGACGTTTCAGGTCCAAAAAATGGCGCCCTTCGGGGCGTCATTTTTTTTGTATCTAGAAAGGGAGGTTTGAGCGCTTGAAGTGTCAGTTAAGAAACAAAAGGGGCTACGCTCGTTCCCATTCGTTTCTGGCTGACTCTGGATTTATGACCATTCTTGCTTACCGAAGAGACATTGATGGCTTGCGTGCTGTCGCTGTCCTCGCAGTCGTGCTGTTCCACTTTGGCGTTCCGGGTGTTACTGGCGGCTTTGTGGGGGTCGATGTTTTTTTTGTGATTTCCGGCTTCCTGATTACCTCGATCATCTGGCGCGAACGCCAGGCCGGGCGTTTCAGTTTCGTGGACTTCTGGGCGCGCCGTGCCCGGCGTATCTTGCCGGCGTTGTTCGTGATGATGGCCGCGACACTGGCCGTGGGCTGGTTTTTGCTGGCGCCCAAGGACTATGAAGAGCTGGGGCGGTCGGCGCACTACCAGGTGATCTTCACCTCTAACCTGCTGTTTTCACGCCAGCACGGTTATTTCGATGCCGCCTCCGACATCAAGCCCTTGCTGCACACCTGGTCGCTGGCAGTGGAGGAGCAGTTCTACATCCTGTTCCCGCTGCTGCTGGCCCTGCTTTCAAGCCGTTTGAAACACTGGCGCCTGGCGTTGTTCGCGGTGCTGCTGGTGTCGTTTGGCATGAGTGTCTGGGCGGTTTCCCATCAGCCGCAGAAAGCCTTCTACCTGCTGCATATGCGTGCCTGGGAATTGCTGGCCGGCGCCATGCTGGCGGTCATGCCGAAGGTTGAGTGGCGCGCCTCGCCGCCCCTGGCGCAAGCGGTCAGCCTGGCTTCCCTGGCATTGATCCTGGCCGCCATATTCGGTTTCGACCGGCATACACCGTTCCCTGGCGCGGCCGCTTTGCTGCCGGTGCTGGGCGTGGTCGGGTTGATCTGGGCCAATGGGCAGCAAGCCACCTGGGTCGGGCGGCTACTGAGTTCGCGGCTGATGGTGGGCCTGGGGCTTATTTCTTATTCCTGGTACCTGTGGCATTGGCCGGTGTTCGTGTACGCCAACTACGCAGCGGTTGATGGCTTGAGCGTGGCTGAATTGGCCGGGTTGATGCTGCTGAGCCTGGTGCTGGGTTATTTGTCCTGGCGCTTCGTGGAGACGCCGTTCCGGGAAAAGCGCCTGCTGGCCGGGCGCAAGGCGATCCTGGCTGGCGCCGCGGCCGGCATTTTGTGTCTCGGCCTTACTGGCCTGGCATTGCGGGAAGCTGATGGCGTGCCGTGGCGCCTGTCCGAACAGGCATTGCGTTATGCCCAGGCGAAGAAGTGGAGCCCGGAGCTGACGGCCTGCCTGGCGGACAAGAACACCCCGGATGAGCGGCTGTTCTGCCATTTCGGCCCACAAAGCCACTCGGTGTCCGCGCTGGTCTGGGGCGACAGCCACGCCACCGCATTGATTCCGGCGCTGAAGGATGCGGCCAAACGGCACGATATCAGTCTGGTCCAGGCCAGTTTCGCCGGTTGCGTACCGTTGGACGGTCTGGAGAACATCACCCAGTGCGCGCATTTCAACCAGCGCGTCGAGCAGGCTCTGGCCGCACAGTCGTTCAGCGATGTGGTGCTGGCGGCGCGCTGGAGCCTGTACCTCTATGGGCAGATATCGGGCGACAAGGAACATGCGCTCAAAGACCCGGGCACCGGCAAGTACGTGCGTGCCGTGGCCGAGCAGCGTTTCGAACAGGGCCTGCGTGAACGCATCCAGGGGCTGCGCGCCGCCGGGCACCATGTGTGGCTGATCAAGGAAGCACCGCTGCAGGAAATCATCGTGCCGTACCGCCTCAGTCGCCTGGCCATGATGCACCGGCCGGTGGACGGCGAAGGGCTCCCCGTGGCGGAGCACGAGAAGCGCCAGGCCTTTATCACTCGACTGTTTGACGAACTGGCCGCCGCCGACAGTGGCGTCACCGTGCTGGACCCCGCACCCCTGCTGTGCGGCGCCGACGGCCTGTGCCGGGTCGAGCTCGACGGCCGCGCGCTGTACACCGACGATAACCACCTCTCCGACGTCGGCGCGCGACACGTCCAGGCGTTCCTGGAACCGCTGTTCCGTTCGCTGCAATCACGGGGGCTGACGGCCAATTAAGCTGCCAGCCGTCCTCAGAGCAGGTAGGATGTACGCCTATTTTACGGGTGGCATGGTTAATGAAATTCAAGGATCTTCGGGATTTCGTGCAGCAACTTGAGCAGCGCGGAGAGTTGAAACGCATCCACGTGCCGGTTTCGCCGGTGCTGGAAATGACTGAGATTTGCGACCGTACCCTGCGCAACAAGGGCCCGGCGCTGCTGTTCGAGAACCCGACCGGTTTTGATATCCCGGTGCTCGGCAACCTGTTCGGCACCCCCGATCGCGTGGCCTTTGGCATGGGCGCCGAGTCGGTCAGCGAATTGCGCGAGATCGGCAAGTTGCTGGCGTTCCTCAAGGAGCCCGAGCCACCCAAGGGCTTGAAGGACGCCTGGTCGAAGCTGCCGATCTTCCGCAAGATCATTGCCATGGCGCCCAAGGTGGTCAAGGACGCGGTGTGCCAGGAAGTGGTCATCGAAGGCGATGACGTCGACCTGGGCATGCTGCCGGTGCAGACCTGCTGGCCCGGCGATGTCGGCCCGCTGATCACCTGGGGCCTGACCGTCACCAAGGGCCCGAACAAGGATCGCCAGAACCTCGGCATCTACCGTCAGCAAGTGATCGGCCGCAACAAGGTGATCATGCGTTGGCTGAGCCACCGCGGCGGCGCGCTGGACTTCCGTGAATGGTGCGAAAAGCACCCCGGCAAGCCGTTCCCGGTCTCCGTGGCCCTGGGCGCCGACCCGGCCACCATCCTCGGCGCCGTGACCCCGGTGCCGGACAGCCTGTCCGAATACGCCTTCGCCGGCCTGCTGCGCGGCAACCGCACCGAGCTGGTGAAGTGCCGTGGCAACGACCTGCAAGTGCCGGCCACCGCGGAAATCATCCTCGAAGGCGTGATCCACCCCGGCGAAATGGCCGACGAAGGCCCCTACGGCGACCACACCGGCTACTACAACGAAGTCGACAGCTTCCCGGTGTTCACCGTCGAGCGCATCACTCATCGGATCAAGCCGATCTACCACAGTACCTACACCGGCCGTCCGCCGGATGAGCCGGCGATTCTCGGTGTGGCGCTGAACGAAGTGTTCGTGCCGATCCTGCAGAAGCAGTTCCCGGAAATCACCGACTTCTACCTGCCGCCGGAAGGCTGTTCGTACCGCATGGCCATCGTGACCATGAAGAAGTCGTACCCAGGCCATGCCAAGCGGGTCATGCTCGGAGTGTGGTCGTTTTTGCGACAGTTCATGTACACCAAGTTCGTTATCGTCACCGACGACGACATCAACGCCCGCGACTGGAACGACGTGATCTGGGCCATCACCACGCGCATGGACCCCAAGCGCGACACGGTGATGATCGACAACACGCCGATCGACTACCTCGACTTCGCCTCGCCGGTCTCGGGCCTGGGCTCGAAGATGGGCCTGGATGCCACGCACAAATGGCCGGGTGAGACCACCCGCGAGTGGGGCAGGGTGATCGTCAAGGACGAAGCCGTGACGGCGCGTGTCGATGCGATCTGGAAAGAGTTGGGAATAGATTGATGCGTGTGACCCTGCAACCTTCCGGCGCCGTATTGGAGCTGGTCCCCGGTGAGCGAATCCTCGAAGGTGCGCGCCGCCTGGGCTACGAATGCCCGCAAGCCTGTCGCAATGGCGTGTGCCACGTGTGCGCGGCGCTGTTGGTGGACGGCCGGGTGCGGCAGTCCGGTGAAATACGCGACCACGGGGAGTTCTACACCTGCATCGCCGAGCCGCTGGAGGATTGTGTGGTGTTGTGGGATGGCGTGCTGGCGCCGGGAGAGTTGCCGTTGCGCAAGTTGTCGTGCCAAGTGAGTGAATGCGTGCAAGTCGGTGGCGATGTATGGCGCGTGCGCTTGCTCGCCCCGGCCGGCAAGGCCGTGCGTTACCACGCCGGGCAATACCTGATGATTGAACGGGATAACGGCGAGAAGTCGGCGTTTTCCCTGGCTTCGGCGCCCCACGCCGGACGCGAACTGGAACTGCACGTGCTGGCCCGCGAGGACAGCGCGCGCAATCTGATCGAGCAATTGCAGCGCAACCGGATGGCCCGCATCGAGCTGCCGTTTGGCGATACCCACCTGGCCGAGTTGCCCGATGGGCCGTTGGTGCTGATCGCCGCGGGCACCGGCATGGCGCAGATGCACAGCCTGATCGAGCACTGCCGCGCCACCGGCTTCAAACACCCGGTGCATTTGTATTGGGGCGTGCGGCGTCCGGAAGATTTCTACGAGATCGAGCATTGGGATCAATGGCTGCAGCTGCCCAACCTGTTCTTGCACAAAGTGGTCAGTGACCTGTGCGGCTGGGAAGGACGCTGTGGGCTGTTGCATGAAGCGGTGTGCGAAGACATCCACGACCTCAAAGGCGTGCATGTCTACGCCAGCGGTTCACCGGCGATGATCTACGGCACATTGGATGCGCTGGTGGCTGCGGGCATGGATGCACACCAGATGCGCGCCGACGTATTCGCCTACGCCCCGCGGCCCTGAAACCTGCGCCGGCTCTGGTGGAGGAGCTGGCGTCGCTGTCAGAAACGCACGCCGGTCGTGATCATCGCCGCATTGAACCCCAGCAGCACCAACTCCGCCGCCACCGGCCCGTAATGGGTGCCCACGGACGGTATGATCACCGGCGCCACGCCGAAACGGTTCAACGGGATTTTGTCGCGGTACTTGCCGCGATAGCCCTGGATCGCCCCGCCGGTCAGTTTCAGATACACCGGATAGTCGGTCATGTCATAGCGTTTGCCCGCGTAGACGTAGTACGAGCGTTGGCTGAACGAGTTACGGAACGTCGCCGCCCCATACACCAAACCTGACGCTTCATTGCGCTCCAGGCCAAGCAAATCCTGGTTGTTGTTGTGGTCCGGGTCGGGGGAGAAGTGCCGGGTGTAGACGCTGGTCTGCGCATACCAGAAGCCCTTGTCATCGTCGACGGGCGGGGTTTCGACAGCGAGAGCGGTGGTGGCCTGGGCCAGGAGCAGCAGGCCCGGCAATCGTAATTTTTTCATAGGTGCGACCTCGAGTAACCGGTGTGAAGGGTGACCGACTGAGTCGTGCCAGCTGCGCTATTTTGACGGTCAAGCGCTTTGCCGGGCTGAACCGGAGCTGAAAATACTGGGATTGCTTCTGGAGAATGCGGTGGTCGTTCAGCCTATTGTACTTTTTTGCCGTATGGTCACAGCAGCGCGTTTTATTACGGTAGAGTTGCTAACAATTGGTAACACATAGGAGGCGAGCCACTTTTCGCCATGACCGCCATCGAATCCGATCTTTTGCAATTGGCTTACCCTCCGCGGCTCGATCTGGGACCGCAACTCACGCACGAACAGTTGATGAACTCGATGCAGGCCACCATGGCCCGGCATAAGGGCGGGCCGGTCTGGCTATTCGCTTACGGTTCGCTGATCTGGCGGCCGGAATGTTCATCGACCGAGCGGGTTCGGGCGCGGGTCCATGGCTATCACCGTGGTTTGTACCTGTGGTCCCACGAGCATCGGGGTACGCCGGAGTTGCCCGGGTTGGTGTTCGGCCTGGATCGTGGCGGCTCGTGCAGCGGGTTTGCCTACCGTCTGCCGGAAGATCAGTTAGAAGCCTCGCTGTACGCCTTGTGGCAGCGCGAAATGCCTTACCCCTCCTATCGGCCGCACTGGCTCAGCTGCCGTCTGGAAGATGGCAGTCGGGTGCAGGCATTGGGGTTTGTATTGGAGCGGCACCTGCCGAGCTACGCTGGCAATCTGCCCGACATCGTGCTCAGCCATGTGCTGCAAAGCGCTTGCGGGCGTTACGGCACGACGCGCGATTATGTCGAGCAGACCGTCAACGCCCTGCGCAGCCACGCCATGCCAGACAAAAACCTGGAGGCGCGGCTCAAGCGTTGTGCCAAGGATTGCTCAGGCGATTAACGCGCCAAACGCAGGAAATATGAGCAAATGCATGTTCTCTACGAACATGTCGCGAATAGACAGGTGATGGTCGAGGACACCGCCCCTCCCACATTCAAGCGCATTTCACCTCGGCAGGCGGGTTTGCACGACCACCTTACCCACCGCCTTGCGCTGCCCCAGGTCATTGATCGCCTGGGCTGCCTGTTCCAGCGGATACACCTGCGACACCAGCGGTTTCAACTTGCCCTCGGCATACCAACCAAACAGCTGCTGGAAGTTCGCCGCATTGTCCTGCGGCTGGCGCTGGGCGAACGCGCCCCAGAACACTCCGACCACGGCCGCGCCCTTGAGCAGCGCCAGGTTCACCGGCAGCTCCGGAATGCGCCCGCTGGCAAAACCCACCACCAGCAGGCGGCCGTTCCAGGCAATGGCGCGGATGGCCTGGTCAAACAAGTCGCCGCCCACCGGGTCGTAGATCACGTCGGCGCCGTTCCCGTCGGTCAGGCGCTTGACCTCATCTTTCAGGCTGGCTTCGCTGTAGTTGATCAGCTCATCGGCGCCGGCGGCCTTGGCCACCGCCAGTTTGTCGGCGCTGCTGGCGGCGGCGATGACCCGGGCGCCCATGGCCTTGCCGATTTCCACGGCAGCCAGGCCCACGCCGCCGGAGGCGCCGAGGACCAGCAAGGTTTCGCCGGGCTGCAGGTTGGCCCGTTGTTTCAGCGCATGCATCGAGGTGCCGTAGGTCATGCTGAACGCGGCGGCGGTGTTGAAGCCCATGCTGGGCGGGATCGGCAGCACGTTATAGCCGGGCACCGCGACCTGCTCGGCAAAACTGCCCCAGCCGGTCAGGGCCATCACGCGGTCTCCAACCTTCAGGTGGCTGACCTTTTCCCCCACTTCACTGACCACGCCCGCCGCTTCGCCACCCGGCGAGAACGGGAACGGCGGCTTGAACTGGTACTTGCCTTCGATGATCAGCGTGTCCGGGAAGTTGACCCCGGCGGCATGCACGTCCAACAGGATTTCGTTCTTCTTGATCGCCGGGCTGGCGATGTCTTCCAGCACCAGGGTTTCGGCGGGGCCGAAGGCTTTGCACAGCACAGCTTTCATCGGACTATTCCTTTTGGCGTCGTGGCCGATAAGTGTAGGAGGGTATGCCCGTGGGTCAACGAGCATGCCCGGGCCTGATAAGTCGCCATAAGCTTGTGCTCTGCCTTGCTAGCGTTATGCTACTGGGCTACCGAATGTGAGGAATGAACTGTGAAAGCGTGGATTCTGTTGATGCTGGCCCTGACCTTGCCAATGGCAGCCCAGGCGCAAGAGGCGAAAGAAGGCGAGGCGCCGAAGGTCAGCTATATCAGCCTGGCCCCGCCGTTCGTGGGCAACTATGGCTTGGACGGTACGTCCAAGCTCAAGGTGTACAAGGCCGATATCGCTCTGCGCGTGACCGGCACCGACGCGGCCGCCGCCATCAAAGCCAACGATGCGTTGATTCGTAATCAACTGGTGGCGCTGTTCACCCAGCAAACCAACGAGACCATGAGCACGGTTGAGGGTAAGGAAAAACTGCGCCAGGAAGCCCTGAAGCAGACCCAGCAAGTGATGAACGACGAAACCGGCAAGCCGGTGGTGGAAGACCTGTTGTTCAACAACCTGATCATCCAATAGTCACGGCGCGACGATCGCAAGCAAGCCCGCTCCCACAAGGGAATGCGTTCCACCTGTGAGAGCAGGCTTGCCTGCGATAGCGGCCGGGCAGGCACCTCAAGACGCCAGGCTCTTGCGGAACCGCGCCAGCGCCACCAAAAAGAACAGCAAGCCAATTCCCGCCAGCGCCAGCATGTCCGGCCACACCACGCTCATGCCCGCATCGCGGAACAGGATCGCCGCGCTCAGGCTCACAAAGTGCGTCGACGGCGAGGCCTGCATCACCCACTGCAACCATTCGGGCATGCTGTCCAGCGGCGTGCTGCCGCCGGAGAGCAACAGCATCGGGATGATCACTGGGATTGCCAGCAAGCCGAACTGCGGCGTCGAGCGGGCGAGGGTGGCGAGGAAGATCCCCAGGGCGGTGCTGGCAAACAGGTACAGCGCGGTCACGAACAGAAACAGGCTCAGCGACCCGGCCAGCGGCACGCCGAGCATGCCCTTGACCACCACTTCCAGTGACACCCAGGTACACAGCACCACCACCAGCAGGTTGCTCCAGATTTTCGCCAGCATGATTTCCAGCGCCGTCAGCGGCAGCACCAGCAAATGGTCGAGGGTGCCATGTTCGCGCTCGCGCAGCAGCGCGGTGCCGGTGAGCACGATGGCGAGGATGGTGATGTTGTTGACGATCTGGATGACTGCGAGGAACCAGCCGCCCTCCAGGTTGGTATTGAACAGCGCCCGCGTTGTCAGCAACGCCGGCGCTTTGCTGGCGGAGTCGGCCTGGCCGCTGTAGGTCAGCAGCTCGCGTTGGAAAATCCTCCCGATGTAGCCGGCGCCCATGAACGCCTGGCTCATCGCCGTGGCATCGACGTTCACCTGCACATCGGGCTCGCGACCGGCCAGCAGGTCGGCCTGGAAATTCGCCGGTACGTTGATCACGAACGTGTACTGGCCGCTGTCCATGACCTTATCCAACTGGTCATACGCCAACGGCACGGGTGACTGGAACTCGGGCGGCTGCAACGCCTCGGCCATCTGCCGCGAGATCGCGCTGTGGTCCTCGTCGACAAACGCCACGCTGGCGTTGTGTACGCCAATCACCGAGCCGGCCGCGGGCATGTAGATCGCGACCGTGAAGGCGTAGAACAGAAACAGCAGCAGCACGCTGTCGTGGCGCAGGCTGGTCAGTTCCTTGATCCCCAGGCGCAGGATGTGCGCGAACTTATGCATCAAGCCTCCTGCTTCTTCAGCATGATCAGGCTAAGCCCGGTAAACCCGAGGAAAAACCCGAACAGCGCCAGGCACTGCGGCCACAGTTGCCGCAGGTCGAGGGCCTTGGTGAACGTGCCCACCGCAATATCGAGAAAGTGCCCCGCCGGAAACAGCGTGCCCATCACCGCCGCCGCACCTTCCAGGGACGAACGCGGCACGATCAGCCCGGAGAACTGGATGGTCGGCAGGCTGGTGATGATCATGGTGCCGAGGATCGCGGCGATCTGGGTGCGGGTGAACGCGGAAATCAGCAGGCCCATGCTGGTGGTGGCGAGCACGTACAGCAGGCCGCCGAAAGCCAGGGTCAGGCCGCTGCCCTTGAACGGCACGCCGAACAGCCAGCGGTTCATCGCGACCAGCACCGCCAGGTTGATCAGGCTCACGGCCAGGTACGGGGTCTGTTTGCCCAGCAGGAATTCCAGGCGGGTCAGGGGCGTGGCGTAGAAGTTGGTGATCGAACCCAGCTCCTTTTCGCGCACGATGCCCAGGGCGGTGAGCATCGCCGGGATGAAGGCGAGGATCAGTGCCATCACGCCTGGGCCGATGGCGTTCACACTGACCACATCCTGGTTGTAGCGAAAGCGGGTTTCGAGCTTGGCCGCGCCTTGGCTGTTCTGCGGCTGGCTGCTCAGCTCGGCCAGTTGCTGCAGGTTGGCCTGGTGGACCGCTTCTACATAGTTCCGGCTGGTTTCCGCGCGAAACGGCATGCCGCCGTCGAGCCAGGCCGCCACGCTGGGTTGGCGGCCGGCGTAGAGGTCACGACCAAAACCGGGCGGGATTTCCAGGGCCAGTTTGATTTCCGAACGTTGCAGGCGCCGGTGCAGTTCGTTGGCATCCTGGATCGGCGTTTGTTCGGCGAAATAGCGTGAGCCGCGAAACGCCTCCAGGTAGGCGCGGCTTTGCGGGGTCTGGTCCTGGTCGTAGACGGCGAAGGCGAGGTTTTCCACGTCCAGGGAAATGCCGTAGCCGAAGATCACCATCATGAACATCGCCCCGAGCAGGGCGAAGGCCATACGCACCTTGTCGCGCAGCAGTTCCTTGCCTTCACGGCTGGCCACGGCCAGCAGGCGCGACAGGCTGAAGCCGCGCTTGCTCACCGGCGGCGTGCTGGTTTCGCTGACGGTGGCGGTGGGCGCGGTAGGTTCGGCCTCGCCCTGGGCTTGCTCCAGGCACGTGACGAACGCGGCTTCGAGGGTGTCGCCGTGGAATTGCTGCTGCAGCGCGTCGGGCGTGTCGCAGGCGAGCACCTTGCCGGCGTGCATCAGGGAGATGCGGTCGCAACGCTGGGCTTCGTTCATGAAGTGGGTGGACAGAAAGATCGTCACCCCTTGTTCGCGCGACAGTTCGATCAGCAGCCGCCAGAAGTCATCCCGCGCCGCTGGGTCGACGCCCGAGGTCGGTTCATCGAGGATCAGCACTTCAGGACGATGCAGCACCGCCACGGCCAACGACAAGCGCTGACGCAAGCCGAGGGGCAGTTCGCCCGACGGCTGCTCGGCCACCTCGCTGAGGTCGAAACGCTGGATCAGCTCGTCGATCCGCTTGCCGCTGTCGACTTTGGGCAAATCGAACAACTGCGCGTGCAGCACCAGGTTCTGAAGCACGCTGAGTTCGCCATACAGCGAAAAGCTCTGCGACATGAAACCCACACGCTTGCGGGTGGCCAGGTCCTTGGCGTTCACCGGGTTGCCCAGCAACGTGGCACTGCCCTCGGTGGCCGGCATCAGGCCGGTGAGGACTTTCATGGTGGTGGTCTTGCCGCAGCCGTTGGAGCCGAGAAAACCGAAGATCTCGCCCCGGCCGATGGCGAAGCTGACTTTATCGACGGCGGTGAAGTCGCCAAAGCGCAGGGTCAGGTCGTGGGCTTCGATGGCGATATCGGTGTTGTCGCCTGCGCGCGGCGGGATGACCAGCGGCTGATTGTCGTGGGCGCTGTCGCCCTGGAAGTGGGTGAAGGCTTCGTCCAGTTTGCCGCTGGGGGTCACTGCCGCCAGCTCACTGCTCAAACCGTCGGCGATCAGTTTGCCGCGGTCGAGCATCAGGCAATGTTCAAACTGCTCGGCCTCTTCCATGTAGGCCGTGGCCACCAGCAGCGTCAGTTGCGGACGCTCGCTGCGCACGGTTTCGACCAGTTCCCAGAAGCGCCGACGGGACAGCGGGTCGACCCCGGTGGTGGGCTCGTCGAGGATCAACAGGTCCGGGTCGTGGATCAGCGCGCAGCACAGGCCGAGTTTCTGCTTCATCCCGCCGGAGAGTTTGCCGGCCGGCCGTTCGGCGAAGCGCTCGAGGTCGGTGGCCAGCAGCAGGTTGTGCATGCGCTGGTCGCAATCGGCTTTGGACAGGCCGAACAGCGTCGCAAAGAAGCGGATGTTTTCGCGGATGGACAGTTCGGGGTACAGGTTGCCGCCCAGGCCTTGAGGCATGAAGGCGATGCGCGGGTACAGGCTGTTGCGGTGGCGGCGGTTGGCGATGGAGCCGCCGAGCACCTCCAGTTGGCCGTCCTGGAGTTTTTTAACCCCGGCGATCAAGCCCAGCAGGCTCGACTTGCCGGCGCCATCCGGGCCGATCAGCCCGCAGCGCGTGCCGGCGGGCAAGCTGAAGGCGATATCGACCAGCGCCTGTTGTTTGCCGTAGCGGTGCTGGATGCCGGTGGCGTGCAGCGCCAGATCGGTCATTGCAGGTTGGCCGGCCATGGGATGTCAGCCGTGCGAATGTAGCCGGCGCCGGGCATGCCCGGTTTGGCCTGCGGCACGGCGCTGGGTTGGGTCAGGCGCAATTTGACGCGGAATACCAGTTTCTGGCGTTCATCGCGGGTCTCCACCTCTTTGGGGGTGAACTGCGATTTGGCCGCGACGAAGCTGATTTTGGCCGGCAGCGATTGGCCGGGGAGCGCGTCGAGGAGGATGCGCGCATCGCTGCCGACGGTCAGGGCGCCGGTCACCGAGGCAGGCAGGTAGAGGTTCATGTACTGATCCTCGGGGTCGATCAGCAGCAATACGCGCCCGCCGGCGCCGAGCACTTCGCCCGGCTCGGCCAGGCGCAGCTGGATAATGCCGTCGATGGGTGCGCGCAGGCTGCTGTCGTCGATTTCGCTGGTGAGCTGCGCCACCTGGGCCTGGGCGGCGCCGATGGCGGCCTTGGCCGAATTGACCTGGGCCTGGGCGGCGACCACGGCCGCATTCCCGGTGTTCTGGCGCGCCTGCTGTTGGTCGATCAGTTGGCCACTGGCGAAGCCGCGTTTGTACAGCTCCTGGGTCCGCTGGAGTTCCTGGTGGGCGAGCAGTTGTTCGCTCTGACGCAATTGCACATTGGCCTCGGCGGCGGCGAGGTTTTCTCTGGCCCGCAGCACTTCGGCTTCGGCCTGGGCGCGCTGGGCTTCCAGGGTGCGGGTGTCCATGCGCGCGAGCAGTTGGCCCTTGAGTACCTTGTCGCCTTCATCCACCCGCACTTCTTCCAGACGCCCGGGGATCTTGGCGGCGATCTGCACTTCGGTGGATTCCAGGCGGCCATTACCCATGCTCAAGCCTTCGGGCAGGCGGTCCTGGGTGGATTTCCAGTAACCGAAACCGCCAGCGGCGAGCAGCAACACAATCAGGAGGGTGGCAAACAGCTGGGAGGTGCGGTGGTTCGTGGACATAGATGCTTCCTGCGGTGTTAGCGTCCTAGTCTGACGGGTTCGGCCCGAGGGCGCTTGATGCGGGTCAAATGAAGCGCAAGCCTAACCCGGTTGCGCTGCAGATGCATGCGCCGGGCGCGTGACTGCAAGGTTCTGCGGTTCAGCCCAGCGCGAGGACCGCCGACCATTGCTCGGCGGTCACCGGCATCACTGACAGACGGCTGCCTTTTTGCACCAGGGGCAGTTCGGCCAGGGCGGTTTGCTGCTTCAGATAACCCAGGCCGAGCACCTTGGGAAACGTCTGGACGTGGGCCACGTCGATCGCGCTCCACGGGTTTTTGTCCGGGCTGGCCTTGGCGTCGAAATAGTGGCTGGAAGGTTCCAGCGCGGTGGGGTCGGGATACGCCGCCACGACGATTTTGCCGATGCCGGCAATGCCAGGCTCGGGGCAGCTGGAGTGGTAGAAGAAAAACTCATCGCCCACCGCCATCGCACGCAGAAAGTTGCGCGCCTGATAGTTGCGAACCCCGTCCCATCGCGCTTCGCCGAGGTGTTCCAGGCCGGTGATGGAGAGTTCGTCGGGCTCGGATTTCATCAGCCAGTAGGCCATTGGGGGGCTCCTGAAAAAGGCGTTGGACAGGTTGTGGGGCAATTGCATGACAAACCGACGGTCGGTTGGCGTCAAGGTTTGCGTGTTGGTTCACGTTAACGCAGAATGCCGGGATTTTAAGCTTGACGCAGCTGCAACGGACTACTTTGGAACGTTGTTGTCATCGTGTACGAGGTGCCTGAAGGGGGGCAATCGATGCAACGCAAACCGGATTTACTATGGATACTGGTTATTTTGTTTGGTCTGGGCGTCGTGACCACCGGGTATGCGCAAAGCTTATGGTCGAACAAGACCGATGCGCCCGTTGAACTGACCCAGCAGCCGCTACAACCGTTCAAGCGTTAACCCTTCTTCAGGGCGTCGCGGGTTCCAGCGACGCCTGTGCGATATACCACTGCTTATCGGTGACGGTGCCCGCCAACGGCACATCCCAACTCGCCTGCACCAGCTGTTCGACTTTCTGGCATTCATGGGCCAGGCCCAGCAGCGTCGGCTTGCGCCAGTGCTGGCGGCGCGCCAGGTAAGCCAGGCTGCGGTCATAAAAACCGCCACCCATGCCCAGCCGTCCCCCCGCGTCATCGAACCCCACCAACGGCAATAGCACCAGGTCCAGCGCCCAGACCTTGCGCTGGCGGCGGACATTCACCCGTGGTTCAAGAATGCGAAAGCGATTGGGCTGCAACGTCTCCCCGGGGCGAACGCGCTGGAACACCATCTTGGTCCGTGGCCAGGCGCTGAGCACCGGCAGGTAAGTGGCCTTGCCCCGCCGCTGAGCCGCACGCAGCAGCAAGCGCGGATCGATTTCACCGTCCGTCGGCAGATACAGGGAAATATGCTTGGCCCGGCGAAACAGCGGGTGCTGTGCCAGTTGCCGATACACGCCTTGGGCGGCTTTTCGCTGCTCGCTTGGCGTGAGTGCGCAGCGGGCGTTGCGCAACATGCGTCGAAGTTGCGGACGGGAAAGCGGCGCAGGTTCGGTCATGGTTTTTCGGCTCATAAAACAATGCCAGTCCTGGGACTGGCATTGAGTTTGGGATTCAGGCTCCCCGACAGAACCGCTGTCGACTAAGCCCTTGAACCCGAAAGTTCAAGGTGGAAGAAGCAGTAGGCTTTAAGGCTTTCCGTCTAGCGGACATGCACACCAGCCAAACGTGCAACTTCCAGGGTAGTGCGAATCGGCTCCGGGACATCGCCGACTGGCAAGCACGCCAGGGAGTGGGGCGAGTATACCTTAAACAGATGCGGCAATCAGCCCTTGGATGCGTCGGAATCGTTGGACAGTGCCAGGTCCACACGCTCCAGCAGGTCACGTACCTGCTCGCGCGTCGAGCCGCTGGCCTGCACGTCCGGGCGCTCCTGCTTATGCAGCAGATCGTGGGTGATATTCAACGCGGCCATCACGGCGATGCGGTCGGCGCCGATCACTTTGCCGCTGCTGCGGATTTCACGCATCTTGCCGTCCAGGTAGCGGGCGGCGCTCACCAGGTTGCTGCGCTCTTCCTGGGGGCAGATGATCGAATATTCTTTGTCGAGAATCTGCACGGTGACGCTATTGCTTGAACTCATGAGTCTTGCTCCAGGGCCTTCAGGCGCGAAATCATCGACTCGACCTTACGCCGGGCGATTTCGTTTTTTTCAATGAGGTGAGCGCGTTCCTCGCGCCAGGTCTTTTCCTGAGCTAATAGGAGTCCGTTTTGCCTCTTTAGTTGCTCGACCCGATCAATTAGCAATTCGAGTCTGGCCATCAGCGCTTGCAGGTCGGTGTCTTCCATTGGGTTCCACTGGATTTGTCTGATGAATGGCAACTGCAGGATAAACGATCTGACGCCCTTGATAGTCTGGTGCGTCTGCCGGTGCTAGGATACAGCGCTTCATTCTAGACATTGCGCCGTCTGGCGCCTAGCTCACCATGCCCATTCAGAACTCCCCGTACGATGCTTTTACCAAACTGCTGAGCTCCAGCGGTCATCCTTGCTCGCCCGCCGAACTGCACGGCGTGTTGCTGGGCCGCAGTTGCACCGGTGTTGGCTTTGACGCCGACAACTGGCTGGCCGATGTGGCCGAACTGCTGGAAACCGAGCCCTCCGAGAACGTGCGTAACGCGCTGATCGGCCTGCAGGAAATGGTCAAGGGCGAGCTGACCGGTGATGACGTCACCGTGGTCCTGCTGCTGCCGACCGACGATGCACCGCTCACCGAACGTGCTGCCGCGCTGGGCCAATGGTGCCAGGGCTTCCTCCATGGCTTTGGCGTGAATGCCGGCGGCCTGGAGCTGAGCACCGACGCCAAGGAAGTGCTGCAGGACCTGGCGGCCATCTCCCAGGTGCAAGATGCCCTGGAAGAGTCCGAAGACGGCGAAGGCGACTACATGGAAGTCATGGAATACCTGCGCGTCGCGCCGCTGCTGCTGTTCACCGAGACCAAGAAGTCCGCTGAACCGGCCACCCCCAAGCCGTCGCTGCACTGAGAAAGGAAGCCCGTCTGCCCATGATCCATATCCCGAAAGCGGAATACACCCGTCGCCGCAAGGCGCTCATGGCGCAGATGGAACCCAACAGTATCGCGATCCTGCCGGCCGCCGCGGTGGCCATCCGCAATCGCGATGTCGAACATGTCTACCGCCAGGACAGCGATTTCCAGTACCTGAGCGGCTTCCCCGAGCCCGAAGCGGTGATCGTGCTGATGCCCGGTCGCCCGCACGGCGAGTACGTGCTGTTCTGTCGCGAACGCAATGCCGAGCGCGAACTGTGGGACGGCTTGCGTGCCGGTACCGAAGGCGCGATCCGTGATTTCGGCGCCGACGATGCCTTCCCCATCACCGATATCCACGACATCCTGCCCGGCCTGATCGAAGGCCGCGACCGGGTGTATTCGGCGATGGGCAGCAATGCCGAGTTCGACCGGCACCTGATGGAGTGGATCAACATCATCCGCTCCAAAGCGCACCTGGGCGCCCAGCCGCCGAACGAATTCGTTGCCCTGGATCATCTGCTCCACGATATGCGCCTGTATAAATCGGCGGCGGAAGTGAAGGTGATGCGCGAAGCTGCGCGGATTTCCTGCGCCGCCCACGTGCGGGCCATGCAGGCCAGCCGCGCCGGCTTGCGTGAGTTCAGCCTCGAAGCCGAACTGGATTACGAGTTCCGCAAAGGCGGCGCGAAGATGCCGGCCTATGGCTCCATCGTCGCCGCCGGGCGCAACAGTTGCATCCTGCATTACCAGCAGAATGACGCGCTGCTCAAGGACGGCGACCTGGTGCTGATCGACGCCGGCTGCGAGATCGACTGCTACGCCAGCGACATCACCCGCACCTGGCCGGTCAACGGCAAGTTTTCGCCCGAGCAACAGGCGATCTATGAAGTCGTGCTGGCCGCCCAGGAAGCCGCCTTCGCCGAGATTGCACCGAACAAGCATTGGAACCAGGCCCATGAGGCCACCGTGCAGGTCATCACTGCCGGGCTGGTGAGGCTGGGGTTGCTGCAAGGGGACGTTGACGAACTGATCGCCGGCGAAGCCTACAAACCGTTCTACATGCACCGCGCCGGCCATTGGCTGGGGATGGATGTGCATGATGTCGGCGAGTACAAAGTGGGCGGTGAATGGCGTGTGCTGGAGGTCGGCATGACGTTGACCGTGGAGCCGGGGATCTATATTTCGCCGGACAACCAGAGCGTGGCAAAGAAATGGCGTGGCATCGGCGTACGCATCGAGGACGACGTGGTAGTGACCAAGCAAGGCTGTGACATTCTGACCGGCGGCGTGCCCAAGACCGTCGCCGACATCGAAGCGCTGATGGCGGCCGCCCGATGAGCCGGGTCAACCTGGCCATTATCGGCGGCGGCCTGGTGGGCGCGAGCCTGGCGTTGGCGCTGCAGGACGGGGCCAAGGCGCGGGGCTGGAAGATCCTGCTGATCGAACCCTTCGCACCGGGCGACAGCTACCAGCCGAGCTACGACGCACGTTCTTCGGCGCTGTCCTATGGCGCGCGGCAGATCTATCAGCGTCTGGGTCTGTGGCAGGCCATCTCCCGCCGCGCCGAGCCGATCAAGCAGATCCATGTGTCGGACCGCGGGCGCTTCTCCACCGCGCGCTTATCCGCCATGGAAGAGGGCGTGCCGGCCCTCGGCTACGTGGTGGAAAACGCCTGGCTCGGCCAATGCCTGTGGCAAGGCCTGGATAAGGACGTGGTCAGCTGGCGTTGCCCGGCCGAAGTCACGCGCATGGAGCCGCTGCCCGATGGCTATCGCCTGACCCTCAACGACGAAACCGTGCTGGAGTGCGACCTGGCGGTGCTGGCCGACGGCGGTCGCTCCGGCCTGCGCGAGCAACTGGGGATCGGCGTGAAATCCCGCCCGTACAACCAGAGCGCGCTGATCGCCAATATCACCCCGAGCGAAGCCCACAACGGCGAAGCCTTCGAGCGCTTCACCGATGAAGGCCCGATGGCCCTGCTGCCGCTGCCGGACAACCGCTGCGCGCTGGTCTGGACCCGTGCCGGCATGGACGCCCAGCGCCTGGCCAACCTGGATGAGCGCAGTTTCCTCAGTGAATTGCAGGGCGTGTTCGGCTACCGCCTGGGCACCTTGAAGCAGGTCGGTGCGCGGCATCTGTACCCGCTGACCCTGGTGGAAGCCGAAGAACAAGTGCGCTCGCACCTGGCGATCCTCGGCAATGCCGCCCACAGCCTGCACCCGATTGCCGGGCAGGGCTTCAACCTGTCCCTGCGCGATGCGAATGCCTTGGCCGAGGCCTTGCTGGCCGGGCCGGCGGTGCCGGGTGACCTGGCGACCTTGCAGGCATATCGCGAGCGGCAGCGCATGGATCAAACGCTGACCGTGGGTTTCTCCGATCAGGTCACGCGCCTGTTCGGCAGCGCCCAGCCGCTGGTCGCGCTGGGACGCAACATGGGCCTGCTGGGCCTCGACCTGCTGCCGCCGGCGAAACGCTGGTTCGCCCGTCAAGCCATGGGCCTGGGCACGCGTCCCGATGCGTAGCCGCGACTACATCGTTCGGGACGGGATGAGATTAACCCTTTACGTGCGGCGCAAGCCGCCAGCGAGACAGGCTTAAAGCATGGATATGCGCGCAGATGTGCTGATTGTCGGGGCCGGAATGGTCGGGAGCGCCCTGGCGCTGGCGTTGCAGGGCAGTGGCCTGCAGGTGCTGCTGCTCGACGGCAGCCCGCTGAGCGTCAAGCCGTTCGAGCCTGACGCGGCTTTCGAGCCGCGGGTGAGCGCCTTGTCGGCCGCCAGCCAGCGCATCCTTGAGCGCCTTGGCGTGTGGGATGGCATCGTCGCACGGCGCGCCAGCCCGTATGGCGAGATGCAGGTGTGGGACGGCAGCGGCACCGGGCAGATCCATTTTTCGGCGGCCAGCGTGCATGCCGAAGTGCTCGGGCATATCGTCGAAAACCGCGTGGTCCAGGATGCCTTGCTCGATCGCCTGCACGACTGCGACCTGGGCCTGCTGGCCAATGCGCGCCTGGAACAGATGCGCCGCTCCGGCGATGACTGGCTGCTGACCCTGGCCGACGGCCGCACACTGCGTGCGCCGCTGGTGGTCGCCGCCGATGGCGCCAACTCCGCGGTGCGCCGTCTGACCGGCACCGCGACCCGCGAATGGGATTACTTGCACAACGCTATCGTCACCAGCGTGCGCAGCAGCCAACCGCACCGGCGCACCGCCTGGCAACGCTTTACCGACACCGGCCCGCTGGCGTTTTTGCCGCTGGTGCGGGATGGGCAGGAGGACTGGTGTTCGATCGTCTGGTCGACCACGCCGGCTGAGTCCGCGCGCCTGATGGCGTTGGATGAGGAAAACTTCTGCCGTGAGCTGGAGCGTGCCTTCGAAGGGCGCCTGGGCACGGTGCTCAGCGCCGACCCGCGTGTGTGTGTGCCCCTGCGCCAGCGCCACGCCAAACGTTATGTGGCCGAAGGCCTGGCGTTGATCGGCGATGCGGCCCACGTGATCCATCCGTTGGCGGGGCAGGGGGTGAACCTCGGTTTTCTCGATGCGGCCGTGCTGGCCGAGGTGCTGTTATCGGCGAGCGAGCGCGGCGAACGCCTGGCGGATGTGAAAGTGCTGAGCCGTTACGAGCGTCGACGCATGCCGCACAACCTGGCGCTGATGGCTGCGATGGAAGGTTTCGAGCGCTTGTTCCAGGCCGACCAGCTGCCGTTGCGTTGGCTGCGCAATGCCGGCTTGAAGGTGGTCGACCAGATGCCGGAAGCCAAGGCGATCTTCGTGCGCCAGGCCCTTGGCTTGAGCGGGGATCTGCCGGAACTGGCCAGGCCCTGACACACCCTGCAGCCCGGGCCTGCCCGCGATGAGGCGATACGTCGCACTGCCGAACGCGGCTTTGCAACATCTCGTAACGCCTCACTCGAGTGAGTGATTGAGATGCTAAATGTGAGTCCTTATCATTTGTACTCTTTTGTTCACGAGAGACCGCACCCATGTCGGCACCCAAGCGCCTCCTGACTGCCCTGGCACTCACCCTCATCGGCAGCACCACCGTGCAGGCGGCCGACGAAGTCGTGGTCTACTCCTCGCGCATCGACGAACTGATCAAGCCGGTGTTCGACGCCTACACCCAGAAAACCGGGGTGCAGGTGAAGTTCATCACCGACAAGGAAGCCCCGCTGATGCAGCGCATCAAGGCCGAGGGCGAGAACGCCACCGCCGACCTGCTGCTCACCGTCGACGCCGGCAACCTCTGGCAGGCCGAGCAGATGGGCATCCTGCAACCGTTCACCTCCAAGCTGATCGACGCCAATATTCCGCTGCAATACCGCTCGTCCACCCACTCCTGGACCGGTTTGAGCCTGCGTGCGCGGACCCTCGCCTATTCCACCGACCGGGTGAAGCCAGGCGAGCTGACCACCTACGAAGCCCTGGCCGACAAACAATGGGAAGGCCGCCTGTGCCTGCGCACGGCGAAAAAGGTCTACAACCAGTCGCTGACCGCCACCCTGATCGAAACCCATGGCGCGGCCAAGACCGAAGAAATCGTCAAGGGCTGGGTGAATAACCTGTCCACCGATGTGTTCTCCGACGACATCGCCGTGCTCGAAGCGATCAACGCCGGGCAGTGCGACGTGGGCATCGTCAACACTTACTACTACGGCCGCCTGCACAAGCAGAAGCCGAACCTGGCGGTGAAGCTGTTCTGGCCGAACCAGGGCGACCGTGGCGTGCATGTGAACCTGTCCGGCATCGGCCTGACCAAATACGCGCCGCACCCGGAAGCAGCCAAGGCGCTGGTGGAGTGGATGACCACGCCTGAGGCGCAGAAGATCTTTGCCGACGTGAATCAGGAGTTCCCGGCCAACCCGACGGTGGCACCGTCGGCTGAAGTGGCCAGTTGGGGCAAGTTCGTGGCGGACACCTTGCCGGTGGAAGTGGCGGGCAAGCGCCAGGCCGAGGCGATTCGCCTGATGGATCGGGCCGGCTGGAACTGAATGTGTAGGTGGGAGGGGGCTTGCTCCCTCCCACACTGTTTTGTGTCTGTCTGTAGATCATCCATTCCCAGGGAATTTGCTCTTGGCCCACCCCGCCCAACGCCGCTGGTACCTGCCGGTCTTCAGCGTCGCCGCCCTGGTGTTGCTGCCGCTGAGCGTGCTGTTGCTGTCCTGGCAAAGCATCGACGCGCAGATCTGGTCCCATCTGTGGGAAACCCAGATGCCGCGCCTGCTGGGCAATACCCTGACCCTGGTGCTCGGCGTCGGCGTCGGCGTGACCTTGCTGGGTGTGAGCCTGGCGTGGCTGACCAGCCTCTGCGAATTTCCCGGGCGGCGCTGGCTCGACTGGGCGCTGATGCTGCCGTTCGCGATCCCGGCGTATGTGCTGGCGTTTGTGTTTGTCGGCCTGCTGGACTTCTCGGGGCCGATGCAAACCCTGCTGCGTGACGCGTTCGGCAGCGGCGTGCGCCTGCCCCGCGTGCGTTCCACCGGTGGGGTGGTCATTGTGTTGGTGCTGGTGTTCTATCCCTACGTCTACCTGCTGGCACGCACGGCGTTCCTGGCCCAGGGCAAGGGCTTGATGGAAGCGGCGCGCGTGCTGGGGCAATCGCCCTGGCAAGCCTTCTGGCGCGTGGCCCTGCCCATGGCGCGGCCGGCGATTGGCGCCGGCGTGGCCCTGGCGCTGATGGAGACCCTGGCGGATTTCGGTGCGGTCTCGGTGTTCAACTTCGATACCTTCACCACCGCGATCTACAAGACCTGGTACGGCTTTTTCAGCCTGTCCAGCGCGGCCCAGCTGGCCAGCCTGTTGCTGCTGGTGGTGATGCTGGTGCTCTACGGCGAGCGTCGTGCCCGCGGTGCCAGTCGGCCGAGCAATGAGCGGCCGCGCGGCAAGGCGCTGTATCACCTGCGCGGCTGGAAGGCGGCGGCGGCCAGTGGTTGGTGCGGCCTGGTGTTTGCCTGTGCCTTTGTCATTCCGATGCTGCAACTGCTCGCCTGGTTCTGGCAGCGCGGCCGTTTCGATCTGGACGAGCGCTATACCGGCCTGATCGTCCACACCCTGTACCTGGGCGGTATCGCGGCGCTGGTCACGGTCAGCGTGGCCCTGATACTGGCCTTCGCCAACCGCCTGGCGCCGACCCGGGCAATTCGTTCCGGCATCAGCCTGGCCAGTGTCGGGTATGCG
This sequence comes from Pseudomonas sp. GV105, assembly GCF_003058185.1. Lineage (NCBI taxonomy): Bacteria > Pseudomonadati > Pseudomonadota > Gammaproteobacteria > Pseudomonadales > Pseudomonadaceae > Pseudomonas > Pseudomonas sp. GV105. The sequence goes on from NZ_QBUF01000005.1 coordinate 102,676, forward strand.
TTGCCGGGCTCGGTACTGGCGGTGTCGATCATGTTGGCGTTCAGCTACCTGGACCGTGAGCTGGTGGTGCCGTTGTCGGGCTGGCTCGGTGGCGCGGGCAAACCCTTGTTGCTGGGCAGCTTGGCGGCATTGGTGCTGGCGTATCTGGTGCGTTTCCTGGCGGTGGCTTACGGGCCGCTGGAAAACAGCCTGGCGCGTATCCGTCCATCGTTGCCCGAAGCTGCGCGCAGTCTTGGGGTGAGCGGTCCACGACTGTTTTGCAAAGTGTATCTTCCGCTGTTGCTGCCGGGCACCCTGAGCGCAGCGTTGCTGGTGTTCGTCGATGTGCTCAAGGAAATGCCGGCGACCCTGCTGATGCGCCCGTTTGGCTGGGACACCCTGGCGGTGCGGATCTTTGAGATGACCAGTGAAGGGGAGTGGGCGCGGGCGTCATTGCCGGCCTTGACCTTGGTGCTGGTGGGCCTGTTGCCGGTGGTCGGGCTGATACGACGTTCCGCTCGGCAAATCGGTTAGGTGCCAGTCCTACGGCTTGAGGCTACAATGCGCGGCATTCGGTACGCTCCGTGTTTCGGACCGGCTCGTCGGATGTGGCTGTAAGCCCTTTGATTCAAGGGGTTAAGCCCATCCTGCAGCCCTGCGTACCTTCGCCAAGCCCGGAAGGAGAAACCCATGGGACAGCGCACGCCTTTGTATGACCTGCATCTCGCCCTCGGCGCGAAAATGGTCGATTTTGGCGGTTGGGATATGCCTCTGCACTATGGCTCGCAAGTTGAAGAACACCATCAGGTGCGACGCGACTGCGGGGTGTTCGATGTATCTCATATGACCGTGATCGATGTCACCGGCCCCCAGGCCAAGGAATGGCTCCAGTACCTGCTGGCCAATGACGTCGACCGTTTGCACGGCTGCGGCCGTGCGTTGTACAGCGCCATGCTCAACGAGCACGGCGGGGTGGTGGACGACATGATCGTCTACCGTACCGAAGCCGGTTATCGGCTGGTGGTCAACGCCGCCACCCGTGACCAGGACATGGCCTGGATGCAGGCGCAGTTGGGCTCTTACCCGGTGCAACTGCACGAGCGCTCCGAACTGGCCATGCTCGCTATCCAAGGCCCCCACGCCCGGCAGAAAATCGCCGAACTGGTGACTCAGTCGCGTGGCACCCTGATCCACCAGCTCAAGCCCTTCGAAGGTCAGGCCGATGGCGACTGGTTTATCGCCCGCACCGGCTACACCGGCGAAGACGGCCTGGAAATTGTCCTGCCGGCCGATCAGGCCCCGGGTTTTTTCAACGACCTGGTGGGCGCGGGGATTTCCCCCATCGGCCTCGGCGCCCGCGACACCCTGCGCCTGGAAGCCGGCATGAACCTGTATGGCCAGGATATCCACCAGGACGTTTCGCCCCTGGCGGCCAACATGGCCTGGAGCATTGCCTGGGAACCGGCCGCGCGCCGTTTCATCGGCCGCGCCGCGCTGGAAGCCGAACTGGCGGCCGGGGTGCAGACCAAATTGGTCGGTTTGGTACTGGAAGAACGTGGGGTTTTACGCGCTCACCAGGTGGTTCGTATCGCCAATGTTGGCGAAGGGGAGATCACCAGTGGTAGTTTCTCTCCTACGCTGAGTAAATCCATTGCTTTGGCGCGTGTACCGACGGCGACTGCCGATCGGGCCGAAGTGGAGATCCGCGGCAAGTGGTATCCGGTTCGAGTGGTCAAACCGACCTTCGTGCGCCATGGTAAAACCTTGATCTAACTATTCCGGCAGGCCAGTGGCCGCTGACATTTCTTCTTGAGGACATAGACTATGAGCGATATCCCTGCCGGCCTGCGTTATGCCGAAAGTCACGAATGGGCCCGTTTGGAAGCTGACGGCACTGTGACCGTCGGCATCTCCGACCATGCCCAGGAAGCCTTGGGTGATGTGGTGTTTGTTGAGTTGGCCGAAATCGGCAAAGCGTTTGCGGTGGGGGACGCGGCGGGTGTCGTGGAGTCGGTTAAAGCGGCTTCGGACATCTACTCGCCAGTTGCTGGCGAAGTGATTGCTGTTAACGAGGAACTGAGCGGCAGCCCTGAGTTGTTGAACAGCGACCCTTACGGCGCCTGGATCTTCAAGCTCAAGCCCAGCAACCCGGCCGACCTGGAAAAACTGCTCGATGCCGCCGGCTACAAAGCCGCCATCGGCGAGTGATCCCGCTGCAGGAGCCGGTCATCCGGCTCCTGCAACAGCCTTTCAGCGCTTCAGCACGGCCTTCACCGCCGCTACCGAGCGTTCCACATCTGCCTCTGTCATTGCTGTGAACATCGGCAACGACACGATCAAACGCCCAACACGTTCTGCTACAGGGAACATGCCTTCCTTGAACCCGCGTGCCCGATACAGGCTCAACAGGTGGATTGGCGGGTAGTGATAGCCAATGCCGACGCCGTGGGCCTGCATCTGCTCCATGAATGTGGCGCGGGCCGGCAGCCCGTCCTGGCGCTCCGGCAGGACCAGTTGGAACAGGTGCCAGTTGCTGTTTTCGAAATCCGCCGGTGGCAGTTGCGCACCGTATTGCTCTTCAAAATCACTGCCGAAGCACTTGAAGTAGTGCCGCGCCAGGTTCTGGCGATGGGCGGTGATCTCCTGGATATGGGCAAATTGCCCCAGGCCGATGGCGGCGGCGATGTCGGTCATGTTGAACTTGCCGCCCAGCACATCCACGTCCAGGCCGTCGAAGCCGGTGCGGGTCACGCCCTGCAAGCGGTACTTCTCTGCCAGGCGTGCTTCGTCGGCGTTGTTCAGCACCAGGCAGCCGCCCTCGGAAGAGGTGATGTTCTTGTTCGCCTGGAAGCTGAACGACACGAAGTCGCCGGTGGCGCCGATCCGCTCACCGTCCCAGCTCGACCCCAGGGCCTGGGCGGCATCTTCAACGATACGCAGGTTGTACTTGTTGGCCAGTGCGTAAAGCATCGGCATATCCAGCGGCAGGCCGGCCAGGTACACCGGGATGATCGCCTTGGTGCGCGGGGTGATGGCTGCTTCGACCTGGGCCAGGTCGATATTGCGGGTTACCGGGTCGATATCGGCAAACACCGGCGTGGCGCCGACTTCCAGAATCACGTTGGCCGTGGCAACCCAGGAGATCGGCGTGGTGATGACTTCATCGCCCGGCCCGATACCGGCGATGCGCAAGGCAATCTCCATGGTGCAGGTGCCCGAGTTGAAGGTGCGTACCGGTCGCCCGCCAAAGTATTCCGACAGTTGCGCTTCGAACGCCTGCACTTTCGGCCCGCTGGTGATCCAGCCCGAACGCAGTACATCACCGACCGCCGAGATGGTGGCTTCATCAATGGTAGGTTTGGAAAATGGCAGAAAGGGCTGTTGGCTCATGACGACGAAGGCATCCGTTTCAGATAGACGATGAGAGAAGGCATATCAGTACCGGCATGGTTGCACGGCGTGACTGAATATAGCCTGTCTTCTGTGAACGAAACGTCACCCAAACGATGAAAAATGCCGCATCGAGCGCGGCATTTTCTGCTGCGAGTCAGAAGGAAACGCGCGCTTCCAGAAACATATTCTGCTCTTTGAGCTTGCCTTTGAGCTGCTCATCCCGTGCGTTCACGCGGTTGGCGAAGGTGTTGTAGCCGGTTTCCACATCGCCCATGGCGGTGTAACGGTAACCCGCGCCGAGGGTGAGTTGTTCGCTGACCTTGGCCTCCAGCCCCATGCCGACGCTGTAGGCGAAATTGTGCTGGCGGTGGCTGGCAAAGCGCCGGGTCTCGTTGGTCTGGTAGCCCTCGGCGTCGATCCGCGCCACCCCCACGCCGGCCATGCCGTAAAACGACAGCCAATCATTGAGTGGGATGTCCTTGTAGCCATTGAGCATCAAGCGCTGGCTGTGGACCTGTTGGCTGTTGACGTTGGCATTGAAGGGCGCCCAGTAGGATTTGAAGGTCGAATGCTTCGGCATGGTGTATTCCCCTTCCAGGCGCCAGCCATCGGCAAACGCATAACCCACGGCGAAAGAGGCGACGATTGACTTGCTGCTGTCGGGCGCCTCCACCCGTTCGGTGACGCGTGGGCTGGTCAGCAGGGCGCTGGAGAGGTTCTGACGGGCGTGGTTGAGCTTCAACGATCCGTACCCGTTTTCTGCATGGGCATGGGGGGTAAAGAACACAGAGAACAGCAGCGCGTAGGCGAGTTTTTGCATGGAAGGGATTCGCTCGATGGAAAAGGAATCCTTAGCTTGTTGCCTGGCGCTTGAGGGCTCGACAGGACTTCTCTGCCCGCGGCTGGAAAAAATAGACTATCTGCGTAGTGCCCGGGGGCGATGACTGTAGGAAATGATCAAAAAAATGCCGCTGGGAAGCGGCATTCTTTATGGGGCGAGGATTACTCGGTGACAGCGTTTTTCGCGAGGATGGCGTTGGCCAATTCCATGTCCGTGGCCTGGAGGCCAGGGTTATCGGCGCGGACTTTCTGCATGGCGGCTTCCAGGTACGGGCCGCGGATGCCGCCGTCGCTGGCAACGAAGCTGCCTGCGTCGTCTTGGGCGGCAACCACCAGCTTGTGGTCCTTGAAGGTCAGGTACGTCGAGCCGGTCGTGGCGCCCGATGAGATGACATTACGCCAGAAGCTGTCGGCCATGGCTGAGCCGACAGGTAGGGAAAGCACAGCGAGGGTGGCGACAGCATATTTGAGACGCATGGCGGGTGACTCCGGGTGGGTTATCTGTACTCTATGATTGTAGTTAGCCCAATCGAGTTCCATCACTGACTAAACAGTTTCAACCTGCAAAACCGTCCCCTCCTGTGCAACCACGCATACATGAGCGCCTACGGGGGTGTCCGGGCCGGTCACGATCCACACGCCATCACCGACTTTTATCTTGCCGCGACCATCCACAATTGCCTGATGCACGACAAACGTATGGCCGATCAACTCTGAACCGCGCTCGTTGAGTCCCGGTTGGTCGCTGGCCTTGGCGCTGCTGCGCTGGCGTTTCCACCAGTACACCGCCGTCAATATCGACAACACGGCGAACAGCAGCAGTTGCCATTCCAGCCCGAGCGGCGGTACCAGGAACTTGATCACGCCCACGGCGGCCGCGGCGATCCCCATCCACAACAGGTAGCCGCCGGCGCCGAACACTTCAAGAATCAGCAGCACTGTGCCCAGTGCCAGCCAATCCCAAAACGAAAGATGCTGCAGGAAATCCCACATGGCGATGGCCTCAGCCTTTCTTGTTGTCGAAAGTCGCTTTGACGATTTCGCCGATACCACCGACAGCGCCGATCACCTGGCTGGCTTCCAGCGGCATGAGGATCACCTTGCTGTTGTTGGCCGAGGCCAGTTTGCCCAGCGCGTCGATGTATTTCTGGGCGACGAAGTAGTTGATGGCCTGCACGTTACCGGTGGCGATCGCTTCGGACACTACCTGGGTGGCGCGGGCCTCTGCCTCGGCTTGACGTTCGCGGGCTTCGGACTCCAGGAACGCGGCTTGGCGTCCACCTTCGGCTTCGAGGATCTGCGCCTGCTTCTTGCCTTCGGCGGTCAGGATCGCCGATGCCCGCAGGCCCTCGGCTTCGAGGATCTGTGCGCGCTTGATCCGCTCGGCTTTCATCTGGCCCGACATGGCGGCCATCAGGTCGGCGGGTGGGCTGATGTCCTTGATCTCGATCCGGGTGATCTTGATGCCCCACGGCGCCGTGGCCTCGTCGACGGTGCGCAGCAGTTTTTCGTTGATGCCGTCACGTTGGCTGAGCATCGCATCCAGTTCCATGGAACCGAGTACGGTACGGATGTTGGTCTGCAACAGGTTGCGGATGGCGTGTTCGAGGTTGTTCACCTCATAGGCGGCCTGGGCGGTGTTGACCACCTGGAAGAAGCACACGGCGTCGATCTGCACGGTGGCGTTGTCGGCGGTGATCACTTCCTGGGGCGGGATATCCAGCACGCTTTCCATCACGTTGATCTTGCGACCGATGCGGTCCATGACTGGGATGATGATGTTGAGGCCGGGCTTGAGCGTATTGGTGTAGCGGCCGAAGCGCTCGACCGTCCACTGATAGCCCTGGGGCACCACTTTGAAGCCCATGAACAGGATGGCGATGGCCAATCCCACGAAAAGAAGCAGTACGGTTCCGATCTGCATAGCGATTCCCTATCTGAAGATGTCAGTGAAACGACGTTCGGCCGATTGTAACGGGGTTGTCTGCGATAAGAAGGGTTTCACCGCCCGACAGCCAACGGATTTGTTTCTGAATCCCCAGGCGTGGCGCGCAAGATTTCCGCCAGGCTGGTCAACCCGGCTTCGACCTTGTGCATGCCGGCCATTCGCAGGCTGCACATCCCTTGCTGGAGCGCCGCCCGGCGCAAGGCCTGCACGTCGGTGCCGGGGGTGATCAGCGACTTGAGCGCGTCGTCCAGCACCATGATTTCGTAGACCCCGGCGCGCCCGCGATAACCGCTGTCACGGCACTCCGCGCACCCGATGGCTTCAGTGTTGTTGCTGCTGGTTGTGCGTTTGCAGCGTGGGCACAAGAGCCGCACCAAGCGTTGCGCCATCACTCCCAGTAGTGTGGCCTTGATCAAATAATAAGCAATGCCCAGTTCCTGCAATCGGCTGATCGCACTCGGCGCATCGTTGGTGTGCAGGGTCGACAGCACCAGATGCCCGGTCAGCGCGGCCTGGATCGCCATCTCGGCGGTTTCCTGGTCGCGGATCTCGCCGATCATGATGATGTCCGGGTCCTGGCGCAGCAGTGCGCGGATGCCGCTGGCGAAGCTCAGGTCGATATTGTGCTGCACCTGCATCTGGTTGAATGCCGGCTCGACCATCTCGATCGGGTCTTCCACCGTACACAGGTTGACCTCGCGGCTCGCCAGGCGCTTGAGGGTGGTGTAGAGGGTGCTGGTCTTGCCGGAGCCGGTAGGGCCGGTGACCAGGATGATGCCGTGGGTCTGGCGGGTCAGGCTGTGCCAGCGTTGCTGGTCCTGGGCCGACAGGCCAAGCTGGTCGAAGTCCTTGAGCAGTACCTGGGGGTCGAAAATCCGCATCACCAGTTTCTCGCCGAACGCCGTGGGCAAGGTTGAAAGGCGCAATTCCACTTCCGCGCCCGCCGGGCTTTTGGTCTTGACCCGCCCGTCCTGCGGTTTGCGTTTTTCCGCCACGTTCATCCGGCCCAGGCTTTTCAGGCGGCTGACCACCGCCATCGTGACCTGGGGCGGAAACTGGTAGACGTCATGCAGCAGCCCGTCGATGCGAAAACGCACGCGGCCCTGCTCGCGACACGGCTCGATATGGATATCGCTGGCCCGCTGGCCGAACGCGTACTGCAACAGCCAGTCGACGATATTGACGATATGCGCGTCGTTGGCGTCCGGCGCCTGGTCGCCGGCGCCGAGGTTGAGCAACTCGAAATGTGCCGGCGCGGGTGTTGTTTGATCGGCGCCGCTGACGGACTTCGCCAGGCGATAGAACTCGCCGATGCAGCGCTGGATGGCCTGTGGGTTGGCGACCACGCGTTTGATCGAACGCTTGAGCACCTGCGCCAGCCCGGCTTCCCAGGCAGTGACGTAAGGCTCGGCACTGGCGACCGTGACGCTCTGCGCATCCACGGCCACCGCAAGAATGCCGTGGCGCTGGGCGAAGGCGTGGGACATCAGCGGCACCACCGTCGCCACATCGATCTTCAGCGGGTCGATACGCAGGTAAGGCTGCCCGCTGTGCCGCGCCAGCCATTGCGTCAGGGTTTCCAGGCAAGGCCCCTGGGCCGCGATGCATTCCAGGGGATGCTGAGTGTGGCTGGCCGGCAGCGTCGACAAGCGCCGGGCCACATCGAGGGTGATCACGCCCTGCTCGACCAGGGCCGGTAACAACGGGGGCAATTCCAATCGCTGATCAACAGGCATTGAGGCTTTCCTGGGGCGCCGGGTGTATTCCCAGGCTAGTCAGCCCCTGACCCGCTGCCTTGCGCGTGTATTGCAGGCTTTTACTGGGCGCCGGCGGCCAGCGCCTGAGGCCGCACAGAATCAGCCGACCACATCTCCAGCGAGCACACGCTGATCAGGTTTCGAATCTTTTCACCGATCACCTGGGCTCGGTGCCAGCTCACGCCATCCATCACAATATCCACGGTCAGCACATCGTCCTGGCGATTCACACTGACCTGGCGCGGCGTCAGGAACTGCAGCGCGAAATAGTTGAGCACCCGGCACAGCACATCGGGTTCGGCCTCGGCGACGATCTGGTAATGGGCCTGGCAATGGGCACTGTCGACGGCCCACGCATCGACGCGGGTGACAGGGCAGGTGGTTTCGACGGCGTGCATGCGGACTCTCCAGATTCGATTGGAGAAATTCTTACATTCGCGAAAGGAGATTTCTTATCTAAGATGAGCCTGATTCGTCGATAAATGCACAAATCAATTCAAAATAACCCGTATTAAAGGTATTTCTATGCGCAGCGAGCTGGACGTCTACGACCGCCGTATCCTGGCCCTGCTGCAGGAGGACGCCTCGCTCTCCAGCGCGCAGATTGCCGAGCAGGTCGGCCTGTCTCAATCGCCATGCTGGCGGCGTATCCAACGGCTGAAGGACGAGGGCGTGATCCGCAGCCAGGTCACGCTGCTGGACCGCAAGAAGATCGGCCTCAATACGCAGATTTTTGCCGAGGTCAAACTCAATGCCCACGGGCGTTCCAACTTCACCGAGTTCACCGAGGCGATCCGCGGTTTTCCGGAAGTGTTGGAGTGTTATGTGTTGATGGGGGCGGTGGATTTTCTGCTGCGCATTGTCACGTCGGACATCGAGGCTTACGAGCGGTTTTTCTTCGAGAAGTTGTCGATGGTGCCGGGGATTCAGGAGGTCAATTCGATCGTGGCGTTGTCGGAGATCAAGTCCACCACTAGCCTGCCAGTATTGGGCTGACAGGGCTGGCCTCATCGGGGGCAAGCCCCCTCCCACATTGGAGTGGGAAGTGGCTTACTCCCGATGGCGATATTACAGACGCAGCAGGGTCTTCCAGGCACGGTTCTGATACACCGCGATCGCCTGATGCATGCGCGCATCCAGCGATTCATCGGTGATCGGCTGGTTGGCCAGTTGCGCCAGCTTGTTCAGCTCACCGTACAGGCGGTCGAGTTCCGCAATGTCCACCACCTGGCGTGCGTGGTGCAGCCAGGCCTGGATGCGCTCGATGCGCGGCAGTTGCTCGGCGAGGTCTTCCGGTTGCTGCTGATAGCGCGGCAGTTGCAGGGCGACGGCGTCTTCGGCCAGCAGGCGTGGCAACCAGTTGGTGATTTGCGCAGCGCCCTGACGGTTACCGCGCACGTTGCGGTCGGCGGTCCAGGTGCGGTTCAGCAGCCAGCGGGAGGTGTTCAGCGAGAACAGGCCCCAGCGCACGTCGGTCAATTCTTCGGCGAATTGCTCCGGCGCGGCTTTGCGAATGTCTTCATCGTCGTCACCGGCCTGGACCAGCGGGCGCCAGTCTTCCAGCAGGGCATCGAGTGCGCTGCGCAGTTCACTGGTGGATTGACGCGGCGCGGCCTGGCCGAGGCTGCCGAGCAGGGCGCGCAGTTCGCCGAGGTTGTCGACCCAGTCCTGCAACAGGCGCCAGTGGCCATTGAAACGGTATTGCTCGGCCAGGCGCTGGCTGCTGCCCAGCAGGTGCCACATGATCGCGGCGAAGGCGTCGTCCAGTGGCATTTCGGCGTGCAGTTGCGGCGCCGGCAGGCTCAGGGAGTAGCTGCTGGCGTCATACAGGCGATAGCCGCGTTCGGCCTTGCTGATGTCGCATGGCATCAGTGCCAGGGTGGCGGCCAGTTCGGCGGCCAGTTCCAGCAGGGCGGCCGGTTCGCCTTCGCGCAGTTCCAGTTCCAGTTCGCAGATTTCTTCTTTCTGCTTGCCGGCCACTACATGGCCCAGGTCCAGTGCGGCTTCGATCACCACTTTGGCTTTGCCCCGGCCCCAGGCGATTTCGGCGCGTTCGCGCACGAAGTCGGTGGTGAAGATCGGCTTGAGGGTCTTTTTGTCCAGCTCGGCGAGTTCCTCGGGCCAGCATTCGCCGTCGAGTTTCTTCACGTCGAGCTTGGCTTTGGGCAATTCCCAGTTGTATTCGTTACGTTCCGACAAGCCGGCGACGCTTTGGCCACGGGTCTTGAGGGTCTGGATAATGTCGTCACCGTCCTTGCGCAAACGCAGGGCGACTTTGGCCTTGGCCAGGTCGCGCTCGGGGGTGTCGAAGTACTGGTTCATCAACTCACGGCGTTCCCAGCCACTTTTGTTGCGTTTTTTCAGTAGCGGGTGCTCACGCAGCGCGGCGAGTGTTTCGCGGCTGACGCGGAGCTTGATTTCGGTTTCTTTCTGCATGGCCGGAAAATCCAGGATCGGGAGCGCAGCCGGGAAAAAGAGTGGCTGCCAAGGTCGTGCAGTGTACAGGACTGAGCCCGGCAACGCGCCGCAACGGTTTATTGTGTCGTGCAGATGCCTCTATAGTGAGGTTCATCCGGGAAGTAGGGAGACCGCGCATGCCGTTACCGTCCATGAAAGAGCAATTCGCCGCCTTGATTGCCACACCGTCGGTCAGTTGCACCCAAGCGTCTCTCGACCAGAGCAACCGCCCGGTGATCGACCTGCTCGCCGGCTGGCTGGGCGATCTGGGCTTCGCCATCGACATCCAGCCCGTCAGCCCCGGCAAGTTCAACCTGCTCGCCAGTTTCGGCACGGGCCCCGGCGGCCTGGTGTTGGCCGGTCATAGCGATACCGTGCCGTATGACGCCGCGCTGTGGAAGACCGACCCGCTCAAGCTGACGGAAGTCGACGGTCGCTGGGTAGGATTGGGCAGCTGCGACATGAAGGGTTTTTTCGCGCTGGCCATCGAAGCGGTGTTGCCGCTGCTCGACCAACCGTTCAAGCAGCCGTTGCTGATCCTTGCCACCTGCGATGAAGAAAGCTCGATGTCCGGCGCCCGTGCATTGGCGGCGGCGGGGCGTCCGCTGGGGCGTGCGGCGGTGATCGGCGAGCCGACCGGCCTCAAGCCGATCCGCCTGCACAAAGGTGTGATGATGGAGCGCATCGACATCCTCGGCCGCAGCGGTCATTCGTCGGACCCGCGGCTGGGCCACAGCGCGCTGGAAGCCATGCACGACGCCATCGGCGAACTGCGCGGCCTGCGCCTGGCCTGGCAGCGCGAGTACCGCAACCCGCAGTTCAGCGTGCCGCAACCGACCCTGAATTTCGGTTGCATCCACGGCGGCGATAACCCCAACCGCATCTGCGGCCAGTGTTCCCTGGAGTTCGACCTGCGGCCCTTGCCCGGCATGGACCCGCAGGTGCTGCGCGCGGCGATCCGGCAGAAACTCGAACCAGTGGCCGAGCGCCATAAGGTGAAGATCGACTATGCGCCGCTGTTCGCCGAAGTGCCGCCGTTCGAGCAGGCCGAAGACGCAGAGCTGGTGCGGGTCGCCGAACGATTGACCGGTCATCGCGCCGAAGCAGTAGCGTTCGGCACCGAAGCGCCTTATCTTCAGCGCCTTGGTTGTGAAACCCTGGTGCTTGGCCCTGGCGATATTGCCTGCGCTCACCAGCCGGGCGAGTACCTCGAAATGTCACGCTTGACGCCTACAGTGCGTCTATTGCGGGAACTGATCGAATATTACTGCCTGACACCTGCATAAATTAATCCCTGCCCATGCGTACATAAGGAGAGCGAGCGTGTTGCCAAGCCTGTTCCGACGATAACCATCAGCCTGCTGTGCGTTTTCACGACTCATCCTTTTTCGGCTGCTTTTTATTACAGGCCCAGGTTCCATGCCCGACTACGTCAATTGGCTTCGTCACGCTTCGCCCTACATCAACGCCCACCGCGACTGCACCTTTGTGGTCATGCTGCCCGGCGACGGTGTGGATCATCCGAACTTCGGCAATATCGTCCACGACCTGGTGCTGCTCCACAGCCTGGGAGTGCGACTGGTGCTGGTCCACGGTTCGCGCCCACAGATTGAAGCGCGCCTTGAAGCGCGCGGACTCAACCCGGTTTACCACAACGGCCTGCGCATCACCGATGCCGCCACGCTGGAGTGTGTGATCGATGCGGTCGGCCATCTGCGCATCGCCATTGAAGCGCGCCTGTCGATGGACATGGCCTCGTCGCCGATGCAGGGCTCGCGCTTGCGCGTGGCCAGCGGCAACCTGGTGACGGCGCGCCCGATCGGCGTGCTCGAAGGCGTGGACTTCCACCACACCGGCGAAGTGCGTCGGGTCGACCGCAAAGGCATCAATCGCCTGCTGGACGAGCGCTCCATCGTGCTGCTGTCGCCCCTGGGGTATTCGCCCACCGGCGAGATCTTCAACCTGGCCTGCGAAGACGTCGCCACCCGCGCCGCCATCGACCTGGCCGCCGATAAGTTGCTGCTGTTCGGTGCCGATCCTGGCCTGATCGATGAAAATGGCCGCCTGGTGCGTGAACTGCGCCCGCAACAAGTGCCGGCGCACCTGCAACGCCTGGGCAGCAACTACCAGGCTGAATTGCTCGATGCGGCTGCCGAAGCTTGCCGGGGCGGGGTAGGCCGCAGCCATATCGTCAGCTATGTCGAAGACGGTGCGCTGCTCACCGAACTGTTCACCCGTGATGGCGGCGGTACGCTGGTGGCCCAGGAACAATTCGAGCTGGTGCGCGAGGCGGCGATCGAAGACGTCGGCGGCTTGCTCGACCTGATCAGCCCGCTGGAAGAGCAGGGCATCCTGGTACGCCGTTCGCGGGAAGTGCTGGAGCGCGAGATCGAGCAGTTCAGCGTGGTCGAACGCGAAGGCATGATCATCGCCTGCGCGGCGCTGTATCAGATCGCCGATTCGGACGCGGGGGAGCTGGCGTGCCTGGCGGTCAACCCGGAGTATCGCCACGGCAGGCGCGGCGATGAACTGCTCGAGCGCATCGAGGCTCGCGCCCGGGCGCAGGGGTTGAAGACCCTGTTCGTGCTCACCACGCGCACGGCGCACTGGTTCCGCGAGCGCGGCTTTGTGCCCAGCAGCGTGGATCGCCTGCCTTCGGCGCGGGCATCGCTGTACAACTATCAGCGTAACTCGAAGATTTTCGAGAAGGCCCTGTAATACCCCGCCCTCCCAGCCTCTGAGCTGGTTTGCCTGCGATGCAGGCCTCGGTCGTTGCGTTAACCCGAGGTGATGCGTTCGCCGCCAAACCAGCTTGTCACTTCGAAAATCGGTACGTCCCACGGGCGAAGGGCGTAGCGATGACGTGGTCGATCAAACCCCGGGGTGCGTCATCGTGCCACCCGTGCCCCCTACTAAAGTTTAAGGATTCTTGATTTTGAGCCGATACGATCAAGGCGCAGAGGGATAAATTGCGCGAAGCTTTCGCTGCCAGACGGCTCGATCAGCGGCTCTCAGGCCGGCATGAAATATTAGCGATACAAAAACTGTAACAAATTGACGGGAAGATGGGCGTTTGGCCATGATGGCGTCGCCTTTTTGATCCTGGGTGACGTATGTGACGGTGCGTTCAGCTAAAAAGATCTAAAAAGCGATCAAGAAATGCCTTTTAGGAATTAGCTTATGCAAAGGTTCGTCTACGCTGACGCGTCTTGCTTTATGCAGAGACTTATTCCAAAAGCATATGAAAAAGAATGAAATAATTCTTTTTGGGTGTATGAAAAATTCATTACCCTGCAGGGACCAAACAAACTGCGATTAGACGAAGGTAGTAGACACACAAGGTTACGATTGACTTGGCGGTCACTATCTGGCGCTAATCGCGCATCTGTGGATCTCCGGCGTTAGACCTGAGACCAAAGAAATACAAAAATTAGAAATGAGAGGAGCGGTACATGAAGAAGTCCACCTTGGCATTGGCTGTAGCACTCGGGGCAATCGCCCAGCATGCAGGCGCCGCCGGTTTTATCGAAGACAGTAAGGCCACACTGGGTCTGCGTAACTTCTACATCAACACTGACAACCGTGATGGCCAGCCATCGTCTACCTCGAACACCCGTAGCAAGAACGCCGAATGGGGCCAAGGCTTCGATCTGCGTTTCATCTCGGGTTTCACCCAAGGTACCGTTCAGTTCGGCGTTGACGCCATTGGCCTGTACGGCCTGCGTCTGGACTCCAGCCGCGCAGACCACGGCAACTACACCGGCACTGCGTCCGGCGGCACCGTCTTCCCAAGCGACGGCAACAAGGCTGTCGACGACTACGCTAGCCTGGGTCTGACCGGTAAGATCAAGATTTCCCAGACCGTGGCAAAATTGGGCACCCTGCAGCCAAACAACCCGGTGATCAAGACCAACGACGGTCGCCTGTTGCCTCAGACCTTCCAGGGCGGCGAGATCGTTTCTAACGAAATCAAAGACTTGACTCTGACCGCTGGTCAAATCGAGTCGGCCAAGGGCCGTAACTCCAGCAACAACGAAAACCTGTCGATTGCTGGCGCGAACAAAAGCTCCAACTATGACACCGGCAAATTCAGCAACAAGTTCTACTACGCCGGTGCCGACTACAAGATCACCAAGGATCTGACCGCTTCGTACTACTTCGGCGAGCTGAAAGATTTCTACTCCCAGAACTTCCTGGGCCTGGTACACAACTGGGCAATCGGCCCGGGCGTGCTGAAAAGTGACCTGCGCTACTACCGCAGCCGCGACAACGGTGAGAACGCTAACAACTCTGCGTACTACACCAGCGGTTACTACAACGATGGCGCCAAGCCGGTTACCAGCGGTAAGGTCGACAACGACCTGTACAGCTACCTGGCACTGTACTCGGTCAGCGGCCACACCTTCGGTGGCGGTTATCAGTACACCAAGGGTGACAGTGACTTCCCTTGGCTGAACCAAGGTGACGGTTCGTCGGCCAGCATCACTACCGACATGCAAATCCAGAAGTTCGCCCGTGCCGGCGAGCGTACCTGGCAAGCGCGTTACGCTTATGACTTCGCCCAAGTGGGTGTGCCTGGCCTGACCGCGGGTGTGGTTTACCTGAAAGGCACCAACATTCAGACCACCACTGGTGACAAGTCTGAATGGGAACGTGACATCAGCCTGGCTTACGTTATTCCACAAGGCCCACTGAAAAACCTCGGTGTTGCCTGGAAAAACGCTATGTGGCGCACCGACGTTGCGACTCGCGACCAGGACGAAAACCGCCTGATCGTCAGCTACTCGATCCCACTGTTGTAAGCCTGTAAAACCTTGCCCGGCGCAATGCCGGGCAAGGTGTCTTGCTTTTCAAGTCGGGCTCAACCCCCGCAAGCCCTTCCTGAACCCCTCTTTTTACAGCGTCTCAAGGCCTTCTCGAACCTTGGACGGAATGTTGACTCTCGCCTGTTTCAAGGTCCAGTGAACACATTTTTAATATTCCTATATCGTCTAGATAAATCGATATTTATTCTTTTTAAATAATCCGTAATCCATGCACAGTGGGCTCCATAAGCACTCATCAGGAGCCACACCATGAGCCTAAGACTGGGCGACATCGCCCCCGACTTCGAACAGGATTCCAGCGCCGGCAAGATTCGTTTCCACGAGTGGCTGGGCGACAGCTGGGGTGTGCTGTTTTCCCACCCGGCGGACTTCACGCCGGTATGCACCACCGAGCTGGGCTTCACCGCCAAGCTCAAGGACGAATTCGCCAAGCGTGGCGTCAAGGCCATCGCCCTGTCGGTAGACCCGGTGGACTCGCACCTCAAGTGGATCGAAGACATCAACGAAACCCAGAACACGCTCGTCAACTTCCCGATCCTGGCCGACGCCGACCGCAAGGTCTCGGACCTCTACGACCTGATCCATCCGAACGCCAGTGACACCCTCACCGTGCGTTCCTTGTTCGTGATCGACCCGCACAAGAAAATCCGCCTGACGATCACCTACCCAGCCAGCACCGGGCGCAACTTCCACGAAATCCTGCGGGTCATCGACTCGTTGCAACTGACCGACAACTACAAAGTCGCCACGCCCGCCAACTGGCAGGACGGCGATGAAGTGGTGATCGTGCCGTCGCTCAAGGACGAGGAAGAAATCAAGAAACGCTTTCCCAAAGGGTATCGGGCGGTGAAGCCGTATCTGCGGCTGACACCGCAACCCAATCGCTGAATTACCTGTAGGAGCGAGCTTGCTCGCGAAGCATGCGCGGTTACTGCGGACATCCAGAAAGCCTGCGTCATCGTTGACGGTTTTCGCGAGCAGGCTCGCTCCTACAGATAGACGCTGTGTACTCACATGGCAGGGGTTTTGAGGCCGTTTCGACGGCCTTTTTTTTCGCCTGGCGATTGATGGATGGTTTATTCTTTTAAGGAATAAACAAATGAAAAAATAAGATTTATGGATATATAAATCTGCTGATATGGTCTGTTCCATCTTGGCGCCATCGCCACACAGCGAACCGCCGACACTTGCTAAAGGAATTTCCTACATGCTGGTCGTAACACTTGGAGGCAGTCCCAGTCAGCGTTCCCGCTCCGGGGTCTTGCTGGATAAAACCCGTCAGTGGCTGCAACAGCAGGGCGTGGAAGTGGTGAGTTATCAGATACGGGACTTCCCGGCCGAAGACTTGCTGCATGCGCGCTTCGACAGCCCCAAAGTCATCGACTTGTTGCAACAAGTGGCCAATGCCGACGGCCTGGTGATCGCCACGCCGGTGTACAAGGCCTCGTTCTCGGGCGCGCTGAAAACCGTGCTCGACCTGCTGCCCGAACGCGCCCTGGCCCACAAGGTGGTATTGCCCATCGCCACCGGCGGCAGCATCGCCCACATGCTGGCGGTGGACTACGCATTGAAGCCGGTGCTGTCGGCGCTCAAAGCCCAGGAATTGCTCCACGGGATCTTTGCCGAAGACAGCCAGATCGCTTACGGCGAGGGCAGTGCCCAGGCGCAACTGGTGCCGGTCCTCGAACAACGCTTGAGCGAGGCTCTGGAAACTTTCTACGCCGCCATGGCCCGTCGCCCGAAACCGCTGGACCCGCATGTGTTGAATGAACGTTTGTTGAGTGCTCGCTGGAGCATTTAAGCCTTACCGATTCACGAAGTACTCACCTTACTCAGCCGCCAACGGCCAAGCAGGTGCAGCCAACCCCCCAATCGCATTTTTGGAGAGAGCGCCATGCTCACTGTCATCTTGCGTCGTGGTCTGGTCGCACTGTTTGCTGCGGCTGTGTCCTTCGGCGCCATTGTTCAAGCCCACGCTGCCGAAACTCTGCGGATCGGCTATCAGAAATACGGCACCCTGGTGCTGCTCAAGGCCAAGGGCACCCTGGAAAAGCGCCTGGCCGCCGACGGTGTGCAGGTGCAGTGGACCGAGTTCCCGGGCGGCCCGCAATTGCTCGAAGGCCTGAATGTCGGCTCGATCGACTTCGGCGTCACTGGCGAAACCCCGCCGGTATTCGCCCAGGCCGCCGGTGCCGATCTGCTCTACGTGGCCTACGAACCGCCGGCGCCGACCAGTGAAGCGATCCTGGTGCCGAAAGACTCGCCGATCAAATCGGTGGCCGAGCTCAAGGGCAAGAAAGTCGTGCTCAACAAGGGCTCCAACGTTCACTACCTGCTGGTGCGGGCCCTGGAAGATGCCGGCCTGAAATACACCGATGTGCAGACCGTGTTCCTGCCGCCCGCCGATGCGCGTGCCGCGTTCGAGCGTGGCAGCGTAGACGCCTGGGTCATCTGGGACCCGTACCAGGCCGCCGCCGAGAAACAACTGCAAGCCCGCACCTTGCGTGACGGCAGCGGGATTGCCGACAACCACCAGTTCTACCTGGCCACCAGGCCCTACGCCGAAAAACACCCCGAAGTGATCAAGGCGCTGGTGGAAGAAGTGCGCGCGGTGGGCGAGTGGTCCAAGGCCAACCCGCAGCAAGTCACCGAACAGGTCGCGCCGCTGCTCGGCCTGCCGGCTGACATCACCCTGACCTCGGTGAAACGCCAGGGCTATGGCGCGTTGTTCCTGACCCCGGCGGTGGTCGCCGCGCAGCAGAAGATTGCCGACAGCTTCTACCAACTCAAATTGATCCCCAAACCCTTGAGCATCAAGGACGTGATCTGGACGCCACCTGCCGCCGTGGCCAACGCGCCGTAATCCGACTTCTTCAGGAGACAACTCCATGAGCCTCACTATTTTCTGGTTCCTGCCTACCCACGGCGACGGTCATTACCTTGGCACCGCCGAAGGCGCTCGCGCCGTCGACCACGGTTATCTGCAGCAAGTGGCCCAGGCGGCCGACCGCCTTGGCTTCGGCGGGGTGCTGATCCCCACCGGGCGTTCCTGCGAAGACTCGTGGCTGGTGGCCGCTTCGCTGATCCCGGTGACCCAGCGTCTGAAGTTCCTGGTCGCGCTGCGCCCCGGGATCATTTCGCCGACGGTGGCCGCGCGTCAGGCCGCGACCCTCGATCGCCTGTCCGGCGGCCGTGCGCTGTTCAACCTGGTGACCGGCGGTGACCCGGAAGAATTGGCCGGCGACGGTCTGTTCCTCAGCCACGAAGAACGCTACCAGGCCTCGGTGGAGTTCACCCGCATCTGGCGTCGTGTGCTGGAAGGCGAAACCGTGGATTACGACGGCGAACACATCAGCGTCAAAGGCGCCAAACTGCTTTACCCGCCGATCCAGCAACCGCGTCCGCCGCTGTACTTCGGCGGCTCTTCCGAAGCCGCGCAGGACCTGGCGGCCGAACAGGTGGACATGGTGCTGACCTGGGGCGAGCCACCGGCCGCGGTTGCGGAAAAAATCGAACAGGTGCGGGCCAAGGCCGCGAAACTCGGGCGCACGGTGCGCTTCGGTATTCGTCTGCATGTGATCGTGCGCGAAACCAACGATGAAGCCTGGAAAGCCGCCGACAAACTGATCTCGCACCTGGACGACGACACCATCGCCCGCGCCCAGGCCTCGCTGGCGCGCTTTGATTCGGTCGGCCAGCAGCGCATGGCGGCCTTGCATGGCGGCAGCCGCGACAACCTCGAAGTCAGCCCCAACCTGTGGGCCGGCGTCGGCCTGGTGCGCGGCGGGGCCGGCACCGCGCTGGTGGGCGATGGCCCGACGGTTGCGGCGCGGGTCAAGGAATACGCGGCGCTGGGCATCGACACCTTTATCTTCTCCGGTTATCCACACCTGGAAGAATCGTATCGCGTCGCCGAGTTGCTGTTCCCGCACCTGGATATCGAACGCCCCGAGTTGCCGAAAAGTGCCGGCTACGTGAGCCCGTTCGGCGAGATGGTCGCCAACGACATCCTTCCCAAAGCGGCGTCACAGAGCTGAGGTGGCGCCATGAATGTGGAAAAACTGAGCCATCGCGTGGCGCCTTGGGTGCTGCCGGTGTTGCTGTTGGCGGTGTGGCAGTTGTCGGTGTCGGCGGGGTGGTTGTCGACGCGGATTCTGCCGGCGCCGAGCGCGGTGATCGAGGCCGGGGTCAACCTGGTACGCCGCGGTGAAATCTGGACGCACCTGGCCATCAGCGGCTGGCGCGCGGGCCTGGGTTTTGTGATCGGTGGCAGCATCGGTCTGGCCCTGGGCTTTATCACCGGCCTGTCGACGTGGGGCGAGCGCCTGCTGGACAGCTCGGTGCAGATGATCCGCAACGTGCCGCACCTGGCGTTGATCCCGCTGGTGATCCTGTGGTTCGGCATTGACGAGACCGCGAAGATTTTCCTGGTCGCCCTCGGCACGCTGTTCCCGATCTACCTCAACACCTACCACGGCATCCGCAACGTCGACCCGGCGCTGGTGGAAATGGCCCGCAGCTACGGCTTGTCCGGCTTCAGCCTGTTCCGCCAGGTGATCCTGCCGGGCGCGCTGCCGTCGATCCTGGTGGGCGTGCGTTTTGCCCTGGGCTTTATGTGGCTGACGCTGATCGTGGCGGAAACCATTTCGGCCAGTTCCGGTATCGGTTACCTGGCGATGAACGCCCGTGAATTCCTGCAAACCGACGTGGTGGTGCTGGCCATCGTCATGTACGCGATTCTCGGCAAGCTGGCCGACCTCGCAGCGCGCGGCCTGGAGCGTGTGTGGCTGCGCTGGCATCCGGCTTATCAAGTGAATAAAGGAGGTGCGGCATGACCGCTCAACAACCTCCGCGCCTGCTGAAGGGGATTCCCCTGG
The DNA here is from genome assembly GCF_003058185.1 of Pseudomonas sp. GV105. Lineage (NCBI taxonomy): Bacteria > Pseudomonadati > Pseudomonadota > Gammaproteobacteria > Pseudomonadales > Pseudomonadaceae > Pseudomonas > Pseudomonas sp. GV105. The sequence continues at coordinate 122,753 of NZ_QBUF01000005.1, forward strand.
CGGTGCGCAAATTGCGCAAGGCCTTTGGCGCGCGGGAAGTGCTCAAGGGCATCGACCTGCATATTCCGGCGGGCCAGTTCGTTGCCGTGGTCGGCCGCAGTGGCTGCGGTAAAAGTACCTTGCTGCGCCTGCTCGCCGGCCTCGACAAGGCCAGCAGCGGTGAGCTGCTGGCCGGCGCCGCGCCGCTTGGCGCGGCGATCGAAGACACGCGGTTGATGTTCCAGGAAGCGCGTCTGCTGCCGTGGAAAAAGATCATCGACAACGTCGGCCTCGGCCTCAAGGGCAACTGGCGTCCCAAGGCACTGGAAGCGCTCGAAGCGGTCGGCCTGGCCGAGCGTGCGAATGAGTGGCCGGCGGCCTTGTCCGGTGGCCAGAAGCAGCGTGTGGCCCTGGCGCGTGCGTTGATTCATCAGCCGCGTCTGCTGTTGCTCGATGAGCCGTTGGGCGCGCTGGATGCGTTGACCCGCATCGAGATGCAGCAACTGATCGAAAGCCTCTGGCAGAAGCATGGTTTCACCGTGTTGCTGGTAACCCACGACGTCAGCGAAGCCGTGGCCATTGCCGACCGGGTGATCCTGATCGAAGACGGCGAAATCGGCCTCGACCTGATTGTCGACCTGCCGCGTCCACGCGCCCGAGGCTCGCATCGCCTGGCCGCGCTCGAAGCGCAGGTGCTCAACCGTGTGCTGTCGCTGCCCGGCACCCCGCCGGAACCCGAACCCGTTTCACCGTTGCCCACACAATTGCGGTGGGCGCAATAACTCACTTGTCCCATGAAGGAAAAACGACATGACTATCAAAGCCATCAACGTGCGTAACCAGTTCAAAGGCACCGTCAAGGAAATCGTCGAAGGCGATGTGCTCTCGGAAATCGACGTGCAGACCGCGTCCGGGATCGTGACGTCGGTGATCACCACCCGTTCGGTCAAGGAGTTGGAGCTGGTGATCGGCAGCGAGGTGATTGCCTTCGTCAAATCCACCGAGGTGTCGATCGCCAAGTTGTGATCACTTGAGGGCGCTATCGGGAGCAAGCTCCCTCCCACATTCGAACCGGTTTCTTCAGGAAAGCTCGATCACATGTGGGAGCAAGCTCCCTCCCACATTCGAACCGGTTTCTTCAGGAAAGCTCGATCACATGTGGGAGCAAGCTCCCTCCCACATTCGAACCGGTTTCTTCAGGAAAGCTCGATCACATGTGGGAGCAAGCTCCCTCCCACATTCGAACCGGTTTCTTCAGGAAAGCTCGATCACATGTGGGAGCAAGCTCCCTCCCACATTCGAACCGGTTTCTTCAGGAAAACTCGATCACATGTGGGAGCAAGCTCCCTCCCACATTCGAACCGGTTTCTTCAGGAAAACTCGGTCACATGTGGGAGGGAGCTTGCCCCCGATGAGGCCCTGCCAGACAACACATCCATCAGACAGTGACGCCCCGCTTGGGCAAATACGCCGGCAGATAAAGCCCCACATATGCATCGAACACGCGCATGCCTTCCTCGGCCATGCGCGGCGTGATCAGCCCATGCTGATGCACCGAACGCGCATACACGCGATCACTCAATTCCAGCGCCAGCGCGAACACGTCCACATCGGTGGGCAGGGTCGGCACTTCGAAATGCCGGTTGAACACGGCCAGCATCAAGTCACCCAACTCCAGATCGTGCTGGCGGTCGGCCTGATTCACTTCGGTCAGCCCGTGCTGGGTCAGGATCAGCTGGCGGGCGGCGGCGTCGTTGCTGTAGATGGTGAGCATGCGCTGTTCGACGATGTAAGACAGGTCGCGCCAATACTTGAGTGAATCATGCGCGATGGGCGCCTGGATTGCGGCGCGGAATGCCGCATGGACGTCAGCGGTCAACGCTTCCAGCAGCGCCGGCACGCTGGCGAAAAAGTGGTACACCGACGACGGCGGAATCTGTGCGCGCTCGGCCACGCTGTAGATCGACAAACCGGCCACGCCTTCGGACGCCAGCAACGTGCGGGCGGCGTCGAGGATCGCGTCGATCCGGGCCTGGCTGCGGGCGCGGGGTTTGCGAGGGGCGGCGGGGCGGGTGGTCATGGAAGTCTCCTACAAGGCAGCGGGCATTGTATGAGCAGGAGCCGGTGTTGTCTGCCAGGCCGCCATCGGGAGCAAGCTCCCTCTCACACTCGAACCGGTTTCTTCAGGAAAACTCGTTCAAATGTGGGAGGGAGCTTGCTCCCGATGGCGGCCAACTCGGTCTACCAAAAGCAACCCATAAAAAAACGCCACAGACCAAAGGCCTGCGACGTTTTTTCAGTGCAACCAGCGCTTACACGGTATGCAGGTACCAGTTGTACTCAAGGTCGGAGATGGAGTGTTCGAACTCTTCCAGCTCACTTTCCTTACAGGCGACGAAGATATCGATGTATTTAGGATCGATGTACTTGGCCATCACCTCGCTGTCGTCCAACTCGCGCAGGGCATCGCGCAGGTTGTTCGGCAGGCTTTGTTCGTTCTGCTCGTAGCTGTTGCCTTCCACTGGCGCGCCCGGTTCGATCTTGTTGGTCAGGCCGTGGTGTACGCCCGCCAGGACCGAAGCCATCAGCAGGTAGGGGTTGGCATCGGCACCGGCCACGCGGTGTTCGATACGCACGGAGTCGGCCGCGCCGGTCGGCACGCGGATCGCCACGGTGCGGTTGTCCAGGCCCCAGCACGGCGAGTTCGGCACGTAGAACTGTGCGCCGAAACGACGGTAGGAGTTGACGTTGGGGCACAGGAACGCCATTTGGGCGGGTAGGGTCTCCAGCACACCGCCGATCGCGTGACGCAATGCGGCGTTCTGCTCGGGATCCTCGCTGGCAAAGATGTTCTTGCCGTCCTTGTCCAGGATCGAAATGTGTACGTGCAAACCGTTGCCTGCCTGGCCTGGGTAAGGCTTGGCCATGAAGGTGGTGTCCATCTCATGGTCGTAGGCGATGTTCTTGATCAGGCGCTTGAGCAGTACCGCGTAGTCGCAGGCCTTGATCGGGTCGGCCACGTGGTGCAGGTTCACTTCGAACTGCGCCGGGGCACTTTCCTTGACGATGGCATCAGCCGGGATGCCTTGCTCTTTGGCACCTTCCAGGATGTCCTGGAGGCAGTCGACATATTCGTCGAGGTCGTCGATCAGGTAGACCTGTGTCGAGTGCGGGCGTTTGCCGGAGATCGGCGAGCGGGGCGGTTGTGGGCGGCCGTTCACGTTCTCCTGGTCGATCAGGTAGAACTCAAGCTCGAAGGCAGCGCAGATAGTCAGACCGAGGTCGTCGAATTTGCTTACAACCTGACGCAGTACTTCGCGCGGATCGGCGAAGAAAGGTTCACCTTCAATTTCGTGCATGGTCATCAGCAGTTGCGCGGTCGGGCGCTTTTGCCAAGGTTCATTGCACAGGGTGTCGGGGATTGGATAACAGATTCGGTCAGCATCACCGATGTCCAGACCCAGGCCGGTGCTTTCCACCGTTGAGCCGTTGATATCCAGGGCAAATAAAGAGGCAGGCAAGTTAATGCCTTTCTCGTAAACCTTGTGGAGGCTGGTGCGTTCGATGCGCTTACCGCGCACCACACCATTCATATCCGCAATTAGAAGGTCTACGTACAGAACCTCAGGATGATCCTTAAGGAACGCGTTCGCTTCGTTAAGCTGAACGGCACGCGGGGGTACCGACATGATGCAACACCTTTGTTGTTAAAAATATCAATCATTGATCTTTTCAGGTTTCAGTCAACCCGAACGGCATGCCGAAGTCAAGCGAGGCCTTTTTTGCCCCAAAAAAGCGCCATGAGGGCTTTTTTGGGGCTTTTTGGGGCGGTTTTGCTCGGTTGCCCGGCTTGGGACTAGCAGGCTTGAGCGGGCCGTGTTGTATTTTTTACGGGGGTGTTGTGTAAAAAAATGAACAAGGCTAAGCTCGATTTAAACCCATAACAGCAATAATACCGGGGTGCTTCATGTCTGGCCTGCCGTTAATCGGCATCACCACCTGCGCGAAACAGGTCGGTCTGCATGCTTTTCAGATCCGTGTCGAATGTTGCGAACGCGCATTCCCATTGATGATTCCATCCCCGATAAGCCCCTTCGATCCGGCCATTATTCTTGACGGCCAGGACGCTGTTCGCGTGCCCCGTTCATTTTCTTGTACTCACCCTTTTCATGACGCCGGTCCTGCCTTTTTTGCGGTTGCCGCTCATTATCCTGCACGGGAGGCAAGCCTTTTGCTTTAGGAGTGCAACGGCACCCCAAATGGCGGTTAAGCTCCCACTCTGATGAACCAGCGACGCCGATGCGTCAACCGACGCCTGACCTTTAATGAACGTCAGGAAACCCAGCCCAGAGGCATTTATGAGTAACAACCTCGACCAGCTCACCGATTGGTTGAAAGACCACAAGATCACAGAAGTCGAATGCATGATTGGCGACCTCACCGGTATCACCCGGGGCAAGATCTCGCCGACCAACAAGTTCATCGCCGAGAAAGGCATGCGCCTGCCCGAGAGCGTTCTGTTGCAGACCGTGACCGGCGACTATGTCGAAGACGACATCTATTACGAATTGCTCGACCCGGCCGACATCGACATGATCTGCCGCCCCGACCAGAACGCGGTGTTCCTGGTGCCGTGGGCCATCGAGCCTACCGCCCAGGTGATCCACGACACCTACGACAAGCAAGGCAACCCGATCGAACTGTCGCCGCGCAACGTGCTCAAGAAAGTCCTCAAGCTCTACGCCGACAAAGGCTGGCAGCCGATCGTGGCGCCGGAGATGGAGTTCTACCTGACCAAGCGCTGCGAAGACCCGGACTTCCCGCTGCAACCGCCGATCGGCCGTTCCGGGCGCCCGGAAACCGGTCGGCAGTCGTTCTCTATAGAAGCGGCCAACGAATTCGACCCGCTGTTCGAGGACGTCTACGACTGGTGCGAACTGCAGGAGCTGGACCTCGACACCCTGATCCACGAGGACGGCACGGCGCAGATGGAAATCAACTTCCGTCACGGCGACGCGCTGTCCCTGGCCGACCAGATCCTGGTGTTCAAGCGCACCATGCGTGAAGCCGCGCTCAAGCACGACGTGGCCGCCACCTTCATGGCCAAGCCGATGACCGGCGAGCCCGGCAGCGCGATGCACCTGCACCAGAGCATCATCGACATCGCCACCGGCAAGAACGTCTTCTCCAATGAAGACGGGACCATGAGCCAACTGTTCCTCAACCACATTGGCGGCCTGCAGAAATTCATCCCCGAATTGCTGCCGCTGTTTGCCCCCAACGTGAACTCGTTCCGCCGCTTCCTGCCGGACACTTCGGCGCCGGTGAACGTGGAGTGGGGCGAAGAGAACCGCACCGTCGGCCTGCGCGTACCGGATGCCGGCCCGCAGAACCGTCGCGTGGAAAACCGCCTGCCGGGCGCAGACGCCAACCCGTACCTGGCGATCGCCGCCAGCCTGTTGTGCGGCTACATCGGCATGGTCGAAGGGCACAACCCAAGCGCGCCGGTCGTCGGCCGTGGTTACGAGCGGCGCAACCTGCGCCTGCCGTTGACCATCGAAGACGCCCTGGAACGCATGGAAAACAGCAAGACCATCGAGAAATACCTGGGTCACAAATTCATCACTGGCTACGTCGCGGTCAAGCGGGCCGAGCATGAAAACTTCAAGCGCGTGATCAGTTCGTGGGAGCGGGAGTTCCTGCTCTTCGCCGTCTGATGCGCCGGGCGCGCCCGTTGAACGGCGCGCCCTCCACTGAAAAGTCTAGGAGATTGGTATGTCCAGCAACAACCCGCAAACCCGTGAATGGCAAGCCTTGAGCAGTGATCACCACCTGGCGCCGTTCAGCGACTTCAAGCAGTTGAAAGAGAAAGGCCCACGGATCATTACTAAAGCCCACGGCGTTTACTTGTGGGACAGCGAAGGCAACAAGATCCTCGACGGCATGGCCGGCCTGTGGTGCGTGGCGATCGGTTACGGTCGCGATGAACTGGCTGACGCCGCCGCCAAGCAGATGAAAGAACTGCCGTACTACAACCTGTTCTTCCAGACCGCCCACCCGCCGGTGCTGGAACTGGCCAAGGCGATCTCCGACGTTGCACCGGCCGGCATGAACCACGTGTTCTTCACCGGTTCCGGCTCCGAAGGCAACGACACCATGTTGCGCATGGTCCGCCACTATTGGGCGATCAAGGGCCAGCCGAACAAGAAAATCATCATCAGCCGCAAGAATGGCTACCACGGCTCCACCGTGGCCGGCGCCAGCCTCGGCGGCATGACTTATATGCATGAGCAGGGCGACTTGCCGATCCCGGGCATCGTCCACATCGCCCAGCCGTACTGGTTTGGCGAAGGCGGCGACATGAGCCCCGAAGAGTTCGGTGTGTGGGCCGCCAACCAGCTGGAAGCGAAGATTCTGGAACTGGGCGTGGACAACGTCGGTGCCTTCATTGCCGAGCCGATCCAGGGCGCCGGTGGCGTGATCGTGCCGCCGGACAGCTACTGGCCGCGCATCAAGGAAATCCTCGCCAAGTACGACATCCTGTTCGTCGCCGACGAGGTGATCTGCGGTTTCGGCCGTACCGGCGAGTGGTTCGGCAGCGATTTCTACGACCTCAAGCCGGACATGATGACCATCGCCAAGGGCCTGACCTCGGGCTACATCCCGATGGGTGGCCTGATCGTGCGCGACGAGGTGGTGGCGGTGCTGAATGAAGGCGGCGATTTCAACCACGGCTTCACCTACTCCGGTCACCCGGTGGCCGCGGCGGTCGCTCTGGAAAACATCCGCATCATGCGCGATGAACAAATTATTAAGCGTGTGCATGATGAAACGGCACCGTATTTGCAGAAACGTCTGAGGGAGCTGGCTGATCATCCGTTGGTGGGTGAAGTGCGTGGTGTCGGCATGCTCGGTGCGATTGAACTGGTTCAGGACAAAGCGACGCGCAAGCGTTACGAAGGCCGCGGTGTTGGCATGATCTGCCGAACCTTCTGCTTCGAGAATGGCCTGATCATGCGCGCCGTGGGTGACACCATGATCATTTCGCCGCCGCTGGTGATCAGCAAGACCGAAATCGACGAGCTGGTGACCAAGGCTCGTCATTGCCTGGACCTGACTTTGGCGGCATTGCAGGGCTAAGTGCTAGGCTCAGAACGCAGTGACTCTCGGGTGCTGCGTTCGGGCAGTTATAAAAGTGGGGGGTTAGTTGAAAGCCGGCCCCCTAAGTTGCCAGACTGTTGTCCTGTTTTGCTGCCCTTCGACGGGCTGCCGAACAGCTGTGTATCGATGAAGCATGCTGCGGCCCAAAAAAGAAAATTGGAGCATCACCAAATGAAGGCATTAGGTTTGAAGAACGCTGGCAAGACCCTCCTCGCGTTGTCCCTGATGGGCGCAATGGCGGGCGCGGCCCAGGCAGACGATAAAGTGCTGCACGTCTATAACTGGTCCGACTACATTGCTCCGGACACCATCGCCAACTTTGAAAAAGAGTCGGGCATCAAAGTGGTGTACGACGTATTCGACAGCAACGAGACCCTTGAAGCCAAGTTGCTGGCAGGCAAGTCCGGTTACGACATCGTCGTACCGTCGAACAACTTCCTCGCCAAGCAGATCAAGGCCGGCGTCTACCAGGAGCTGGACAAGTCCAAGCTGTCCAACTACGAAAACCTGAACACGTCGCTGCTCAAGGCCGTGTCGGTCAGCGACCCGGACAACAAGCACGCTTTCCCGTACATGTGGGGTTCGATCGGCATCGGTTACAACCCGGAGAAGGTCAAGGCCGCGCTGGGCGTCGACAAGATCGATTCGTGGGACATCCTGCTCAAGCCGGAAAACATCGCCAAGCTCAAGAGCTGCGGTGTGAGCTTCCTCGATTCGCCAACCGAAATGCTGCCGATCGCGCTGCATTACCTGGGCCTGCCGACCGACAGCCAGAAGAAAGCCGACCTCAAGCAAGCTGAAGACCTGTTCCTGAAGATCCGTCCTTCGATCGGCTACTTCCACTCGTCCAAGTACATCTCCGACCTGGCCAACGGCAACATCTGCGTAGCCGTGGGTTACTCGGGTGACATCCAGCAGGCCAAATCCCGCGCGGCTGAAGCCGGTGGCAAGGTCAAAGTGGCGTATGACATTCCGAAGGAAGGCGCCGGCAGTTTCTATGACATGGTCGCCATCCCTAAAGATGCCGAAAACGTCGAAGCGGCCTACAAGTTCATGAACTACCTGCTCGAGCCGAAAGTCATGGCTGCGATCACCAACAGCGTGCGTTTCCCGAACGGTAACGAGAAAGCCACCGCATTGGTCGACAAAGACATCACCAGCGACCCAGGCATCTACCCGCCAGCGGACGTGCAAGCCAAGCTGTATGCCATTGCCGACTTGCCGGCGGCGACTCAGCGTGAAATGACCCGTAGCTGGACCAAAATCAAATCGGGCAAATAAGCGAGGAAACCTGTAGGAGCGAGCTTGCTCGCGAAAATCGTCAACGATAACGCAGCGCCTCTGGTCGCCCGCGTTGCCTGTGAGTTCTTCGCGAGCAAGCTCGCTCCTACAAAGAGCGGCAGCCGTACAGTAATTAAATGACAGAAAGTTTTGCCGGATCGGTTTATCGAGGGTAAGTTGCGCGCCGGTTTTGTTGCCGGGCAACAACTTTGGGCCCAACTATTTAAGAGGACCTCCACTTGCCATTTTCTTTATTTCGCCAAGCCTTGCTGGTAGGTGCAGGTATCACGCTGGCTGTCAGCGTGCAGGCCGCATCGACTGTGCATGTTTATAACTGGTCGGACTACATCGGCCCCGACACCCTGGCCAACTTTGAAAAGGCCTCCGGTATCAAGCCTGTGTATGACGTGTTTGATTCCAACGAAACCCTGGAAGGCAAGTTGCTGGCCGGACGTACCGGTTACGACGTGGTGGTGCCGTCCAATCACTTCCTCGGCAAACAGATCAAGGCCGGGGCGTTCCAGAAGCTCGACAAGTCGTTGCTGACTCACTACGCCAACCTCGACCCGGCGCTGCTCAAGCGCCTGGAAAAGAACGACCCAGGCAACCAATACGCCGTGCCGTACCTGTGGGGCACCAACGGCATCGGTTACAACGTCGATAAAGTCAAAGAAGTGCTGGGCGTCGACAAGATCGACTCCTGGGCCGTGCTGTTCGAGCCGGAAAATATGAAGAAGCTTGCGACGTGCGGCGTGTCCTTCATGGACTCGGCAGATGAAATGCTGCCGGCGGTGCTCAACTACATGGGCCTGAACCCCAACAGCGAGAACCCCGAAGACTACAAGAAGGCCGAAGCGAAACTGCTGAAAGTGCGGCCTTATGTGACCTACTTCCATTCTTCCAAATACATCTCCGACCTGGCCAACGGCAACATCTGCGTGGCGGCCGGGTTCTCCGGCGATGTGTTCCAGGCCAAGGCCCGCGCAGCCGAGGCGGGCAAGGGCGTGAACATCGCCTACGCGATTCCGAAAGAAGGCGGCAACCTGTGGTTTGACGTGCTGGCGATCCCCAAGGACGCGACCAACGTTAAAGAAGCCCACGCCTTCATCAACTATTTACTGCAACCTGAGGTTATCGCTCAGGTCAGTGATTACGTCGGTTATGCCAACCCTAACCCAGGGGCGGACGCACTGATGGAGCAATCGATACGCACCGACGAAGCGGTTTACCCACCGCAGGCGGTTCTCGACCGGACATTTGTCAACTTCGAGCTACCCCCGAAAGTGCAGCGTTTAATGACCCGTAGCTGGACCAAGGTCAAGACGGGCAAGTAAGGCTCAAACTATCCTGGGTTCGCCCGCGTCGGGCGAACTGCACTCTTTTTTTTGGGAGTTTCGTAAATGGCAGTTGCCTCCGGCGCCTATAAGAAAGCCCTCGAGGGCGACCAGACACCGAAAAAGGTGCTGGTCAAAATCGACCGGGTCACGAAGAAGTTCGACGAGACGATTGCCGTGGACGATGTGTCCCTGGAAATCAAGAAAGGCGAGATCTTCGCCTTGCTCGGCGGTTCGGGTTCGGGCAAATCCACCTTGTTGCGCATGCTCGCAGGTTTCGAGCGCCCAACCGAGGGTCGCATCTACCTCGACGGTGTGGACATCACCGACATGCCGCCCTACGAGCGGCCGATCAACATGATGTTCCAGTCCTACGCGCTGTTCCCGCACATGACCGTGGCGCAGAACATCGCGTTTGGCCTGCAACAGGACAAGATCCCCAAGGCCGAAGTCGACGCCCGCGTGGCCGAGATGCTCAAGCTGGTGCAGATGAGCCAGTACGCCAAGCGCAAGCCGCACCAGTTGTCCGGTGGCCAGCGCCAGCGTGTGGCCCTGGCCCGTTCCCTGGCCAAGCGCCCGAAACTGCTGCTGCTCGATGAGCCGATGGGGGCGCTGGACAAGAAACTGCGTTCGCAGATGCAGCTGGAACTGGTGGAAATCATCGAGCGCGTCGGCGTGACCTGCGTGATGGTGACCCACGACCAGGAAGAGGCCATGACCATGGCCGAGCGCATCGCGATCATGCACCTGGGCTGGATCGCGCAGATCGGCAGCCCGGTCGACATCTACGAGACGCCGACCAGCCGCCTGGTGTGCGAGTTCATCGGCAACGTCAACATCTTCGACACCCAGGTGGTCGACGACGCTGAAGGCCACGCAGTGCTCAAGTGCCCGGACCTGGACCGCGACATCTACGTTGGCTACGGCATCGCCACTTCGGTGGAAGACAAGTCGGTGACCTACGCCATCCGCCCGGAAAAACTGCTGGTCACCACTCAAATGCCGACCTGCGAGCACAACTGGTCCAGCGGCAAGGTCCACGACATCGCCTACCTCGGCGGCCACTCGGTGTTCTACGTCGAGTTGCCGAGCGGCAAGCTCGTGCAATCCTTCGTCGCCAACGCCGAACGCCGTGGCCAGCGCCCAACCTGGGGTGATCAGGTGTACGTGTGGTGGGAAGACGACAGCGGCGTGGTACTTCGCTCATGAACATGAAAAAATTCAAGCGCCAGCTGCAACGAATAACCCCCGGTGGCCGGCATGTGGTCATCGGGATCCCTTTCCTCTGGCTGTTCCTGTTCTTCATGCTGCCGTTCTTCATCGTCCTGAAGATCAGCTTTGCCGAAGCCGACGTGGCGATCCCGCCTTACACCGAGATCTACACCTTCGTTGAGCAGAAGCTGCAACTGGTGCTGAACCTGGCCAACTACGCGATGCTCGGCGACGATGAGTTGTACATCGCCGCGTACCTGGGCTCGCTGAAGATGGCGTTCTTCAGCACCCTGCTGTGCCTGGTGATCGGCTACCCGATGGCCTATGCGATTGCCAGTGCGCGCAAAGAGATGCAGACCGTCCTCGTGCTGCTGATCATGATGCCGACCTGGACCGCGATCCTGATCCGCGTGTACGCGTGGATGGGCATCCTCAGCAACAACGGCTTGCTCAACAGCTTCCTGATGTCCATCGGGCTGATCAACGAGCCGCTGCAGATCCTCAACACCAACATCGCGGTGTATATCGGCGTGGTCTATTCGTACCTGCCGTTCATGATCCTGCCGCTGTACGCCAACCTGGTGAAACATGACCAGAGCCTGCTGGAAGCTGCCTCGGACCTGGGTTCGAGCACCTTCAACAGCTTCTGGAAGATCACCGTGCCGCTGTCCAAGAACGGCATCATCGCCGGTTGCATGCTGGTCTTCATCCCGGTGGTGGGCGAGTTCGTGATCCCGGAACTGCTCGGCGGCCCGGAAACCCTGATGATCGGTAAAGTGTTGTGGCAAGAATTCTTCAACAACCGTGACTGGCCGGTGGCTTCTGCCCTGGCGGTGGTGATGCTGGCGATCCTGATCGTGCCGATCATCCTGTTCAACCGCAGCCAAGCCAAAGAGATGGAGGGCAAGATATGAAGCGCGTCAGTTTCTCAAGCTTCATGCTGGTGGCGGGGTTGTTGTTCATCTACCTGCCGATGCTGATCCTGGTGATCTACTCGTTCAACGAATCCAAGCTGGTGACGGTGTGGGGCGGTTGGTCGATCAAGTGGTACGTGGGCCTGCTGGACAACACCCAGTTGATGGGCTCGGTGGCGCGTTCCCTGGAAATCGCCTGCTACACGGCCGTCGCGGCCGTGGCGCTGGGTACATTGGCGGCGTTCGTGCTGACGCGCATCAGCCAGTTCAAGGGCCGCACGCTGTTCGGCGGCCTGGTGACCGCGCCGTTGGTCATGCCCGAGGTGATCACCGGTCTGTCGCTGTTGCTGCTGTTCGTGGCGATGGCGCAGATGATCGGCTGGCCCCAGGAACGTGGCATCGTCACCATCTGGATCGCCCACACCACGTTCTGCGCGGCGTATGTGGCGGTGGTGGTGTCGGCGCGCTTGCGCGAGCTGGACCTGTCGATTGAAGAAGCGGCGATGGACCTGGGCGCGCGGCCGTGGAAGGTGTTCTTCCTGATCACCATCCCGATGATCGCGCCGTCGTTGGCGGCGGGTGGGATGATGTCCTTCGCGCTGTCCCTCGATGACCTGGTACTCGCCAGCTTCGTGTCGGGCCCGGGTTCGACCACGTTGCCGATGGAAGTCTTCTCGGCGGTGCGCCTGGGGGTCAAACCGGAGATCAACGCCGTGGCCAGCCTGATTCTGCTGGCGGTGTCGTTGGTGACTTTCCTGGTGTGGTTCTTCAGCCGACGTGCCGAAGAGATGCGCAAGAAGGCGATCCAACAAGCGATCGAAGAAGCGGCCGCCGATGGCTGGCAGCAGCCGGACAAGCGTCGGGCGCCTGCGCCGGTCTAACGGCCGACACGGTGCAAATGTGGGAGGGGGCTTGCCCCCGATAGCAGAGTGTCAGTCACTGAAGCTGTGACTGATCCACCGCCATCGGGGGCAAGC